>JBLIGC010000008.1:0-57338 GCA_047636735.1 Glaciecola sp. | reverse complement strand
TGCCCGATTTAGAAATGTTCTACCTAAGCGCTATAAAAATTGCTGTACAAGATGCTCACCCCATAGTCAAACAACAAGCAAACTACGTTACCACAATAGCCGGCGGAAAAGGCGCTGTACGCGAAGTGTGCGATCTGTTTTTACAAGCAAACAACCTGTTAAGTGCTATACACGGGGCGAGTGTATGAACCGTATAAAATGGAGTATTGCGCTTATATTTACGGCAGTACTTGTGCTTTATTTACCAATATTATTAGAGGACGAAGAACTGAAAGTAGCAGACAGCAGCGACCTTGACTCTGTTCCCAATTATCAAGCTGTCAATCTCAATAGTAAATTGTATGACAAAGAGGGTAAGCTAAGCCATCAAGTTGTCGCACAAAGAATGGAACACTATGAGTCCTTGGGTGTTGCTGTATTTCATAATCCAATCTATACCATATATCTAGATGACGGTGAACCGTGGCAGGTGACTGCAAGCGAAGGTAGGCTTTATACCAACAACAAAATTCTGCTGAAAAACAATGTCAAGATTGTGAATTTACGGTCGCAAGAGTATATTAGACAAATAAGCACCGAGTATATTGAAATCGATTTACTTGATAAAACGTTGAGTTCAGACCAAAAAGTGACCATCAGTGGCCTTAATTATGAAGTGAACAGCATCGGCTTCTTTGGTAATTTAACAACCCAACAATATGAGTTCAAAGAACATGTACAAACCGAATTTAATCCCGTCCGCTAAGCGCAGTGTTGCATTAGCCGTTTTTTGTGTTTTTGTTAGCTCTGCTTTTTCGGCTAACAGCGCGCAGTCTGCACAAAAAGCGCAGGAGATAAGTGAACAAAGCACGATTGCAAATGATTTTTTACTGCCGGTTACGGCAAAATCAAAAAACCAATCGTTAGACGGTAAAAAGAAGACCTCTGTATTTATGAATAATGTGGTCATAAGGCAAGGTAGCTTAGAGATTTTGGCCGACCAAGTAATTGCGGATGCCATCGCAGGAAAAGGAAAAGAAATCATTACTGCAACGGGCAGCCCTGCGAGTTATCGACAACGTCTAGAAGACGGCTCAATAGTAAGCGCCAGTGCAAATGAAATTCAATACCAAGTTGAATTTCAAATAATATCGTTAAGAGGTAACGCCGCAATTAACCAAAACGATATCAAAGTGAACGGTGATTCAATTACCTTTGATATGGGCAAAGAGCAAATTGTGGCCTCTACCGATGCTAACAGCGATGCAACGGTGACGACAGTATTAAGTCCAGGCGCATTTTCACAAGGTGAGACGGTCGACAAACAAGACAAAGTCATTGAGGACAAGCCGTGACGAGTACCCTATATGCCAAGAATTTAGCCAAATCATATAAATCGCGCCAAGTAGTGCGCGATGTAAGCATAGAAGTGTCTACCGGACAAATTGTGGGTTTGTTAGGGCCAAATGGTGCTGGTAAAACGACCACTTTTTATATGATTGTAGGATTAGTGCCACTGGATAAAGGCGATATTTTTATTGACCAAATTAACTTGAGTTTTCAACCCATGCACGAGCGAGCTCGGCAAGGTATTGGATATTTGCCGCAAGAAGCGTCAATATTTAGAAAACTCAGTGTATATGAAAATTTAATGGCTATATTACAAACGCGTAAGGATATCTCCAACGATCAACGCGAGCAAATAGCCGATGAGCTGCTTGACGATTTTAACATTAATCATATACGTAATAGTTTGGGCATGAGCCTTTCCGGCGGCGAAAGACGACGCGTTGAAATAGCTCGCGCACTAGCCGCCGATCCGAAGTTTATTTTACTTGATGAACCCTTTGCGGGTGTGGATCCGATATCGGTAAATGATATTAAAAAAATTATCTACCAGCTTAAAGAACGCGGAATTGGTGTACTAATTACCGACCACAACGTAAAAGAAACACTGGACGTATGTGAGAAAGCCTATATTGTAAGTCATGGGGAATTAATAGCCTCGGGTACGGCACAAGAAGTACTTGCTAATCAAACAGTAAGAGATGTTTATTTAGGTGAACAATTCTCTTTGTAAAGACGCGGTAAAGCGCTATTATGTTAACGCTGGCATTTTTAAAAAATGGTCTTTTTAGTTGCCTACCAACACGACTGGAAACCGCGTTTCCTACACTGGAGAGATTAGAGTCATTTATGCACAAAAATCGCATTAAATTAGTAAAAGGACAGTAATGAAACCTTCGTTACAGCTAAAATTTAGTCAACAGCTAACAATGACGCCGCAACTGCAGCAGGCGATCAAGTTGTTGCAACTGTCCACTCTCGACTTACAACAAGAAATTCAAGAAGCACTTGAGTCTAATCCACTGCTTGAAATAGCAGAGCACGACTCTGATAGCAAAAGCGCGTCAGATGATGACCAAACGCTCGATTCACGCACCGACAAAGAACAATTATCAGTTAGCGTTGAAACCACTAACAACAACGATACCGCAATGGCCAACGGCGACAGTGATGTACCTGACACTATGGATACTCACGACGCCCTTGAAAACCGTGAAATTCCTGATGACTTGCCACTCGATAGTTCATGGGAAGAATATCTAGGCTCTACCTCAGCGCCAACACGAATGACCGGTGCAAATCCAGACGACGATTACGTATTTCAGGGCCAAACCACCGAATCGATTCAAGACCACCTAATGTGGCAGGTAGAACTTACTCACTTTAGTGATAACGACATATCAATTGCGATTGCCATTATCGATTCAATTGATGAGTCGGGCTACTTAACAGTTAGCAGTGACGAAATATTAGATAGCCTAAGCAATGAAGACATTGACCTAGATGAGGTAGAATGTGTGCTTAAACGCATTCAAATGTTCGACCCTGTTGGCTCAGGTGCACGTTCAGTTAAAGAATGTTTATTGGTGCAGCTACAGCAGTTTAGTGCCGATACGCCTTGGTTGTTGCAGGCTCGCAACATTATTGAAGAGCATGCCGATTTACTGAGCAGTAAAGACTACAGAACGTTAATGCGTAAAACGCGTTTAAAAGAAGAGCAATTGCGCGAGGTAATGCGCTTATTAAAAACTTTAAACCCTCGCCCAGGAAGCTCTATATCATCACGAGAGCCGGAGTATATAGTACCCGACGTTAATGTTTACAAAAAGAAAGGGGTGTGGACAGTAGAACTCAACAATGAGGCCTTGCCCGCGCTGACGGTTAACGAAACCTATGCGAAACTATCGAAATCTACAAAAAATCCGAACGATTCACAGTATATAAAGTCTCACTTACAAGAGGCAAAATGGTTTATTAAAAGTTTAGAAAGCCGTAATGAAACCCTGCTAAAAGTATCTCATTGCATTGTTGCCAAGCAGCGAGAATTTTTTGAACAAGGGCCAGAAAAAATGCAGCCCATGGTACTCAACGATGTTGCTGAGATGGTAGATATGCACGAGTCTACAATTTCACGTGTGACTACGCAAAAATACATGCACACGCCTCGTGGTATATATGAGCTTAAATATTTTTTCTCATCGCACGTATCAACAGATTCGGGCGAAAATTGCTCCTCTACTGCAATCCGGGCTTTTATTAAGAAATTAGTTGCCGGTGAACCGGTACATAAACCATTAAGTGATAGCAAGATTGCGCAATTGCTTGCTGACCAAGGAATAAATGTTGCTAGGCGAACAATTGCAAAATACCGGGAATCTTTACACATCCCACCTTCAAATCAACGAAAGAGCCTTGTTTAAGGCTACGCAATAGAGGACCAGCATTATGCAAATGAATTTAACCGGTCATCACGTCGAAATTACCGAATCACTGCGTAAGTATGTAGACACAAAATTTGAAAAACTTGAAAGGCATTTTGACCATATCAACAACGTCCATGTCATCCTTAACGTTGAAAAACTCAAGCAAAAAGCAGAAGCGACTCTACATTTCAATGGCGGTGAGGTTTTCGCTAATGCACAGCATGCCGATATGTATGCTGCAATAGACGGCCTCATTGATAAACTCGATCGGCAAATAATTAAACACAAAGAAAAACTGAAGCGTCACTAAGCACTCTTATGATAATTAATGACATCATTTCACTCGACCGAACTCAATGTTCGGTTGAATGTCATAGCAAAAAACGGATATTCGAAGTTATTTCCGAAATTGCAGTTCAACAGTCTCCAGAGCTAGATCAGGGCGAAGTGCTGCGCAGCTTACTAGCTCGTGAAAAAATGGGTAGCACCGGAATTGGTCATGGCATTGCTATTCCGCATGGAAAGATTAAGGGCCTTGAGAATATAATTGCTGTAATAGTGACCAGCAGTCAACCTATTGACTTCGACGCTATTGATAGTAAACCGGTAGATATATTTTTTGCTATATTAGTACCTAAAGTGCAAACCGATAAGCATCTGCAAGCATTGTCGGGTATTGCCAGAAAACTAAGCGACAAAAACATCGTAAAAGCAATCAGAAAAGCAACCAACAAAAACGAAATAGTAGCCGCGTTAACTTAAGGGTAATCAATGAAACTTCTCATTATTAGTGGTCGCTCAGGCTCAGGAAAGTCTATTGCGTTACGATCCCTCGAAGATCTTGGTTATTATTGTGTAGACAATATTCCAGTATCACTTCTGCCTACCCTAACCCATACTATTGTAGAGCAACACGAGTTGGTGGCAGTTAGTATAGATGTACGAAACATGCCTGAGTCAGAAAATGAAATTAGCGAGTTGCTTGAATATTTACCTGAATTTTGGGAAATCACTATTATATTTCTTGATGCTAGCGATGACGTATTAGTAAAGCGTTACAGTGAGACACGCCGCCTACATCCTCTATTTAAACGCAGTAACTCATTGATAGATGCCATAAACGAAGAGCGCGAAATATTGGTGCCCGTTGCCGAAAAAGCTGATTTACATATTAATACCGACAAGCTCTCTGTGCACGATTTAGCAGAACTTATACGCGAACGAGTGTTGGGCAAAAAAAGTTCTGACCTGGTGATTGTATTTGAATCTTTTGGGTTTAAATATGGCATACCAAAAGACGCTGATTATGTCTTTGATGTACGATTTTTACCCAACCCTCATTGGGACCCAGATTTACGCCCGATGAATGGCCTAGATGGGCCCGTTGAGTTATTTTTATCTGGTCAGCCTTTAGTCATGAAAGTTATTTGGCAAATTCAAAACTTGATCACGACTTGGCTGCCCCATTTAGAACGCAATAATCGTTCTTACGTTACCATTTCTATTGGTTGCACTGGAGGACAACACCGTTCGGTTTATGTAGCACAATCGTTAGCCGAGGCATTTAAAGGCAGTCATGGTGACGTTCAAGTTAAACATCGTGAAATTGGAATATCAAAACCTTTAGAAATACCGTCGCATCATGTCGGTGATGATAAAGATGGCGATGTAGCACCACATTCAAGCATCAACTTTCAAAGCGACAATTTTAATAAACAAAATGAGTAAGTATTCCAATGAAACTCATTAAAACGCTTACCATTGTTAATAAGCTTGGACTGCACGCGCGCGCAGCTACCAAGCTTGTTCAGTTGGCCAATAGTTACAAGTGTGAAGTAATGTTAGAGCAAGGCGGACAACAGGCACCGGCAAACAGTGTGCTGGCACTGCTTATGCTTGAGAGCAGCCAAGGAAAACAAGTTACGCTAATATGCGACGGCATTGATGCTCAAATAGCAATGGAAAACATTGAACACCTCATTGCGAATAAATTCGACGAAGGCGAATAAGCCACTGAAACTATATGTCAGAAACTATTGAAACAACTAATACACAAGCTAGATTATCAACTATTTCAGAGTCGCTAACGGCCGGTGCATTCGTGCGCGTTCGAAAGCTGTTGCACGACATTCCAGCCGGGGACGTGGCTTTATTACTGGAGTCATCTCCCACAAAAACCCGTGACCTACTTTGGCAAATGCTTGACGCTGACTTCCACGGCGATGTATTAGAAGAATTATCTGAAGATGTAAGAAACGGTATAATTGCTAAAATGATGCCCTCTAGTGTGGTTGATGCACTAGAAGACATGGACACCGACGATTTAGCAGAGACCTTGAGCTCTCTACCAGAAAACGTGCTCAACAACATCCTAACCACAATGGATGCCCAAGACCGCCAACGCGCTGAAAAAGCAATGTCTTATGGTGAAGATACCGCCGGTTTTATAATGAATACCGACACCATAACCTTACGTCACGAAGTTACAGTAGACGTGGTAATACGTTATTTACGTTTGAAAGCTGAGTTACCTGAAAATACCGACACACTTTATGTTGTGAACCGGCAAGACTTCTTAATTGGTACGGTTTCTCTTTCTCGGTTATTAACATCGAGCCCCGATGTCACCGTGGAAGACATTATGGATGATGAACCCGAAGCCTTAACGGTCAACATGGAGGAACGTGCAGTTGCCAGCATGTTCGAACGATATGATTGGCTGTCGGCCCCCGTAGTAGATGACGAGGGTAAACTAGTGGGGCGAATTACCATAGACGATGTGGTCGATATTATTCGTGAAGACGCAGAGCACTCTATGATGAGTATGGCGGGTCTAGAAGACGAAGAAGATACTTTTGCACCGGTGGGGCAATCAACTAAGCGTCGTTCAGTATGGCTGGGTGTTAACTTAATAACCGCGTTACTTGCGGCCGCTGTTAGTGATATGTTTGAAGAAACACTTAGCCAGCTAGCGGTATTAGCTATTCTTAATACGATTGTTCCTAGTATGGGAGGTGTTGCAGGTAATCAAACATTAACGCTCGTTATACGAGGCATGGCATTGGGTCACGTTACCGACACCAATGCACTTTGGTTAGTCAGAAAAGAGCTCGCGATTGGCTTCTTCAACGGTATTATATGGGCGATATTAATTGCCTCGGTCATTGCCTTATGGAAACAAGACTACATGCTAGGCGCGGTTATTGCTTTTGCAATGATGATGAACATGATTGCCGCAGGCTTAGCGGGCGCTACACTGCCTATTATAATGAAAAAAATGAAAATTGACCCCGCCCTCGCTGGCAGTGTAATTTTAACCACTATTACCGATGTCGTCGGCATATTTGCATTTTTAGGCACCGCTACACTATTTTTAATGTAAGCAAACGGTGCATTGTGAAAGGTTATTAAAGGTACAAAGCAAGCGTTAGTCGTCGTATTGGTTCTGTTTAAGCCATTCATGCAAGTAAGGTACGTCTTGAGTGATTGCCATTTGTAATTGTTCAACCCACTCATGCACGTTCTCCCACCATGCAGGGTGGTCACCTTGCTGAATCATGTTAGCCGTTACTTGGACTCTGGCTAAACCTACTGAGCCGGCTGCACCTTTAATTTTGTGAGCTTGAGAGCACACCTCATCTTTGTCAGCAGCAGCCAAAGACACATTTAGTATTTCCATATATTCTGGAATTTTGTCTTCAAACACCGCTAAGCTTGCTTCTATTAGGCCCTCTCCTATAGTTTCAATAAGCATAATCAATAAATCTATATCAAGGACTTGATGAGACTCTTGCTCAATGACCACCTTGGCAGTATTACCTGTTTGTAAAGGCAGATCGCTGCGCAAATCACTCGCAAACAATTCATTAAACACCTGTACTATTCTGCTCTTCTTAACGGGCTTGGAAATGATATCGTCCATACCATTTTGCAAATACTCTTCCCTTGTTTTAATGACATTAGCCGTTAATGCTACGATGGGCGTTCTGAGTACTAAGTCTTCTTCAAGCAGAGTACGTGCAACGTCAAAACCGGTCATATCAGGTAGTTGTATATCCAATAAAATAAGGTCGTAAGCGGTTTTTCTCACCATATCTATTGCCTCTTGACCGGTCATAGCAACCGCAACATGTTGGCCTAATTTTTCGAGCAAGGCCTTAGCTACCATAACATTTAGTTCTATGTCTTCAACCAGCAGTACACGCAATCCTGTTACTCTTAGTTCTTCTAAATCAGGGGTTTGGTTGGTCGTATTTACCGGCAACTTAATTTCAAAGCATGTGCCTTGATTAATTTCACTGTTTACCCGTATAGACCCGTTCATTTTGTCCACCATTTGCTTACAAATAGCTAAGCCAATACCGGTGCCTGTTGCCGACTGGAAATCTTTACGTTGCACTTGGTAGTACATTGCAAATATTTTTTCAAATTGGTCTTTTTCAATACCAATTCCAGTATCTTGGATGATAAAAGTGATATCAGCTTGGCTGTCGCTGTGTATTTTTGCTGACATGGTTAGCGTCACACACCCCTGCTGGGTAAATTTAACTGCGTTGTATAATATATTCCACAGTACCTGCCTAAGTCGTGTGCCATCAGCTTCAAAAGCAACCGGAACTGGCTCAACAATTTCCGAGTTGAAGCTAAGGCCTTTATCTGCCGCTAATAACTTGATAATACTCGATAACTCATTCATAAAGCTGACGGTACTGACCGTCTTGTATTGCATTTCAACTTTGTCGCGGTCGAGTTTGTCAAGATCTATAATATCGTTGAAAATGTTCCCCAAGGTAATTGCACTTGCATAAATAGTACTCACCCATTCAAATTGTTCAGTGTTCAATTTGGTATCTCGCAGCATCCGCGACAAGCCAACAATGCCATTGAGGGGCGTGCGTAACTCGTGGGAAATAGTTGCAATAAACTTGGTTTTATCTTTACTGGCTTGTTCTATAGCTAATTGTGACTGCTTACGTTCGGTCATATCTCGACCAAAGGCTAATAAACCTAATCGTTTACCATCATGATCAAAAAACGGTACTTTACGCATCTCAAAATAACGACGGCGGTCATCTGCAAATTTAAGCCATAGCTCTTCCGTAATGGGGGCATTGGTTTCTAACACTTCTTGGTCGGATGCCGCTACCTGCCTGGCTAACTCTTCGTCGTAGACCTGATGAGGGGTTAATCCCATCAGTTCTTCTTGTGATTTACCAGTTAGAGCCTCCGCTACTTTATTACAGCCTTCGAAACGACCCTCTTCGTTTCGATAGTATATTAGGTCAGGAGAAGCATCTATTATAGAACGCGTTAAGGTTGAGAGCCTGCGCGCTGCCAGCTCCTGCTCTGATTTTTGCTTTATTTCTTGTTCGAGTTTTGCAAATAAAGCTTCGCGCTCTAGTTGGGCAGTCTTACGCTGCTCTATTTCATAGTTAAGTTGGCGAATATTGTTTTGTAGCTCTCTATTTAAAATAACATCGTGTCTACGCAAACGTTCTAGTTGACTAACAGCCTCTTCCAAATTAATACGCGAATGCTCTAACTGTTTAATCAACCTAATAAAGAAAAACAATAAACAGGGCGCACCAACTAAAGTAAGCACAATTGCACTCAAAAAATCATGCGTTTGAATATCAATATCATTGCCAAGGACTAGGCGGACCATGTAAGAGCCTGAAATGGTAAAACACAAAGTAAACAATACAAAAAGAATACTTACCTTAAGCGTACCCAAATTGTTGACAAACTGCGCCACTTTTATAGCCCATGAATCGTTTTGTGGTTTAATTAACATAAATTAGAATAGCCTAGCCAGCGACAACTGCATCAAAGCAGTATGGTTGAAAGTATATGCATTGCATGCTAACAAGAATATGAGGTAGAGGACAGTCGAATACTAAAGAATAAACCGCTATTTTTGTGAAAAACTGTGTCATTGCAAGTTTACGCAGTAAATAAACATATTTATGCGTTAAGCCGTTGTTTTTCCCGATTTTCATATGAATATAAGTTGTAATTTCAACTAAAATTTACACTTTATTTACGTATTGTGTCAAAAAATAGACTTTTTTACCCGATCCTTTTTTAAACTATATAAATATATAAAACAATAGCTTAGTCGCATTCAATTTATACATCATCAATAATTTGATGCAAGGTAATTGATTTCTGACGCGTAAGTAGGTAACTTCAACGTCCCGCTTAGTGGAATGAATAAAAATTCGATACGCAAGAGTATCCTCAAAACAGCTAACGACGTATAACAAATACAATAATAAGAATCGGCAAACACATTCGTATTATGGCCAAGACTATAAGTGCAGTGACTGGGTCTTCATATCATAAGTAAGACATAATGAGCGTGGCTGAATATTTTGGCCTCGCGGAGGAGCAATGTATGGGTTTGTATCATTCATCAGATTCAAAAGATAACTGTGGGTTTGGCTTAATTGCACATACGCAAGGTGAGTCAAGTCACCAACTAGTGGCAACAGCAATTGAAGGACTAGACCGCATGCAACACAGAGGCGGTGTTGCCGCCGATGGAAAAACCGGCGATGGCTGCGGTTTATTGTTGCAAAAACCTGACTCCTTTTTTAAGAAAGTAGCTGCTGAGCAAGGTTGGGCGCTAAACAAAAATTATGCAATTGGTATGATTTTTTTGTCGCAAGACCCTATTAAAGCGCAAGCGGCACGAAAAATCCTAGGTGAAGAATTAGAAAAAGAAATGCTAAGCGTACTGGGCTGGCGTGAAGTACCCGTTGACCACAGTGTGCTGGGCGATTTAGCCAAAACTGGTGTTCCTCAAATTGAGCAAGTGTTCGTAAATGCCCCAAGCGGCTGGTTAGCGCCAGACTTAGAGCGGCGTTTGTATGTTGCCCGTCGGCGCGTTGAAAAACGTATCAACGACGACGAAGATTTTTACGTTGCATGCCTATCCACTTTTGTCACCATTTATAAAGGCCTAGTAATGCCTAAAGATTTGCCTAAATTCTATTTGGATTTGGCAGATACCGGGTTAATGTCCTCTATTTGTGTATTTCATCAACGCTTCTCTACCAATACTTTACCCAAATGGCCATTGGCACAACCCTTCAGATACCTAGCCCACAACGGTGAAATAAATACCATTAAAGGCAACCGGGAGTGGGCAATTGCTAGAACCAGTAAGTTTGCAACGCCACTTATACCCGATCTGATGCAGGCTGCACCGTTTGTAAATGTAGAGGGATCTGACAGCAGTTCACTAGACAACATGTTGGAGCTATTTTTGGCCGGCGGCATGGATTTGTTTAGAGCAATGCGTTTATTAGTGCCACCGGCATATCAAAACAATAAGACTATGGACCCCGACTTACGTGCCTTTTACGAATTTAACTCAATGCACATGGAGCCTTGGGATGGTCCAGCAGGCATTGTACTAACTAACGGTCGACACGTAGCCTGTAATTTAGATAGAAACGGCTTACGCCCGGCACGCTATGTTATTACCAAAAACGGCTTTATTACCTTAGCTTCTGAAATTGGTATTTGGGACTACTGCGAACAAGACGTAGTTGAAAAAGGACGCGTAGGACCCGGTGAAATGTTAGCGGTCGATACACACACAGGCAAAATTTGGCGTTCTACCGAAATTGATGATGAACTAAAATCACAGCATCCATACGCTAAATGGTTGGAGTCCCATATATCTAGGTTAGAGCCGCTTGAAAACTGTGATGCAAGCTTAATTGGAAAACGCGTATATGACGACCATGAAATGGCGACACGTCATAAACTATTTAATTATAGTTATGAAGAAATCAATCAAATAATAAAAGTGCTCGCTAAAGACGGTCAAGAAGCCACCGGATCAATGGGTGACGATACGCCTATGGCAGTGATGTCGTCTAAGCACCGGACTATGTACGATTATTTCAGGCAACAGTTTGCGCAAGTTACTAATCCACCAATAGATTCGCTACGCGAAAATCATGTGATGTCATTGGCGACTTGCATTGGCCGTGAACAAAACGTGTTTAACGAAACTAGTGGTTATGCTCACAGAGTATTGTTTGAGTCACCGGTATTGGTTTACACCGATTTAAAACAGCTACGTAATTTCGACAAAGAATATTATTATAATGAAAGAATCAATATAAATTATAAACCACAAGAAGGCTTAGAAAGCGCTATTAAACGCATATGCGACGAGGTTGTAGACGCAGTTAAAAATAGAAACGCAGCCTTTGTTATCTTATCAGACCGAAAAATATCAAAAGATACTTTACCTATTCCAGCCCCCATGGTGGTAGGCGCAGTTCAACGCCGCTTAGTACATGACCAATTACGCTGCGACGCCAATATATTAGTGGAAACCGGATCTGCTCGTGATCCACATCATTTTGCTGTGTTAATTGGTTTGGGAGCAACCGCGGTATATCCGTACCTGGCTTATGAAACCATTGAACAAATGGTACAAAAAAATGACTTAGACATGTCGCCGCTAGACGCTATTAAAAATTATCGTAAAGGTATTAATAAAGGCTTGTTCAAAATTATGTCTAAAATGGGCATAAGCACAATTGCGAGCTACCGCAGCTCAAAACTCTTTGAGGCGATAGGCATTAACACAGCAGTAATTGATTTATGTTTTACGGGAGTGCCTAGTCGTATTCAAGGCGCCGGATTTGAAGATTTCGAACAAGACTTACTTAACGTATCAAAAATCGCTTGGCTGGCTCGTAAAAGTATGTCTCACGGTGGTTTACTTAAATATGTGCACGGCGGGGAATACCACGCTTACAATCCCGATGTAGTTAGCTCGTTGCAAAAAGCTGTAGTAAGCGGTAAATACGATGATTACAAAGTATTCTCATGTCTAGTTAATAACCGCAACCCAAGCCATTTGCGCGATTTAATGGGCATTCGAGCCGGTAAAGCTATCGACATTAATGATGTAGAGCCTGCAGAACAGTTATTCCCACGCTTCGATACCGCGGCAATGTCTATGGGTTCGTTAAGTCCTGAAGCCCATGAGGCACTAGCGATTGCAATGAACCGTTTGGGCGGGCAATCAAACTCGGGTGAAGGCGGAGAGGATCCAAAACGATTCAACACTGAAAAAAACTCTAAAATTAAACAAGTGGCCTCTGGGCGTTTTGGCGTTACACCGCATTACTTGATGAACGCTAATGTTATTCAAATTAAAGTAGCACAAGGCGCGAAACCTGGAGAGGGCGGTCAATTACCGGGCGACAAGGTAAACAAGTACATTGCTGAACTGAGATACTCAGTGCCAGGAGTTACCCTTATATCGCCGCCGCCTCACCATGACATTTATTCGATTGAAGATTTAGCGCAGCTTATTTTCGATTTAAAACAAATTAATCCCAATGCGTTAATTTCGGTTAAATTAGTTTCTGAGCCCGGCGTAGGTACTATTGCCACAGGTGTTGCTAAAGCCTATGCTGATTTAATAACCATTTCGGGTTACGACGGTGGTACCGGAGCAAGTCCGTTATCTTCGGTGAAGTATGCTGGCAGCCCTTTTGAGTTAGGACTTGCTGAAACTCAGCAAGCACTTGTAGAAAACGGTTTACGCCACAAAGTACGCGTGCAAACCGACGGCGGTCTTAAAACAGGTCTAGATGTAGTAAAGGCGGGTATGTTAGGTGCTGAAAGCTTTGGCTTTGGTACAGGCCCTATGGTTGCTCTTGGTTGTAAATACTTACGTATATGCCACCTCAACAATTGTGCAACAGGGGTAGCAACTCAAGACCGCAAATTACGCGAAAACTATTTTATTGGCATGCCTGAAATGGTTATGAACTACTTTAAGTATGTTGCTCAAGAAGTTCGTGAAATTATGGCGAGCATTGGTATACAACATTTCCAAGACTTAGTGGGGCGTACTGATTTACTCGAGCTACTAGAAGGTCAAACTGCAAAGCAAAGCAAGCTTGATTTATCACCTTTGCTTGAAAAACCATTAGCAGGCTTTCATACGCAGTTATTCTGCTCTGAGGTGACCAATGAACCTATTGATAAGGGCGAGCTAAATCAACGCATCGTAACGGACTGCGAGGGCGCGGTGGTGGCTAAAAAGCCAAAATCTTTAGCTTACAAGGTACGTAACACCGATCGCTCTGTAGGTGCAGCCCTAAGTGGTCTTATCGCACAGCGGTATGGCAACAATGGCATGGATGATTCTCCCATAAAAATTACCTTAACAGGAACAGTTGGGCAAAGCTTCGGAGTATGGAATGCTGGTGGTCTAGAAATGACCTTAATTGGCGATGCTAATGATTATGTTGGTAAAGGTATGGCCGGCGGTCGCCTAGTGATCAAGCCGCAAAGTAACGTGACTTTTGACACTCACGCAAGTGCGATAATGGGTAATACCTGTTTATATGGTGCCACCGGCGGCAAATTATTCGCCGCAGGGCGAGCCGGTGAGCGCTTCGCTGTAAGGAACTCAGGTGCCATTGCAGTTGTTGAAGGCGCAGGAGACAACGCTTGTGAATATATGACAGGTGGTATTGTTGCCATACTGGGCAGTGTGGGCGTTAACTTCGGGGCAGGTATGACAGGTGGATTTGCATATTTGTATGATGAATTTGGTGATATAGAAAGCCGAATCAATCACGATTTAGTGGAAGTACTGTCTATTGGAGACAAAGTGATATTGTCTGAACACTTACGAGGATTAATAAATTCTCACTATGAAGCCACCGATAGTTTGCATTCACTCAATTTACTAACCAACTTTGCGAATGAATTAGCGAATTTCCAACTCGTTAAACCCAAAACCAGTGACGTTAAGAATTTATTAGGTCATATAAGTCGTTCAACCGCAGAATTGCGCGTTCAGGCTCAATAAAATGCACAACAAATTAGGAGAGCAATAGCACATGGCAAAGAATGTATATCAATTTGTTGACGTTGAGCGTATTGATGCACCCAAGAAGCCTATTATTATGCGTAAAGAGGAGTTTGGTGAAATTTACCAACCTATGACCTCTGCGCAGGTAGCGGGTCAAGCTGACCGCTGTTTAGACTGCGGCAACCCTTATTGCGAATGGAAATGCCCGGTGCATAACTTTATTCCGCAGTGGTTAGATTTAGCCAACGAAGGTAAAATAATAGAGGCGGCCGAGCTTTCTCATAAAACCAATAGTTTACCGGAGGTTTGTGGGCGGGTTTGTCCACAAGACAGGTTATGCGAAGGCGCGTGCACATTAAATGACGATTTTGGCGCGGTCACTATTGGCAGTATCGAAAAATACATAACCGATACGGCATTTAAAATGGGCTGGCGCCCTGACATGTCACAAGTACAGTGGACCGACAAAAAAGTAGCCATTATTGGAGCAGGTCCAGCTGGATTAGCGTGCGCAGATGTATTAATCCGCAACGGCGTTAAACCCGTAGTATTTGACAAGTACGAAGAAATAGGTGGTTTACTGACCTTTGGCATTCCTTCTTTTAAACTAGAAAAAGAAGTAATTACCCTTCGTCGCCAAATATTCTCCGATATGGGCATTGAATTTAGACTTAATACTGAAATAGGCAAAGACATTGCTTTTCAAAGCCTATTAGATGAATACCAGTCTGTGTTTTTAGGCATGGGTACATATAAAGCCATGCAGGGCGGTTTTGCTCATGAAGATGCACCTGGCGTGCACAAAGCCCTACCCTTTTTAGTCGCCACAGCGAGACGCGTTATGGGCTTAGAGAAATCGCCAACTGACTATATTGATATGCAGGGTAAAAAAGTACTCGTTCTAGGTGGTGGTGATACCACAATGGACTGTGTTCGCACATCTATCCGCCAAACGGCAGCATCGGTAACCTGCGCTTATCGCCGTGACGAACAAAGTATGCCGGGTTCACGTCGTGAGGTTGTTAATGCGCGTGAAGAGGGCGTTAATTTTGAATTTAACATTCAACCTATTGATATTGCCGTTGATGAAACAGGCAAAGCAATTGGTGTAAGAATGCTACGCACTGAAATGGGTGCTCCTGATGCCGCAGGCAGACGTAGCCCAGTAGAAATTGCAGGTTCAGAATTTGTAATGGAAGCAGACGCTGTCATTATTGCGTTTGGCTTCCAGCCTAGTCCTGCGCCATGGTTTGGCGAGTTTGGCATTATGTTAGACGAAAAAGGTCGGGTAAGAGCGCCCTCTCAAGGTCACTTCCCGTTCCAAACCAGTAACCCTAAAATATTCTCTGGTGGCGACATGGTCAGAGGCTCTGATCTTGTCGTAACGGCAATTGACGAAGGACGCCGCGCTGCAGAAGGTATTTTAGATTATTTAGATGTATAGTTTAACAAAGCTATTTGCCTAGACAAAATAACGTACAACATCTAAGCCCACATAATGTGGGTTTTTTGCCCCTTGTTAAGTCAAAGCCGGCGAGCACTATAAAATAGAGTACTATATTACCCCACCTTACCCCTCACCTTGCGTAGCTTAGCAAAAACAAATAAATTAGAGTTAAAGTAAGTATCATAAATAATACCCCCTTGATGTATTGCACACTTAATACCCTCGTGTCGTAGCTTGCATGCAAAACTACTTAAAACTATTCTTAAGTTACGTTAACGAGGGTTTAAAATTTGCCGATAACCCTAAGGGCAACAACATTATCTTGATTTAAGTATTTAAGGTGAGTTGTAAATTACCTATAAATACAATGGAGACAAATATGTATTCTTTATCAACGTCTAAAAAGATGTTTGCCACTGCGGTCCTAATAGCATCTATTTCAGTTACCGCGGCTACCAATGACAACGCTATCGACTCACAGCTTACGCCCACAACACAAGCAATTGAAGCGCCGCTAGCTCCCTCTTCGATAAGGCCAACTGATGAAGTATTCTCTGAGTCTCTAATAGAACCTACCGCTGCTCCAGTAGCGGCTTCTATGAAAGCTCCATTGATAAAAGCAGAATCAAACTCCCTTGCTGCTGACACGCAAACTTGTCCAGACTACTTTTACCAAATTAAATTGCCAAACAACGGCAAACTTTGTCAGGTATTTGCCGCAGAATTGCCTGCTTCTATGATTTTCTTTGTGCCACAACCTCCTAGCGAAGTCATTGAGTTTTACCAGCAACACAACCCCACTTTTAGTACAACGAAGCAAGTCAAAGACCGCTTCCTTATGCAAACTACCGATAAAAACACAACCCTTATCATTTCAAGCGATGGTCAAGGCACACAAGTAGATATTTTAGTAAAAAAAGCTGATTATTAATTAATATCAATTACTTACTTAATTATAGTACACAATACTCAATATTAAAAAATGATTGGCACAACCTTTGCTAACCACTACCTAGAAATCAAATAATATATTTTTAGAAGTGGAGTAGTTATGGAAATCGCAATCATATTATTGGCTGTGTTAATTTGTATCGCTGTTATCGCCATTAAATTTAATAATGACCAAATAGAATTTCCTTTTTCAGTCAAGCGTCAATTGTTTACCGCCGCTGAGCGTCAATTTTTAGGCCTTATAGAAAACGCTGTCGCTGGCGAGTTCAGAGTCATTAGCAGAGTACGCCTTTCTGACCTTCTTAGTCTCCGAAAAGATGCTAACCAAAAAATTGCTAAAAGCGCTTTATTAAGAGCGGGCTCCAAGCAGGTAGACTTCGTATTATGCAACAAAAACGACATGACCCCTGTAATGGCAATTGATTTAGTTTATGGAAGCGGTCAAAACGGACACAATACTCAGCGTGATTTTTTTGTTAACGGTGCGCTTGAAACAGCCTCTATCCCTCATGTACGCATAAAAGCAAAAGGCGGCTATACCGTTGTTGATATACGTGAATGCATAGAAGCTAAATTAGTTTCATTGCGTAGACGTCAGGGTAAATTACCCTTTGGCGCACAAGAAAAGCCAAGCCTCATAAAAGCACACAATCGCCCAACCAGACCTCTAAGTCCTACTCGTAATGTGGCAGCCTAGCGCTTAATCGCTTACACTAGTGTCTTTTAACACACCCTGTGTAATTGCTAAGGCTTTATTATGAAAATTGTCATTATTGGTGCGATGGAACAAGAAATTACATTGCTAAAAGCGAAAATCGATAACTTTGAGGCACAAGAGATTGCGCATTTAACCGTATTTACAGGCAATATCGGTCACAACTGGGTCTGTTTAGTGCAATGCGGTATTGGCAAAGTTGCATCGGCTGCTGCCACCGCATTATTGATTCAGGCTTTTACGCCAGACGCGGTCATTAATACAGGTTCAGCGGGCGGATTTGACCCCGAACTTAGTATTGGCGACGTAGTTATAGCAACGCGGTTATTACATCACGATGTAGATGTTACTCACTTTGGTTATGTTTTAGGCCAAGTTCCACAAATGCCCGAATTTTACGAAAGTGATGCAAATTTAGTTGTGCTTGCACAAAAGGCAATTGCCAATTTACCCGATATAAAAGTAAAAGCTGGTCTTGTTTGCAGCGGCGATAGCTTTGTAGGAAGCGACAACGCGGCTAATAAAATAAAAACCAATTTCCCCAGCATGGTGGCTGTTGAAATGGAAGGTGCTGCAATTGCTCAAGTGTGTTACTTAATGAAGACACCTTTTGTGGTTATTCGAAGCTTGTCGGATATTGCGGGGAAAACATCAACCGTCTCGTTTGAGACATACTTAGAAACCGCGGCGAAGAACTCTGCAAGATTAGTACTAGATATTGTCAATAAATGCAGCTAATAAGGTAGCAAAAACTGTTGGATAGCCTTTTCGAAAACATAAGGATGTTCTCTATTTCTGAAAACATGCAGGCAATACTTATAGTATGGCTTGCATTAACTATTGAGAAGCTTATTCGGGTATCCGCCAGTATCGACCCGCTCAGATTCTTTAAATTCGTTTGCCAGCAAATGGCAAAAAAAGTCATTAAAAAAGGACATTCGCACCAACAGCTTGTTATCTCAGGTTCACTGGCATTATTTATATTGGTACTTCCAACATTAGTAATTGCTTACCTTATGCACGATTTTGCCAGCTATCAATGGCTTTTCGATACTTTATTGCTGTGGCTACTCATCCAATACACTGAAGATGTGCACTTATTCAGTAAAGGCGTAAATGCCCTTGAAATGAATAAAAAGCAGCTTTCAAAAGATCTTCTACAACAAAGGCTTTTAAGAAACACTCAGCCTTTGTCTGCCTTGGGATTGACAAAAGCTAGCGTAGAATCAATTTTTGTACGCTATCACCATCAGCAATTTACGACTATTTTTTGTTATTTATTACTTGGACCAATTGCCGCGCTTGCCTACAGGTTATGCTATGAAGCACACCAAGCATGGAATGTTAAACTTACAGAGTTTAGGGTGTTTGGTCGTTTAGCAAATATGCTAACGCTTATCTTTCAAATTGTGCCTAGTATGTTGCTCAGCATTTCATTTGTGATTGTTAGCTCGCCTACTGCAGTGGCGGGTTATTTTAAAGAAAAACAGCTTTGGGAAATGCTTACACAAGTATTACTCGTGCGCAATAATCAAAACCTTTTACTGCTTTGCCTTGCTCATGCGCTTAACGTCAATATAGGCGGGCCCCTCATGTATGGTGACACGAAATACATAAGGCTACGCTTTGCTCCATCATTACAGGCGCAAAAGGTTATTACGCAACAAAATACCCAAGCAATTGTCACGCAACCTACTTTCGACACGGTAAAAGTCTTGATTAGTTTAGTAAATCGTCATCTAATTGTAAGCTTACTTTTTGTTACATGGATTATATTTTGGTTACCCGAAAGTTAACTAGGCCTTTAAAAAATACATTCTTATTGATTAGCTTACGCTGTTTTTTAACGCTTAGCCTACTTATTACGTGGCACACCAGCGCGCGTACAACAATTACTGAGCCAACCAAGCAGTTACGGATTGTTACGCTTAGCCCACACTTAACTGAAATTGTTTATGCACTTGGTAAAGGCCCTCAATTAGTTGCCGTAAGCGACTACAGCGATTTTCCGGCAGCGGCTTCTACATTAAGATCGGTGGCCAGTTATCAAGGCGCAAATATTGCTGAAATTATTCGATTACAACCCACCCATATACTGGTGTGGCGCGGCGGCAATAAAGACGCTGATATTGAAAAGTTAAAAGCGCTGAATATGTCGGTATACGAATCTAGTATTAATTCTGTTGACACTTTATTAGCTGATATTATAAGCATTGGCGACACTATAGACGCTTCACTTGAAGCAAAGACAATAGTAAAGCAACTAAACGAATCGATAACCGCTATGTCTATAGATTATAAAGACCTGTCTAAATCCGTCGTTTATTATTTAAGTACACAACCCTTAGTGGGCTTAGGTAACGACAAATGGTTAAACAGTTTATTGGGCTTGTGCGGGATTACTAATATTTATGCTAACAGCCCAAGTGCCTATCCACAGTTACAAATGGCTGATATTATTCGCAAACAGCCTGAGGTTCTTATAGCCGGAATGAATGTTGACAAAAAACATAGTGAACAGTTTTGGTCGCCACATAAGCAAGTATTAAATAGTGATATAGCGGTTGCTAATCCAGACGCTTTACACCGATTCACGCCACGCGCCATTATTGAAATGGCGCGCTTATGTAAAACTGTTTACCCTGAAATTAGCCTAAGGTAACCCGCGCGAATTTGCGTTTACCTACTTGATACACCGACTCACCCTTATCTTTCAGCAATAGGCGAGTATCATTAACTTTTTCACCATCAATTTTCACAGCCCCCTGCTTTATCATGCGCATTGCGTCTGAAGTTGAGCCTACCAAATTAGCTTCTTTTAATAAGTTACCAATTATAATGCCTTCGCTAGGCAAGAATACGTTTACTTTTGGCATGTCATCTGGAATGGCATTTTTCTGAAATCGTTGAATAAAATCTTGCAAGGCGGTTTTGGCGTCATCCTCATTATGAAAACGTGCAATCAACTCTTGCGCAAGCTCTACTTTTATATCACGCGGATTTTTACCTGCATCCACCGAAGCTTTCATAGCGGCAATCTCTTCAATTGGTCGGAAACTAAGTAGTTCGTAATAGCGCCACATTAACTCATCACTAATAGACATGATTTTACCAAACATATCGTTTGGTGCGTCGGTTATGCCTATATAGTTATTTAATGATTTAGACATTTTCTGCACACCGTCTAAACCTTCTAAAAGTGGCATCATCAATACAGTTTGTTGCGCTTGTCCTTGAGATTTCTGCAGTTCACGGCCCATCAACAAATTAAACCGCTGGTCGGTGCCGCCAAGTTCTACATCAGCTTTTAGCGCAACTGAATCCCAACCTTGGACAAGTGGATATAAAAACTCATGAATGGAAATAGGCTGCTCATTAGCATAGCGCTTTTTAAAATCGTCACGCTCTAGCATACGCGCAACAGTTTGACTGGCCGCTAACTTAATCATGCCAGCAGCACCAAGCTTATTCATCCATTCGCTGTTAAAACGTATGGTCGTTTTATCAGGGTCGAGGATTTTGAATACCTGTTCTTGATAGGTTTTGGCGTTATCAAGAATTTGTGCTTCGGTTAAGGGTTTTCGCGTAATATTTTTACCCGTTGGATCACCAATAAGTCCAGTAAAGTCACCAATTAAAAAAATAACTTCGTGACCCATTTGCTGAAAGGTACGCAATTTATTGATAATCACGGTGTGGCCCAAATGTAAATCGGGGGCGGTAGGATCAAACCCCGCTTTGATTTTCAGCGGTTTGCCCTTTTTTAAACGCTCAATAAGCTCTTGTTCTAACAGAATTTCGTCTGCACCACGTTTAATCTCAGCAAAAGCCGGTTCCCAACTTACCATTTCTATTTCCTATATTTGATACAAAATTAACAAATTTACTAAGCCAGTAATGTTTGCTAGAGCGTTTAATTAACTAAAGAATCTTAGCGTGGTTTCGGTAAAGCTGGCGCATAAAAATTGTCCGCCGATAAACTACCAATGGGATAAATTGAACCTTTTCACTGGAATACTGACTAAAACCCGTATATTCTAATTTTCTAACTAACAGTATTTTACGAGTGTATGATTAACAATACAATAAAACATCTTCCAAAAGCACATCGAATTAGCTTATTAAGCATAATCGTATTGCTTATTGTTATCATAATTTGGCCGGTAGAAGAAGTTGCAGCCTCTCGAACTGCGCCCGCCGTTACCTTAGAACTTGGTGTGAAGTATGATATTACTATGCCAAAGTTTGTCTTTGAAGGTATTTTACAGGACAACAACGTTGCTATCGATTACCTTTTGTATACTGTTAAACAAGGTGACACTTTAGCCAAGATTTTCAGTCAATTTTCTTTGAGCCCTCAAGCAACATATAAAGTTAGCAGCGCTGGCAAGCATGCACGAGCGCTGACACGTTTAAAACCCGGCGATTTACTCTACTTACACATAAATGAATCCGGTCACCTAGCTAATCTGAAGTATGCATTAACGAATATCGAAACACTTGTAATAACTGCGCACAAAAACAACTTTGTAAGCACTATAGAAACTAAAAAAATAGAAAAAGTGCTTAATTTTTCGCAAGGTGTTATTACAAGCAACTTTTGGAATGCAGGCACCGGGGCAGGCCTTACTGATATGCAAATTATGGAACTGGCGGGCATTTTTGGTTGGGATATCGATTTTGCCCAAGAAATTAGAGCGGGTGACCGCTTCAATATGATATTTGAAGAGCTTTATGTTGATGGCGAATTTATTGGTGTAGGTGACATTGCTGCGGCTGAGTTTGTTAACCAAGGCGAAACGTTCACAGCAATAAGGTATTCCGATAGCCAATATTACACACCGCAAGGCCGAAGTATGCGTAAAAGTTTTTTACGCGCCCCTATTAATTTCAAATATGTAAGTTCAAGTTTTAATCCCAATCGTTTTCATCCTGTCCAAAAACGCATTAAACCTCATCGCGGTGTCGATTATGTTGCTCGGGTAGGCACCCCTGTATTAGCGGCCGGCAATGGTAAAGTTATTCGCTCTAGTTATGACAAATATAACGGACACCATGTATTTCTTCAGCATGGTGAGCGATATCAAACGAAATATCTTCATTTTTCCAAACGCGCTGTTAAACTCGGCGAAACCGTTAAACAAGGCCAGGTTATTGGATACTTAGGTGCTACCGGCATGGTAACGGGCGCCCATCTTCACTATGAGTTTTTGGTGGATGGCGTGCATAGAAATCCAAGAACAGTTAGTCTGCCCAAGGCAGACCCCATCGAGGCTTCGCAAAAAGATAAGTTTATGCAAATTGCTGAGCAAAAAGTGAAATTACTCGGCAATCACAAGCGTATAATGTTGGTGATGAACTAGCCCTAAAGACAATGAATTTGCTGCGAGCTAGTGTTTAAAATAAGCCATTATTTAGCTTAGATGATTATTTGAGGCATGTGTTTTTTATAACAAGCGGCTTTTTAGATTAAGCGCTTATGTACACTACGCAACTAAAGGTTGGTTGTTTGCGCTAGCATCCCACGTAGCCAGTGAAAGCTTTTCTAAGCAAGCCAGCCAGTTGTATTGTTGATGAGTCATCTCTTGCTCTTGATGAAACCCCGACTGCGTTAAGGTTACACGGGTACTCAAATTAGGCATAGAGGTAAATAATACATTGACCTTGGTGATATCATTAGTATCGTCCCATCGCCAAGTAAAACTCAAATGATTGTTGTGCTCTATTTCTTGGTAAGTGCCAATGACGGTTTGTTGAAAACCATCGGGGCTTTGCAGAACAGCTCGGTAATTTCCACCTTCAGCAAAATCGGATATAAACTGTGAAACGACTAAGTTACCAGGGGCAAACCATTTAACTAAAACAGTTGGGTCGTTAAACGCATTGTATACCGTCTCGACATTCGTATTAAACAAGCCCGTTAGCGTAAAGTCATACATGTATAAAACCACCTCTAGTATCGAATTTTAATAGTATGTGCGGATAATCTAAACGTTCCATGAGAGTATTCCGTGCACTTAAATATTATCGGCATATAAACCTGGTTCGTTACCTATACTTTCATTGTATTATTAATTAGCCTTTTCTTATCTATAAACCCTAACGGAACTCTATGAAAAAATTAGTGATTATTAGCCGCGACTGGGAAGTATACAAAGCCAGATTCGAACAAAACAAACATCTTCAAACGCACTTCTATTTGCACAGCGCTTCTCAAGTACCAAATGAAGAATCATTAGCAGTGGCAGATGTGATAATAGCCGAGCCAGACTTAGCGTCATTATATATAAAAAGCTGCTCACAACTAAAGTGGCTGCAGTCTACTTGGGCAGGAAATAATAAATTACAAGCCGTAGACAAAAAAGACTATATATTAACCGGAGTAAAAGGGGTGTTCGGCTTGCAAATGGTCGAATATATTTTAAGTTACTTACTGTATTTCACTCGCCGAATTGAAGATTTTAATCAGCTAAAATTAAATAAGCAATGGTCACAACTGCCTTGCAAAACATTGTCTGAATACGAAATTGGCATTATGGGATTAGGCAGTATTGGTATGCAAGTAGCTAACCGACTTGCTGATTTTGGGATGAAGGTAAATGGCCTTTCAAGAGGCACAAAGCAGGCACCTGATGTAACACAATATACCTATGATGAATTGGGTGCATTTTTAGAAAACTGCGATTTTGTATGTAATTTATTACCGGAAACATCAGCCACAATAGGCCTGTGCAATCAAGCGTTTTTTGCGCACATGAAACCCGGTAGCATATTTATTAATGCGGGCAGAGGCAGTGTAATAGATACACCAGCCAGTATTATTAACGCCCTTGAATCGCATAGGCTACAAGCGGCTGTACTAGATGTTTATGAACAAGAACCATTGCCAGCTAACCACCCATATTACAGTACTTGCCAACTATATCTAAGTTGCCATACAGCTGCCATATCTGATCCGCAAAAGGTATTTTCTGTGTTTGAAAAAAATGCGGCTAACTATATTGCCGGCGAAGCATTACTATACAGACATGATTTTGCAGCCGGTTACTAAGCGCATCTTTGTAATTACTGATTAAGATAGTCGGACATTCCTTGATTAAACAAGCGAAGCCATTTAGCACTAAACACATGCTTATATTCCTTGTTTATGGCAATGATAGCCTCAATTTCAGTCATTTTTGGCGTACAATCTTTAGTAGCCAGCGTTAGGTTTATGTAAGCATCAACAATGGCTAATAGTTTAGCTCCTTCACATATATTATCGCCGGTAATACCAAGTGGAAAACCACTGCCATCTTTCATCTCATGATGATGCATAATAATTTTGCGCGCTCCATCCCATGCCGGCAGATGTTCTAACAAACGGGTGCTCTTATAAACATGGGAACGCAGTAAATTCTGTTCCATCGTGCTTGGCTTATCCTTGTTTTTTACTACTTCTTCAGGCATAAAGGCAAGGCCAAAATCGTGGGTGTAGCAAGCAACGGCAAGTTGATCTTCTTCAATTGCTTGGTCACTCAAACTATTTATATAAAGTGCAATTGCCGCTATTTTATCTCCCCTGCCCTCTGGCAGCCCGGCACGTTTTTCAATAGGTCTCATAAGCTCTCTAAAAAACAGCAGGTCGGTTTGTTTGTCAGGCGATATGTTCTTTGGGATGCCAGTTTTTGCTATCTCAATAGCTTTTTTAGATTCTACATTTACGGTTTCAGTATCGGGACCACTGTTTACTGCAATAGCTTGTCGTAGCAAACTCTCATGATCTTGAGGCTTGTCAACATCAAATCTTTTGATAATAGCACTGGTGGCATCAATGGCATCTTTGTCATATTGTGCTTTTCCATTAACCACACATTCTTCTACGAAACTGGTGACTTTATCGAGCAGTCTAACGACTAAATCATGCAAGGCATTGGAATAATTAATTTCACTTTTGCGCAGCATATCTAGAATATCTTCTAAATATTGGAGCACCTCTATCATAGGTGTAAAGCCCACTAAGCCTAGATCTCCTTTAATAGTGTGCACCGAACGAAAAAGAGCGCGTTGCATTTCATTGTCACCAGGCACAAGCTCTAGTTCCACTAAGTTTTGCAAACTTGCTTCGTACAGTTCAAAAATCTCTTCTTTAAGGTCATGCAAAATATCTTGTTCTAATTCTTCGGGTGTGAATAAAGCCATTTTCTTCATTTTTTATGAACTAATAGACGTTTATCGGCCAATTTAAAGGTTTATTTAAAGCTAAGGTGTTTATCTTTATCATTGCGGGTATAATCGCTCGCTTGTCGATACTCGAGGAATGCTAGTGCTTGCTTTTGTACGTTTTATTGTGATATTCATTTACTTTATTGGGATGAATTTTGGCCTTATTATTTATTTCATTCTTCGCCCAATGCATCGCGATAGCGTTTATGTTGCCGGTAAGTACTATTCAACAATGGCCAAACTTATTGGTGTGACCCTAGTGTATAGAGGGTCAAATAAAGTGGCAGTAAACCAGTCTTATGTATTTATCGGCAATCACCAAAATACATATGATTTAATCACCATAAGTCATGGCGCTAGAAAAGGCGTGGTTACCGTAGGTAAGAAAAGCTTAAAGTGGATACCCATTTTTGGGCTTATCTATTGGTTATCGGGAAATATAATGATTGACCGAAAGAACTCTGGTAAAGCGCGCGACACCTTGAGTTTAACTGGTGATAAAATGCGCGAACGTAATCTTTCTGTGTGGATGTTTCCTGAGGGAACGCGCAGCAGAGGAAAAGGACTTTTACCATTTAAAACAGGTGCATTTAGGCTGGCATTAGCAGAAAAAAAAGCGGTGGTACCGGTCATATGTAGCAATCTAGATAATGGTAAAATTAATTTTAATCGTTGGAATAACGGTATTGTTATTATTGAGTCTTTAGACCCCGTAATATTAGATGATTCGAAAAGTGCAAAAGCACTTGCTAATGAATTCCATGCGCTCATGCTCAGGGCTTTCAATAGATTAAGCGAAGAAGCAGAGTTGCTGAGCAATAAGTAAATTAAACTAATTAGGAAAGTAAAATGAGTAATGAATCGCAAGAGTGGTACGAATTTAATGAAGAAACCATTCAAGCATTAACCGATGATGGCACAGACGTGTCGCAAGAGCATACTATTGAACATCACATGGCAAGCCAAGACTTTGACGTACTAGAAAAAGCGGCTGTAGATGCTTTTAAAGCAGGTTTTGAAGTAAGCGATGCTGAAGAGCTAGTGCTAGACGATGGCGGCACTGTTTTTTGCTTCGATGCAGTAGTAGAAAAAAAGTTAAACGTAGAAGCTTTTAATAAAGATATAGATGCATTATTAGTAATTGCCGCGAAACACCAAGTACATTACGACGGTTGGGGCACATACTACGTGGGTGACGACGCTATAGACGATGAAGATGTATTTGATGACGAAATGTATGATGATGATATTTAATCACCGCAAAATATAACTACCTCGCTGCCTTCTTCCCATATTGGATGTAGCGCCATCACTTTATTAAACATGGCGCTTTGCAGATATTTATTAAGCCACCGTTTAACGTTTGTATAAGAGGATTGTACGTACCATGAACGTTCAACCTTGGCGAATTGGCGAATAAACGGAAGTATTGCGATGTCGGCTACGCTTTCATATTCGCCCCAAACATAACTATGCTTACCTAATCTATGTTCTAAGTCTTTAACGTACACTTCACAGGCTTGCCTGCACTGCTCTAAGTTTGGCTCATGATAACGTTTGGCAGCCTTATAACGCTCTATGCAGGCTTTAAATTCAAGGTCGTACATTGCAATAAAGGCAAGTAAATCATGGCGTATTGAAGCATCAAGCAATAAGTTGTCTGGGTCACTTTGTTCAAGGCTCCATAGCATCACATCCAAGCTTTCATCTATTATTTGTACTGGTGACACTACCAAAATTGGCACCGTACCTTTTGCAGAAGCAATTAGCATAGCAGCGGGTTTATTGGTTAATTTAACATCGCGCAGTTCTACCGCTTGTTTCGACTTGAATATTGCTAATCTGGCGCGCATAGCAAAGGGGCAATGTCTAAGGGAATATAGAATGGGTAAGGTCATTTAAATAATAGCCATAATTGGTTGATTTCATGTGAAAATAGCATGCTAGCACGAGTATTCTATCATCTAGGCACGTTAACGCTATAAACACCTTTCATATACAGGTAATATGCACGCCAAAATATATTCATGAAAATATTAGTGATAAGTGATAAAGATGCATTCAAATATTGAGTTATTAGCACCAGGTGGCGATATAGATGCCATTAAAGCCGCTATTATTGCGGGTGCCGACGCCGTCTACTGTGGCTTAGATAGCTTTAATGCACGTAACCGTGCTTCAAATATCTCGTATGACGAGCTTATAGGCGTTATTCGTTTAGCCCATCAATATGATTGTGAAATATTTTTGACTTTAAATATCGTTATTTTAGAACGCGAATTTAAAACAATGGCTAAGTTGTTAAGTAAATTAGCAAACACCACATTAGATGGCGTAATTGTGCAAGACATTGGCATGTTTTACCTCATTAGAAAATATTTCCCAACGCTAGATATTCATGCGTCAACCCAAATGACTACGCACAACATAGGACAAATTCCTTTTCTTAAACAACTTGGCGCATCACGGATTAATTTATCAAGAGAATTAAACCTACGTGAAATTACCGAAATGGCGGCCATAAGCACCCAGCACGACATGTTAACTGAAGTGTTTGTGCATGGATCTCTGTGCGTAGCATTCTCGGGATTATGTTATTCAAGCTCAGCCAGTGTGGGTAATTCAGGAAATCGCGGGCGCTGCAGCCAAGCATGTCGAGAAGAGTATGAAACGACAGCGACAGGTAATAACTTTCCTCTCAATATTAAAGACAACTCGGCATTTTTCGACCTGCCTGCATTAATTAAAGCCGGTGTGCATTCATTTAAAATTGAAGGGCGTATTAAAGGCGCCAGTTACGTGCATACCGTAGTAGATAGTTTCCGTAAACAAATAGATGGCTATTTAAAAACCGGTGAATTAACGCAGGATGGCGAACGGCTTTATAAAGTGTTTAATCGTGATTTAACCAATGCGTTTTTACGTGGCGACTTAAACCAGTCGATGTTTATTGAAAACCCACGTGATAATTCAACCCAACGAGCAATTGACGCCAACAATGCTATTTCCGTTGTGCAAATTCACGATGTCAAACAAACATTGCAGCAGGAAAGAGATAACGTTAACAGCCATGTTTTTGAAAAAATAAAACATTTGAGTATTGAAAAAATGCGCTTAAGTTTGCGCTTTAGTGGCGAAGTTGATACGCCCTTGCAAATTACAGCTACTGTTGAAGAAGATGGGCTATTACCCAGTTCACCCAGCAGCACCCGAACTATAATCGTGCAGTCAAACCAATCCTTAGTCAGTAGCAACAAATCTAATATCGATTCTAGTGCCCTTGATAAACGCTTTAAAAGTTTTAACAACCCGCACTACACACTCACTCCAATTGATGTTGAAGGACTTTCACCAAACCTAAGCTTAGCGTTTAAAGCGCTAAGCGCGCTTAAAAACGCACTCGCATTTGCATTAAACCAAGGTAGAGAAGTATTCCCAGAAGTGATACTGCCAAAGCTTACCCAGCATCCAAAAACAGACGCCGTTACTGTACCTAGTTTGTCACTGCTAATTTGTGACGAAAGCGACTTGCATCTGGCTAATATTACCAGCGCCGACATTTACTTCAAATTACCAGACGCCTACAAACGAGGTTGCACTCACTATATTGATTTTTTGGAAAATAACCCGCGCTTAATTCCGTGGTTCCCGCCGGTATTAATAGGTAAAGATTTTGATGTTGCCTTAAACATTTTGGAACAAGTAAAACCTACACGCATTGTTACCAACAACACCGGCATTGCGCATCGAGCGTTTGAATTAGGCATTGAGTGGATTGCGGGCCCGTTTTTGAACACCACAAATTCTTATGCATTATTAGCCATGCAAGAGACCTTTAACTGCAGTGGTGCGTTCATTTCGAATGAAATTAATAAACAGCAAATTCAAACCATCGCACGGCCTAAAAACTTTAAGATGATGTATAGCATTTATCACCCCATTTTATTAATGACAAGCCGCCAATGTTTTTTCCAACAAAGCGTTGGCTGTGAAAAGCCGCGTATAGACAATGGCTGTATGCTGTCTTGTGACAAATCCACCAGCATCACTAACCTTAAAGGAGAATCATTTGCCATAGACAAACAAAAAGCCGGCTACCCAAGTATTTATAATCAAGACCAATTTATGAATATGGAAATTATTACCGACCTAGCCCATTTGTTTGACAACTTCATGATTGATTTAACCAATATAGGCGCAGGTAATAAAAAGTCTCCTGACAAAATAGAACTAATCAAACAGTTTGAACAACTCATTTGTGGCAATCAAACCGTGCATGCAAACTTAAACAACTTGGTGCCTCAATCAACTAATGTGCAGTACCATAATGGTTTGTAATACTGTGTTTTTCACTCGCATATTTAAGTATGTTTGAATATTGAGCAATAATAGAAGTTTCAAAACACTAACTAATATTTACCCCGTAAAAATTAACAGATTCGCTTCCATGATAATTTTAATATTAAATTACTTTTCGCTATTTTAGTAGTTCATGGTCTGCGGGCAACTGATTACTAATCCACATAACCAAGCGATGTTTTAAACTGGCTAAATCTTCTTTATTTTCAGGTAAAGGACTTATCAACTTGTCATGCACTAGAAGTCGATACAAACTTTCAATTTTTTGTTTTGCTGAGTCGCTGGGGGAGAATTCATTGTACCCGCGTTTTTTAGCATAGCTCTGGGCAACCGACATAGCTTTTTTCAAAAGTGCAGCTTCATTTTTTATTTTCTTCATTTTTCACTAATTTTATAAATAAAGAAGAAGAATAGACTATGTACTTGCGCTATTCAACAAGCCAGTAAGCTATTGGTATTTTAACCATGATTAGCAACAGCTGCACAGCTACACAATATTTTTACGATTTCGCCAGCGCCCAGGGCTTACTTTATTGAGTTGCTTAAATCGGTGCGCAAAACCTGCGCAGTCAGCATAGCCGACCGTATCAGCAATTTGCTCTAAATTATAGTTTGTATAGCGAAGCAAATAGCCTGCGTAATCCATTCGGCTTTGCGTCAGTAATTTCATTGGGGTTTTGCCCGTTTCTTTTTTACATAGCCGGTAAAATTGCGGCTCTGACATGTGCATTTCAGCAGCCAGCGCAGCAACATTCCAAGGTAGTTTTAGCTGCTTATTAACGCGTCGAATCAAGGCTTGAAAACGCTGCTGTTTTGCATTTTGTTCCGGTGCTTTTTTCAGCGTTTGTTCAATCTGGTAAAGCAACACTTCTATGAGTCTAAGCTTAATGTCTGGCTGATAGTGACCATCACTATGGTCAACATCCCTGAGCAAAGACATGATTTGATAGATTAAGGACGCATTGTCACTTTTCCATATACCAGCATCGAGCTGATGAATAAATTGATATTCTGGGCAGTCATGAAGCAGCAGCCAACACATGTCCCAATGATCGCCGTTGAGTTCATACAAAAAGGGAGTCCCTGCAGGTAACAGCATGATTGTGCTAGGAGAAACGGTGTGTTGCCCATTTTCAAGATGTAGTTTTGCGCCACCTGATTTGGTTGAAATTAAGTAATGGACATAAATACTGTCGTGTTCATTATTCTCAAAAACCTCGCCTTTACCGGCTCTACCAATTCTATATTTAGTTTGTAAAGATGATACCCCAGCATAAGCAATGAAGGCCTTTCCCTTGCCCGGAAGCAATTCAAAGTTGAAAGAATCTTCCTTGCAACTGGGATCTATATCGAGTACATCTTGCCACATGCTTTTATCCAAAAATGATAGTTTCAGACATCATACATGATATTCATAAAGATGTTTATTTGTTCAGCTTCCTATAAAATGCCGATATATGAATATTACGCAATCTTTAAGGAGTATTTTTAAGCAACATGCAAACTAACAGCTCTTCAACACTTCGACAAAGCCTTAACCTTGCCTGGCCTATTTCGCTACAAAGTATCTTAGTAACTATGTTAGGTATGAGCGATATTATGATGGTGGGTCATTTAGGTGATGAAGCTGTTGCGTCGGTAGGACTAGGTAACCGCATCGTGTTTGTAATATTAATCATTTTATCTGGTCTTGCAGCTGGCGTAGGCGTCTTATCTGCACAGTATTATGGTGCGGGTAAGAGCGAACAAATAAGTCCTGTTATTATAAAGACGCTGGTGATTGGTGCTGCCGTAATGTTGCCTTTGGTTTTACTAACCTTTGCCTTTGGTGATCTTATGATTGGCTTAGGTACCACCGACCCAACAATTATTACAACTGGCAAAGAATATTTGTGGGTTGCCATGCCAAGCTTAGTCTTTATTGTAGTCGTCATTGTTTTTGAAAATGCCCTGCGTGGTTTCGGACAAGTCCGCCTTCCTATGGCGCTTGGCAGTATTGCTATCCTTATCAACATTGTGCTTAATTATTGGTTAATTAATGGTGGTTTAGGTATAGACGCCCTCGGTGTAGTAGGCGCCGCGTGGGCAACCTTTATTGCCAGAGGAATTCATGCGCTGCTAATCGTATTCTATTTAGCAAAAGCCAAGCATGTGGTTTTTCCTCGTTATTGTAACTGCGAACAATTTTATAATAAGGAACAATGGGGTCATTTAATAAAATTGGTGTGGCCCATTATGCTTAGCTTTGGTGTGTGGTCTCTAGGCACATTTGTATACCAGCTCATATATGGCCGTATGGGTACTCAAGAACTAGCGGTAATGAGTTTAATGGCGCCGCTAGAGGGTTTACTCATTTCCTTCTTCTTTGGTTTTGCTTCTGCCTGTTCTATTATGGTTGGTCAGCGACTTGGGCAAGACGCATTCGATGATGCATGGTCGGTTGCACGTGGGTTCGCTATTGGTGCACCCATCGTAACTTTTTTCTTGGCCTTGGTGATGTTGAGTCTAGAACCTTTGGTATTCATGCCTTTTTCTAATCTGAATCAGGAAACATTGTCTGTTGCCCATGATGTTTTTTTAATAATTATTTTTGGTACCTGCATCAAGGTCTTTAATATGACAACTTCAATGGGTATTTTACGCGCGGGAGGTGACAATAAACACTGCATGTTTATTGATATTTCGGGTATGTGGATAGTGGGTATTCCACTAACCTTCTTGGCCGCTTTTTATTTTTCTTTACCCATTTATTGGGTGGTATTAATTACTTATTCAGAAGAAATTGTAAAGTCAGTTTTGTTTGTTTTTCGAATGAGAGAAAGGCATTGGTTGCGTAACCTAACGACACATAAATCTGACGTTGTTTCAAACTCGCAATAACGGTAACAATTAAGCCATTAAAAAGTTGCATTGCCTCCTTTAGGATTGTCAAATACGCAATGTGCCTTAAAACAGCTTTGCCGATGTATAGCATTCAAAAGATTTGGATAAAAAAACTTTATGGGAAAGCTGCAAAGAAAGCGCCAACTAAAACACTGTGATAGCTGCCTAAAAAGTGAGCCTGTACTGTATCGGATAAAAGTTCAACTGCAAGACCCATGGGTTTTTATGTGTTCTACCTGTCAATCGCAGGTAAAAACCCAGCCATCATATAGATACGGTGGTACCTGGAAACAAAACAAACGCAATTAAATGAAAAAGCCTGCTTAGAGCAGGCTTTTCTGTAGTAGCACACGTGCGCTAATAACGCCTATCTCGGTACACCCTCAATTTGTTAGGTTAACCATGCACAGCAGCAAACCCAGGCTCACCATTAAAATCATACAAATTCTCAGTTTTTACTACATCAAACTTCGCCTTGTGCAAGCGAGTTTGTAATGCCAACACTTCACTAAAACTGAGATGCTTATTAGGCGACATAAAACGGCAGCGCCAGTGATCTACACAATATGTTTCAGGAAAGCCTTCGGGCCATACTTTAACGCCCCGATTAGTTATTAGCTCTAAGACTAAATCGTTACTACCAAATGTCTTTAAACTTTCGCCTAGTAATGTGGGCTCTCCTTTTTGCCACTGCAAGAAAACATCAATTCCTACCAACTCTTTTTTACACGGCTCTTTATGACTAACTGGAGGCAAAACAAGCGGTTTGCTGTTAGCATATGAGGGCGCGCTTAGGTGCTTGGGTGATTGTCCTAGTGTGGCTATAATTTCATCTGCGAACTCACTCGTTCCCATCAACCTTACGCTATTACCTTCACGATATACATCGGCGGTATGTAACCCTTTTTCTAAGGTTACGAGCCATGCATGATGAATTTTTTCTGCCACATCGTTTTGCCCAATATGCACAAGCATTTGTATAGCACCATGTAAAAGCGCTGAAGGGTTTGCAATATTACGCCCGGCAATATCGGGGGCTGAACCATGAATAGCCTCAAACATTGCACATTGGTCGCCTATATTAGCAGAACCAGCCATGCCAACCGAACCCGCAATTTGGGCTGCAATATCAGAAATAATGTCACCATACAAATTAGGCATTACTAGCACGTCAAAATCTTCGGGCGTGTCGGCAACCCTTGCCGCACCAATATCTACTATCATAGAGTCGTGCTGAATATCGGGATACTCGGCCCCAATGTCCTTAAATACTTGATGGAACAAACCGTCGGTAAGCTTCATTATATTATCTTTGACGAAGCACGTTACGCGTTTACGATTTTGCTGTTTTGCATATTCAAAAGCATAACGCACAATACGTTCGCAGCCCGGACGGGTGATTAGCTTCAAACACTGAAATACTTCTTCGGTTTGACGATGCTCTATACCCGCATATAAGTCTTCTTCATTCTCGCGCACAATAACCAAATTCATCTTGGGATGTTTAGTTGTCACAAACGGTGCATAAGCAATACATGGGCGAACATTTGCATAAAGGCCTAAGGCTTTGCGCATACTTACATTTAAACTTTTATAGCCGCCACCCTGAGGCGTAGTAATAGGAGCTTTTAAAAACACTTGGGTCCTGCGCAACGACTCCCACGAACTGGCTTCAATACCATTTTTTTGACCAGTTAAGTAGACTTTCTCACCAATATCAATGGTTTCAGGGGCAATACTTGCGCCGGCCGCATCTAGTATTTTTAGCGTTGCTTGCATAATTTCGGGGCCAATACCATCGCCATAAGCCACAGTAATAGGAACAGGTTTACTCGTCATAACAACTCCATATTTAATAAAATACCCTAGTAAAAAAAGGGACTACATAACCAAACAGTGCAATTTACCAAGGGTGAAAACATATTGATAACCACGTGGAAATTGCTTCGATGCAGCATTGTAATGATATAATATATTTGTAATAATAGATTTATGCACAATCTAACATCTATAAAAGCAAATACATGAGCTGGACTCGTCGACTACATACTAGACAAACCACCTTTCGCCAATTAGAAATATTTATGGCAGTGGCGGAGCATGCTAGCGTAACCTTGGCAGCTAAGGCGCTGCATTTAGCCCAACCAACAGTGTCTACGCAAATTGCAAAACTTGCAGCTTCACTGGAGTGCAAGTTATTCGAACTTGTTTCCAAGAAGCTATATATAACTGATACAGGTCAAGAAGTACTTAATGCCACGCGAGAACTGTTTGCCGTTATGGACAATTTAGAAGCTCGCTTGGCTATGCGTGCTGGTTTATCTGTAGGGCATTTACGCATAAGCGTGGTAACAACGGCGAAGTATTTAATACCTCATTGGTTAGGTGAGTTTTGCCAGCAACATCCGAATATTGAACCTGAATTTCAAATTGGAAATAGAGCCGAAATTATCCAGCGGCTCAAGCAAAATTTAGACGATTTATATGTATTTAGTAACCCTCCGCGAGAGCTGGAGATTAAAGCCGACTTTTTAACGCAAAACCCGCTTGTAGTTATTGCTAAACAAGACCATAAATTAAAAGACAAGCGCAACATCAAATGGAATGAGCTGCATAATGAACGACTGCTTATGCGCGAAAACGGCTCTGGCACCCGCTTTGCGATTGAAGCATTCTTTAGAGATAATAAGCTAAGAATGCAAAATCCGATTACCATCGCCAGCAACGAAGCAATTAAAGAATCGGTAATGGCAGGTTTAGGTATTGCAATTGTAAGTCGTCATGCCCTAAACCATATGGCACCGGGTAATTTAATTGAATTAGCTGTAGAAGACTTTCCTATTCCAAACAGCTGGTATTGGGTACTGCCCAAAGGAAAACATACGTCTAGCGCAGCCAGCGCGTTTCAAACTCACGTAAACCTTAGACTACGTGAACAAGCAACGCTATGAGTTTTATCTAATTGGTGATTGGATTTCATAATTACAGCGCGTTTATGGCTTCTACTTGCTCTTCAATTTTCTGAAGCTGCATTTGAGCATCAGCCAACTTCGCTTTTTCTTTGTCAATCACAACCACAGGAGCTTTGCTAACAAAGTTTTCATTGCCTAATTTACCTTGGGTGCGCTTCACTTCACCTTGTAATTTATCGGCTGCTTTGCTTAGACGAACTAATTCGGCATTCTTGTCGATAAGTCCGGCCATGGGTATCATTATCTCCATTTCCCCTACAAATGCAGTGGCAGATGCTGGAGGAGTTGTTCCCGGTACTATAATTTCGATAGACTCTAGTTTAGCTAACAAGGTTAGATACTCAAGGCTGTCACTTAAGCGTGTTTTGTCTTTGTTGCTTGTATTATTAAGAAATACAGGCAATTTTTTAGAAGGCGCTATATCCATTTCACCGCGTATATTTCTGATACCCACTACAAATGCTTTTACCCACTCTATATCAGCTTCAGATTGTAAGTTTTTGCGCGTTAAATCAACCACCGGAAATACATCAGACATAATACTTTTGACTTCGCTAGTATTGTCCGAAAGCGGCTTAATTTTTTGCCATATTTCATCGGTAATAAAAGGCATTATTGGGTGTAATACACGCATTAAATGTTCTAGTACATTAATCAGTGTATGCCGAGTCCCACGTTTTTCGGCTTGCGTACTAGTGCTTGAATTTAGTACCGCTTTAGAAAGTTCTAAATACCAATCGCAAAACTGATTCCATGTGAACTCATATAAGTTTTGTGAAGCAATATCGAACCGGTATTGCCCAATGGCGCTTTCAACGCTTTGCAAAGTATCTTGGAAGCTTGACCAAATCCATTCATCAAACACACTTAATTTAAGTTCGCCGCCGCTATTACCGGTATCAAACTCTTCTGTGTTCATTAATACAAAACGTGTAGCATTCCAAATTTTATTACAAAAGTTTCGATAACCTTCTACCCTGCCCATATCAAAATTAATATCTCGGCTGGTAGAGGCCATAGAGGTAAAGGTAAATCTAAGTGCATCTGTACCGTAGGCATCAATTCCGTCGGCGAATTGCTTACGCGTGGCTTTTTCTATTTTCTTAGCATCTTTTGGATTCATCATCCCACTGGTACGCTTTTGAACTAATGGTTCTAACTCAATCCCGTCTATTAAATCGATGGGGTCAAGCACGTTACCTTTTGATTTTGACATTTTATCGCCGTTTTCATCTCGAATAAGGCCGGTAATATAGATTTCTTTAAACGGTATTTTACCTGTAAATTTTTTGGTCATCATAACCATTCTGGCAACCCAAAAAAAGATAATGTCAAAGCCTGTTACCAACACCGAGCTGGGCACAAATGTTTCTAATTCTGGTGTTTTGTTAGGCCATCCCATAGTGGCAAAAGGCCATAAAGCAGATGAAAACCATGTATCAAGTACATCGTCGTCTTGTCTTAAAGAGACGGCATCACTTAGTTTATGTTTAGCGCGAACGTCTTGTTCGTTTTTACCTACATAAATCTTACCTTGCTCATCAAACCAAGCCGGTATGCGATGTCCCCACCATAGTTGACGAGAAATACACCAGTCTTGAATATTGTTCATCCATTGATAGTAAGTTTTGTTCCAGTTTTCAGGAATAAATTTTATTTCTCCAGATTCAACCACCGCAATGGCTGGTTTTGCAAGAGATTCAACCGCAACATACCATTGGTCTGTAAGGTAGGGTTCAATCACCACACCAGAACGATCGCCACGGGGGACTTTTAATTTATGCGGTTTAACCTCAACTAACAGGCCTTGTTCAGTTAAGTCGTCTACAATTTTCTTACGGGCATCAAAACGGTCTAAGCCAACATAAGCTTGTGGTGCTTGGTCGTTAATTTTTGCATCGTCAGTTAGAATATTGATAATTGGCAAGTTATGACGTTTGCCCATATCGTAATCATTAAAGTCGTGAGCTGGCGTGATTTTCACGCAGCCCGTACCAAATTCTGGATCGACGTAGTCGTCGGCAATAATAGGAATTTCTCTTAGGGTAATAGGCAAAATAATGGTTTTACCTATTAATGCTTGATAACGCTCATCATCGGGGTGGACCGCAACGGCCGCATCTCCAAGCATCGTTTCTGGCCGTGTAGTCGCCACCACTATGCTGCCGCTACCGTCAGTTAGTTCATAGCGCATGTGCCACATAGAGCCATCTTCTTCTTCACTAATAACTTCTAAGTCTGACACTGCGGTTAATAATGAAGGGTCCCAGTTAACTAAGCGCTTACCGCGATAAATGAGTCCTTCATCATACAAGGTGATGAATACTTCTTGAACCGCCGCAGACAAACTATCGTCCATGGTGAATACTTCTCGTGACCAATCTGGCGATGTGCCAAGTCGGCGCATTTGCTGGGTAATATTACCGCCCGACTCTTCTTTCCAATCCCAAACTCGTTCAATAAATTTTTCACGCCCTAAATCGTGACGGGTTTGACCATTTGCATTAAGCTGACGTTCAACCACCATTTGAGTGGCTATACCTGCGTGGTCTGTGCCCACTTGCCATAAAGTATTATCGCCCTTCATTCTATGATAACGGGTAAGCGCATCCATTATGGTGTGCTGAAACGCATGCCCCATATGTAAATTTCCAGTAACATTGGGAGGTGGCAATAAAATACAGTAAGGATCGCCTTGGCCACTAGGGGCGAACAAGCCTTGTGCTTCCCAATGTTGGTAACAGGCTTGCTCTATCTTATGCGGGTTAAATGTTTTTTCCATCAATGTACTCTTTCAAATATGTTCAATCAAAAATGAGGCTTAATCGTAATAAGCTACTTAGTATTCTAGCTGTTTATCTTCAGGCGCTCTTATATTCTAGCCTGAGGCCCGCTTGCTTATATCGTTTATAACGCTCTCGCGCTTGCACTTTGTCGTTTTCATTAACAGGTACAAAATCAATAATGTGATTTATATTGTTTGTGTTTTCTATGTACTGCTGCGATAAATTAATTACCACTGCCGTGTTTCTTAGTTTAGTCATACTTAAAAACGCAGAGTGCCAAATAATCTCAACAGGAGTGCCCATGTCCGGACCTTCCCCGTATAAATTATGAGGTATAAACTTATTGGCAGGAAATTGCCAAATTAGGTCATCAAACGATTCAGCTTGCGTTTGAGTGGCACATAGAACAGTAACTTTTTTGCGGGTAGCAACATAATTAATCAACAAATCGGCTGCCATCGCCAACTCGGTTGCGAGCTCTGGCTCATTGGCAATTTCGGCAGTTGTATCAACAACGCTATTATAGGCGCCTTTCTCAGCGCCAACACTTACGGTTACTTGGGTTATTGCATAAAAAGTGACTAAAGCCATTTAAGATTCATTCGCTTATGTTGTATTAATTGCTCTTGCATATAAAAAATAGTTCTACTCGTCAGTCGCAATATTGGCTTTATTCATTAAAAATTGCGACAGCATAGGCACAGGACGACCCGTTGCACCTTTGTTTGCGCCACCCACCCATGCAGTGCCGGCAATATCTAAATGCGCCCATGTATATTTGCGCGTAAATCGAGATAAGAAACAAGCTGCGGTAATAGTGCCTGCGGGCCTTCCGCCTAAATTCGTCATATCGGCAAACGGACTTTCAATTTGGTCCTGATATTCGTCCCACAACGGCAACCGCCATGCTTTGTCACTGCTTTGCTCAGAAGCATTTAAAATTTCGTGAGCAAGTGGGTTGTGCTGTGTTAACACCGCCGTTGCATGTTTTCCAAGCGCAATAACACATGCACCGGTTAAAGTTGCAATATCAATGACCAACTCTGGATCAAAGCGTTCTACATAAGTGAGCGCATCGCATAACACAAGTCGTCCTTCTGCATCGGTATTTAAGACTTCTACCGTTTGCCCCGACATAGTGGTAAGTATATCGCCCGGTCTATACGCATTTGCATCAGGCATATTTTCGCAACCGGCAATAACACCAATAATATTAATGGGTAAGTTCAGCTCAGCAACGGTATGCATAACACCTAATACCGATGACGCGCCGCACATGTCATATTTCATTTCATCCATGGCTTCAGCGCCTTTAATTGAGATACCTCCGCTGTCAAAAGTTAAACCTTTGCCAACTAAAACATAAGGTTTATCACCTTCAGCGCCACCTTTATGATGAATAATAGACATTATCGATTCGTTAATCGACCCTCTACCTACCGCTAAGTATGTATGCATACCAAGTTTTTCCATAGCGGCTTCATCAATGGTTTCCATTGATAAACTAGCGTAATTGCTAACTAGCTGTGCTGATTGCTCGTTTAGATATTTAGGATTACATATGTTTGGTGGCATATTGCTAACATCTTTAGCAATTTTTACACCTTTACTCACCGCTGTTGCATGCTCAATTGCACGCTCAGCCAATTGCAGGTCTTTGCGGGTAGGCACGTTAAACACCATTTTACGCAATGGACGGCGAGGCTCACCTTTTTTGGTTTTTAATTGCAAAAAGCTATATACCGAATCGTTTGCAGCTTCTACTGCTTGGCGAACCTTCCAATAAATATCACGCCCTTTTACATGCAGTTCGGTCAAAAAACTAACCGCTTCCATTGAGCCTGTTTCGTTGAGTGTTTTAATTGTTTTTGCCACTATCTGCTTGTATTGGCGTTCATTGAGTTCACGCTCTTTACCGCAACCCACTAATAGCACACGTTCACTCAGTACGTTTGGTACATGATGAAGAAGCAGCATTTGCCCGGCCTTGCCTTCTAAATCGCCGCGACGAATCAAGTTGCTAATATAACCTTCGCTTATTTGATCAAGCTGCTCAGCAACGCTAGTCAACCTTCTAGGCTCAAATACACCCACTACTATACATGCACTTCTTTGTTTTTCTGGGCTGCCGCTTTTTACGCCAAATTCCATATTGTCCCCTTGGGATTATAATTGTTATGCCAACAAGCCTTTTACAGTGTCTATTATTTCAAGTATAACTGCCGTAAACCTATTAAAAACAGGTAAATGGTGATGTTGCACAAGAAACGCTAACTTTTTATTTTTGCTAAAAAGGTTTGTGTTAAACTGGCAAAAAAGATTCTGAGTTTTATACAAAACTACTATAAGTACAAAGTTTACTTAAATAACACCAGATTTTCATCAAAAACCGCTATTTTAGTGAAAAAGACTTCTATCATACATGTTAATTTTTCGATACTTGCTGCGCGAAACCTTCAAATCACAATTAGCTGTGTTTTTCATACTAATGTCGATTTTTATTACCCTGCGCTTTGTGCGTATATTAGGAGACGCAACCGACGGCAACGTACCTGCCGATTTAGTCCTTGGGTTTATAACTCTATATAGCCCAGTACTTGCATCTTTGGTGTTGCCACTGAGCTTGTTTTTGGGAGTGATGCTTGCCCATGGCCGCTTATATGTCGACAGCGAAATGACAGTGCTACGCGCCTGTGGCGTAAGCGAATGGTATATTGTACGAGTGACCTTATTCGTAGCCTTCTTAGTGGCCATAGCAACGGGTGTGGTTACCTTATACTTAGCACCGCTGGCATTGGAAAAAGAATATCAACTACAAGAAGAAGCGGCAAACAAATCAGGCCTAGCCGCAATTATTCCGGGGAGATTCCAACAAACCGGTGAAGACAACGCAGTAATTTTTGTGCACGATATTGACACTGAAAACCAAAGCTTACGCAAAGTCTTTTTAGCACAGCCTAGCCTTAACGATAACGACATACATCTAATTTATTCACAAAGCGGTCGTATTCAACAAGGTCCTGCTGGAGGCCAACAACTGGTATTAGAAAAAGGCGTGCAATACGAAGGAACAACTGTTTCCAACGATTATCAAATTGTACACTTTGATGAATATGCCGTAACGATAGAACAACCCGATGCGCAAGAAGAAAGACGCAAAATGGTGGCTATTCCAACATTAGCGCTATGGAAAATCGACACTATTGAAGCAAAAGCAGAATTCCAATGGCGCCTAGCAATTCCGCTATCGTTGCCTTTTCTTGTGTTAATAGCGGTACCTTTAAGTGCGGTAGATCCCCGCCAAGGTCGTTTTGGTAAAATGCTTCCTGCTCTTTTATTGTATTTAGGCTATTTTTTATTGCTACTGGCTAGCAGAAGAGTTATGGAAGATGGCAAACTGCCCAGTTATATTGGACTATGGTGGGTGCATTTATTAATGTTGATGGTAGGCACGGGCCTCATTGCTAGAGAGCGTAAAACAGGCGCCTTTATTCGCCAATTATTTTTAGGCAAAAAGAAGGCAGATACATAGCATGTTTAAACTCATCGATTTATATATAGCGCGCACATTATTTAGCTCTATTGCCGTAACGCTTTCTGTTCTTATTGGTTTGAGCGCATTGATCAAATTTGTTGAGCAATTGCGCCGAGTTGGCGAAGGCGACTACGATATGACTATTGCGGGACTTTATGTATTGTTAAGTTTGCCGCGCGAAGTTGAATTGTTTTTACCCATGGCAACCTTACTAGGTGCCCTAATTGGTATGGGATTATTAGCACAAAGTAGCGAACTGATAGTTATGCAAGCAGCTGGACTGTCGCGTACAAAAATCACCCTTAGTGCGATGAAGTCTATAGTTGTGATTATTATTGCCGTAATGGCGCTGAGCGAGTTTGTAACACCGGTGAGTGAGACAAAAGCTAAACAAATTAGAACTCAAGCCCTGTCCGGGGGCAGTTTACTGTCGTCAGATTCAATAACATGGGCCAAAGACGGTAACGACTTTGTGAGTATTGGCCAAGTTTTAAATCAAAATACACTGCAAAAAGTGAATATCTATCAATTCAATGATAATTTGCGTCTAGTCCAAGTTATTAGTGCTAAACAAGCTACTTTTACAAATGAAAACTGGTTGTTAACCGATGTTAAACAAGTCGTATTTACGCCCCAACGTATTCAAAATAGTCAAATGGTAAGCTACCTATGGGAAAGTACCATCACCCCCGACAAATTAGGTATAGTGGCGGTTAAACCAGAAGCCTTATCTATCGTTGGATTAAACGAATACATAGACTACTTACGCAATAACGGACAAGACTCAGCGCGTTATGAACTGGCTTTATGGCGTAAAATACTGCAGCCGGTCTCTGTCGCAGTTATGTTGTTGATGGCAATGTCATTTATATTTGGACCTTTACGCTCTGTCACCATGGGCGCTAGAACAGGCATGGGGATTTTGGCTGGGTTTGGATTTTTTGTGAGCAACGAGATGTTTGGCCAAGTGGCATTGGTTTTTCAGTTACCTCCGGTGATAGGAGCGCTTCTCCCCAGCTTGTTATTTACCGGCGTGGCACTATTTTTACTGCGGCGATAAAAGTTGCGATATATACAAAAATTAAGCTAACTACCAATTTTTATGATGATTTTGGTCTGTTGTTAACACCAACATTTGGGTACCTGCTATCCGGTCTTGCAAAGACTGTTTCGACTTTATATCAACAAGCACCAACAATGTGCCCAAACCACCTAACGAACTAATAAGCCTTAACAGCAAGCGTGCATAGCCGATAGAAGTTTCTTCATGCAAACTGTAAATACGTAATCGCCATGCACGCATACCTAGAGTTTGACCACCGTTTTTCCAAAACCATAAAAAGAAACCAACAACCCATAGAACTACCCACACCTGAATTATCAATGAATAATAAAATGAGGATTGAATAAGCACACTTACATGTTCATAACCTTGCTTAGAGAGTATTCCGCTTTCTAATAGTAATGTTAAAAACGCAATTATAATAAGCGCCGCTAGCATACCCACAGCAAGCGCTATTAAGGCGTCATACAACATTGCAGCAAGGCGTCTGAAAAATCCAGCTCTTTGTAAATCTGTCGTAGTCATAGTGGTAAAAAAATAGTAGTAGGTTAGTTGTAATATATTATCACCGTTCGAGTTATATAGGACGGAATAATTACTAAGCGGTGCATTTATATATCAAATCGCGTAAATAAGACTTGATACCATAAACAATATGACTATAATGCACGGCCTCCTTGGAAGAGGAGCACCAATACCAGAAAACTTTCGATGCCGGAGTGGTGAAATTGGTAGACACACGGGATTCAAAATCCCGCGCCCTTAAAAGCGTGCCGGTTCAAGTCCGGCCTTCGGTACCAATTATGCTGTGTTTTGCAGCTCACGAAAAAGTCGCACTTTAAAAAGTGCGACTTTTTTTGTTTTCTGCCACACCGCTTTACACTACTGTCGTTGTAAACTTCTCGTCTGAATATAAACCTCAGTTTACATAGTTTGAACACAAAAATGTCTTTGCCTAATCTTATCCACCTTAACACTACTTAACATAAGGAAATGAATATGGCTTTTTTCATGTTCATTGTGTCACCTTTTTTTACACCACCGGTAATGAAACAAAAACAATAGCCCCTTCAGCCCTTTAAAATATGGATTATTAAAACTTGGCCTAATTAATGCAAATACCATCTTGTAGGAAATGAAAAATCAAAAGTTGTATATCGTATTTAGTTTGAATCCCTATTAACTGATTCATAAAGAGGATAATTAAAATGGTAATTACCAAAAAATTGGCTGCAGGGCTTATCGTCGTCACAATGGCTATGGGCGTTGCACAAGCAGCAATAATAAAGACTAAGATCGCGTATGGGGCTGACAATGCAACTAATGCACATCATGCTTTTTTGGAAGGGTCTTTTAGTTTTATTACAGAAGACTTTAATACAGCTTCCAACCTTGGCCTGGCGAGTTTTGTCGGCCAAGACACGGGAAATGACGGTCTGAGCTGGATTGATTCTGCAACGTCATATAATACAAGAGTTGGAACATTCACAATAGCATCTGGCGACGGCGATATAGCTGCCCCTACTGCTGAAAACCCACACAATTTGATGATTGAAAGTAGCGATACCGGCGAATTTGGAAGACAAACCGATGGCGTTGACGGCGACCGACTCGTAACCGACTTTTGGTTAGACAGTAACGATGCGACCGAAGTTAGTTGGAATTTCTCAGGCATTGGCGCATCTTTCGATAGCTTAGGGTTCTTTATAGTTGACGCTAACGACAGTAACGCTCAATTACAACTCAACTTTTTAGACGGTACAAATGCACTAGTTGATGTGCTTAAATTAGCAAACCCGTTGTCTAATGGTAACATTGCCTATATCAGTTTATTTTCAAGTGAAGCATTATTAGGTGCATCGTTAATATTCGAAAATAATGGACGCAATGATGGGTGGGCAATCGATAACGTGACTGTTGCTAAAGTCCCAGAACCAACAGCAATAGCGATACTTGGCCTTGGTCTTATTAGTTTATTCGCTATGCGTAAGCGTTAATCCATAATGTTTATTGAAAGCCGGCATATTATGTCGGCTTTTTGCCATATTAAGTAATAACACTAAATTGCTTCGGTCTTAACTGCAAACCTACAAATCAACAAAGCCCTTAGCATTTAAAAACAAAGTCTCGTTATTATTCACGCAGCGTTTACTTGCTATGGAACACAAAGCAGTAATACTTCTGATATTACTGAACAGCGCAGCGCGCATATTACCCAAAATGTATTTGATTAAGACATTGCGCAAGTTATGCCGAGTCAACACTTACTAGCCCACATTACCCCTTAAGCTTGCAAGCACATCTTGATATTGAATACTTTGGAACTTTTAAGGTAAATATAAAAAATAATACCAAAGCACTGCAACACAGCAGCCACGGTAATAAAACGAATGTGATAACAGAATTGCTACATTATAAAACTCGTTTACTTGCAACAAGGTCCTTAGGTGCAAAATATCTTGTGCGATGGTCTAGTGTTAGATCAATTACATCAACCACTTTAGTTAAAGCAGAATTTACCGATAACCAAGGTGCTATAGAATAATACTGCGCTAATGCTCGTAAAAAACTGATTAGGGGCTAATAGCACAAATTTACTGACAGGATCCAACATGAAAACTCACTCGGCGCTATTATTATCGGCCTGCTTGCTCGCCTCCTCTCACTGTGTACTTAGCGCAGATGATGCCCATCACTTTCCAGGTGTTTTTATAGGCTATACCAACGCCGACAGCAAGACAGAATTTACCTACGGTATTGAGTATGAATATAAATTAAATAAATATTGGGGTGGTGGTTTTGTCTATGAAGAAGTTGTAGATGCGCATCATGGAGATGGAGTCAGAATAAAAGTCGCACAGTTGTTTTACCACCCATTAAAAAATGTCCGATTAGGACTTGGTGGCGGTAAAGAAAAAATAGGCGGTAACCATCCTCATTCAGAAGATTTATATCGCTTGAGTGCTAGTTATGAATACCACATTGGTAATTTTGGCATTGCACCAACATTTGCTGCCGACTTCATCGATGGCGAGAAAGCCTATGTATTTGGTGTTTCCTTTATTAGGCCATTTTAAAGAGGCGCATTACGCGTATTTTTTAAATATGCGTTCACGATTTAGCAATATAAATACCAGTTTGAACATTCAAATTGGTATTTATGTATGTCAAAAACTAAGCGCTATCTAGTCAACTAGAAGAGTTTGCTACAGACAATCAAGAAATAATTGATGTTACTAAAACGCCCTTAAATACTACGGTTGTGATAGTAGGTCCAAACCTGTCAGATCAGACAAAGCATTTGACGTAATCAGTTGTTTAGCCGCTTCAATATCGGGCGAAAAATATCTGTCTTTGTCGTAAAAACTAATTCTACTGCGCAACAAGGCCTTTACCGCTTCTAAATTATGGCTGGTTACCAAGGGTCTTCTGAAATCTAAGCCTTGGCATGCTGCTAGCCATTCAATCGCTAATATCCCCGCAACATTATCGAAAATATCGCGTAATCGCCTGCCAGCAAAAGTTGCCATCGACACGTGATCTTCTTGATTAGCAGAAGTAGGTATAGAGTCAATTGAAGCCGGATGTGCATAGGTTTTGTTCTCGCTAGCAAGGGCTGCGCTAGTCACTTGAGCGATCATAAACCCAGAATTAACGCCGCCGTTGTCTACCAGAAATGCGGGTAGTCCACTTAAATTCGCATCAATTAATAGGGCCATACGGCGTTCAGATAAGGCACCTATTTCAGACAGTGCAATGGCTAGCATATCAGCGGTCATTGCCACGGCTTCAGCATGGAAGTTGCCGCCCGATAAAATATCACCGCAATCTGCAAACACTAAGGGATTGTCTGACACACCATTAGCTTCGGTCACCAAGGTTTGCGCGGCAAAACGAATTTGCTGCAAGCAAGCTCCCATTACTTGTGGTTGGCAGCGCAAGGAATAGGGGTCTTGTACTTTTGCACAGCCTTCATGAGAATTGCCAATTTCCGACTGATCTAGAAATTCTCGAAATGCGCTAGCAACGTCTGACTGAGCTTTATGTCCGCGCGCAGCGTGAATACGATCATCAAACGGCACACGCGAACCTAATGCGGCGTCTACGCTTAGCGCACCTATCGCTATGGCGCTGTGTATCGAGTTTTCTGCATAAAACAAGCCTTGTAAAGTAAAGGCGGTAGAAGCTTGTGTGCCATTTAGAAGTGCTAAGCCTTCTTTTGGCGCAAGTGCAATTTTTTTCAATCCAGCAATAATCAGTCCTTGCTCTGCACTAATACGATTGCCTTGATAAATAACCTCACCTTCGCCTAGCAGCACCGCACTCATATGAGCAAGAGGCGCGAGGTCTCCTGATGCTCCAACAGACCCCTTTTCAGGAATAGCAGGATATACCTGATGATTATATAATGCGATAAGTGCTTCTATCACCAACAAACGAATGCCTGAGTAGCCTCTTGCTAATGAATTAATTTTGAGTAGCAACATCAAACGAACGGTATCTGCACTCATAAATTTACCAATGCCAGCGGCATGAGACAATACGATGCTGCGTTGCAATAACTCCAACTCCTCCACTTCTATTTTGGTATTTGCGAGTAAGCCAAAACCCGTGTTAATGCCATACACCGTTCGGCCTTCGCGAATAACATCTAGTACCGTTTGCTCAGCGGCGTGTATATTGGCAACTGCGCTTTGATCGAGGCTAATGGGAACATGTCGTCTATGTACCTCACGCATATGATTAAGAGAGAGTTCGCCGGGTTGCACTATTATATTTTTCATTTAATTCACCCCATCGACGTCAAGCATAGGTAGGTCGAGCTTTTTATCTCGAGCGCAATTTTTGGCAATCTCGTAACCGGCGTCTGCGTGACGCATTACGCCGGTTGCCGGATCGTTATGAAGAACTCGAGCAATTCGTGCGTCAGCATCTGCAGTGCCATCGCATACAATCACCATCCCTGAATGCTGACTAAAACCCATGCCTACTCCGCCCCCATGATGCAGACTGACCCAAGTTGCTCCGCCTGCGGTATTTAATAATGCATTTAAAAGCGGCCAGTCAGAAACAGCATCAGACCCGTCTAACATACTTTCGGTTTCTCTATTGGGTGACGCTACCGACCCCGAATCGAGGTGATCTCGCCCAATGACAATAGGCGCAGACAACTCGCCATTCCTTACCATTTGATTAAACGCAAGCCCAAGTTTTGCTCGTTCACCTAAACCGACCCAACAAATGCGGGCCGGTAGTCCTTGAAATTGAATACGGGTTTTGGCCATATCTAGCCAGTTGTGTAAATGTGGGTTGTGGGGGATCAGCTCCTTCACTTTTGCATCGGTTTTATATATGTCTTGTGGATCACCAGACAATGCAACCCAGCGAAACGGACCTATTCCTTGACAAAATAAAGGACGAATATAAGCGGGCACAAACCCAGGAAAATCGAACGCATTTTTGATGCCTTCATCAAACGCCATTTGTCTAATATTATTACCATAGTCTAACGTTGCGGCGCCTCTTTTTTGGAAGCCTAGCATTGCTGAAACCTGCACTGCCATTGACCGTTTAGCATATTTAATAACTCTAGCTTCGTTGGCTTTTCTGGTGCTTGCAGCTTGCTCTAAGGTCCAGTGAGATGGCAAGTAGCCATTCAGAGGATCGTGGGCACTAGTCTGGTCTGTCACCACATCAGGAATAACATTTCTGGCTAGTAATTCGGGGAACACATCGGCAGCATTAGCTAAAAGCCCTACTGAAATTGTCTTACCCTCTAACTTTGCTTGTGATAATAATTCCAGCGCATGATCAAGGTCATTTGCCTTCTTATCTAAGTAAGCGGTCTTCAATCTGAAGTCGATACGACTTTCATCCACTTCAACCGCTAGCATTGAAAACCCAGCCATAGTGGCCGCTAAAGGTTGTGCTCCGCCCATACCACCTAGACCACCCGTAAGCACCCAGCGTCCATTTGCATCACCATTAAAGTGGGCCTTAGCGATACTCACAAATGTTTCATAAGTGCCTTGAATAATCCCTTGGGAACCAATATAAATCCACGACCCAGCTGTCATTTGCCCATACATCATCAAGCCCTGTTTATCGAGTTCGTTAAAATGCTCCCACGTTGCCCAATGCGGAACTAAGTTAGAGTTAGCTATAAGTACTCTCGGGGCGTTTTCATGTGTGGGGAATACACCAACTGGCTTGCCGCTTTGTACTAAAAGCGTTTCGTCATTGTTAAGGCGTTTTAATGCCTCTACTATTTTGTCAAAACATTGCCAATTTCGTGCCGCTCGGCCAATACCTCCGTAAACAACTAAGTCTTGAGGGTGCTCGGCTACTTCAGGATCAAGATTGTTCATTAACATACGCAGAGCAGCTTCAGTTTGCCAACTTTTAGTATTTAGTTTGGTGCCTGTTGGTGATTTTATAACGCGCGTTGGGTCGTGGCGGTCCATAGTGTTTCCTTAGCAGTTTTAATAATCTCAAAAATCTAAATGGCCGCCAATACGGTAGCGATTTCCGGGGTGGTATAACTGTGCATAGCTAACAATACCTTTAGCCGAAAATGTTCTTCTGCTTATTTTCAGGCACGGTTGGTTTTGCTCAATTTGTAACAGGGTAGAAATTTTTTGGTTAACAATGACCGCTTCAACAACATGGTCGGCTTCAGTGAGTGGTGCTACATGACTTAAATAACGACTAGTGGTACTAAATTCAAAATCTTGTGCTAAATATTCAGGGGCCCATTTGGGATTAACCAATCTAGACTCCAATTGTACGGGCAGGTCATTTTCTAGATGTACAATCTGAGTTTTAAATACTAAGGCGCCTAAATTGACGCCTAGCCAAGCACTGTGTTCTTGCCCAGCAGACACGCTTTGCAAACTTATGACTTGGTTAGAATAGCGATGCCCACGCTGCAAAATTTCTTCGTCAATACTGCGAATATTTAAGATTGAACTCATGGGGCGTGAATCTGAAACAAAAGTACCACGTCCTTGAGAACGAAATAAAATACCTTCAGTGACCAACTCGGTTATTGCTCTTCTAGATGTCATTCGACTAACCGAAAACTGCTCGGCCAATTTATTTTCAGACGCTATTTTGTCGCCAGGTTTCATCTGCCCTGATTCGATTAAATCAAGCAAAGCCGACTTTATGACAACAAATCGAGATAACTCCATAATGACCTTTTCACAAAAATGGATGAATATAGAAGTTAACTCAAGCAACTTGTATATACAAGCTAGTACACGTAAACTAATTAAAATTCAAAGCGAGAATGCCTATGTCGCAGTATTGTGATTTGATTATAGAGAACGTCCAGATTGCATCCATGCAATACAATGGAATGCCTTATGGAGCTGTACCCTATTCGGCAGTTGCTGTAAAAGATGGTCTAATTTTTGATATTTACAACCCAACTATCAAACCCTATCACGCGGCTAAAATAGTTAACGGCAATAACAATTGGTTGCTACCTGGTTTAATCGATTGTCATACTCATTTAGTCTTTGGTGGAGACCGTTGTGAAGAGTTTGAACAGCGCTTACAAGGTAAATCTTATGCCGATATTGCCAAGCAAGGAGGCGGCATTCAAAGCACCGTTAAAGCAACTAGAGCTGCGACAAAACAACAACTATTGAAAAGTGCTTTAAAGAGAGCCTCACGACTAGCAGACGAGGGGGTTACTTGCATTGAAGTAAAATCTGGATACGGGCTAGATTTACATACAGAAATAAAAATGCTGGAAGTTGCACAAGAAATTGCCGACCATTTACCCCTAACAATAGTCACTACCTATTTAGGTGCTCACGCTTTGCCGCTAGAGTACTTAACTAAACCCAATGAATATATAGACTTCATTTGTGATCATGTTATACCTGTTATCGCCGACCGTAAATTGGCGACCTCGGTAGACGTGTTCTGCGAATCTATTGGATTTAATCTTGCTCAATGCCAACAAGTCTTCGAAGCTGCAAAATCACATAAGTTAAACATTAAGGCTCATGCAGAACAGCTATCGGATTCGAAAGGCGCCAAACTAGCCGCTAAATTTGGTGCATTGTCGGTTGATCATATAGAGTATCTTGCACCATGTGATGTTCCGGCTATAAAGCACGCTGATTCGGTTGCCGTGTTGCTTCCAGGGGCTTTTTATTGTTTGAATGAAACCCAAAAACCACCGGTTGCAAGCCTAAGGGAAAACAATATTCCTATTGCCATTGCTACAGATCTTAATCCAGGTAGTTCGCCAATCGCCTCATTGTTAACGGTAATGAATATGGCATGTGTATTGTTTGGACTCACCCCACAAGAAGCGCTGTTTGGCGTAACTGTTAACGCCGCTAAAGCACTTGGTATGACGAACAAAGGCTGTATAGACCAAGGTATGGATGCCGATTTATGTTTATGGGAAATAAGTCACCCCTCAGCACTTTCTTATGGCATAAATCAACACAGGCCAATTGCAAAATGGATTGGCGGATCTATGGTGCCAACAAATAAACATGTCTGATTTAAATACATCTTATATTTGGCACGGTAGAGAAGACCTTGAAGACGGAACAAAAGGCCTGCGCTGGCATCAAGTCATTAAGAAGACTAATCAACACTTTGTGGGCACCAGTGCTTGCACCTTAGTTGGGTTTGAATGCGATACTGGTGTAGCGGCAAACAAAGGCAGAACAGGCGCATCGCAAGGTCCAATGGCTATTCGCGATGCTTTGTCAAACATGGCTTGGCATGGTAGCGCCAGTAATATAGGCTTGTTGGATCGCGGAGACGTTATCACCACAAGTACCTTAGAACATGCGCAGCAATCTTTTGCTAATCAAATTGAAGCAAGCCTAGCAACCAGCGAGTTGGTCATTGGCATCGGCGGCGGCCATGAAATAGCATGGGGCAGTTTTCTGGGATTAGAACAACATCTGCGTAAAAAATTGCCCCTAGGAAAACCAGCCAAAAAGATAGGCATAGTTAACTTTGATGCTCATTTTGATCTTAGAGTACCTTCTCCATCAGCTAGTTCAGGCACACCATTTAGACAAATAGCCGAACATTGTATTAGCACGGGACAAACTTTTGATTATGCCTGTATTGGTGTTGCACAACCGTATAATACGCGGGCTTTGTTTGAATATGCTAAGCAGCTAAATGTACGTTATTTGTTAGATATAGACTGCACAGTCGAAGCCGCAAAAGAACTGTTAAAACCAATGCTCTTAAACGTAGACGAACTCTACGTTACTATTTGCCTAGACGCCTTCCCAGCCTCAATTGCACCGGGCGTAAGCGCGCCTTCGAGTCTAGGCATTTCGCCCCAATTCGTTATTCAATTAATACGGTGGTTGGTCGATTCACAACAAAGCTTACACTACCATTGGCAACTAGCAGACATTGCTGAAATGAATCCGAAATTTGATATTGGAAATATAACCGGAAAACTTGCGGCGAGGCTAATTTTTGAAATACTTGCTTGTCACTTAAAGGCCGCACAAGAAATAGTTAATATTACCCCCGCCCCCCTTTGATGTAATCGGCCAATAGTAATACAGGCCAACTTACAAGCTTATGGTTTACCAAGCACACACTTTCTATAGCGCTTGGTTAGTCTAGCGAGTCTCAATCTGTCTTGTATCAAACTAAACAATGGGGAGGCATCTTGCTTTGCTCCTTTTAATTTACCAATCCGTTGTAGCTGTCGTCTTACTAGCGCCATAGTAGCCAATGCCGACAAGGTTTTGTTTTTCCAATTAACCTTAGGCGTAAATGCGACCACCTCGGGATCAGATTTCCACACTTTAACTAAATCACTGTGATACGCCATGGCGCTAGCAATACCTACCAAATCGATATGTTCATTAACAACTTGATTGGCAACCGCAAGGCGACTTATTCCGCCTGTGATCATTATTTTAAGTTTAGTTTGTGTAGCAATCAATTTAGCAAATTCCAAGAAATATGCTTCGCGAGATAGAATATGTGCATCATCGCTACGTCCTTGCATCGCAGGGGCCTCATAACTACCACCAGACAGCTCAACAAAGTCGATATTTGTCGCTTCTAATTGTTGCACAACAAATATCGCGTCGTTAATGTCAAACCCGCCGCGCTGGAAGTCTGCTGAGTTAAGCTTTACAGAAACTGAAAACTTGGAAGACACAGCCGTTTTTACACTATTCACAATATCTATTAACAACCGTGAGCGGTTTAAAATTTCGCCGCCCCACTTATCAATGCGTTTATTCACCAGCGGTGATAAAAACTGTGATAGTAAATAACCATGGGCGGCATGAATTTCAACACCATCAAAACCAGCTTCTTCAGCTTTTGTAGCGGTAGTAGTAAAGCGCTTTATTACATCTTCAATATCAGCTTCAGTCATTTCTTTGGGCTGGGTAAACATTGAAGAATGTTTACCCAGCTCTAGCGGTATATTTGAAGGCGCAATTGTTTTTCCTCCCAAGCTTTTATACGTTTGGCGACCCGGATGATTAATTTGCATGATAATTTTAACCCCGTGTTTCTTGGCTAATGTTGCCCACTCAACAAATGGTGTTATATTACTTTTCGCATGCAAAGCAATACCGCCTGGTCCAGTCATTGCTTTGGGGTCAACCATTACATTGCCCGTTATAATTGCACCCATTTCGCCTTTCGCCCACGCATAATACAAATTTAAAATATCAAGACCTGGTTGCTGCATTTCGGTTGCCATATTTTCTTCCATGGCGGCCTTTATTATTCTGTTATTTAGCGACAGCCCAGACGGTAAAACGATAGGTTCAAAAACGTGCATCTATAATTCCTTTTATGCTTGAATACTTAAGGAATAGCCCGAGTATTTCCGCATATTAATAACTCTGTCTTCATCGAGTAAAAGATATTGTCCTTTAATCCCTAACAACGTGGCTTCAAACACAGGTTCTTTATCAAGATTAATCGATTTTATCTTTACCGGATACTCGTTAACGGGGTAGTTAATTTGAATCGGATTTGGCTCCAAGGGCTGGACCGCTTGAATACCATATTTATCTTGTATGACTTGCAAGGGCTCCTTTACTAATTCGACTACTTTATGTTGCATAGCTATAAGGTCTAGTTGTTCAGGTTGCCCTTTTAGCATTGTGCGCCAATTAGTTTTGTCGCCTATATGTTTTGCTATTTCAATTTCAACTAAACCACTTAGTAAGCGTTCTTTCACTCTGAATATTGCCATAGCTTGGGAAGCACCTTGATCAATCCATCTAGAAGATACTCCGTTACTTACATGTCGTGTTATGCCTACTTTTATTTGGCCGGTGTTGGCCAAATACACAAAATGATCTTGCAAACAATTTTCTTCACCCCACTGCGGCTCTCTGCAAGTGCCCTTTGAATAGTGACAAAGCTCTGGCTTAATAATACATGTATCACAACGCGCTAATCGAGTAAGACATACGTAACAATAACCCTGATTAAAGCTCTTCTTTATTTTTCTGTTGCAATGGATGCAATTAATACAACCCCCGTATTGGACTGCAATTTTTTGTCCTATAAGAGAGTTCATGTCTACAAAAGAGTCACCAACAGGAAGTTGATACTTAGCGACATTGTTATCATCTACCGACACCTGCATTTTGGCTATTTGGCCAGACCAATCGTTGGGCATTTTGAGTCCTTGTTTAATTGTTATTCTCGTTACAGTCTCGTTTTACAAGCCTTGTTTTATTGTTTGTTTGCTTTTCAAAAAAATCAAAACATTATAACACTTTATGTCATGTATTTAATTAGCACCAATGTACATTAAGCGTTTAATACAACAAAAAGTGTTTGTTCGAAGCCTCATTGATTAATGCAAAAATAAAGATAGTCAGGAGTAAGTTATTCCGAAGGTTGAGAATGTGTAGTAGTTGAGTATAATCACATAAATTGAGTCTATATAGAAAAAAGATATGAAAATTTGTGGTATCGAAATTAAAAGCACTGAGGCAGTAATTTGTTTACTTAACTATCAAGATGGTTTGTTTTCATTGCCAGATTGTAGAGTACGAAAAATCGATTTTAATAAACAAAATAAGACTACCGATATTCGTTATTTTCAAAATACATTCGCAAAGCTTGCAGAAGATTATAAAATTAGTAAAGTCGTTATTAAAGAAAGACCACTAAAGGGTAAATTTGCTGGTGGCGGTTTGGGCTTTAAAATGGAGGCGGCTATTCAGTTAATCGCCAGTCTTGATGTTGACCTTATATCGGCTACAGAATTAAAGGCCTCCTTGAAACGTAATCCAGTCACAGTTTCTTTTGCTGAAACGGGTCTTAAAATTTTCCAACAGAACGCTTTTGAGCTTGCTTATGCGGCACACATGAATGAAGTATATGGTGTTGAAGAATTGTAAAGGCTCAAGCCTTTAACAAGTTCTTCGTTTATAAATTTCTTGTTACATTTGTTATTGTAATGTCACTTGGTTTTTTTGAACGGACCGAACATAATCTAGTCCAGTTATTACCTCTATAACTTTACAAGGGTTATGTATGCTTTCTACTAAATTACGGTCATGCTATTTTGCCATTTCATTATTAACAATTTCTGGTACGTCTATTGCCCAAATAGACTTATCACTATACACAAGTAACTATGACAAAGGAGAATATCAACAAGTCGTTAATGACCTAAAGCTTTTAACGTTCGATAGTTTTAGTCCCAAACATTATGAATTATATGTTTCGAGCCTTTCACGCATTGATTTAGATGACGCTGAAGACGCAGCTGAACGAGCCATTACAGCTTACGATGATAATGCCCAGATGTATTTACTGCATGGACGCGTAATGGGACAACAAGCTTCTGGTAGTATATTTAGTGCCTTAGGATATGCAAAAAGAGCATTAGCAAGTTTTAAAAAAGCAACAAATCTTGAGCCCACTAATACCAAATACTTAAATGCATTGATGTCATTTTACTTAATGGCACCTTCTATAGCAGGCGGCGATACCCAAAAAGCGCTGGCGTTGGCTAATAATATAAGTATGTTGGATGAAGTTAAAGGAATTACAGCAAAAGCTCGATATTTTGGGGCCATTGAAGAGTATGAGAATGCCTATACAACTATTGAAAAAGGCATTGAGTTGTATCCGACAGAAATAGAATTATATGCACAATTAGCCAGTTTATATGTTCAGGAAGATAAACATATAAAAGCAATAACTACCTATAAACGTGCCGTTGAACTTATTCTAGAGGCACCGATTGATGCCGAATTAGCTAATGATGATATTAGAAATAAATATGAGGCGGATATTAACTTTTTATATGACTCTCATTATCAGATCGGAAGAGTTGCCTTATTAGGTGGCGTGATGTACGCACAAGGAATACAACACCTAGACACCTACATTCAAGTTCATCAAAATTCAATAGTTAAACTTGATGGTTTACCTTCAATAAATTGGGCATTGTTAAGAAAAGCAGGTTTATTATTTGCAAATAAACAAGCAACTGAGGCGCAAGCTACATTAGCGCTTATTGATGTTACAGAGTCTGAACGTTTACAAGACACTTATAAAAAGTTGTTAAAGAAAGTTAAACGGAGTTTATAGTGCAAATTTTTATTCATCAACTTTATACATAAAACATTGCGTAAGCAATGATAGGCTCCTTGGCCCAAAAGCTGAGGAGTCTTATGCGATTCTCGTACAAACTATTACCGATGCATTACGTAACGTAAAATATTTAAGAAACATCGATACCTATCTTATTAAGAAGCCAGTGTATTGCTCTTAAATAAAGCCTCAACAACAATGCATCCTACTTTT
>JBLIGC010000007.1:0-57443 GCA_047636735.1 Glaciecola sp. | reverse complement strand
TTTTATTGTTTTCTAAGTGTTTAATGACCTACATAATTGTTGCTGTTTTATTGTAATAAAATGGCGAATATACCCCTTTTGACTACCTTGTTCATATATCACGCCCATTCCTACCTTGGCTATCACCGCTTTTGTATGATCAGCAAACTTGTCCATAACCCCCACTAAGCTCAACATAGGGGTTATGAAGTTTTGTGATGTACTCACATTTTAAGGCGCAAGCAATCACTTAGTGAAATGGTTTTTCATTTTGTTAGGCTCACTTGCAAGGCTAGCTTGTTGATACATAACTGAGCTTTCACGTTATTAAGAACGTGAGTGCATGCATTTGGAATATGCAAAAAAAGTGAGTTTAGGATATTCATAGAAGCTATAGTATATTCAAAATTTTGCTAAAAACTGACCAAATATTTCGCACACTTCATCAAGTGAAGTATTGAGCCTATGATCCCCTTTAATTAAATGCAATTCACAACCAGACTCTTGCGCATATTGCTGAGAATGCTGATAAGGGATAATGTCATCACTAAGGCCATGCACAACACAAATATTCTTCGCTATTGATACATAAGATTGTTTAGCATAGTCGGGCATGCTCAAAGCTGGCGCAAGCATGAACAAACCTTCACATGCATAATGTTCAGATGCTACCAATGATACATAGCCGCCCATAGATGAGCCTACTAATATGATCTTCTGGGGCGTGCCTTGCATGAGAATATCAGCTAAAACGGTCATTAGTTTGCCCGCCCGTTCATCGGGGCTTGAAATACCTTTGTAATCTATGCTGTCTACTTCATGTCCATATTGCTTAGCGATGTCGCCTAACGCTCTAATTTTAGTACCCCAAGGGCCACTTTCTTTTCCGTGTGAGAAGATTACCTTCATTTTGACTCCTAGGTTATGTTTACTGAAAATGCAGCTATCATCGTTTTTGGCAGATTAATTCTAGCAAGACAGCTACCATCTCGACTAAGAATGTTAACCAATAGATTAGTCTGCGCTGAGTTCATCAGTATTTGTTGTTTTACTGAGACCTTATAGAAGTCGCGAACTGCAAAGTATAGCTGTGTTATTTCACTACCTGAGGCATTCTTGATTTGACCGTAAATGTTTTCGATTTTTTTAGTTAGTGCCTTGTTATTCTTGGCAATATCGAAAAATCGCTTGTCGAGACTGGTGATGAACTTGGATTTCTCCACTTGATTTACTATAGACAGCACTTGATTTAACTTCATTTACAACTCCCTGTTATAACTACAAAGTTGAAACTAAACTGTAAAGATATCGTATATTGTTTAAATAATAAACATAAAGTGGTAGATGCAATAGATAACGTTTATTAAGCGCTTAATATCAATTATTTTAGGTGGTCAATTTATATAACATGTTTGATTGCTAGTTGTTGTTAGTTTTAACATATGCATTGTTAATTTGTGTTTGTTTCTGATCCACGCTTGCATTGAACAAGCGAACCACTTAAATAAAACTTCGGCCGCATACTCTATGGCATTAATAGCATATTTTATGGTCAATCTTATTAGCAAACAAAAGGGATATTTGGTTCAATTTTAGATACTATTTAACAAAGTTCCATTTGGATGCATACACCCAAAGGCCAAAGACCACGCTCATTAACAAAGCTAGCAAACTTGCTTAAGGCGGGTGGCAAAATAATTATTTCTCTTAAATTGGGTATCAGCGCAGCAGGGCAAAAGCAACGTGAAATGCATGATATAAGCTCACAAGAGATTGGCAGGTTCGCGCAAGACCTAGGGCTAATTTCTAAACTTGAAGCACAAAGTGCCGAAGATAAGGTAAAACACTATGGCATTTACTGGCAAACTAGTTGAACTAGAAATGCCAGACGACGGCATTGGTGTACTTCCCTATTATGAAGATAATCATATTTAAACGGCGACAGGGTAATATTGTCAATGCATTGAACCCGTTCTTGTTAGCGAATGGGTAAAAACTATGGCAAGTTATAAGGGCAATCATGGTTTTACTTCACCTGAGAAGCAAAGCTATCTTTACCAAGCCTTGAAATGGCAAGAGCCTGTGCGATCAACAACTAACGTTCGTCAACGCTTCAATTCTTTTGCTGCAACTCAGCAAATGCAGTGTGTTTGGTTAGCTAAAATCCTAAAACAAAAATATGACATTGACCACAACATGCCATTTTCACGCTGGCCTAATGATGGTTTGTGGAACTTAGTGCTTAGCAACAGCAAAGTAAACAACAACAAACGAGATAAACTGCCGTCTGAAAAACCCTAAATGCAGCAAAAGAGCGTATAAAAATTGGTGGTCTTTGGCTTGGCTAAACGGTGTAAGTACTAGTCAAAAGCAATGTTTTTTTGCACAGGCTAGTATAGCGTTGCCTGAATTTTGAGCACAAAATGATTCAATTGATGATTTGTTTGAAGCACTTCTGTTACAAATAGGGTGACTAAAAGATTTGCAGCAATTGAATGAATGGTAATGCTCACGAATAAACGGGCTGCATAGCGAGCGCATTGGAGTTGGCGCTTTACTTTGTTACATAACTAGCAACAAGGCGTACATAATAGAGATAGCGGGTTAATACACCTGAGAGCTTGTTCAAGGTAATTGACGTGTGATTTTCCCTTGTCATTATCTTTGTGATTATCTCATTTACATAATAAACGATAGTGCTTATGCTTATAAACATCAGGCAAATTATCATCCACATAGCAAGGAGTCAAAATGGGCAGTATGTTAATTTTTTTAGTGATATTTTTAGCCGGTGGCGTCATTGGTTTCGGCGTTTATCACATTACTCTAAGTAAAAAGCGTCTTGGCGTACAGCAGCAAGAACTAGAGCAAGCTAAGGCGGAACTAGAGCAATATAAATCTAAAGTAAATAATCATTTTATGGACAGCGCCGAACTAATGGGGAAAGTTGCCAGTAGTTATCAAGCATTGCATAGCCATATGGCTAGCCAATCACAATCACTTCTTAGTAACGAAGATAGTGCCGTTTTCCCTCAGCTAAATACGCCTTTGTCGCAAACTCAAGAAAAACCTATGCTAACGAAAGATGTTGTGCTAAAAAAAGTAGTAGATATAACATCTCAAGACAGCAGTAAAGAGGTAGTAGATAGCAGCGAAAAACGCGCTGACAATAATGAAAAAGCCCCAAATAATGATAACAAAGTGCCTCTTGGCGAAGATACATCTTCTGATAGCCGCGAAAAAACCGCTGACAATAATGAAAAAGCCCCAAATAGTGATAACAAAGCACCTGTCAGCGTTGAAATAACGCCCGATAGCAGCGAAAAATCACCCACCGTTAACGACGAAGCGCTAAATAACGACAACAACGAAGCTCCAGTAACGGCTGCACATGAAAATAAAAAATAGGGTGAATATTCGCATCCCTTTATATACGATGCCAATACAGGAGAAGCCAACTTGTGTGAACTACTAGGTATGTCGGCCAACGTACCCACCGATATTTGTTTTAGCTTTGCCGGCCTGTTGGAGCGAGGTGGTAGAACCGGACCACATAAAGATGGCTGGGGCATTTCTTTTTATGAGGGCAAAGGCTCCAGAAGCTTCAAAGATGTTTTACCAAGTTGTGAATCGGAAGTGGCTACTTTAGTGCGCTCTTACCCCATTAAATCTAAATCGGTTATTAGTCATATTCGACAAGCCAATCGCGGTGGTATAAAACTCGAAAATACGCATCCTTTTTGTCGCCCTTTATGGGGACGAAACTGGACCTACGCGCACAATGGTCAGTTGAGTAATTATAAGCAAAAGCTCAAGGTGGCTGTGCAACTGCCTATAGGCAATACCGACAGTGAACTGGCGTTTTGTTGGTTACTTGAACAACTCGCGCAGCAATTTCCAAAAAAACCAAAGGACATGGCCAGTGCTTTTCGTTTTGCGGCTAAACAAGTTAACCAGTTGCGCGACTTTGGTGTGTTTAATATGTTGTTAACCGATGGCGTTTATGTATTGGCGTTTTGCAGCAATCACCTTACTTGGATAACCCGACGAGCGCCATTTGGCAAAGCCACTTTGATTGATTCTGATTGGATAATTGATTTCCAACAAGAAACCACAGCCGATGACGTGGTAACCGTTATTGCTACGCGGCCACTAACCAACGACGAACAATGGAATGTTATGCAACCCGGCGAATATGCTTTGTTCAAATATGGCGAGGCAATTAGCAGTAAGGTACTGTAAATTGGGGACTAGTCCAAATGCCTTATGGAGCAAATAATGAAAAAACACTATGTAATATTTGCACTGGCTGCGCTGTTAGCTATGCTTATAAGCCTTGTTGGTAAAGCGGTGCCACTGGAACAAAAACTCATTCGTATTCACGCTATTGAAAGGCTGGGCGAGTTTTCTGGTATTGAGCAAGAATCTATTGAGCTGCAAGCCGCCCTTGCTGATATGGCCTACGATCCGCTGCTGGTGCTACGGGCAAAAGCGGCCTTGCTGCAGTATAAAGATATGTCACTTGAGTTGTTGCCTATGTATGGCTCTGAGCCAGATTTTCAGGCAGTTTTTCGACAATATGGCGAAGCGGTCCTGCCTGCCATACACTATTTTGTATCCAACCCTGTTGGCTCCATTGAATGGATAAACAAGGCCGGCACGCAATATGAAGCCATTAAAGCGTGGTTTGATAAAAACAACAATTCGCCAGTTGATAATACAAGCTCAACACTAACCCCAACTGAGCGCGGCTGGCACGCAATTCAGTACATTCGGGCCGAGGGGCATAATTTTATTGGTCAGTTTGTGGTTAATTCTCAAGGTAAGGTTGAATGGCTTGTGAGTGAGCGCGTAATGGAAGGCGTAAGCCAGTTTTTTGGCAGTGGTGTGCGCAGCTTAGAAAAACGCTACAAAATGGATGAACAAATTGAAGCGGCAGATATAGGCTGGGCAACCTTAGATGTGCTGGTGTTTGCCAGCGCGGTAAAGGTTTTGCGCGTGGGCCGCAGCGTTTCACTAAGTACGCAAACGGCCAGTCGTGGCACTCGTTCTGCAGCGCTTACGGCGCGCGCCATTAGCGGGGGACGCTTAGCGCTTAGCGGTGCCCGCTATGCTAAATGGCCACTATTTTTAGGTGGCGCGTATCTTGTTATTACGCACCCTAGTTTACTTAATGATTTTTTGGCTGAGCTTGCCAGCGTTATTGGCTTGCCCGCATTGCTGGTGCAATTTGTTGTTTGGCTTTTGTTACTGCTGCCTGCTTTATTTGTGCTGCGTACTCTACTTTGCTTTGCTATGCCTTTTATAAAAGCTGGCCTGTGGAGTGTCTCTAAGCTGTTGGCGCGAATAAGCGAGCGCCCTGCGCTATAAGCATTTCATTATTTGAACCTAACAAAACGTGCATCTGTTGAATACCTTTGGTACATCGTTTATCCTTCTTGTTTTGGCAATTCTCCACTTTATAATTGGAACCATTAATGACAAACCGCTGCCTTCGCCTGCTGCTAGAGTTTGACGCCTGCGCCCAAAGAGATAGCGGGCAGGCGTCGCTATTTCTGCACCGACGAGATCGCAAGTTTGCGCTTATCTGCCAAGAGCAGGGCGTTAAACCTAGTCCAGCGCGCTGGATAGCGCATACAAATCGTTTTAACGACACCAGTACTGAGTTAAAGCACTTACCACCAACTCTTCTTTTGTGGCGGCGGGTTAACCGCGGTTTTATAGCAGCAGGTGCGCTATTTGGCGTATTGACCATGCTTGGCTTGCTGTTTTACGATGGCGGCCAGCGTATTAACGTAACGGTTATTGTTGCTTTTGTTGCTTTTCAGTTTTTACTGGCGTTACTCACCACCGTGCAGTCGTTGGCCGGCTGGCAACCCTGGAAAACCTTGCTGCGGCGCTTTCAAAAAAGTTCGCAGTCGCAAGTAGTATCAATGTTGCAACCGGTGTTAATGGCACGTGCAGCGCAGTTGGGTGGTGTATGTTTTGCGTTGTCTGGTTTAGTTTGCTTATTAATAATGGTACTGCTACAAGATCTTGCGTTTGGCTGGAGTACAACCCTTGAGACTAATGCCAGTACTTACCATGCTCTAATTGCCACGATTGCTGCGCCTTGGGCCTGGCTATGGCCGGCGGCTGCGCCTGAACTTGGGCTTGTGGAAGCTACCCGCTTTTTTCGTGCCAGCGCTGGTGAGGCAACCATAAACCCTGCACTGTGGGGACAGTGGTGGGCTTTTATTGCTATGCTTTGGATCACGTGGGCGCTGCTACCGCGTTGTATTTTATGTTTACTAGCGGGCGTTTTGATACGGCGTAAAGCACGGCGCTTATTGGCCAAGCACCCGGCTATGCGCGCCCTACTGTATCGTATGGAAACACAAACCCTCGACACCGGTAACGAACATAACGATGCCGTAGACCTACCCAAACTCAACAATCAATTAGCGCTTACGCCATTGCCAAGTGCAACTATTTTATTGAGTTGGGCAGGTGCGGGCGACACCGAGCTGCCACCAGCACTTACACATGCTAAAAGTATGCAGGCAAAAACCGGCGGTAGAATAACACTGGCCGCAGATCAACAAACACTAGAACAAGTGGCTATGCAACTGGCGCCCAAACTAAATGGCTGCGTGCTGCTGGCCACTCGCAGTTGGGAGCCTCCTACAGCAGAGCTAGAAGACTTTATTATTAACGCCCAAGCGCTTTGGCCAAAAGGCGCGCAAATTGTTTTAGTGCCGCTGGCCACGGGTATTGGGCACGAGCCCCAGCAGCATCAAGTTCAACAATGGCTAAGGTTTGCAGATCGCATGCCCGAGCATTTTGTGTCGGTAAGTTTAGTACCTGTGAGTAACAATATTTCTGTTGCTCAAACTGGACACACAGCATGACTCATAACATTAACAGCGCCCCCAAATTTGCCGTTGTGGGTCATCCAAACAAAGGTAAATCTAGCATTGTGGCTACGCTATCGCAAAACGATGCCATTGCAATTGCGCTAGAGCCAGGCACCACCCGCGCCCAGCAATCCTACCCATTACGGGTAGACGATAAAATACTCTATACCTTGGTAGACACCCCAGGTTTTCAGCGTCCCAGGCGGGTTTTGGAATGGTTAGAGGCGCATAGTGTGTCGGCGTCAGATCGCAGCGAAACTATTTGTGCATTTGTGGTGCAGCATAAAAGCGACACGCGTTTTATTGATGAGTGCGAACTGCTTACGCCTTTAATTGAAGGCGCGGGCATAATTTACGTAGTAGATGGTTCGGTGCCTTATAGCGCGGAGCACGAGGCTGAAATGACCATATTACGTTGGACCGGTCGACCCAGCCTAGCCTTAATTAACACCATTGGCAGTGACGACTACAGTGATACCTGGCAGGCTGCATTAGGTCAGTTTTTTCAAGTGGTACGAAAGTTTGATGCGGTGCGCGCGCCGTTTGAGCAACATTTAAGCTTACTACGGGCTTTTGGACAACTTGAGCCAAACTGGGAACAAACACTGCAACAGGCCACGCATTTTTTGTCTAAACAGCGCCAACAAAGGCAAAGTCAGGCAGCCAGTATTATTGCCTTAGCCTTAACTGACATGATGTCGTTTCAAGAAAAGCGAAGTCTAAGTGTTGATGAGTCTGCGAGCACTAGCGACAATATGCTGGCAGACACCTTAAAGCAAAACTGGTATCAGCATCAGCGTGAGCGCGAACAAACGCTTCGCACAGATATTGAGCATTTGTATCAGCATAAGCGTATTCGCCGGCAAGAGGCGCAGCTTCAATGGCTTAGTAGTCATGATTTATTTTCACAAGATAGTCGCAATCATTGGGCGGTAAGCCGGCGTTACTTGGCCACCGCAGGGTTTGGCGCAGGTGCAATAGGCGGTGTTGGTATAGACGCGCTAACGTTTGGTGCATCGTTTGGCACGGGGGCACTGTTAGGCGGTTTACTGGGGGCTGCTGGAAGCTATTATTACGCTGGTAAATTATTATTACCGGCATTAAAAATAGGCCTGCTGAACAACGGCCTTAAAAAGGCGACCTTTGGTCCGGTGCAAGACAGCCAATTTGCTTATGTAGTGTTAGGGAGAGCGGTTGATCACTGGTGGCACATAAGCCATCGCAATCATGCTGGCAGAGAACTGCTTGACCTAGCCCCGAGCGACAATCATTGGTTAGAAGGTTTAGATAAAGAAAATCGCAAAACGATTCAAAAAACCTTGGATAAAAGCCGTAAACAACAGCCCTTAGACGAAGACCTGCGGCATAATTTTGATAAGGCGCTACAACAATGCACAGTGGTTTATGAGAATTGGCGAGCAACTATGAGCTAAAGACACGTTTTGCATCTTTACTTATTGAAGCTACGCGCTACACTTGACCGGTTATTCATATTAACAATACTCCTGAAACAAATATAGCCTGTACAAATAATCGTGTAGAATACACCCGCGGTGTTTTTGCAACTAAGCTTTACGAGCCTATTTTTAGTATGTTAAGCAATGTGGCGATTGCTATTGCGCTTTGTGATACCGTGTTGTTTTATGATAAGCCCAGCGTCCGTTTTTCCCCGTTAGCTTGTTAGATGCTGCCAACACGCTACAATGCAGTAATGAATTACCAATGTGGGTTGAAAATTGTTTACAAAAAAATACTGTAAACAAATACCGTTTTAATAATTACTGAATGTAGAGTTGTGGCTTAGTTTTTACATTTATTTAGCAGATCCTTAGGAAACCGTACCAAGTTATGTTCACCAAAGTTGCACTAGAATCTTCATTTAGCAGTAATGAATGGCTTAAAGGCCAGAGAGTATTCAATCAAAACCAAGTCTTAAATGGAGTGGTTGAAGGCAATGTTTTGCGCGGCTCAGTTAAAAGTGAATCGTACAAAGACGAAATATATTTAACGCGACTTGAATACGACAAAGTTAATAAGCAGTCAAAAGCTTATTGTAATTGCTATGTAGGACGCGGTTGCAAACATGCTGCAGCGCTGGCGCATTATTATCTGCAAAATATATATGCGCCAACGGCTTCAAACTACACCATTGACACCTGGCTGAACACATTCAAACCGGCAAGCACGGCAAGCTCTGCAAGCAGTAAAAGCTTGCTGTATTTTTTACAAACTAACCCTTTTTCGCCGCAAGGTTACCTGCAGTTAACGGTTAAAACCTCATCCCAAAAATTATCTGGAGGATGGAGTAGAACCTTAGGTGCTGAGTACTTATCGAGTCAATTGATTGAAAAAGCGTTTGTAACGCCCCAAGACGTGCAAATTATTTCGGTTATAACCAGCAACAGAGATTACCGCGACACAATTACCACCTACGCTTTATATGAGCAAATGGTTGATACAGGTCGTTGCTACTGGTTAGAAAACACCAATTTAGACACACCCATAGCCAAAGGGCCTGTAATTCAAGCTACTTGGCAATGGCAAAAATTGATGAATAACTCACAAAAATTACAATTGTTATTGGACTCACCGTCAAATGACATCCGTATTTTAAAGTCGCAGCCGTTGAGCTATTACAATGCCAAGCTTAATGTTATTGGTATGGTAGAAACGAATACGGCAAGTGAATATGAAGCCAGTTTGCTTAATAGCCCCGTAATTGATGAAGAAAAACTGCCCTGGGTATTAAATAAACTTGAGGTCACCTTAGGCGATACGGTAAGAAAGTTGCCTAAACCTAAGCTAAAAAAGCAAGTTACCTTAAGCAAACCTATTGCACATGTAACCTTAAGTACACCTTTTGAAAATCAGCTTACCACAACCAATATCACCCTCAATTTTGAGTATATGGGCACATTCGTAAACCCAAATAACCGTGAGTCGGTGTTAAATGTTGCCGGTAATGAAACACCCATTTATCGTAATCTGGTAATGGAAGATGCCAGCATTGAACTGCTCAAAGAGCATGGTTGCAAAGAGTCGCTAAACAGACAACATTATGAGTATGAGGAGTATGCGCCTGCTTTTACTTTGTCTTTGCAGGGACGCCAAGTGTGTTTGTCGTTTTTACATAAAGTGGTGCCTAAGCTGCGTGATAAAGGTTGGGAGATTCAGTTTGATGATAATTTCTACTTTAAAGAATTAAGCACCAGCAATGTATTTGATGCAGAAATAGTAGAGCAAGACGACGGTAATTTTTTCTCTATTGGCCTTAACCTTGATATTAACGGCAAAAAAATACCGGCCTTTCCAATTTTGCAAAGTGCGCTTGAGCATTTACCAAAAGAGGTGTTAACCAATTCTGCTGCAATGAATAAAATTGAAGGATTTGATCCACAAGAACCATTATTTATAGAGCTAGAAGGCGGTGAATTTATTGCCTTATCGTATAAAAGTATTCAACCTTTATTACAGCAATTTATTGAATTGTTTATGCCTGGTGCGCTGCAAAAAGATGGCTCAATGAAATTGTCGAAGTTTCAGGGTCATCAAACCTTAAGTGTGTTAGACGACCAAGGCATAATAACCACAGGCGAAAATAGACTGCGTAAACTCACCGAAAAACTACAAAATTTCGAAGAGATAGAAGCGGTTACACTGCCTAAAAATTTATATGCAGAACTAAGGGAATATCAACATCAGGGCGTTAACTGGCTGCAGTTTTTGCGTGAATATGAACTGGCAGGGATCCTCGCAGACGACATGGGTCTTGGTAAAACAATACAGGCACTGGCGCATTTACTTATAGAAAAGCAGCACGGACGATTAACCCAGCCGTGTCTTATTGTTGCCCCTACCAGTGTGTTGTTTAACTGGGCAAACGAAATTAAGAAATTTACTCCCGACTTGACTTATGTAGTGTTGCACGGCGCAAAACGTCAGCAAGATTTCTCCACCTTAGATCAGTACGATCTTGTTATTACAAGTTACGCATTAATTTTAAAAGATATAGAGCTTCACCAAGCTACCGATTACTATTACCTAATATTGGACGAAGCGCATTACATTAAAAACCCTAAAACCAGTGTTTATCAAGCAATGCTTAAAATTAAGTCGCAGCATAAACTGTGCATGACCGGCACGCCCATGGAAAATCATTTAGGCGAGTTTTGGGCCCAGTTTAACTTTTTACTGCCAGGCTTTTTATCAGGCCATAAACAATTTACCAAACTGTTTAGAACCCCCATTGAAAAAAATCAGGATAATGAGCGCAAAACAATACTCAATCAGCGCATTAAGCCTTTTTTACTGCGCCGTACTAAAGAGAAAATAGCCAAAGAACTGCCTGGTAAAACCACCATAGTGCAAAAGCTTAGAATTGAAGGCAAACAAGCGGAATTATATGAAACCGTTCGTTTGGCGATGGACACACGCTTAAAAGAAATTATTGCGAATAAAGGATTACAGCGCAGTCAAATTGAAATTCTTGATGCTTTGCTTAAATTGCGTCAGGTATGTAATCACCCGCAGTTATTGCCCATGGCCAGTGCTAAAACAATTAATCAGTCGGCTAAACTAGAGTTTCTAATGGAAACCCTGCCTGAAATGATTGACGAAGGGCGCAGGGTGCTTGTGTTCTCTCAATTTACCAGTATGTTGAGTTTGATTGAAGATGAGCTGAAAAAGCATCGTATTAACTACGTGAAACTAACCGGCGAAACAAGAAACCGTCAAGATTTAGTGGATAAATTTCAAACCGGCGATATACCGGTTTTTCTAATAAGTTTACGCGCGGGCGGGGTTGGCTTAAATCTAACCGCGGCGGACACCGTTATTCACTTTGATCCGTGGTGGAACCCTGCAGTGGAAAATCAGGCAACCGACAGAGCCTATCGTATTGGCCAAGACAAGCCTGTTTTTGTGTATAAACTAATTATTGAAAATTCAATTGAAGAGCGCATTCAACAAATCCAAATCAATAAAGCGGAACTTGCTAATGCCTTGTTATCGGAAGAGGTAAACCAAGGCAAACTCAGTTTAACCGACGATATATTAAAGACGCTGTTGGCGCCTTTGGTTTAATTTTGCAAGTTGTCCAAGGCAACTGCAAGCTAATAAAGGCAGTTACAAAGCGGGGCGGTAAGCCTTCAATGACTCGGGTAAATGAGGGTTACTTAATGTAAACGTTTTGCGCTTGCTTAAGCCCAAGCGATGGCTCACGTTTGGATGATGTTGGTCAAACAGCGCTTTGTGTTTGCCATTGGCAATGGCTTTGCTTAAGCCTGTCTTTATAGTATTGGCAAGCTCTTGTTTATCAGGGTGAACGTAAAAAACGAGCGGCAGCGGATAATAAATTAATATGTTTGTTTCAATCATTAAGGTATTGGGCGGGTGTTGGTTGTGCTTGAAAATAGCCTCAATTTCATTGGCCCCTAACGCAATGTAGTCAAACTCGCGTAGTAATAAGCGCGTAAAAATATCATCTAAACTGCCTTTTTCAGCTACGCTAAAACCATTATGCCTAAATAGGTCGGCATCGGCCCAAGTAGCGGGAATGCCTATGGTCATTTGCTGCAGTTGCTTGAGGGTAGTTAGTGCGGCAAAACGCTGAGCATGCGCTGTGGGTATAACTAATAAGCGGTGGCCCAATAAACCTTGGCAAAGGGCTTGTTCGATGACTATACACCGCTTACCTAAAAATTTTTGATTGCCCGCGACCGTCACTAATACATCGCAGTCGTTTTCAAAAATATTACCCTCATCTTGAGCATTAGGGTAATCAATATCATTTACTATAATGTGTGCATTGTGCCTACCACCTTGTTGCAGGCACAATATTAATAACTCTTGTTCAAATGTACGTCGCGTGGGTGACTTATTGCCATTCCAAAAATGGACTGGTGTGGTAGAGCTTGTCATTTTTGTATCTCAGCAATATTGTGTTTATACACGTATGTTTGGTTCTTTACCTTACACTATTATAGCGCACTAATGTGTTGCTTATTGTGTTTGCTAGACGCCAACTGCTCAAATTAGTGCTTGGTTTTAAAGTCTATTTGACGTAGGGGAAATATCAGATACCATTCAAGCATAACAATAATTACGAGTATATTTCAGAATGATCCAAGACAGCTTTTTTAAACTTACGTCGCTAACAATAGCAGTATGTATGCTCAGCGCATGCTCATTAAAACAAGCCGAAGAGTTGCCTTCACTTAGTACACAAAATACCCCAGATGTTGAATGTATATGGGGCAGTGCACAGTTTGATATTTGTCGTTTCAATTCTAAACAAGAAATAGTATCTGCGTTTGTAAACGAGATGACATTAGACGAAAAAATAGGCCAAATGACGCAGTCGGTTTGGCACAACAATGTTTCGCCTGAGCTTATACAGGCAAAAACCATTGGTTCCATTATTCATACTGAAGGCCCTGTACCTGGGCCAAATGTAAATGACTGGGTTGAAAAGTTTGATACCTTTCAACAACATGCTTTACAAACTAGGCTGGGAATTCCTTTGCTGATTGGGGTGGATGCTGTTCATGGGCAAAACACCTTTGAAGGTGCGGTTATTTTTCCGCATAATTTAGGCATGGGCGCAACGCGTAACTTTGAGCTTATAAAACGTGCTGCTGAAATTACCGCCATTGAAACCGCAGGTACCGGGTTTAATTGGACCTTTTCCCCTGTTATTGCCATGCCCGAACATGAGCATTGGGGCCGGGTTTATGAGGGGTTTTCTGAAAACGCTGAGGTAACTACCAAAGCCGTGATTGCCTCAGTACAAGGCCACCAAGGCGGTAACTTAGCAGCCCGTAATACAATTGCCGCTACCGCAAAGCATTATTTGGGCGACGGCGCCACTATTGGTGGCAGGGAAGGTGGCGAATCTATTATAGATGACGGCGCATTAAACGCGCGTTATTTACCACCTTACATAGCGGCAGTTGATGAAGGCATTGCTTCTATAATGGTGGGCTTTAATTCGGTAAACGGCATTAATATGCATCAGCATGAGTATCTTGTGCAAAATGTGCTTAAACAACAACTCGGCTTCACCGGCGTGGTGTTAACCGATTGGCTAGGGGGTACCCGTTGGGGTGAACCTTATACGGTTATTAACGCAGGCATTGACATAGCCATGCAGCCAGGCAATCACGATGAATTTATGTCAAAGCTAAAAGCAACGGTGCTAGACGGCACCGTTAGTATGGAGCGTATAAACGATGCGGTAAGCCGTATTCTTTCCCTGAAATTTGATTTAGGCCTGTTTAAAGACCCCTTTGTTAAACGAGAAAACTCAGCTCTAGTAGGCTCTACACAGCATAGAGAGGTGGCACGTCAGGCCGTAAGAGAATCTTTAGTATTGTTGAAGTCGGAGTCTGGCGCGTTACCTCTTAAAGCCGATGAAGCCATAGCTGTGGTGGGCAAGCATGCCAACAATAGTGGATTACAAAGCGGTGGATGGTCTATTCATTGGCAAGGGCAAACCCATAGTTACGCCTCGGCCACAACTATTTTAGACGGTATTCAAGGTTTTGCTGCCGACGTAGAGTACAACCCAAGTCAATGTACAAAAAGCATGACGGCTAAAAAAGTAGTGGCTGTGGTTGGCGAATTACCCTATGCCGAATTTATGGGCGATTCAGACAATATTAATCTTAATCCGGCGCAGCAAGCTATGATTGAACATTGCAAAGCGCTGGGTAAACAGGTTATTGTGGTATTAATTTCTGGCAGGGCGCTTACGGTAAACGATGCTATAAATACTAGCGACGCCTTTATAGCCGCTTGGCTACCAGGCTCTGAAGGGGCAGGCGTGGCCGATTTCTTATTTGCTGCTAATGGCTTTTTGCCGGTGGGTAAACTCCCCACTTCATGGCCTGCACAATATGCAGATTTACCCCTTGCTGAAAATTCAGACAAAGCCTTGTATCCATTTGGCTTTGGATTAAGCGAATATTAACACCCGCTAAATGACCTTGAGTTTCATTGCCTTTATGTGTGGCACATCGTGTAAGGCTCAAAGGTCATTTAGTAAAGGTGTTTTTTGTGCACTAACGTATAGGCTATGAAGCATCAGCTAGCTGCTTCATAGCTTAAACTGCGCCACTATGTCGTCGAGCACACCCGCTTTTGTGAGTAGTTTTGCTGAGGTATTGTTGTTATCACAGGCAATGGCATTAAGTTGAGATATCAATTTAGATATTTCGTCCACTTTAAGGTCTATTTCTCGCCCTGCGGTATTTTGATTATTTGATGCCGTTACAATTTGCTCATTCATGTTGTGTATTACATCAACTGAATTTGCAATTTCTTTTAATGAAGCTGCTGTTTCATTAACACTTTTTTCGGCCGCACTACTGCGTTTCATACTGCGCTGCATAGCCTCTACTGCCGACTTTGAACCGTTTTGTAACTTGTTGATCATGTTTTTAATTTCTTCAGTGCTGCCTTGAGTTTTACTGGCTAAATTTCTCACTTCGTCGGCAACTACCGCAAATCCGCGACCTTGTTCACCCGCTCTTGCTGCTTCAATGGCGGCATTTAAGGCTAATAAATTGGTTTGTTCAGCAATACTTTCTATCACTTGAAGTATAGCACTTATGTTTTCTACATCGGTGCCTACATTTAATACAACATTGCTGGCGTTTGCCATTTCTAAGTTTAGTTCAGTCATTTCGCTCATACTCGACTCAACCTTTTGCAATGCGCATTTACCAGAAGCGTTAACTGATTTAGTCGCCTCAGAGGCACTTGTGGTGTGTTGCGCTACTTCGGTAGACATTTGAATAAGTCCACCAGAAGCATGTGACACCACTTTAATGGTAGAGCTTTGTAGAGTACTTACGTCATTTATTTTATTTGCCTGTTCCACTAGCATGTTTGTTTCAGTTTTTATTTCACTCGCAATAGAAAATACACTGGTCATGTTTTTTTGCAGCGACACCAGTAAATTATTCAAATGTTTTGCAATTAGGCCTGTTTCAAAATTATCTTGAATGGGGATCCTTTGCGTTAAGTCCCCATCGCCCTTGCTCAACATTTCAATAGAGCTAGAAACTACGTTAAGGGGTTTTAATATAGAGCCTATGACTAATGCACCAATTAGAAGAACAACAATTACGTATATTACGCCAACGATTGCTAATGACGCGTAGGTCTCATTTTGCGTTTCAACTATATCGTGTTTGAACTGGGCTATAGATTCATCAATGTGGTCAATATAAACCCCCGTACCTATCATTAAATCCCATCGGTCGAAGAATATTGAATATGACAATTTGGGATAAGGCGTTTGACCGCCAAAGCGAGTAGAGTGGTGCAGTACAAAATTATCACCCTTACCAAAATTATTCTTTTTTCCACCCGTGACCATATCATTAATAAAATATACGCCGTTTACATCTTTAAAGTTGGTGTAATCGTTACCCACTGTAGATGCATTTACATCGCCCAAGAACAGTTGAGTAGATTTGCCGCTGTAGCCGAAAATATAGCTGTCGTCGCCATATTTAAAGCGCTTTAATATTTCTATTGCTTCTTGTTTGGTCGCGCCGGAGTTGTACAGTGGCTTTACCGCATTGTAGGCAATATTCATAATGCTTTTTAGTTTTGATTTCTCTGCATCATGCAGCAATTGGTAGGCAGATTGTGATTCAGAAACAGCGAGCTTACTGTTTATTTGAAAGATAATAAGGGAAACGGCAAACAGCGCAATTATAATGGGCACCACGGCAAGTAAATATAATCTTAATTTTATTGATATTGCATTCAACCACATTATTGTGTGATCCATAAATAGTTAGATTGAATACAATATCGACACTTTAGTATATTTATTGAGTTTTTACGTATTACATTGGCACCTAAAATTTATAGTGTTTGTGTTATCGCTAATTTTACTCATTATCGACTGGGTTTCGATTGTATTTGGCGCACAATCTAGGCGACTACGAGGTACTGTCAAGTTAACGAGCGGACTCAGAAACGTGCGATAATCGGGGTATGAAAAATACAAATATATACGCTGGTTATCGCTATCCATCCCAAATTATTAGTCACGCTGTGTGGCTTTATCACAGATTTATACTTAGCTTGTGTGACATCGAAAAATTGTTGACAGCAAGAGGCGTTACCGTCAGTTACTCAAATGCCAGCAGGGCGCGCCAATCAAGATAATCACTGATAAATTGCGCAGTTATTCAGCAGCAAAGAAAGAGCTGATACCTGATGTAGAACACTTCAGCCAGCAGTACGAAAACAAGCGATGAGGGTTATCCCATCAACCTAGTCGACATCAGGAACGGCAGATGAGGAAATTTACATCACCAGATCAGGCTCGACGTTTTGCCTCCTGTCATGGCGTGGTTAATAATCTATTTCGGCTTGGTCGCCATTTAATGAAAGCGAGTTATTACAGAGTTTTCTATGACCGAGCGTTCGTTGAATGGGATAGGGCGAGTTGTGTCCAAAATGTGGCATAGGTAGTTAAATTGTCGTTGTGTTCATCCGAATTCGGTAACTTGACAGTACCCGTTTGTTGCCGATGGTGATATTAATGACACAATCCACAGATCTAAGCAACTGACATATTCTTGTAACGAAGATGGTTTAATCACTTAACGTCGCAATGAGTCCGGAAAAAGGACTCGTGGTAATTAGTGGAAGTAAGAAAGGAATTTCGCCCTCTCGAATATCAAGAGGGCGAATAGGGTGGCATTAATAGAAGTAGATATTATCGATATATACCGCGTCGCTAGTTGAACCCCACAATTGGACGCTAAACATTATCAAGCTAGATGTATCAAACTCTCCATTTAGCTCAGAGAATGGTAACTCTACTGTTATCCACTCTCCTGTTGGCCGAAGTAACCTATCTGAAACGCCCGAGTTACCATATGATGGAATAACTTGGAATTCAGATTGTGTTATACCGGATGTTACATACAGATCAAAACGCAACCCGGTCTTATCCGATACATCTACAGGACCGCCTTGTATTCCAAATTGAATACCCGATATACCACCGCTTTCACCACCGGGAATGATTTGGAACCTGGCAGTATTGTTGCCTGCAATATTCACCTGTGAAAACGTTGGCGCTTTGAAGAAATCGTCATTCCAAAATGAGATAGGCTTATCGACAGTTAGTGTGTCGCTATAAAGAACAAAGGCCTCTTCGTTAGTCGCCGTTGGGATTGGTGCTGCAACAGTGGGGCCTGCATTTAAGGGCTCGACACTCATCGATAGACTCGCATCACCACCAGCGATTAGTTGATTATCCTGCGCTGCGCCAAAACCATCAGCTTCAGCAAACACTTTGTAATTACCTTCTGGCAAAGTAAACACGGCATTACCATTTGCGCCAGTATTAACCGCAGCGTTACCTACTTTTACGGTAGCGTTTTCTAATGGTGTATTATTGTCATTGACAACATTTACCGTCATATCATGAGAAGTAGAAACACCTGAAAAGTAAATGTTATCAACATAAACAGACGTTCCTTCTGGTCCCCAAAGTTGAATAACAATCAGTTGCAATATACTGCTATTGAGAGTATCGAAGCCATTACCGTCATTATCTGCCAGTTCGGTATATAGCATCTCTAAATTTAGCCAAGTCCCTGTAGTAGGGCTGATAAACGTACGTTTTGCGCCACCATCTCTTGATACTAATTGAACCTCAACTTGCGTGATACCTGGTTCTATGTACATATCCATATTCCAAGTAGTATGCTGCGAAGCATCTAATTCACCGTTCTCAAAGCCAAACTCAAGACCAGTCACTCCGCCGGCTGTGCCGCCTGCCGTGATTGTGTACTTAGCGAAATTATTGCCATTCACAGCACCTGTAGAGTAGACAGGTGCATTGAAGTAGTTAGCATTCCAAACGCCAACAAAGCTATCTGGAGTAAGGGAGTCACTATATAGCACAACTACTTCGCTATTTGCGAAATCCGGCGGTATTGGGGCGCCTTCAGGTGGGCCAGTAACAGGCTCTGGATCTAATGTAGTGAAGTACACATCGGCTAACAACACGGTTGTGCCGGCGTTGCCGATAAAGTTTAGCGAAAACCATGTCATATCGCTGAAGCCAGGTAACGTTACTTGCATTTCTATCCAACCATTACCTAGGTCAGTTCCAGATGAAAAATTATAGATAACCTGTGATTGTTGTTGTGTTGCGCTTTGCACAATAACGTCAATACCAGTGAATGTGTCGGTTTTAACTTTAAATCTAGCATGTGTATACGTAGCAACATCAAGGGCATTTTGAGGCTGATTTCCCCATGCAATAACGGTTCCCCAACCTGAACTTTTTGTAATTTCTAAGGCCTTGGTGTATGTGGTATCAGTAGGTTGGTTTGTATATTCCGTACCAGTTGCCCAAGTATCTCCCCAAAACTCCATAGAAAAGGAATCGGTGTTTTCAGAATGGAATATATATGCGTTGGTGCTTACAACAACTGGTTCTTCAACATTAACCGTTCTGTTAAGCGTCGACTGGTTATTGGCCGCGTCGGTTGCTGTGTAAGTAATGGTATAAGAGCCAGCAACGCTTGTGTCTACGCTACCACTTATCGTTGCTGTTAAACCGGTATCAACGTTATCTACAACGTTCGTACCTTGTTCAGTATAGGTGTCACCTACGGTTAAGGTAATCACCTCATCGCCTACCAATGTGATTACCGGTGCTTCGGTATCAGAAGCGGGCTCAACGACCACTGTTCTGGTAGCACTATTGCTGTTACCAGCTTGGTCAGTCGCGGTATAGGTTAGTATGTAGGTACCTGCTGTAGCAGTATCAACGCTTCCAGAGACCGTCGCAGTTAAACCAGAATCAACATTATCTACCACCGTTGAACCTGACTCTTGATAAGTGTCACCTACGGTCAATGTAATCGTGCTAGAGCCTACTAATGTAATTGTTGGCGCTACTAAGTCAACAGGGGCGTCATTATCGCTACTGCAACCGAACATCAATGCTCCTAGCAGGAGTACTAAGATATATTTAGTGTTAATTTTCATCCATTTTCTCTTTGTAAGATTTACATTTTATTTTCATCTTTATAACAACATACCGGAACTTAAAAGTTTTTCAAATTCAAAAAAGCCGAACGGACCCTTTGATGCGGTGGAGCGGTATCTATTTATGGTACTGTCAAGTTAACAAGCTAACTAAAAACCATGCGATAATAGGGGTGTGAAATACCAATATTTATGCCGGATATCGCTATCCATCCCAAATAATCAGTCACGCTGTGTGGCTTTATCATCGACTTACCCTTAGCTTGTGAGACATTGAATAAGTGCTTGCTGCAAAAGGCATTGCCGAAAGTTACGAAACCATCAGAAATTAGTGCCATCAATTCGGTCACAGATATTGCCATCTTCTTAAGAAAAAGCGTGGACGATTAAACAGTATTATTTGGCTAGATACTATGGGCAATTAAGCCTTAGCGCCTAGTTTTATAAATAATCATTCACTGGTTCCTAATAAAGATATGATTCAAGACTTATATCTTGATATTTACGCCTAAAGTAATGTAGAAGAGTTAGTTAATAGTTCTGTTCGATGAAGACCTGACGGGATTATGTTAATCCCTCTTGTCGCTCAATTAATACCTTTTGTCCTATTTAACTTGTTAACCCTCCACTTTGTGTTAATAGTGTGTAAGGATTTTGTAAAATAAAAACTATTAAGGGTTCATTGTACTTTTAATAGGAGCTATATTTGTTTTTTGCGTCTTTTTAACGAACTTGCGCCCAAAACGAACACTTTTTTGTACCGCCATTTTTGTAATTTCACCCCTTTTTTATTTTATTAGGATATAACTAAAGTATGAAAATAAGCCAACCCCATAATAAACTTAAACACTTAGCTATTGCTGTTAGCGTAGTGTTTGGTCTTGCTGCTTGTAGCAGTGATAGTGATGATCCAATTGTCATTCCACCACCACCACCACCCCCCCCGCCCGTTAACGTAGCGCCGGTCGTGTCAAGCGCTGCCGTTACTAGTGCAGAGGAAGGTGTTGCTTACACTTATACCTTAACCGCAACAGACGCAGACGCTAACGATACATTAGTATTGGCCTCTGTGACACTTCCAGCATGGTTAACGTTCGATATTACAAGCGGCGAACTAAGTGGTACCCCTGCAGCTGCAGATGTAGGTGATAACGCAGTTTCCCTAACGGTTACTGATGGCACAGACACAGTAACACAAGACTTCACTATAGCCGTAACGGCTGCTCCCTTTGTAAATACAGCTCCTGTATTTAGCAGTACTGCTTTAACTGCGGCTACTGAAGATACTGTATATTCGTATACCGCCACCGCAACTGATGCAGACGTTAACGATACCTTAGTATTGGCCTCTGTAACACTTCCATCATGGCTAACGTTCGACGTTACAAGTGGCGTGTTAAGCGGTACACCCGCGGCTGCAGATGTAGGTAATAACGCAGTTTCCCTTACGGTTACTGATGGCACCGACACTGCAACGCAAGATTTCACTATAGCCGTAACGGCTGCTCCTTTTGTGAATACAGCCCCTACATTTACCAGCACTGGATTAGCGATGGGTACTGTAGGCACTGTATATTCGTATACTGCTACTGCAAGTGATGTAGATGTTGATGATACCTTGAGTTTTGATTCGGTTACATTACCTTCATGGGCTACTTTTAATACTGATACTGCTGTGTTACTCGGTACTCCAGACATGGCCGGCGACTACCCAGTTGAATTATCGGTGACTGATGGCACAGATTCAGCTTCACAAACCTTTACGATAGTAGTTCCTGAAGCTTCTACAACGACCGTAGATCTTGTAGTGTTTGAAAATGCAGTACTACCAGAATGGGCGGCATGGGATTGTTGTTCTGGAGGAACTCAAGTGCTAGTGACTGATGACGCAGAGCATGACCAAGCTGTTGAGTTTAGCATCTTAGGTGCTGCTGTTGTTGGCTTTAGTGCGCGCGAGAGCGATGGTGCAGTCGGTGGTACACCGTTTGATGCTTCCGCTATAGTCGATGGCATGATTACATTTGAGCTGAAAATGACGAATGCACCTGATGCGGGCGTAGTAGATTGGAAACTTAAACTTGAAGGTCCAGGATCTGCTGGTGAAGTTAATTTGTCGACCAGTGTTGAAGGGCATACCACTCCAATATTGGATACTTGGCAGACTTACACCTTCCCAATTTCTGACCTTGTAGCTGCAGGCCAAGATGCATCGGCAATTCACTTGTTTATGGTGTTCCCAAACTTTGACCAAGCTGGCGGAGCTGTGTTCCGTCTTGATAATGTTAAGATAATATCTACTACGGGTACACCTGATCCAGACCCAGAGCCAGCAGTTGTAGCGCTTAGCGTTTTTGATAATGCAGTACTACCAGAATGGGCGGCATGGGATTGTTGTTCTGGAGGAACCCAAGTGCTAGTGACTGATGACGCAGAGCATGATCAGGCTGTTGAGTTTAGCATCTTAGGTGCTGCTGTTGTTGGGTTTAGCGCAAGAGAAAGCGATGGTGCAGTCGGTGGTACTCCATTTGATGCTTCCGCTATAGCCGATACAGGTACAATTGCTTTCGATTTGAAAATGACCAAAGCGCCAGATGCGGGTGTAGTGGATTGGAAATTAAAACTTGAAGGTCCAGGATCTGCTGGTGAAGTTAATTTGTCGACCAGTATTGAAGGGCATGCCACTCCATTATTAGATACTTGGCAGACTTACACCTTCCCAATTTCTGACCTTGTAGCTGCAGGCCAAGATGCATCGGCAATTCACTTGTTTATGGTGTTCCCAAACTTTGACCAAGCTGGCGGGGCGGTGTTCCTACTAGATAAAGTTGCCGTTTATGAAAGCGGCGCTTCAACTGGTGGCGGCGATACTGGTGGCGACCCAGAAGTTGTGTCTGGCGTAGAAAATACCGCTGACTTCGGTGAAGTACTAAACGGTGGTTTTGAAAACGGTCTCGCTGATTGGCAAGCCGGAGCTGGTGCAAGTATTGTAACCCCTAACTCGGGTTCTAACATGGTAAAAATAGTCGTAGGAAACGGCGGAAATGAAAATATTTTTCAGGCTGGAATTGGGGAAGGCGTTTTTACTCCTGGTCAGGCGCTAACTGTTTCATTTCAGATGAGAGGGACTGCCGGTCCTGGTGGTGTAGTAAGTGGTTTGCTTTACACTGATAACGTTGGTGGCGAACCAGCTGTTACTAAAACAGAAGAGCTTCTTCCACTTGCTCTGAATGCTGATTGGACACCGTATACTTTTAATGTAATCGCAGGTAGCCCTATCGCTTCGGGCGTATCAATAAGACTAGCCGCTGTTTGTGGTGCAGTAGCTGGTTGTACAGTCGAGGCTTACTTCGACAACATCAAAATTGCACCTACTACTGATTAATTAGCGGTGCCTAATAGTACAGTGTAATTAAGATACAGTTTAAAAGGGTTTACAATGTAAGTTGTAAACCCTTTTTATTTATATCAATAATAATGTCTAATACACAATGTTATACCTTACGTTGTGTACTTTGACGTTTAATAACTGAAAGCTGTAATAGAAATTATCAGCACACAATATCAACTTTCCTTTAAAAAGTTCATGGCCCAAGGTATCTAAACATTGATTTTGTGAGCTTTTGATTAACAAAGAAAACGCCGTCACTAATTGGCAAGTGAAGAAATAACCGCAATTAACATGCTTTTTTGGGAAGGAGCGATCAGCGAAAATCCGTGGGAAAGAACAACCTTTAGCAGCATCAAGACTCCTTGGGGTGAAGTGGGCATAACCTATACCGACATAAATGAGCTATGGGGCGAAGTCTTTATTGGGGCCTCGCAAGCTGTTGAAAATTCAAAGTATAATCGTGATCAGCATGTTCTTGTTGCCTATAATGCATACGAATGCGATGCACGCACCTATGCTGGAGCAGCAACAGTGTCGGGCTGTGAAATTAGTCAAAACCCCGGTCGTTTTGAGATAAGCACCCCAGGCACCTATTATTTACTCTTTAGGTCTGGCGTTAATACCTATGGTACAAGCAGCGTAATGCTTGATAACTGGACGGTTACAGCAACTGAGTAAGGCATATAACTAGATTGATATTTTAATAGCTGAGTTTACGTTTAACGTAAACTCAGCAGTTACCAGCATCAATTGGTTTATATTTATCCATTTTTGGCAGCAAGCATAGCTACTTTATCCTCAGTATTACTCATTATCGATTGGGTTTTGATTGTATTTGGCGCATAATATTCAATTGTTTTATTTATATACATAAGCCCATAATCATTTGTTAACTCTCTTATTTATTACCAATATTGCTGCCACTATTGCATTTGCAATTTCTGGGGCTTTGGTGGCTGCGCGCCACCGTCTTGACTGGGTAGGTTTTGTTTTTATGGCCTGCATAACCGGTATTGGCGGAGGCACCCTACGCGATACTATTTTAGATGTGCCCGTATTTTGGTTAAATGACTACTACATTATTATTGTGTGTAGCGTGTCGGCCATAATCACTTATTTTGCTACCCAGCATATTTCAAAGCGCTCAAAAGCCTTATTGTGGGCAGACGCATTAGGTATGGCGCTGTTCACCACGCTTGGTGCGCAAAAAGCGCTCTCGCTAGGGATGAGTATTCCTGTGGCAATTATTATGGGAGTATTTAGTGCTTGCCTTGGCGGTATTATAAGAGACGTCATTGTGAATGACGTACCGGTGGTATTTCAAAGAGAAATTTATATTACAGCCGCTTTGTTAGGTGCCTCAACTTATTCTGCTATTCACGTTTATACACCCATTGATGAAGGGACTGCCTTAATTTTAGGGGGCACCGTAGCGTTTGTTATCAGAGCATTAGCCATTACGCGAAAGTTAAGTATGCCGGCGCATAAAGGGCTGGAGTAATTGTGCGCTTGCGTTAAGATAAATTTTATTATTCAAACAGAAAGCTGAATTAGATAACAGCCAGTAGACTAACAAAGAGGGCAGTAGGGTTGATAAAGGATTCAAAATATAAACGCATAAAACTGCGAATGAAAAGTAAAATATCAATAAAACAAGCGCGCTTAATTGGTTTCATTATTATTTTACCGGTGGCTTTTGTATTGTTTTATGAAATATCTGCGTATGTAAATAAAGATACGGTTACCGCTCAACAATTTGTAGATTTGCAACAAGGTGCGCAAGTGCATGCTGGTTTTCGCAGGGCACATGCTAAAGGCATTTGTGTTAGCGGTGTTTTTGAAGCCAGTGGCAAGCTTAGTAGATATTCTACAGCTGGTGTATTACGGGCCGGCACATTTCCATTTATTGGGCGCTTTTCTATAGCAGGAAACAACCCAACAGCACCCGACTTAAATGCCCCTGTACGCAGCCTGGCTTTGTCTATAAAAGACACCAGTATGCATGGCAGTGAGTGGCGCCTTGCAATGAATACGCCGCCGGTAATGGCAGTTGCTACACCGGCAGCATTTTATGCCCAACTTCAAGCCTTAGCGCCAGACCCCGAAACTAAGCAGCCCGATCCAAGTAAAATTCAGGCCTTTTTTGCTAAGCATCCTGAAAGTAAGGCGTTTTTAGAGTGGCAGGAAAGTTACACGCCGGCAACCAGTTTCGCAGGCGAAACTTACAACAGTATTAACGCTTTTTATTTGGTAGATGAAAACCGTATTAAACAAGCGGTTCGCTGGCAGGCTGTGCCGCTAATTAACACAATAACTGTGCCTGACGTTAGTGATCAAAACCCAGATGCACTGCAACAACAACTGGCACAAATGCTGAAAATAGCGCCTGTGAAATTTGAATTAATATTTACCTTAGCAAGCCCAGAAGATGACGCCGCTAACCCCACTATTCCATGGCCAACAAGCCGCCAAACGATCAATGCAGGCACCGTAAGTATTGAGCAGTATTCTGCGCAAACAGGTGGTGGGTGTGAGCACATTAATTTTGATCCGCTTGTACTACCCAATGGCATAAAAGCTTCAGCTGACCCAATATTAAGGGCGCGAGCTTCAGCGTATGCCGAGTCATTTAGACGAAGAGCGAAAGAAGTATTATTGGGAGATAAATAATAATGTGTTTATTTACAAGGGAAGGATTTGCCAATGAATAAGCGCAAACCAATAAAGTACTATCCGGCGCGTAGCCGATTGATACACTGGTCTATGGCCGTGTTAATTATATCAATGTTGTTAATTGGTTTGTCGATGGTAGAAAGTTTAGCGGTGTGGCAGCCGGTTGCCATTAATTTGCATAAATCCTTTGGCGTGTTGCTGTTTTTGATGATCATAATACGACTCATCAATACATTTTTAACGCCACGGCCTAAGCTCCCTAAAAAGCTTCCAAAGTTACAAGTGCTAGCCGCAAAACTAACTCATTTTGGCTTATATACCGCTATGCTGTTAATGCCGTTATCGGGCTGGCTTATGCAAAGCGCTGATGGACGCGTGGTTAGCGTATTTAACAGCTTTACTTTGCCACATCTTATTGACGCAAATATAAAAGCCTATGCTTTTTTTAGAGAATTTCATGCTTGGATGGCGTGGCTGCTAATTTTTATGATTGCAAGTCATGTGTTAGCTGCGCTGTATCATGGACTTATACGACAAGACCGTGTGCTAGCGTCAATGCTATATAGTAAAAAACCAAAATAAGCGCTAAACCTCATATGTTTTAGCCATTACTGGCGTCAAAATGCGAATGTAGAACTATATTTTAACTATTTTCGTATGAACACCAACATGTAGAACACCAAGTTGCTTGCGCTTAATTATTAAGAGCGCTTGCTTATAATTGCTTGTATAAAAACGCTATTTAAGGAATTAAAGTGAAAGTACTATTAACCATATTGGCCTCAATTTTTGTGGCGGGATGTTCACTCGTTGGCCAAAGCGATGTTGAAACAGCCCCCTACAGCGTTTTAATATCTGACCTTGAACAAAAAATTGAAGTACGCCTTTACGACCCTATGATATTAGTATCAACCAAAATGTCGGGCGATAGCGGAAATAGCGCGTTTAGAAAGCTGTTCAAATACATTACCGGCGCAAATGAGGGTGCTACTCAAATCGCCATGACCGCGCCTGTTATAATGGATAATGAAAAAGCTAAAGATGGCGTTGAAATTGCTATGACCGCGCCAGTATTTATGAACGACAAAGCAAGTTCGAAGCTTATGTCATTTGTTATGCCAAAAGACTTTACTTTAGCAACCACACCTAAGCCAACTAACCCCGATGTACAAATTAGTGAGCTTAATAATTATAGGGCGGCTACCATAGAGTTTAGCGGAACGCTAAGCGACAGTAATGTAAAAGAATATAGTGAAATATTATTAGCTTGGATAGCTAAAAACGGCTACACCGCAATAAGCGCTCCGGTAAAAGCAGGCTACAACGGCCCGCTTACTATACCTATGTTTCGCCGAAACGAAGTGTTGATTGAAATTCAATAGGCGTGTATACAATTTGGTTTTGTTTAGCTTATTTTACGCTTCAATGTCATTAAATAATTGCATAAATGACGGTTGAGTATTTATTTTAAGGGGCATGCGCAGCTTACGGGCAATTTCAGTAGATGAAATGAGTCCGCGTATTTCATGTGCTTTGTGGTCAATCACCAAACAATGTTGCTGACCATTATGCTGCAAAGTTCGAATAACATCGCCCACGCTGGCTAGGCTTAATTGCTGGTAATCAAAAGATTTTAATTTTGCCTTTGGCGTCATGAAATCTGTTACGAGCAGTTCTTCTCGGGTTATTCCGTTGTTCGCTTTTTTGAGAATTTGTTGCTCACTTAAGTCGTTATAACCAACAACACCTATAAACTTCTTTTCTTTATCTAGCACTAACTTCATGCGTACCTGCGCTTTTTTCATAAGCTCTTCAAGCTGTATAGCTTGCACTGAGTGGTCTATGATTAATGGTCGGTACATCTTAAAGTCGGTAAATATAAGCAAAGCTGATGATTCCATAGAAAGTGCTTCGTTATCCTCGGGCCATACGAGTTGGTCTAAGCTTTCTGTTTCATATAGATCAAGGTTTTTCATACGCCTATTCCTTTAAAAATCTTATAAACAATACTATAGTTTATTTCTACAAAAGATCCATAAAACTCAATATAGGCCATTGCATCAAATAGTTATAATGTTTATTCTTAGATGATTAACAATAAAAATTAAAGGTTACTATGAATTTTGCAGAATTTGCGGCGTCTCGTAAAAGCGTTCGAGGTTTCTCAAACAAACCGGTTACTAAAGCGCTTGTTGACTCCATAATTAATACCGCCAAATGGGCACCTTCGTCCTACAATACACAAACATGGCGCATACATGCCGTTACCGGCGAGGTGCTTGACAAAATACGTGAAGGTAACACCAAAAATACCCTTGCGGGCAAGCCTCACGTGCGCGATTTTCCTTATAAAGAAGACTATGAAGGTATTCACCGCAGACGACAAATAGATGTGGCCATTCAACTTTTTGAAGTAATGGGCATAGCTCGAGAAGACAAAGAAAAGCGCATGGAATGGATGATGCGAGGATTTCGTCAGTTTGATGCGCCAGTATCACTTGTACTGACCTACGATAAATCTTTAGAACCGGCAGGCATAACTCAGTTTGGTTTAGGCTCTTTGGCTTATGGCATTGTTTTGGCGGCGTGGGATCTTGGCTTGGGCTGCGTAATTAACGGTCAGGGCATAATGCAGTCGGACGTTGTGCATGAACATGCACAAATACCCAACGATGAAGCTATTATGATTTGTATTGCGCTGGGCTACCCAGATGAAAATTTTGACGCGAATAATGTGCGTTCAGTGCGCGCCAACAATGAAGACTTTGTTACTTACCACGGCTTTTAAATAGCCCCGCACTAAAACAAGCGCTACAGCGCCCGTGAAATAAAGTAAAAAGCATTAACTGCGTAAAATTAATGTTTGGTGTTTAACAATAAAGAATAGGTATAGCGCTTGTTTTCTAATAAATATTCTTTATGTGTACTGGGGCTCCATGAGTCATCGCCACCCACGCCCATATGCTGATGATCGATATGTACATGTATTACATTGTCTGCCACCAACTCATGGGTATGTTTAGCACCCGTGAGCATAGCTTGAGAATAGGTGCTTGCTGTAAATGAAAACGCTCCGTGCACCTGCAAATGACCAATATGTAAGGTGTGGCAATCGCTTCGCAAACCGTTGTCTGTTGGAAATATATAAGGAGTATGAAGCGCGCTAATGGGCTGCTTATAGTGACCAAAGCGAGCAGCGGCTTTGCGATCAGGATAGTTTTCAAATGGCCCCAAGCCTGTCCAGTTAACCTGTGTACTATCTTGTTTCGCTAGGGTTAAACTCAGGCCTACTCGTGGCAGGGGTGGCAAGGTTTCATTTAGTGCTATCTCAACATCAATTTTTATTTCGCCTGCGTTATTAATGCTATATAGCCACTTTGTTTTGGCCTGTATGAAGCCATCAAACTTATAGTCGAATAAACAGCTAACACGAACATAGTCGCTAGATTGCACTAGCGTTAATTGGCGACATTGTCGTTGCCAATTGCCAATGCCAGCAGCAAGCCAGCGTGATTGCCATGTACTTGGGTCAATATTGTCGACCTCGCTTACGCCAATATCGTTGTCAAGTGGTGCTCGGTAAAAATTATCCACAAGTGGGCTTTGTATAACGACTTTGTGGGCATGCTGCCATTGTTCAATTAGCCCTGATTGACGACCCAAAGTAATATTAAAATTTGTGCCTGTAATAGTCACATTTTCTGCATTTTCAATAACGGTGAGTGACATGGGCTCAAAGGCTTCAATCACATCAGTAGCGCATAAACTTTGCCGATTCGCCAGTGTAAACTGCTCGGTTGCCATAACATGATTGGCTAGGGCAAAACTGCAGTCATTAATAAGCACCACGTCTATATTTAGATGATACAGCGCGCCTTGTTCAAACACGGTATTAGAGATTAGCTTAATAACACAAGCGCTTTGGGGAGCAACGTTTAGCGTTACTGCGCCTTGTTCAACTTCAACACCATTTTGTAGTAAACGCCACACTAACTTTTCGTTATTGGTGTGTCTAAATACATAATCACTAAAAACGGTCAGTGAATAAGCATTGGTGTGGGTCCTATTGTCACTGGTATTGTTAATGCTGGAGTCTAGCGGTGCCAGCGTAAACTGCAGGTGCTGTTGGCAATACTTTGCTTCAAACAAACTAGGGTGGGGCGTTCTGTCTGGAAACAGCAGGCCATTAATACAAAACTGTCTATCGTTAATTTCATCGCCAAAGTCGCCGCCATAGGCCCAGTATGGGGTGCCATTTTCATCTGTTTTGGTGAGTCCTTGGTCTACCCAATCCCAAATAAACCCGCCCTGCAGGCGAGGATATTGTTTAAAAGCTTGCCAGTAATCATCAAAATTACCCAAGCTGTTACCCATAGCATGTGCATATTCACACAGAATAAGCGGGCGTGTTTCGCCTGGCATACTTACCCACTTTTTAATTGAAAACTTTGGCACGGCCTCATCTTCTAGGTCGCTGTCAACGCGACAATACATTGGGCAAATAATGTCGGTTGCAGAAGTGGCAGAGCCGCCGCCTTCATATTGCACAGGTCTTGAAGGATCGAAGCTTTTCGACCAACTATACATGGCGTCATGATTTGCGCCATAGCCACACTCGTTTCCTAATGACCAAATAATAATACAAGGATGGTTTTTATCGCGCTCTACCATTTGAGTATAGCGCGACATAAAGGCACCAGCCCACTGTGGATCGGCTGCTAGTTTGCCCATTGGGAACATGCCGTGAGTTTCAATGTTTGCTTCGTCTACCACATACAAACCCAATTCGTCACATAGTTCATACCAGCGCGGATTATTCGGATAATGAGCCGTTCTTACCGAGTTGAAGTTGTTTTGTTTCATTAACTTTATGTCTTGAATCATGTCGGCTTCGGCTATTACATGGCCATTTTCAGGGTGATGTTCATGGCGGTTAACACCCCTTATTAGTAATGGTTTGCCATTTAGGCATAATTGCCCTGTTATAATTTCTACCTTTCTAAAGCCTATGTTATAAGCTTCTGCCACCACAACCTTGTTATCATTGTTTAAAAGGCTAATAACGCAGCGATATAAATGCGGTGTTTCCGCTGACCATTTCTGTGGGTTTTCAATGCCAATAGTATGGAATATAGTATCGTGCGAGCCGCCTTTTTCATCTATGCGCTTGTTGTTGGTACTTTGTATTTTTGGTTCGCAAATGGCTTGGGTGCCATCAAACACCTGTATGCTAATTTTATAATGTTCAGGTGCATCAATAATTGTTTTAACGCTTAGTTCAGCATCGCGGTAACACTTGTCTAAATGTGCAGTAATAAATACATCACGAATGTGAGCTTGGGGCTTGCTGATTAATACTACATCGCGAAATATACCGCTTAGCCACCACATGTCTTGGTCTTCTAGGTAACTGCCATCGCTCCAGCGTATTACCATTACGGCAAGGCTATTTTTACCTGCCACTAAAAACGGCGATAAATCGAATTCGCTGGGTAGGCGGCTGTCTTGGGAATAACCTATCCATTGTCCATTGCACCACAGGTGAAATGCAGAGTTTACACCTTCAAAAACAATATGATTGCGCTGGGCTAATTGCGCTGGGCTAATAGTGAAATTCGTGCGGTAACAGCCTGTGGGGTTGTCGTTAGGCACAAACGGTGGATTAACCGCAAAGGGATACTTTACATTGCAGTAAATAGGTTTATCAAAACCTTTTAACTGCCAATTTGAAGGTACGTCAATGCTGGCCCAATCATCAGCTAATTGTTTGCTAAGCAGCGATTCGTCAACCTGCTCAGGACGGTCAAACAACTTAAAAGCCCATTGTCCATTTAAGCATGTTTTTTGCGCGTGCTGCTTATTCAATGCATCGGCATTTGTTTTATACGCGTTAAGCGGGCTGTGTGCCTTTACCTGATTAATTTGCACCGACAATTGTGTTTCCCAGTCGCGGCGCTCAATAATGTGTTGAAGTGAAGGCATAAGTTTCCCAAGTTGAAAATAAGCGCAATGTTTTTAATTACAAACACCAGTGCTAAGCTATTTATATTATTAATATGTAATAATCGCAATATAGCGGCTCGCTAGCAATTAGTTTATGCACAAAAGCATTAATAATTTATATATTCTTACTATAATATTTATTCAAAAGCCACCAACAAGCTTATAATTAGGCGCTAATACTGCTTTTGTTTAAGGCTGGTATTGATAAAGAAAGTCCAGCACTGTCAAAAACTTATTGGAACTGCTGTAAGCAATCTTTATTAGTACAGTGTGTTATTTGAAACCTATTTATGCGTCGCTCATTACCTTGTATCAACGTAATACATTGTTGATGAAAAATAACGCAATTGACGGTAAAGCAACGATTATCGGTGTTCAAATAGAAAATAAAAAAAGTAACGTGATAATCAACTATGTAGGTCATATTGCTGTTATTTCCATTAAACCTTGCAGTTCATGATTGATGCGTTATTATTACGCGCGTCACAATAAGCAAGACAATAGGGCTGATATGATGTGTATTACCCTTTAAAATCACCACACAATAAACAGCGTTTAGTTTTAAGGTACTTTTGATTAAGACGATTTTTCAACTCATTCTTGTTCTTTGCATACTGACAGCGCAAGTTGGCAGTGCATTTGCTGCGCCTGAATTACCATGTGCACAAATGGGCGGTGGACATATGACTGAAATGAATATAACGCAAACCAATACAACGGCTCACGCTGCTATGATGTCTTCTATGCAAGCCAATGCAGATTTTATGTCTGTTGATTGTTGTGACCATGAATGTGGCTGCTCTATGGGCCTGATAAGCCTTGCGATGGCAGTGAACGTAAGTTCTTTTAAGCACCTAATTCGTAATCCACTGCGCATTAGCAGCAATAGCCTAGGCAATATTAATATTGTGCTGCCACAGCCACAACGCCCACCTAAACGCTAAATCTCTGTAGCAGTCTAGTGCTGCCTTAACTTTATAATGTAAATACAAATGTGCTCAATATATTATTTATATGCGCGTTTTATTTATCTTTTACTATCTTATGCTAGCCGTTTTTCATGGCCTTAGCCTAAAACCAGAGATTTGTATCATGAGTTATTCAACTATGCGTAGGTCGCTTTTGACTAAATTGCATGTGCGTTTTGTTATGCCTACGGCACATAAACGCATATTTTCACCAAGTTTGCAGGGACTTGCTGGCGTTGCCATAAGTATGTGTGTGGCCGCCAGTGTTGGGGCAACTCAACCATTACTAATGGCGCAAAACGAGGTGTTTTATCTCAATAAGGCAATAGCGTTGGCGCATGAGCGCGATCCTTGGCTGGCCAGCAGTAGATACAAAGAACGCGCTATGATGGCGCAAAGTGAAGCATCGCTGGCTTTGCCCGACCCGGTAGTGTCGTTGTCTATTGCAAATGTGCCTACAGATGGCTTTAGCTTTAATCAAGAGCCTATGACCCAGCTTAAGGCAGGGATAACACAAATGCTGCCCCGTGGTAATTCACGACACATTCAAAGTCAGTATCAAGAAGCTTTAGCATTAGAGCAGCCACTTTTAAGAATGCAAAGAATAGCCAAGTCTACGGTTATGGTAACGGCACTGTGGCTAGAGGCATACAAAGCAAAGGCTAAAATAATTTTGATTGAAGAAAATCAAGTCTTGCTTAGCCAGTTAGGCGATATTGCAAAGGCCAATTATGCCTCGGCAATAGGTAATACCCGACAGCAAGATGTGATTAGCGCCAACCTTGAAGTGAGTAAAATTAAAGACCGGTTAATTCAACTCAAGGCGCGAAAAGTTGTCTCTATTGAACAATTAAATGAATGGCTGCAGGTAGATCATATTGAGCAATCACGCCATAAGCAGGCAATTCCAGCGCTATCAAATAGCGGCTTTGCTGCTGCTATTTCGCTACCTACTGAGCTGCCTGTACTGGCGCCTTTCACAGCCGCTGTATTGGGTGCGCTCAACGGTAATAATCGCCAAACGCTGGCTAAAATGCTAAGCGTTCATCCTACTATTCAGGCAATAGATCAGCGCATAAGCGCAAGCACAAACGCAATTGATTTAGCCAAGCAAAAATACAACCCACAGTGGGGTTTAAGTGCAAGTTATGGTTATAGAGACAACGACCAGTTAGGCCGTAGCCGCGCCAATTTTTTATCAGTAGGTATAAGTTTTGATGTTCCGTTATACACCAGTCAAAAACAAGACAAAGAAGTGTCGGCCAGTGTTTATAATTCGGAGTCTATAAAAACCGACAAACGATTAGCGCTGCGCCAGTTAATTTCTCAACTGTCTGCTACCTATACCTTACATAAACAATTACAAGAAAGGTTAAGCCTGTATAAAACCCAAATATTGCCCCAAACCATAGAGCAGTCTGAAACAGTGTTAAACGCATTTACTAACAACGATGGAAATTTTAATGAGGTCTTACAAGCCCAAATTACGCAATTAAATGCACAGTTAAGTCTTCTAGATATACAAGTAGAGCAGCATATAGTGCACAGCCAACTTACTTATTACATGACTACTTCCGCTAATTACACCATGCATAAGGCGCTATAAAATGAATACCAAAACAACATTTATTAGCGCTCTATTAGGCTTGTTAGTAGGAGTTTTAGCGACCATCTTGTATTTTAATGTAGCGAAAATACAAAGCAATGATCAAAGTGGTAACAGCGCCCACAGCCCACAGCCACTGTATTGGGTTGCTCCTATGGATGCTAATTTTAAACGTGACAAACCGGGTAAATCACCAATGGGCATGGATTTGGTGCCCGTGTATGCGAGCAATCAACAAAGTGATTCTCCCGGCACTATTAGTATCAATCCTCATGTTATTAACAACCTAGGTGTACGCACAGGCAAAGCTCAAATAATGTCTATTAGCGAGCCAATTACCGCATTAGGTTTTGTTGAATATAATCAAGACGCCATGGTCCACATTCACCCAAGGGTTGAGGGCTGGGTTGAATCGTTATATGTAAAGGCACAGGGTGATTATGTTGAAAAGGGTGAGCCTTTATATGCCTTATATTCACCCGAGTTGGTGAATGCCCAAGAAGAGTATTTATTAGCACTCACCCGAAGTAATAAAAGCTTAGTTGTAGCGGCTAAGTCACGCCTTAGCGCATTACAAATGCCAATACGTGCAATTAATGAATTAACCAAAACGCGCAAAATACAGCAGCAAGTGATGTTTTATGCGCCACAAACAGGTTTTATTGATAACTTAAATATTCGCGAAGGCTTTTTTGTGACTCCTAGCAAAACGCTGATGTCTATAGGTGCCTTAGACGAGGTATGGGTAAATACAGAAGTAATGGCAAGGCAGTCCAATATAGTGCAACTAGATATGCCGGTAAGCATTAGCCTTGAATATTTACCCCACGAAAGTTTTAGTGGAAAAATTGATTATATTTATCCAACACTAAACCCAAGCACGCGTACTTTGCGCGCCAGAGTGAGAGTAGCAAACCCTAATTACTTACTTAAACCCAATATGTACGCAAAAGTAACTATTGATACTACAGTGTATCAAGCCCAAAACGATTTGCTTGTCGTTCCTGTTCAAGCGGTTATTCGTACCGGTAAACAAAACCGTGTGGTGCTTGCCTTAGGTGAAGGGAAGTTCAAATCTGTTGAAGTAACACTGGGGCAGGTTTTTTCTCAGTATATTGAAATTACACAGGGACTAGAGGAGTTTGATGAAGTAGTGGTGTCAGCTCAATTTCTACTTGATTCACAAAGTAGTGTGAATTCTGACTTTATGCGCCTTGGATCAGCTCAAGCACAAGCAGACGTAATAAATAAAGAAATGTCTATGCAGATGGACATGTCGCAAAGCGTATGGACCCACGCAACAATAATTGAAGTTATGCGCGATGAACGAAAACTTACCTTAGAGCACGGTGAATTAAGTGAATGGGGCATGCCCAGTATGACTATGGACTTTATGGTAGTGGGTAATATAGATATGTCGGCTTTACGCGAAAACATGAAAGTTCACGTTGAGATTGTTAAAACTGATATGCCTATGTTTACCGTAAATGCCATTCATGTAATGAGTGAAATAAAGCTAGGTGCTGATGAAGAAATGTTAATACCTTTGGACCATTTGGGGCACGCACAATGATTAGTGCAATAATTAGATGGTCGGTATACAACCGTTTTTTGGTAGTGCTTAGTACCTTTATTATAATAGGCGCTGGAATTTACACACTTAAAAACACACCTATAGACGCAATACCTGACTTGTCAGATGTGCAGGTAATAATTAAAACCAGCTACCCAGGACAAGCGCCGCAGGTAGTAGAAGACCAAGTTACCTATCCATTAACCACGGCAATGCTGTCGGTTCCGGGTGCTAAAACGGTACGTGGATTCTCCTTTTTTGGTGATTCTTATGTGTATATTATTTTTGATGACGCTACCGACTTATATTGGGCAAGAAGTCGGGTGTTGGAATACCTTTCGCAAGTAGCGCCTACTTTGCCCGACAGCGTTAGGCCGCAGCTTGGGCCCGACGCTACGGGTGTGGGTTGGGTGTACTTATATGCACTTGTAGATAAAACCGGTCAGCACGATATTAGTGAACTACGCAGTATTCAAGACTGGTTTTTAAAATTTGAATTACAAACGGTGCCGGGTGTGTCCGAGGTTGCAGCTATTGGTGGTATGGTTAAGCAGTACCAAGTTCAGCTTGACCCGCTCAAATTACGTGCCTTCAACATTCCTATTTCAGCGGTTCAAATGGCCATTAAACGGGGCAACCAAGAAGCGGGTGCATCGGTTATAGAAATGGCTGAAGCCGAGTATATGCTGCGCACCACAGGCTATATTAAAAGCATTCAAGATATAGAAACAATCCCGCTGGGCGTAAATAATCAAGGTACACCTTTGTTAATACGCGATATTGCCACGGTAACCGTGGGCCCACAAATGCGCCGCGGTGTTGGTGAGCTTAATGGCGAAGGCGAAACGGTTGGCGGTATAGTGGTTATGCGGGTAGGTGAAAACGCTCAGCAAACTATAGAAGGCGTTAAAGCGAAGTTAGTGACCCTTAAAAAAGGACTGCCCGAAGGCGTTGAAATTGTCACTGTTTACGACCGTTCGGCGTTAATCAAAAATGCGGTAGATAATTTAAGTTATAAGTTACTGGCTGAATTTATTATTGTTGCACTGGTGTGTATGGCGTTTTTGTTTCATATACGATCGTCGTTAGTGGCTATTGTTAGCTTGCCAGTTGCGATATTAATTGCGTTTATTATGATGTACGCCCAAGGCATAAACGCAAATATTATGTCGCTTGGTGGCATTGCTATTGCCATTGGCACCATGGTGGACGGCGCCATAGTCATGACTGAAAACATGCATAAGCACATGGAAAGAACCAAGCTTACCAAAGAGAATCGTTGGCAAATAGTGATTGATTCAGCCACCGAAGTGGGGCCAGCTCTATTTTTCAGCCTGTTGATTATTACGGTTAGCTTTATTCCCGTATTTACCCTAGAAGCGCAAGAAGGACGAATGTTTTCGCCTCTAGCCTATACTAAAACTTATGCCATGGCATCTGCAGCGGTGTTAGCTATTACCTTAGTGCCAGTATTAATGGGCTACTTTATAAGAGGCAAGGTGCTTGGCGAGCAGAAAAACCCGATAAATAGATCGATAACAAACGTATATAAACCAGTCTTAAGAATAATATTAGTGTTCCCGAAGTCGGCCATACTGATATCACTAGTGGTGTTGGTAATTGGTTTTTTACCGATTAACAAAATAGGCAGTGAATTTATTCCACCGCTGGATGAGGGCGACCTTATGTATATGCCCACCACTTATGCGGGAATTTCAATTGGCAAAGCAAGGGAGTTGTTGCAGCAAACCAATAAGCTGATAAAAACAATTCCTGAGGTAAAGACTGTTTTTGGCAAAGTAGGCCGAGCCGAAACGGCTACCGATCCTGCGCCATTAACGATGATTGAAACCTTTATTCAGTTAAAGCCTAAAACGCAGTGGCGTGAAGGATTAACAACACAAAAACTGATTAGCGAACTTGATCAATTAGTTGATTTCCCCGGCCTCACTAACGCATGGGTAATGCCAATTAAAACCAGAATAGACATGCTTGCAACCGGCATTAAAACGCCCGTAGGGATCAAAGTTGGCGGTCCCGATTTGGCCCAAATACAGCAAATTGGTCAACAGCTTGAAACTATTTTAGCGAATGTAGAAGGCACCGCTTCTGTTTATTCTGAGCGGGTGGCCGGCGGACGCTATATTAAAATAGATATTAAACGCGAACAGGCAGCGCGATATGGACTTAATATTGCTGATATACAAGAAACCTTGGCCGCTGCAGTAGGTGGTATTAATGTATCGCAAAGTGTAGAAGGGCGAAAACGATACCCTATTAATGTTCGCTATTTACAAGACTATCGTTCGTCGCCCGAGGCCCTGTTGTTACTGCCAATTATTACCCTGCAAGGTGCACATATAGCTTTAGGTGACGTAGCAAGCATAAGTATAGAAGATGGTCCACCTGGGATTAAAAGTGAAAATGCGCGGCCAACTGGTTGGGTGTATATCGATATTGAAAATATTGATATTGGTCACTATGTAAGCGGCGCCATGCTAGCGGTATCGCAGCAGCTTGTATTGCCTGCAGGGTATTCAATTACGTGGTCGGGACAGTATGAATATATGCAACGCGCTAAAGAAAAACTGACCTATGTAGTGCCGCTCACTATAGCTATTATCATTATTTTACTTTATTTGAATTTTCGTAATATGGTTGAAGTAGGCATTATTATGGGTACCTTACCCTTTGCCATGATAGGCGGAATATGGCTGCTGTATTTGGAAGGTTTTAATTTTTCAGTCGCGGTAGGCGTGGGCTTTATAGCGCTTGCCGGTGTGGCGGTGCAAATTGGCGTGATTATGTTGGTTTACCTCAATCAAACACACAAACGCATGCTTGAAAATCACCATAGCGATAATACACCAGTAAGCTTGAGTTCGTTACAGCAAGCTGTGCTAGAAGGTGCCGTTATGCGTGTGCGCCCGGTAATGATGACATCGGCTGCTATTATTTTGGGGCTGTTACCCGTGCTGTATGGCACCGGCACTGGCAGTGAAATAATGAGCCGCATTGCTGCGCCTATGGTAGGCGGCATGGTGAGCGCGCTGTTACTTACACTGCTAATTTTACCGGCAATTTACTTGTTGTGGAAAAAGCGAGGCATAACGCAACAGTAATATGAATATCTATTTATAGCTTAACTTGAATGCGAATTAAGCTAAGCAGTGCCTGCGCCGCAACCGACAACGCAGCCTTGCGGCGTGTGACTATGCCTATTTTATGGATAATCTGAGGCGATGATATTTCGCGGCAGTGTAGGCCCATTTCAATCATTTGGGCCTTACTTGTGCTAGGTACAACACTCAAGCCCAATCCTTGTGTAACCATTCTACCTATACTGACTAATTGATGAGACTCAAACACAGGTGTTAAAATTAAATTTTCACGTGCTAAGGCTTTGTCTATTAGTAAGCGAGTACCTGCAGGGCGCTGCAGGCTAATATGTGGATACTGCAAAATGTCTGTCCATTGCAATGTTGCTTTATCGAGTAAGGGATGAATATTTGGTAAAATAGCAACAAACCTATCGTCATAAAGCGCTTCAAAATTTAGCTCGGGTACATCGCCAGGATCAAAAGTAATGCCTAATTCACATCGGTTCTCTCGCACCATTTCTATTACGCTCTCGGCAATTACATCGTGCATGGTCACGTTTATATCTGGATATTGCCGGTGAAAAGTCGCTAAAATAACTGGCAGCAGATTGGTCGCGTACGTAGGCATTGCAGCTACATCGAGTTTACCGCGCAGTAGTGCAAAATGATTACGCACATCTTGCAGCGATTGGTCCCAATCAGACAATAATCGTCTTGCTACCGGATAAAATGCTTTACCTTCTGGCGTTAATGACACGCTACGGGTAGTGCGCAGTAATAATTTACCGCCTAAGTTCTCCTCCAGATTTTTGACTTGAATGCTTAAAGCGGGCTGCGATAAATGAAGTTGTACTGCAGCCTCAGCAAAGCTCCCAGTGCGAGCAATAGTAGTAAATGCAACAACTTGATTGATGGGGATATTCATTTATTCTCTATTAGATACTGTTCATTTTGCATTATTCAATTAGTGCTATTAAGTAGGTACTGCGCGCAACTACCCATTAATTAAATTAATTAAATTAATTAAAATAATTAATGAATCAATTAAAAAATACAATTTGATTAATATAACGGCTTCTTGCATGCTGAGTAAATACAAATCGTACTTTACGAACAAAAAGGTGAGCACTGTGTCTGGATTTGACAAGGTAGTAACAAGTTATGCCCAAGCCCTTGAGGGTTTACAAGACAATATGACCATAGTCGCCGGTGGTTTTGGACTATGTGGTATTCCTGAAAATTTAATTAAAGAGATTAAACGAAAAGGTACCAAAGGTCTTACCATTGCCTCAAACAACGCAGGTATTGACGGTGCGGGTTTAGGTTTGCTGTTGGAAGACAAACAGATTAAAAAAATGATTGCATCTTACGTAGGCGAAAATGCTTTGTTTGAACAGCAAATGATGAGTGGAGAGCTTGAAGTAGAGCTTACACCCCAAGGTACCCTAGCTGAGAAAATGCGTGCCGGTGGTGCTGGAATTCCGGCATTTTTTACCGCTACAGGTTATGGCACACCGGTAGGCGAAGGCAAAGAAGTGCGCGAATTCAATGGCCGTCATTATATTTTAGAAGAAGCTATAATAGGTGACTTTTCAATTGCAAAAGCGTGGAAGGCTGACCGTTACGGTAATTTAGTATTTCGTAAAACCGCCCGTAACTTTAATCCCATGGCTATTACAGCGGGTAAAATTGCGGTGGTTGAAGTAGAAGAAATTGTGGAAGTAGGGCAGCTAGATCCTGATGAAATTCATTTGCCAGGTATTTACGTGAATCGCCTTATTCAAGGCACCTTTGAAAAAAGAATAGAACAGCGCACCGTGCGCAGCGCTTAGGAGAATTTAATATGGCTTTAACTCGCGAACAACTTGCCCAACGTGTTGCCCAAGAATTTCAAGACGGATTTTACGTAAATCTTGGTATTGGCATACCAACACTCGCAGCTAATTTTATTCCTGAAGGTATGCAGGTAATGTTGCAGTCTGAAAACGGTCTGCTAGGCATGGGCCCGTTTCCCACCGAAGATGAAGTAGATGCCGACCTAATTAATGCAGGCAAACAAACAGTTACCATGGTGAGCGGCGCCTCTATATTCTCGTCGGCAGACTCGTTTGCCATGATAAGAGGAGGGCACGTTGACCTAACGGTGTTAGGTGCCTTTGAAGTGGACTGCCAAGGCAACATCGCCTCGTACATGATCCCCGGGAAATTGATTAAAGGTATGGGCGGTGCCATGGATTTAGTTGCCGGCGCCGACAACATAATTGTAACCATGACCCATGCTTCTAAAACCGGCCAATCAAAACTATTGGCACAATGTACCTTACCGCTAACTGGTAAAGGCTGCATTAAACGTGTACTTACCGACCTAGCCTTAATGGATATTGCAAACGGTGCCTTTATTTTACGTGAGCGCGCACCAGGCGTAAGCGTTGACGAAATAAAAAGTTTAACGTCGGGCACTTTAGTAGTGCCTGATCACGTGCCAGAAATGGTATTTTAACGCCCGCTTGCTAGCAGTACAACATCACATTGATAATGTGATGTTTGCTTTTTCCTTGGCATGTACTATATTTTTTAAAGCGACTACCATATATACGAAAAAATTAGTGCTTTTGCCAATAGTTAGTAAATTTCACACATACCCAATTATTTTTTAGTTCTAACTCTATGATATTTATAAATTAAATAGTTGGTACAGACTATGCTTACAGTAGTAATTATAGCCAATTCGTTTTTATACAAATATCAGGAAATCAGGATGCCAGTTAAATTAGAAGACCGTCCCATTGAAACCGTAAAAGAAGAAGTGATTGATGTGCTAGTGCATAACTATAGCCATGGTTACATTTCTAACGAAGCGTTTGAGCGCAGGCTCGACAAGGTTATTGAAACTACCTCTCACCAAACAATGGTAGATCAAATTGCCGACTTAGATGCCACACCTAATGAACATATTAAACAACAAAAACAGCAGCAATTTGCGGTTAATTATAACGATGAGGCAAGCGAAGCTTCTGAAACTATTATTAACATTTTAGGCGGCAGCGATAGAAGCGGGCAGTGGGTAGTTCCCAAAGTCATAAAGGTTTACAGCATTTTGGGCGGCTCTACTATTGATTTTACCGATGCTCGCTTCAATTCGCCAAATGTAAAAGTGCAGATTATAAATATTCTGGGTGGCGATAAGATTTATGTGCCTGAAAATGTAAATGTAGTGACTAAAGCGTTTTGTATATTAGGCGGTATAGACAACAAGGCGCCCTCAATTGCATCGCGTCAGGCACCTACTATCACTATAGAAGGGTTAATTTTGTTTGGTGCCTTAGATATTAAAATAAGAGTCACTATTAAAGAAAAATTCATAGCATTCGCCAATCAAATGAAAGAGATGTTTGACACCAATCCTAAGTAATTTAAATGCCGTGTAACATTGGGCGTTTAGCTTATGTCAGCAAGGATGCTATCTGGTAATTAGGAGCAACATGCGTTGCTCCATTTTTTTTCACTAATTGCCCTGGCATACCAAATACCACTGCGGTTTCTTGCGACTCTGCAATGGTAGTTGCGCCAAGGGTATAAGCCTTATACATTTCTTGTGCACCATCGTTTCCCATTCCGGTTAACTGAACGCAGCATAGTTTATTAGGTGTTATACACGCTACTGCACTGTCGACTAATTTTGACACACTTGGGTGCCACAAATATGCCTCGTCTATGGCAACGGGTTTTACAAACAACACACCGCCTGACTTTTCGATAACAATGTCGCCGTCTCCTTGCGCAATATAAATATGTCCGCGTTTTATTGTTTGTTTTTGGGTGACCTCTATTACTTCAAGTGCGCACATTGCATTTAAACGCTCTGTGAATACTTTGGTAAAACGCCCTGGCATATGTTGCGCAACAACAATAGGAGCAGGGAAATTTGCCGGTAACGAGGGCAAAATTATTTGCAGGCAATTGGGCCCACCAGTTGATACGCCCACCACAATGAGTTCGAAACTTGTTTTAACAGAAACTGGAGCTGACGCTGGCCCTAAATGTGGAGATGCAGGTGCACTTTTTAATGCCCCCCCATTTTTACGCGCATTATTTTCTTGTCGTTTACGCTGAATATTTCGCATCATCACAGAACTGGGCTTCACATTTGCAGCTGCAATTACTTTTTCTACCATGAGGCCCGAAAGCTCACCCATATTATAAGAGTAAGAACCACTTGGCTTTGGAATGTAGTCTACCGCTCCCAATGCTAAGGCATCAAAAGAAGCTTTTGCACCTTTTTCAGTAAGTGAAGATACCATTACTACAGGCGTAGGGTGTTTTGCCATTATCTCTTTTAAACAACTTAGGCCGTCCATAATAGGCATGTTAATATCAAGTATAATGACGTCAGGAGCAAAATTAGCCACCAGCCTTAAGCACTCTTGGCCATTGCTTGCCTGCTCAGTTATAAATCCAGCCTTTTCTAACACCTGCTTATGAAACTTTCTCATAAGGGCAGAATCGTCGACTATTAACACTTTTTGACTCATTATACTTTTTTGTCCTTGGCTAAAAAATAGGCACTTAGTTGTCGTATTTAAAAAGTGCATCTATATTATATATCGTCAAATACGGCAACTACTTAACCCTTACTTAATGGAGATATAAGCAAATAATTACGATTTATAATAGATGAAAAAGCCTAGCAAACGAAAAAAGGAGCCTAAGCTCCTTTTATTTATGTTTACCCAAATGATTAGTTCTATTTAGCTGTTCGCGTAATAGGGGCATTTGCTTTTTTCTTGGGTTTGAATGACCCCAGTAGCCAATTGAACGCAAACGCAAGGCAACGACCAATGAGTCTAAAGAAACGACCTATGTCACTGCCAATAATATACAAGCTAGGCACCAATATAAGCGTAACCAACGTTGCGTACATTACTGCAAACCCTAAGCCCACCGCCATTGGAATAACAAAGCCCGCCTGCAGACTGGTTTCAAACATTATTGGCAAAACACCTACAAAAGTAGTGATTGACGTAAGCGTGATGGCTCTGAAACGCGCACAGCCTGCTTCAATTACTGCTTCTTTTATACTGTAGCCTTCTTTGCGCCGAGTATTTACATAATCGGTCATTACCAAGGAGTCATTCACTACCACTCCTGCGGCGGCGATGAGTCCAAAAAATGAAAATAAACTCAAATCGAGGCCAAATAAGGCGTGGCCCCAAATTGCACCGGTAAAACTAAACGGAATAACCGACATAATAATAAGCGGTTGCGCATAACTTTTTAAAGGTATAGCCAGTAGTAAATATACAAACGCTAAGCCGGTGACAAAAAACGATATTTGTTCAAGGTTTTGACTTTGCTGTTCTTCAATTTGACCGCCTAACTCGGTTTTTACACTAGGGAAGGCTTTTTGCATGTCGGGAAGTAAGTTTTCCTTTATGTTTTCGACTACTTCGTTTGGCTCAATAACTTCTTCATCTATAGATCCCCAAACATATACGCTTCTAAAGCCACCTTCGCGGCGAATATAACTAATACCAGGGGATTCGCTCAGTTCAACAACATCCCCTAACATTACTTCTTGATTAGAGGGTGTTCTAATAACGGTATATTTCAAGTCAGCAAAGCGTTCTCTGTTAAGCTTAGGATAACGAACCATTACCCTCACCTCCTCGCCATTACGCAGCAAGCGTTGTGCTTCTCCGCCATAGAAACTTGCACCCACTTGCGTAGCAATAATGGATAAATCTAAGCCTAAATCGTAGGCAACGGGTTTAAGCGACATTTGCACTTCTTTGCTGTCGGGGTCTATTGTTGAACTTACATCAAAGACGCCTTTTTGACCTTGTAACTGTTCAATCAGGTAGCGACCGGCTTTATTTAGAGTAGCAATGTCAGAACCGAAAATTAAATACCCAAATTCACCGTCATCGCCGCCACCGTTTAAGTCGTCTTGAATAGTAAATGACTTCATACCTGAAATCTCAGGAATACGTTCGCGCCATCTGCGGGCTAACTCAAAGGTATTAAAGTGACGTAACTCTTCGTCCACTAATGGCGCCATTATGCGGCCTTCATTTCGGCCTCGGTTAAACACCATTATGTCGCGCACCATGGGGCTACCGTACTCTTCAATTATTTCTTGCTCAACGTCTAAAATAACGCGTTCTATGGTTTGTAGTGCCTGAATGGTTTCTATGTCAGAAATAGTTTCACTCATTTCTATACTGATACTTGGAAAATCATGAGGCACGCTAGGTTCGGGTACCACGCGTACAATATTTGTAGTTATTAACTGTGCAGCAATGGCCAGCATGAGGACGAAGAACAACAACGTAAACCATCGGTTTTTAGTGCAAAATATAACGAAATTTTTGTAAGGACCGTTTACAAAACCGAAAAATCGTTTATTAAATTTGGTACGCCAGCTGTTTGGTGGCAGTGGTTTAAAGGTTGAAGATGCAATGTGAGCTGGCAGAATAAGCTTTGACTCAACCAGTGAAAACGCTAAACATAATATAACCACCGCTGAAATATTATAGAAAAAGTCGGCAGATGGCCCGGCGCTAAATAACACCGGCACAAAAACAGCCATGGTGGTTAATACACCAAATGTAGCTGGCGTGGCAACACGCTTGGCACCTATAATAACGTTGTGAACACTATTACCATTGTTTTCTATTTCTGTGTAGGCACTTTCACCTATAACAATGGCGTCGTCTACCACTATCCCCAGCACCATAATAAACGCAAAAAGAGACAAAATATTTATGGTCACGCCTAATAACGGCATTAGTGCCATAGCACCTAAAAAGCAAACAGGTAATCCAATCATTACCCAAAAAGCGAGCTTAAAGCGTAAGAAAATAGCCAGCATAATAAAAACTAAGACGGCACCTTGCGTTAGGTTGTTCAGCATCATGTCTAAACGACCATTTAGATAGTAAGTAAAATCTACCACCGTTTTTATCTGCACACCGCTAGGTAATGTTTTATTGCGCTCTTTTATGTACGCTTGGACCGAGTTCGCTACGGGAATAATGTTTTGCGCACGAGTAGCGTTCACCTGAATAGACATAGCGTTTAAACCATTAAATTTGAAGTAGCGTTCGCCCTCTTCAAATCCATCATAAATGGTTGCAACGTCTTTGAGCAGCACCCGCGAGCCACCAGAGCCTAACTTAACGGGAATATCGGCAAACTCTTCGCCGTTGTAAAATTGATTTTCAACGCGAACCGCTATGGTACCCGCGTCAGTTTTTATTTGACCGGCTGAATAATTGGCTGAGTACAAACGAATTGCTTGCGTTATATCACCAATAGTTAAGTTATATTTGCGTAGCATTTCAGGTTTAATTTCTACTGCAATTTCATCATTAGGAGCGCTTGCACTGACAAGTTGTACATTTGTTAAGGCCAACAGTTCATCTTCAACTTGTTTTGCTAAGGGCTTTAAATCGGCAAGTGGAATATCGCCTACAAGCGATAGCTCCATAACAGGCTGCTCAAACTGTACTTGTGATACGGTAATAGGCTCCATGGCGGCTGGGAAAGTAGCAATACCGTCAATTCTTGCTTTTATTTTGTCGAGCACATCGGGTAAATTCTCGTCGAGATGAATTTCCATAGAAACTCTGCCGCCGCCCCTAAAAGAACGGCCAACACTCTTTTTGATTTCAGGCAAATCTTTTGTGGCTTCTTCAATTTTTATGGTAATAGATTCTTCTATTTCTTTAGGAGAGGCTCCTGGGTAGCTTATGACCGCGTTTATATAATTTATTTCAATGCTAGGAAACATTTGTTTTTGGATAGTGAAATAACTAAATAAGCCGAGTAAAACAATCATACCCATCATTAAGTTTGATGCAACAGGGTTGCGTGTGAAGTAGCCTATTATGCCCCCGCCACTTATTGAGTAATCAACCTTAGGTACTTGCGATTCTGAATTCATTATCTAGCTCCTTATAGCGCTGATACGGCAGTTTGCGAGTCGCCGTTAGCCGAGTTCAAGCCAGATGTGAATTCTGTAGACTCACCAAGTATATTAACTTCCATACCATTTTGTGGGTATTCAGGTAAGTTTTTTACCAATCGGTCACGCTCGCTAATACCACTGCTAATGAAGAAAAAAGTACCTTCTTCGCGCACAACTTCTACCTCATGAGATTCAAGCAAACTGTCGTTACCTACCAGCCATACTTTACGGTTGTTAACTAAAGCTTGAGGTACTTTAAATACATTCTTAATTACTTTACCCGCAAATTTAACCTGTACATAGGTGCCAAATTTAATGATAGACAAACCGTTTTCTATGCCGTAAGGGTCTTGTATGCGAACAACGAGATGTTGCATGCGCGTATTTTGATCAACTACGCCTAAGTTTCTATGCACAATCCCTTCGCGGACGGTATTTGTTTTGCCTATGGTGCTTACGGTGGCGACAATATTTTGAATACTATCTTGTATAAAGCCACTGTCAAAGCCTGCTATAGGAATGGTAATTTCGGCGGTCTCTATATTATTTAAATGAGCAACCTTCATTCCCGTGCTAACAAATTGACCAGTGCCGACATCTCTAGAAATTACTAATGCGTCGTATGGAGCGCGTACTTGTGTTTTTGCTAAGTTGCGATTGGCAATGCGCAGTGAAGCCTCAGCCGATTTTAACTGAGCCTGAGCGCTTATAACTTGAGGTTTGCGCAAGTACAAATCACTTACTTGGCTTTGTGGTAAATTACGTGCTTCACGTTTAGCCACTTGCTGACGAGCTTGTTCTTCAATTAGCGTGGCTTGTGCAAGAGAAATTTGCGCTTCAGCTTGTAATACCGCGGCTTCATAAGTGTCGGCCTCGATAGTAAACAAAACCTCATCTCTTTTAACAACGCCTCCCGCCACAAAGTTTTCATTCCATGAGAGTACTTCGCCGCTAACCTGCGCTGAAAGCTCGGTGCTTTCAAGGGGCTTTAATTCACCAAAACTGGTTATTTCAATTTGATGATCAATGGCCACCAAAGACTCTACGCTAATGACAGGTCGAGTATCTACTGGTATCTTTTCTTCAGCTTCTTCAGCTACAGCATGTATTATACCCATAATACCAAAGCCAATTGTTAGCATGGCAATAAGTATTAATATTTTAACGAACACTGGTTTCATTTCGGGCTTTCCCTTTATGCGCGCAACAGAAGTAAGTGCACAACTAAGCAAATAAGATTATTTTACATTGAACATAATTGTACGCTCAAAGTGTGTCTAATATATGTGCCAAATGTAACGAAATATATATTGTCTTGGCAGCAGGCCAAACACAGTTATAAAAAAGGCGTAGATAATGTCTACGCCTTTTGATTAAATATTCGGTAATTTGTGCATGTGGTGTAACGCGTAATAATAATCACTTAGTAGCTAGCGTTGCCAGGTGTTCGGGGGAAAGGAATAACGTCGCGAACATTTTGAACACCCGTAACATAGGCAACCAAACGCTCAAACCCTAAACCAAAACCAGAGTGCGGTACTGTACCATAGCGGCGCAAATCTCTGTACCATGCATAATCTTCGGCATTTAAGTTCATTTCTTCAAGACGCCGGTCAAAAACATCAAGGCGTTCTTCACGCTGCGAGCCGCCAATAATTTCACCAATGCCAGGCGCCAGTACGTCCATAGCCGCCACTGTTTTACCGTCGTCATTTATGCGCATATAAAAGGCTTTTATATCTTTTGGATAGTTTTGCATAATAATAGGGGCACCAATATGCTCTTCAGCCAAGTAGCGCTCGTGCTCAGACTGTAAATCGACGCCCCATTGCACAGGGTATTCGAATTTTTTACCGCATTTTTGGAGTATCTCGATGGCGTCGGTGTAATCCATGCGAACAAAATCAGAGGATGTAAGGGCGGTTAGACGTTTAATTACGTCTTTGTCTACGCGCTGCTGGAAAAACGCCATGTCGTCGCCGCGTTCTTTTAATACTGCATTTACCACATACTTTAATAAATCTTCTGCAAGCTGCGCTATAGTGGCTAGATCAGCAAACGCGACCTCAGGCTCTATCATCCAAAATTCAGCTAAGTGACGGCTAGTGTTTGAATTCTCGGCTCTAAAAGTAGGACCAAAAGTATATACCTTCGACATTGCGGTGCAGTATGTTTCAACATTTAACTGACCCGATACCGTTAAAAAGGTTTCTTTACCAAAAAAGTCTTTGGCATAATCTACTTTCCCGGTGTCAGTTAGGGGCAAATTTTGCATGTCGAGTGTAGACACTCTAAACATTTCGCCTGCGCCTTCGGTGTCAGACCCGGTAAGAATAGGAGTGCTAATCCACATGTAGCCGCGTTCATGGAAAAAGCGATGCACTGCTTGAGACAATGAGTTTCTGACTCGCGTCACCGCGCCAATTAAATTAGTACGTGCGCGCAAATGAGCATGTTCACGAAGATATTCAATACTATGGCGTTTAGCTGCCATAGGATAGGTATCTGGGTTTTCTACCCAGCCTACAACATTGATTTCGCTAGCTTCAATTTCTACCGACTGCCCTTTACCTTCAGATTGTTTAACAACACCTGTGGCGATAAGTGAGCATCCAGTGGTTAATTTTAATATATCTTGATAGTTACTTAGGCTGTTTAGCACAACCACTTGCACAGGGTCAAAACAGCTACCATCATGGACGGCCACGAATGACAAACCGGCTTTAGAATCCCGCTTGGTACGCACCCATCCTTGCACACTTACCGTACTACCTTCCTCAAATTTACCAGCCAATACGTCGGCGACTGGGGCTTGACTCATATTATTCTCCATAGATTTACTCAAGCTATTGTTTTATTAGCCGAAAAACAGGCATGACTTAAAAAATCGGCAAACATAGTGAGTAATATAGTTGCTATTGTTCTTCTAATTCCTAATAGTATACTGTACTCAAACGTTGTTGACACTACCGTATAAACAATATGCTGAATAAAAATGCCAAATAAAAACAATTTTCCTGAGCCTTTTGATGAAACCACTCTGCGTATGCCCGACAGCTTTCCTAATAGGCGAAAAATAAGCCGTAAAAAAGATACTTTTTACCAACTTGTGGTAGGTATTAATATTATCGCTTGGATATTATTGACCGCTTCACTTATTTTATTACATTACGCGCGCCCCGATTTTATTACAGGTTTGCAAAATTATTGGGGTATAGAAGGCCGCGAGTTTTGGCTAGAAAATCATGTGGAGGATTTATTAACACTACTGCAAATATGCTTGTTCACCACTATAGTCACCATTGTATTGCGAAGCCGCAGGAATCGTAGAAAAACCGATAGGTTTGGCATTAATGTATTGATATTACTGGTTATATCAATAAGCAGCTTAGTTATACTTTACATGACGGTTTAGTTTTATAAGGCTTTGTGTCAAAACAGATACAAGCGCTAAGTGGCTGATTATATTGCCGTATGTTGGCGAATGTGCTGAATAAAAAAACAGACTCATTTTGAGCTGTCTTTAATTAGAGACGATTTCCTACCATACACACCCCTCCTAAACTATTAAAGTATTGTATTTTAAGGTTAAATTGTAATTGGCATGTAAATTGTAATGTGACAATTGAACACCCGATATGTTGGTAGCTTTAAAAACACAGCGCTAACAATATTTGGCTTTGATGCTGGGCCAACATATCACCACTTTTTAATCAAAAGGACAAGGTTATGATTACATACAAAAAAATAGCTATTATTGGATTAAGCGTTATTGCATTACAAGCAATTACTTCTTTAGCCAGCGTTAGCGCTCAAGAAAGCTTGCTTGTAACACTTGATAAAGATCAAGATGGTTTGATTTCACTAAAAGAAGCCGCCGGTCATCAAAAGCTGCTTGAAAACTTTAACGCAGTTGATGTCAATGAAGACGGATATATCAGTATGGAAGAGCTTACAGCTAGCAATCTTACAAAAGGATAGCTTAGCAAAATAACGTAGTGTTCTTATGTGGTTACTTGACGCAGCTTGAGTAACCATTCTTTAGAATATACCGATATATTAATAACAGCTTGAACCGCATTGGTTTATTTGCAAAGCTAGGGCCAAATAACTACAAAACGGACTCTATTTTGCAAGTACGTTCATTACGACAATTAATACTGGGCAGCTTTTTTGTTGCGCTAGTACCTCTTATCGCCTTGCTTTGGCAAAGTCAGCGCGACTTTGATTCTATGAGTCAATTGACTGCTAACAACACCGGCTTTTTTGTTTTTATGACCAGCGAAATACGGGAGTTAGAAGCATTGGGCGACGATGTAGAACGCTTAGTTCGTCAATATCAAGTATTCCCGAAAAATCAATTACAAGAGCTTGCCGATACTGCCATTGCGGGTTATGCCAATAAACTTTCCTTTTTATGTGACCAGTTCTCTGATGTTACTGAATGCAGAGACTTAAACTTAACCTTGTTCCAGTTGGCTGAATACCCCACATTCAATGACAACTTATTACTTGATGCCCAGCTTGCTGATTTACGCCAATCGCAACAAGTTTTGCGCAGGCAGGTGCAACAGTTGATTAACCAACGAATTGTATCTCAGCAAGTATTTCTGGAAAAAGTACAAAGCAGGCAAGGCTGGTCAACGGGTGTGTTAGTGCTGTTGTCTTTAGGGCTAACCATACTTGCCGCACAGCTTATTATTAAGCCTGTTCGTAAACTTCAAATGATTATTCGTCAAATTGCTAACAATGAACCCAAATTGCCAGAACAAACGCGTGATGGACCAAGAGAACTGGTAGCGGTCGAGCGTGATTTATATTGGCTAAATGATCGCATTCAGCAACTAGAGAAGGTACGTACGGCATTACTTCGGCATGCTTCCCACGAATTAAAAACACCCATGGCAAGCATAAAAGAAGGCTGTGAAATTCTTGAGCAAGGCATGGTAGGTGAACTCACCAAGCCACAAAAGGAAGTGGTATCTTTGCTCACTATTTCTACAGAAAGACTGAACTTATTAATTGTGAAGTTACTCGACTACAATGCACTGTTGCAGCAAGCTGAACCAAAATTCGAAAAAATTGATTTACATGAAATGGCGAAAGCCTGTGTAGGTCAATATGGCCTTTTGCTGGCGCAAAATCAACAGACAGTTGTTATTCGTATCGAACCCGTTCATTCTATTGTTAGTGACCCTGAACTTTTGCGCAGAGCGCTTGACAACCTTGTGTCTAATGCTATTGCCCATGGCAAGGTTGAATCTGAAATAATAATACGCTCGGTTGATATGGGTAGTTTTAGCAATATAGACGTACTCAACTCAGGTAAGTCTATTTCATTGGCTTCTCGCGGTGAAATATTTGAACCATTTAAACGTGGTCAAGGGGCTCGCAACGACAAAGTGATTGGTGCAGGCTTAGGACTTTCTATTGTAAGTGACTGTGCGAGACTTTTAGGCGGTGATGTTACTATTATAGACGATGTTCACGCCAACGTTTGTTTCAGAATACGTTTGCCTAAGCGAGAATTATTGGCCAACAACACCAGGGAATAAAGTAGCGGGACTTTCCATCAAAACAGGATAGGTAAAATGAACTTTAGCAGTAACAAAGTGCGCAAAGTGGCAGCGGTTACAGCAGCGGTGTGGTTCTTAGGTGGATGTGGATTACTAAAACAAGTAAAGCATGGGACTGCGCCAGTGTTAACAACTGAGCCGCGTTTGTGCCAGACACAGGCGCATCAAGAAGCCTTTAACGATTTTTGTTATGCGCAGCATTGGCTTACTTATATTCTTGATATGCAAAAAATAGGCTGGCCAAGCAGAGTTCAATTGATTCAGGAGTTAGGCGAAGAGCCTGCGGAGTTGTTGCAAAAGATATTATTAAGTCAAGGGGTAGATACACCATATCAGCATCGCTTGAGAGCCCAAAATTGGATAATAAAGTTAAACACTGACGCGCCCGACTTAATGAGTAAATTAGTTAACGACATAGTATACGATAACAGCAAGCAGTTGCTTGAATTTGAATCAGCCATTACCATTTTAAGCAGCATAAATACTAGACAAGAAAAGACGATAATCGAACTTCAATTATTGCTTTTAGAGCGCGACCAGCAAATACTGAAACAACAGGGTCAGGTTGAACAGTTACTAAAAATTGAAACTGATCTTATAGAACAAAATAGGAATGAAAAACGGTGAGAGCAGACATAGTGGAAGAAGCAAAACCAAAGTTATTATTGATTGATGACGACGAATGTTTACTACGATTAATGTCAATTAGACTGGAGGGAGAAGGTTTTAATGTGACAAGTGTCAACAACGCAACGCACGCACTTCGGCTTACCTACAATAATAAATACGACGTAGTACTAAGCGATTTACGTATGCCAGGGATGGACGGTCTTAGCTTATTTGAAGAAATTTTACAAAAGCACAGAGACTTACCAGTTATCTTAATGACGGCGCATGGCACCATAAAAGATGCAGTGGCGGCAACTCAAAGAGGCGTTTATAGTTTCATTACAAAACCGGTTGACCATAAAGAACTACGCCAAACACTATTAAAAGCAGTATCGCAGAACAGTCGTCAAAGCAGTTTAGGAGAATGGTGCGCAGAAATTATAACGCGTTCTCCCGACATGATAAGGTTATTAAAGCAGGCTGAGCAAGTAGCTGATAAAAACGTAAGCGTGTTGATTTCGGGCGCAAGCGGCACGGGTAAAGAATTGCTCGCAAAAGCTATTCACAATGCCAGTGACCGAAACGATAAACCGTTTGTTGCGATTAACTGTGGCGCATTACCAGAAGATTTACTTGAATCAGAACTCTTTGGACACGTAAAAGGGTCGTATACAGGAGCGTTTCAAAATACCAAAGGCTTGTTTAGAGAGGCCCATGGTGGCACCTTATTCTTAGATGAAATTGGAGACATGCCAATTTCGCTGCAGGTCAAATTACTGCGGGCACTGCAAGAGAGAACAGTGCGACCTGTTGGATCGAGCCAAAGTATTGAAATAGATGTGCGAATAATTTCCGCTACCCATAAAAATTTGCAAGAAGCAATGAAGGTGAATGAGTTTAGAGAAGACTTATTTTATCGTTTAAATGTGGTTAATTTAGAAATTCCACCACTTAAAGATAGGTTTGAAGACATTCCTATTTTGGCCGAGCACTTGCTTCGCCAAAGTGCTGAAAAGCACGGTATTGATGTATTAAAGTTTGCTGATGACGCACTTACCTTAATGACCAAATCAGATTGGCCAGGCAACGTACGGCAACTTGTTAACGTGGTAGAACGCTGTGTTGCATTAACGCATTCGCAAATTATTCCGGCTAGTTTAGTTGAGCAAGCCCTATCTCAAGAAAATAAACACTGGCCAACCTTGACGGAAGCGCGAGATTCATTTGAATATGAATATTTGTGTAGGCTGTTGCAACTGACTGAAGGTAACGTTACGCGAGCATCAGACTTAGCCGGCAGAAACAGAACTGATATGCACAAGCTAATGAAAAAACACGGGCTTGTGGCTGCCGACTTCAGGGCGCCTCAATTAACCGGAGCATAGTAATAATATAGGCGCAAACAAAGCCAATAACGCTGTTATTTATAAAGCAATAAACATTGAAGCTGCTTAGCAGGTCGCTTCAATCCCTTTATGAATTGCATGAGTGAGTGTTGTAATATTTGCTTTAGTGCAGATAAAAGGAGGCATTACATACACCAGTTTGCCAAATGGTCTTATCCAAGCGCCATGTTTTATGAATACTTTTTGGATAGCCGCAACGTCTACCGCCTGTTTCATTTCAACTACGCCTATTGCTCCTAATGTTCGAACATCGGCTACTGCCGGGTGTTGTTTAAGAGGCAGTAGTTCTAGCGTTAACTGCTCGTATATATCGTGCACACGGCTTTCCCAATTTGACGATAACAACAACTCTATACTCGCGTTGGCAACCGAGCAGGCCAAAGGGTTGCCCATAAAAGTAGGCCCATGCATAAATACGCCGGGACTGCCTTCACACACCCCTTGGGCAACATCATCTGTACATAAGGTTGCGGCCAATGTCATATATCCGCCGGTGATAGCTTTTCCTAAGCACATAATATCGGGTGTAACATCAACATGATTGCAGGCAAATAATTTACCTGTGCGGCCAAATCCGGTGGCAATTTCATCGCATATAAGCAATACATCGTATTGGTCGCACAATTTGCGACAGGCTTTCAAATATTCAGGATGGTATAGTCGCATACCCCCCGCCCCCTGCACAACAGGCTCTAAAATAAGCGCGGCTATATGTGCATGCTCTTGCACTAATATATCTTGCAGCGGTGCAATATCATCAGGATTCCAGCTTTGATTAAACTGGGTTTGCGGCGCTGGCGCAAAGTAGTGCTCAATAAGGCTATTTTTAAATAAAGAATGCATGCCATTTACCGGATCACAAACCGACATGGCTGCAAAGGTATCGCCGTGGTAACCATTGCGCGGCGTCAATAGTTTATTTTTGTCTGTACGTCCTTGGCAGGCCCAATACTGCATGGCCATTTTAATAGCAACTTCCACGGCAACTGAACCAGAATCAGCCAAAAACACTCGGTTTAGGCCATGGGGTGTTATATTAATTAGTGTTTTACACAAATCTATAGCGGGTTTGTGGGTAAGCCCTCCAAACATAACATGAGAAAACTTGTCGATCTGTGTTTTGGCGGCTTCATTTAAGACGGGATGATTATAGCCATGAATAGCGGCCCACCAAGATGACATACCGTCTACTATTTTTTCGCCTGTGCCCAGTTCAATATGCACACCTTTAGCACCTACCACTTCGTAACATGGCAAAGGGTTAACCGACGAGGTGTAAGGGTGCCAAACGTGGCGCTTATCAAACTCTATGGTTGAAAGGGAAAGGTCTTTGGATAGGCCAAAAGCGCCTTTATTATGTTTTGGATTGTTCAATATTTAACCTATAGTGCAGGGTGGATAATAATTTACATTGACAAATTTTGCTTGAGTCATAGACTAGTTATAATTTAGTTCAGAGTAAACCTTTTTATGACTGCTACCGCTCATCAAAATAATAATAACAGCGCAATAAACTCAATGGCTACAAATTCTGCACGTAATCTACAAACTAATGCTGGCACTATGCGTCACGACTGGTCTATAGACGAAATTAATGCATTATTTGCTATGCCGTTCAACGACTTGCTGTTCAAAGCACAAACTATTCATCGCGAATACTTTAATCCTAATTATGTGCAGGTTAGTACGTTGCTGTCGATCAAAACTGGCGCGTGCCCAGAGGATTGCGCATATTGTCCTCAAAGTGCACGCTACGACACAGGCCTTGAGAAAGAGCGCTTGTTAGAAATAAGTAAAGTAATAGAACGAGCAAAAGAGGCAAGGGCTACAGGCTCTACACGTTTTTGTATGGGAGCGGCTTGGCGAAATCCAAAAGCGCGTGACATGCCTTATGTAATAGACATGGTAAAGGAAGTAAAAAAGCTGGGCCTTGAAACATGCATGACGCTTGGCATGTTAACGCGTGACCAAGCTTTGGCACTAAAACAGGCAGGCTTAGATTATTATAACCACAACCTAGACACCTCGCCTGAATATTACGGCGATATTATTACCACGCGCACCTATCAAGATAGGCTAACAACTTTAGAAAATGTGCGTGAATCTGGTATGCATGTTTGCTCTGGAGGAATAGTTGGCATGGGCGAAACCGCAGACGATAGATCAGGTTTACTTAGGCAATTAGCTAACTTACCGCGTCATCCTGAAAGTGTTCCCATTAATATGTTAGTAAAAGTAAAAGGTACACCCCTTTATAGTGTAGACAACTTAGAGCCTTTTGAGTTTATCCGCACCATTGCTATTGCGCGAATTCTTATGCCTAAATCTTTTGTGAGATTGTCTGCGGGGCGTGAGTCTATGAACGAACAAATGCAGGCGATGTGCTTTATGGCTGGCGCAAACTCAATCTTTTACGGCTGTAAACTGTTAACGACTTCAAACCCTGAAACTCACGAAGACGTGCAGCTTTTCAATAAACTAGGGATTAATTCGCAGCATACTCGTGCTTATTCCGATGAAGCTTATGAAGCCGCATTGCATGAAGAAATAGAACAAAATGAGCCTAGCGACTTGTTTGTTGATGCCACCAAAGCGTCATTAAATAAGTCTTTTACTGCATGATCGACTTTACACATGGCGTTTGAATTTTTAACCACAGCC
>JBLIGC010000006.1:0-63073 GCA_047636735.1 Glaciecola sp. | reverse complement strand
CATGGGCTACAAGTCAAAACCGCTCAAAAAATGGCCGACCCTGCGAGACTCGAACTCACATTTCTAGCTTAGGAGGCAAGTGTTCTATCCTGTTGAACTAAGGGTCGGAAGCGATTTTTAAGTATATTGCGGCAAAAACAAAGTGAAAACAAGTTCGACTTACACCCTACGTGACCAACTTCAGCAATGAATGTTTGCTTAGGAGGGAATCGTTCTATCCAGTTGAACTAAGGGTCGGCAGATACTTTTTAATAGTTTGCGGCAAAACCAAATGTAAATCAACAGTGACCTTTCATAATGTGAATAAAAGCAAGTATAATCTAGACCTTAACTGCTCGACCTTCTATTTAGCTACGCATGCAAGGTATGTGTAAGCTGTTGTTTATTTGTGTAAAAAATTAGCATTACTGTCTTGATACATAATCATTAGGCTGTACATTTCCTAGCAAACTACCATCGATAGCCTCTACCGTAGCGGTATCGCTATAAACTTGGCGCACAATTAATGTGGTTGGATGCAGTTCAAACTGTCGATACTGCTGCCCGAAAGTGTCGGTCACCTGCCTCACATTAAACAATGTAAGTTGGTCACCTGTTTGTACTTGATGGGAGCGTCCTAAATTAATTTGTAATTGATTATTGGCAACTGCCAGCACTCTTCCCATGGTAGGTTGACAAATAGCGAACTCTTCAAGATCGAGAATGCTTTTTTGCAGTATTTTACGTAGATTATTACCATACTGGCTGCTCCAAAAAGCCTGTGATGCAACATCAACTGTTTTATTAAACTCATAGGTCCAAGGCGTAATACTTTCATATTGCTGCGAATATAACGACTGACCAGTAGCCCCATTTATTAGCGACAAGGTAAAATTAAAACTGCGCACGCTACTGCTACCTTGAAAAGGATTAAAGGCCGAGGCTGAAAATCGCTGCACTGAAATGTCGTCAATTACCAGTATAATTACATATTGGGTATTGGTTTTATTGGCGAGTGATTGTGCTTGCAACGATATATCTGCTTTTTGCCATTCAAATACATAAGGTTCAATGTGTGACACCGTCATGCTTTGAGTAACTTTATCCATCATTTCTTTAAACTTAAGCGCGCTTACTTTTCCTAAATCTTGCACTTGACCGTCGCTTGCCTGAGCAGCAAAACGAATAGGAAAATAGGTGGTAGAGAGTTTTTTAGTGTAGTCGGCGGCACTACATGAGGTTTCTTGTGCAAAAATATCGGCACGTATCGACACCGACACAATTCCATCTTGATAAACTTCGTCTATTAATTGTATGGTATTAACTTCGCCAGTGGCTCGTATTTCTAGATGGTCGTTCATTAGCAAACCATTCGTCATTTGCTGAACGCTTCTAACTGAAGCGCCGGCAAATAACAATGCTTGCTTAATGGCTTCTTCGGTGGCTTCTTGGCGTGCACCGTTTCTGTCGCCATTAATTACCACGGCTTGTCCGGTGGCACTAAACCAAGCGGCTTGCGCTAGCTGTGTGCTTTGCAGTATGCATAATATTGCACATATCCCTGCGCGTAAAATAACCTTTTGCATACTGTCTCCATAAATAAATAGACGCTTATTAAGGCTCAGCAAACATGCTGTGCCTTATACAATCATTACTTTTGGGTATTCAAGATGTGTGCCAGTAAGGTATTCGTTTTCGCATTTTAGTGTATTTTGATACTTTTGAGGAAATTGTCGCCTTTATATTTAGACCCACTTACTAAAACTAAGATAAATGGCACAAGCTTTGCTAACAACTAAGTAAGAAGTAATTGAATGGACGGTTATATGAGAAAACAAGAAGTAAAACCAGCGGCGACAGTGTTTTGGATCAATCGCAAATTGTTATTTCGCGCCGGTTTTGTCGCATTAGCACTATGCCTAACTGCATGTGATAGCTTGATCACCAAACATGTAGAATGGGAAACCATAGAGCCACAGAACTATCCAGTTCTTAATGCTGTGGGTTATGCGCCTATCAACGCTCAGATTGGTATAGACCGTTCGTCAAAACGCTTGATGGCAATAAAAGCATCAAAACTTGACGCTTATCGCGAGTTGGCAGAACAAGTATATGGCCAAAAAGTTGACGGTAAACAAGAGTTGTCCAATCTTATTTTAACTAACAATACCCTAAGATCGTCAGTAGAGGGAGTTATACGAGGAGCAAGAGTAGTCAAAACCTATCCCGTGGGAGACGACACATACGCGACTGAATTAGAACTAGATATGCAGGTTGTATATAATATTTATTTATCGACAGCGCAGCCTAGGCGGATCCGTAAAGTGAGCTACTATTAAGTAATAGTTTTTTTTAGCTACCATTTAGTGTTGTGCAATTTTCTTGTAATAAGTAAGAGCGCTCAATAACGCCACCTTTGAGTAAATCAAAATAATTAATAAGGTTACTAGGCAGACGTTCGCGGGTTAGAATCACAAAGCCAGCGAGATAATCTTCAAAATATTGCAGACTAATAGGGCAACTTTTGTCCTTATAATATGGGGCTTTGTCGCAACGGGAGCTGTATTACGAATATTGGATTGATATCGGCAACCTATCTTCAACTAAGCTCATAAAAATAAGATATAAAAAAAGCGCATCAGCGCTTTTTTCATATTGATAATCTTTGTGGAAACACTTGGGTTATGCAGATATTCCTTTAGATGAACTGTCACCGTTAGTGCGTCCAGAGCGGTCGTATGTTATCGATTCTTTTGCTCTTAGTTCCATCATAAAGTTACGTAAATGCACCAAACGAAGCTGGCCTTGCTCAACCGATTTAGCATTAATCTGGGTTAAATACTTACATTCAAATAAAACTTGCTTGCAGTCTTGCAGCAATGCGTCACATGACTCTGGTATTGAAGTTTTGGCAAGTGCGCGCTTGTAGAGCGTGTCAACGGCAGAGTCTTGCGCTTCAATCTTATCTAGCAACTCCTGTTTACTATGCAGCAGTTGCATAAGCTTTTCAGGCTCCCTTGAGCTAATTAAATGAAGCTCTTGTTCAAGTAAGGCTTTTAGCTCTTTGAGAAAAACAAGCTGAGATGCTATTGCGTTTTCAAGACTTGTTTTCATAATATATTACGCCTTTATACCAAGTATTTGAGATTCAAGAACCGCTATTTTCTTTGCTAGTACCTCAGGATTAATTTTATAATCTCCATCAGCAATGGCCTTTTTCAAGCGCTCTACCTTCTCTTGATTAACAGGCGCTTCTGCGCCTTTCTTTTGTACATCTGCCAACTGCTGTGCAGATGCGGTTAAAGAAACCGAATCGGTTTTAGCGGGCACGGCGGCCTGAATATCAGCTGCCTGTTTGGCGGCACCACTAGACTGATTCTGAACTTGTTGTTGAGCAAGTTTCGATGCGTCTAGCTGTGCGTTATTCGAATTGTTTACATTATTTATTGACATAAATTCCTACCACTAATATTACCTCTACAAAGGGTATCGACCGGCTTTGCTATATCTTTAGATGTGAATGACAAAAAAATGCCACTGTGTCTATACATCATTGCAAAACCTGCCCACTGGGTATTATAATAAACTATAATAGTATATTTTCAGCGCTTGTTTACTCTATTAAACATTTTCAAAGCGAAAAAAGCTCTAAAATCATTGTTACTACTTAAGCTATTTAAACTACTGCAATCTTTATACCATGCTCGTAATTAGCGAGTGTCTTTGTTAATCATTAAACTGCCGCTATGGTTATTTTATGCTTGGGCATTAGCATTGCTATGCCATACCCATGGTATAAAGGTCTTGTTTATATATTAATTTCAACTTGGGAAGTACTAGCTATTTTCGCGAATACTAATTTATCGGATGAAATGTTCCGAACTTGAATAGTATCGCCCAGCACCCCGTCTTCTTCGGCAATGCCATATACTTTAATAGATAAGCCTGAACTTACCGCAGCTATGGTAACTCTGTCACCTTTGCATATAAAACACAGCATCCGCTCATCAATTACATTTCCAGCACGAGTGCGCCGCTTTATTCTTGCGCCAACCACATCGGCAATACTGCTAAAAGTAGAGCCGCGTAATCTATTCTTGTCCATTTCAACAAGGTCTAAATTACGCGAGCTTAGCAGTGAGCCAGGGCTTAAGTTATCGCGGGTCACCACTACTGTTTCGATAACGACAACATTTGCATGCATAAATAAATACCAGTTGGTATTACTACATGCGACCTTAACTGAAATGTTCGATTGCTGCTGAGGACTGTTACTGCTATCAAACTCATATGGGGTATTACAAAAGGGGATATGAATGCGTTCATCTATTTTACGCACCTGTATACGAATGTCGTTACTTGTTTCATCATTACCATATGACGCTAACAGTGTGTTTTCTATAAAGGAATAGAGTTGGCTTTCAAGATTACGGTGCGCTGCGCCTTCATTTTTCGGATTGTTTTCAGCGCTATTATTAGCATTAACATTGGCAATAGCAGGCATTGCCCATAAACATAAACATATAAATGTAATGAAAAAACACGTAAAGACTATGGCCTTGTTGGCCGATACGCTCGTATATTCGTTCGCTAACATAAGTTTGCACCTTTTGGAGTTTACTTGTGAACGTTGCGTCATATCTTTGGCGCGAACACATAATTAAAGTGAGTTATGTTAGTTAACGCAACAATCATGCCTAAAACGAGGGGTTCGCATGTCAAGTATTATGGATTCAGTAAATCAGCGGACTCAGTTGGTGGGTCAGAATCGTTTAGAACTATTATTATTTAGGCTAAACTCTAAGCAACGCTTCGGCATTAACGTGTTTAAGGTACGAGAAGTATTGCAGTGCCCGCCGTTAACCTCTATTCCAAAATTAAATAGATTGGTGAGGGGCATAGCTCACATTAGAGGAAAAACCATATCGGTGATCGACTTGTCGATGGCCACCGGTGGTATGCCAATTGAAAATGTATCTGAAGGATTTATTATCATTGCGGAATACAACAGATCTGTGCAAGGGTTTTTAGTGGGGTCGGTAGAGCGCATTATTAACACTAATTGGGACTCAATATTGCCACCGCCTAAAGGTGCAGGTATGGCCAGTTATTTGACGGCGGTTACCGAGGTTGAAAATGAATTGATTGAAATTCTAGATGTTGAAAAAATTCTAAATGAAATCTCTCCCTTAAAGACCGACGTTAGTGCAGCAATAACCGACAATATTAATATAGGTGGAAACGAAAATAAAATTATTTTCATAGCCGATGATTCTTCAGTAGCGCGCAATCAGGTGAAAAAGGCACTTTCTACATTGGGGCTTCCCATTGAGGTGGCAAAAAATGGTTTAGAAGCACTTAATCGCTTAAAAGAGATTGCCGCTGAAACGGGCGATGTAACCGACAAAGTAAGTATTTTAGTATCAGACATTGAAATGCCAGAAATGGACGGCTATACCCTAACCGCTGAAGTAAAAAACACCCCAGAGTTACATCGCCTACAAGTTGTTTTGCATACTTCCTTAAGTGGGGTATTTAACCAAGCGATGGTCTCTAAAGTAGGCGCCGACGATTTCATTGCAAAATTCCATCCAGATGAATTAACCAGTGCAGTACAAAAATGGTTACTAACCGAATTGAAGCCTTAATGAAAGATTCTGTTCAATATGAATAGTCAGTTATCGCAAGCATCATACCTAGCGTTCGCCAGTTTTTTGCATAAAAATTTGGGGATTGTGTTGGGCAGTAGCCGTCAATATTTAGTAAAAAGCCGCCTGTCGGCAATTGCGCGCAACCATCACTATATAAGTATTGATGCCTTTTTAAACGATGTTATCAATTTAAAAGACCGCGGGCTTACCGACCAATGTCTTGAGCTTATGACAACCAATGAAACATTTTGGTTTCGAGATGTATACCCCTTCAATTTACTGACGACACATATTTTACCCGCCGTAAATAAAAGCCAAAAAAAGCTTAGAATATGGAGCAGTGCCTGTGCATCTGGTCAAGAGCCTTATTCGATTGCAATGACAATAGCTGATTACAAACGTGACAATCCAAGCGCCTTTTCAAGTGGTATAGAAATTTTGGCCACGGACTTTTCCACAAAAATGATTGCAGCGTCAAGCGCCGGTATTTATGACGAACTTGCACTAGGCAGGGGACTTGATAACCAATACAGGCAACGCTACTTTGAAGCAGTAGACAATAAACGGTATAAAAATTCGATGAAGCTTAAGAGTAGCATCAAAGATATGGTGACCTTCAAGCGTTTTAATCTGCTTGGTGACTATTCGACTCTAGGTACATTCGACATTATATTTTGCCGTAACGTTTTAATTTATTTTGACGGCAATCAAAAAACAGACATACTGAAAAAGTTTGCCGCCTGTCTTCCTAAATCAGGCGCTTTGTTACTAGGTGCTGCAGAATCTATTACAGGTGCAGACACCATTTATAAAATGCAGTCTGTTAGTAAAGGTCTCTACTACGCTAAGCTGTAGGGCATTTTCATATAAAAGCTAGTCAGGTCTCATACCTTCCTTTCACACAATCTTTGTATTAAAAATATTTTCTGGCACAGCACTTGCTGAGTGTTTGCAAACCTGCCGTATTCTCGACAAAGGCGTTAAGTTGTCGACAGGTGTTTTACATAAGAAAACCCTTTTTTTCCAAAATACGAGCATAAGCAAACATATAGGTAGCAGTTTATGGCCATTAGTTTAGACAGATTAGTGAATGTGCATCACGACGCATTGAAAGTACGTGCACAGCGTATGGAAGTGATATCGGGTAATTTGGCAAACGCTAATACCCCAGGCTATAAGGCCCGTGATATAGATTTTACCAAAGCAATGAAGTCGGCACAAAGCACACAAGCAGGTTCATCTATGGTTAAAACCCATGATAAACACATGTCAGGCGGTAGTCGTATGCATGCAGAACTCGATTTTAGAATTCAAACACAACCTGATACTGGCGATGGCAATAACGTCGACTCCCAGGTTGAACGAAACGCTTTTCTTGAAGCAGGCATGCGCTACCAAGCTGGCGTTATGTTACTTGATGGTAAATTCAAAGGCATGAAAAAAGCCCTTAGCAGTGGAGGTTAATAATGAGCTTATTTAATATTATGAATATTTCAGGCACCGGTATGGCGGCAGAAACTGTCCGTTTAAATACAACTGCTAGTAATATTGCTAATGCCAACAGCGTAAGTAGCAGCTATGGCGAAACTTACAAGGCACGCCATCCTGTATTTGCCGCTGCACTTGACCAAGCTTCGCAAAACCAAAACAAAGGCATAGGGGTTAAAGTATTAGGCGTGGTAGAAAGTCAAAAACCACTGCAAGTTCAATATGCACCGGGTAATCCATTGGCCGACGAAAATGGCTATATATATAAACCCAACGTTAATATTGTGGAAGAAATGGCAAACATGCTTTCTGCTTCCAAAGCATACGAAACAAACGTGCAAATTGCTGATACCACCAAAAAAATATTTCGTAGAGTTTTACAATTAGGTCAAAATTAACATTAGCTCGTTAGGCTGAGGAATAACCCATGAATATACAACCACAAAACGGCTTAAACACCGACCTTTACTGGGAAACGAATAAACCTATTCCCATTGCAGACGGCACCGAACAGCAGTTAAAACAAGAAGATTTCTTCGCCTTATTAACCGAGCAGTTGGCTAATCAGGACCCAACTAAACCGGTGGAGAACGATCAGCTAGTTGCGCAAATGACATCATTTACCACAGCCGACGGTATATCTCAGCTAAATGAAAAGTTTGCCAGCTTTGCATCGTCAATGACAAGTAATCAAGCATTGCAAGCATCTAGCCTGATTGGCCAAACTGTTCTTGTTGCCGGTAACATTGGCTTCATGGCTAACGAAGGAGAAGGTATGTCTGGGGTAGTTATTAACGAACAGACTTCCCAAGATACTCAAATTAATATTCAAAACACCAACGGTGAGGTAATTAGAACAATGAATATTGGCACCCAAGGTGCGGGCAATATTCAGTTTAGTTGGGACGGAACCGACAGTGACGGCAAATTAATGCCTCCTGGCGATTACGCGGTAACTGTGCAGGGAAATTTATTTGGCGTTGAAACAGCGCTTCCCACTGCTATCAACCGACACGTAGACAGCGTTAGTTTGTCTGGTTCAGGTGCGGGAGTGGTACTTAATTTAGATGGTAATGTCAGCATCAAACTTAACGATGTTATCCAAATCGGAAATTTATAGGAGTAAAGTATGTCATTTAATATCGCATTAAGCGGCGTGTCAGCGTCTCAAAAAGACTTAGATACTACAGCAAATAATATCGCGAACGTGAACACCGTAGGCTTTAAAGAATCAAGAGCTGAATTTGGTGATGTGTATGCAGCGTCCTTACTCGCTTCAGGTAAAACTAAAGTAGGTGATGGTGTGTTAACGCAAGAGGTTTCGCAGCAATTTTCTCAAGGGAGTTTATCGTTTACCAATAATGCACTTGACTTAGCCATTACTGGTAACGGCTTTTTTGCCACCGTGCCTGAAATCACATCAAGAGACTTTTCATTTACCCGAGCGGGTCAATTTAAATTAGATGCAGACAATTTTGTGGTTAATTCTAGTGGTGACAATCTATTAGGCTTCCCGGTTAATCCCGACGGCACATCGGCCTCGGTAGCACTTAGCACAACCGAACCTGTTAGAATTCCAGATTCGTCAGGATCGCCACAAAAAACCACTGAAGTAGACGTTCGTTTTAACTTACCCGCAGGAGACGCAGCTAAAGTGCCCGGCGATTTTGACCCGACAGACCCCTTAACCTATAACGCCGCTACATCGGTAACAGTTTATGATTCATTAGGCGATAGCCACGTAATGACTTACTTCTTTTTGAAAGATAACGACCCATTGGCGGTTAATGAATGGTACGTAGCTACAGCAGTTGACGACCAATTAGTAGACGCTACAAATTCAGATGGAAGTCCTTCGGACCCATTTGCAGGAGCGACTAACACAATGGGCACAAATACCGGCAATGGCGTATCAACTGCAAAAATGATATTCAGCGACGGTGGTGATTTTATAAGATTGGAATCTGCTGATGGTTTACCACAACCTGATAGTAAATTTCAAACTGAAGCGCTAGGTGAATTTATATTAGCCAACGGTTCAGACCCAACCCAACAAATTACTGTTGACTTTAATTTGGACCCTTTAGGCGCTAATCCAAACGAACCAACTCAATTTGCGTCAGCATTTGAGGTTACCTCACTTGAACAAGATGGCTTACCGGTAGGGCGTTTAACTGGTATTGATATTTCTCCCGATGGCTTGGTTAGAGCAACGTTTTCAAACGGAACCTCCGAGCCAATAATACGAGTGGCATTAGCGCGCTTTTCAAATGAACAAGGCTTAACACAGCAAAGCTCAACGAACTGGAAAGAAAGTATATTGTCTGGCGAAGCACTTGCTGGTGAAGCAACAACCGGTACTTTTGGTGACATTAATTCGTCTGCACTTGAACAGGCTAACGTTAATTTGACGACTGAATTAATTGATATGATTATAGCTCAGCGAAACTTCCAAGCTAACTCACGAGCGCTTGAAGTAAACAATCAGCTTAACCAGACTATATTGAACATCCGATAAACCTTAAGCTTTAATGTGTAAACAATAGCCGCTAGCGTCTTGATTGTAGGCGCTAGCGATTTTATTGGCAGTGCTATATGTAATTGTATATAAGGTACTTAAATATACTTGGCAGCGCCATGCCTCTTATGGCTAAATTTTGCCGTTTGCCGCTTATTTTTGTTAGCCATAAGTGGCAACTAAATGACGATAACCACAACCCTTCCTTACATCGTAATTTCTAAAAAAGTAAAATAAATTCAATGGTTTATAGCTATATATTGTAGTTACGTTCGATTGGCATGTTACTTGCAATTCTTTCCTTAGAGAGTTTATCAAAAATTCACACAGCCCACCGTACGTGATGTTTCAACGTTGGGATAACTAAAGTAAGGCAAGAATATGGACAAGTTTCTTTATATCGCTGCAAGTGGTGCCAAACAAGATTTGATGGCAACTAGCGTGCGCGCCAACAATTTAGCGAATGCCCAAACTAACGGTTTTAAAGCGCAGCTTGAACAAGCTCGTGCTATGCCGGCATATGGTGAAGGCTTTGCATCTCGCGTATTCAGCATGACAGAAAGCCCTACTAATAACTATGCAGGTGGTCCTATGATCACCACCGACCGCTCTTTAGATCTTGCGGTCCAAGGCGACGGTTGGTTTAGTGTACAAACAGATTTAGGTGAACAAGCATTTACCCGTTCTGGCAGCTTAACCATGAGTGCAGACGGCGCATTGCTTGATCCGAAAGGTAATTTAATGATGGGTGAAAATGGGCCCATTTTTTTACCTGTGCCCATCAACAATATCACCATAGCAGGTGATGGTACTATTTCGGCTCGTCTGCAGGGTGCGCCCGAAAATGCGATGGAAGAAGTCGGTCGTTTAAAGCTTGTGAATCCACCCATTGACCAAATTCAGCGTCGTGAAGACGGTTTGTTTGGCTTAAAAAGCGGTGAAATAGCTCAGCAAGATCTTGGGGTAAGTGTTAAAGGCGGCATGCTTGAAGGGTCCAACGTAAATGCAATAGACGAAATGGTCAATATGATCTCGTTGCAGCGGCATTATGAAATGCAAGTTAAATTAATGCGCAAAGCCGACACATTGGCCACGAGCGGCAACATGTTACTTAGAATTATTTAATTAGAATATGCGAAAATTGAATTCGCTAAGGTTAAGATTATGCATCCAGCACTATGGATAAGTAAAACAGGATTAGACGCAGCGCAAACCGATGTGTCGGTAGTATCAAACAACTTGGCTAACGCCAGTACTGTGGGTTTCAAAAAAGACCGTGCGGTGTTTGAAGACTTGTTATATCAAAATATTAATCAGCCAGGCGGCCGGTCTTCAGCTGATACTGAATTACCTTCAGGCTTAATGCTTGGTTCAGGCTCTAAAGTCGTCGCTACACAAAAAACACATACACAGGGTAATTTGTTAACCACTGAAAACGCCCTTGATATGTCAATTCAAGGTCGTGGATTTTTTGAAATTCAAATGCCAGATGGCAGTAATGCATACACTCGCAATGGTCAGTTTACCTTAAATGCCCAAGGTCAAATGGTAACGCCGGGTGCAGGTTTACTTTTGCAGCCGGTTATCACACTGCCACCAGACGCTCAGCAAGTTACTATTTCTCAAGATGGTGAAGTGTCAGCGCAGCTGCGTGGACAAGCCACGCCTCAGATCCTTGGACAAATCAATATTGCGGATTTTATTAATCCAGTAGGTTTACAGCCCATTGGACAAAACTTGTATGCTGAAACCGGCGCATCGGGCACTCCTGTGCAAGGAATCCCGGGCTTAGAAGGTTTAGGGACTTTGGCACAAGGTTCGCTTGAAACATCTAATGTAAACGTAACTGAAGAGTTGGTGAATTTGATTGAAAGCCAGCGTTTATATGAAATGAACTCAAAGGTGATTTCAGCAGTTGATCAAATGTTAGGTCAGGTTATTCAACAGCTGTAAGACACTTCTTAATTTTTATAATAGTGGATGATGGCTATTACAAGGACGCAGAACAATTTCTATCACAGCAGTAATGACTTATTTTCACCGCGTTTGTTTTCACCGCGTTTTATTCAATGGCACAGCAAAGAGAATATAGATGACAGTTTACCAAAGTATTTCACAATGGCTTAATCAGTCCGTGTTTTTCGCCTTATTGGTGTTGATGGTAGTCACCATGATAACCGGGTGTAATGCTACTCCTAGCAAAGAAATAGCCGCGAACGACCCATTTTATGCGCCTTCTGTGGCGGTACCAACTCGTGATGAGATTTCCAGTACCGGTAGCTTGTTTTCTGCCGCTATGGCAAATAGCCTTTACTCTGACGTAAAAGCAAGACGCGTAGGTGACATCATTACGGTTACCCTGCGAGAAAACACCAATGCCAGCAAAAGCGCAGGCAACAGTTCTTCTAAAGAAAGCACGGTAGATGTTAAGCCAATGTTAGGTTTGGGCGGAAACGCAATTCTGATTGGTAAAGAGGCCATTCAGTTAGGTGTTGATGGTTCGAATGAATTTGCCGGTGACGCCCAAGCAACTCAAAGCAATAGCTTACAAGGCAGTATTTCAGTGACGGTGGTGGAAGTTTTGGCTAATCAAAACTTAATTATACGCGGAGAGAAATGGTTAACTTTAAACACGGGTAATGAGTATATTCGTTTAACAGGAGTAATACGTCCTGCTGATATCTCCCCAACAAACAACATTCAATCGAACAAAATTGCAAATGCCCGTATTCAATATAGCGGCACAGGTAGTTTTGCCAGAGCTCAAGAAAAAGGCTGGTTGACGACGTTTTTCTCTTCTACATGGTGGCCGTTATAATGCATATAAGCTTGAAGTTTTTAGCCAAATTGGCCATTGGTTTTTCAGTAGCGTTAATGCTATTGGTTTACTGTTCGCAATTAGGCGCGGCTCAGCGTATTAAAGACCTTGCTAGTGTGCAGGGCGTGCGCTCCAACCAATTAGTAGGATTTGGCTTAGTGGTTGGATTGCCCGGTACGGGCGAAACGTCACCTTTTACTGAACAGTCTTTTCGCACCATGCTTAGTAACTTTGGCATAAGTTTAGACGCCAATGTTAAACCAAAAATTAAAAATGTAGCGGCGGTAGCAATACACGCCGACTTACCCGCCTTTATAAAGCCAGGTCAAACCATTGATATAACAGTATCGTCTATAGGCGAAGCCAGTAGTTTGCAGGGCGGTACTTTGCTGCAAACATTTTTACGAGGTCTTGACGGCGAAGTTTATGCCGTTGCTCAAGGCAGCTTGGTGGTTTCTGGTTTTGGTGCGCAGGGAAACGATGGTTCGCGTATTGTTAACAATACTCCAACGGTGGGCACTATTGCAAATGGCGCCGTCGTTGAGCGAGCCGTTCCGCATGGTCTTATGCAAAACGATTATTTAACCTTAAATTTAAACAACCCCGATTTCTCAACTGCACAAGCACTCGCCGATGAAATTAATAATCGTCTTGGTGCCGATCCAGCCAGTGGTTATGCTATTGCTACACCGCTAGATGCCGCATCTGTAAGAGTTAGTGCCCCAAGGGATGTGGGACAGCGCGTTGGTTTTCTGGCGACCATTGAAAACTTCAAGTTTACGCCTGCGGTAGGGCCCGCGCGTGTGGTTATAAACAGTCGCACCGGTACTATTGTTATAGGGCAAGAAGTAAGACTTAGAGCTGCCGCTATCACCCATGGAGGGTTAACGGTGACTATTACCGAAGACCGTCAAGTTGTTCAGCCAAACGCATTTGCAGACGGCGATACCGTAGGCATAAATCAATCTATTGTAGATGTGCAGTTAGACGACAGCCGTATGTTTAAGTTTGAACCGGGCGTGAGTCTAGAAGAACTAGTGCGTGCGGTTAATCAAATTGGCGCAGCACCAGGAGATTTGATGGCAATATTAGAGGCGCTTCGACAAGCAGGTGCTTTGCAAGGCGAATTAATTGTCATTTAAATGACCGCACAAACTATGTTTAAAACAGTGCAAAGCACACACAAGAAACAGGCAACAAAATACTAACATCAATTTTAGAAGTAGGTAATTTATGGACATGTCATCAACTGTAAAATCACAGCTAGAAATGTCGCGCTCAGTGCATGACCTTGGTAGCTTAGACACGCTGCGAGCGGCCGCTAAGGGTGGCGATGAAGGCGCGCTTGAAGAAGCGGCCAAACAGTTTGAAGCGATATTTGTACAAATGCTATTGAAATCGATGCGTCAAGCACAAGATGCACTTGCCGATAAGGACAGTCCATTTAATTCCGAGCAGGTAAAGTTTTATCGGAGTATGTACGATCAACAGCTTGCTACCGACTTATCTACCAAAGGTAATATTGGCCTAGCCGATGTCATTATTCAGCAAATGGGTACTAACAACGGTGTAACACCCGCCAGTGCAGTGCGCTCAGATGGTAATTTGTCGGTGCTTAATCGTCAGCAGGTTATGCTGCGTCAGCGCAATGAAAATGAGCTTTTCGGTGATGTAACTAGTGCTAACCAAGCTAGTAAGCAGGCTGCGTTTAGCTCCCCCCAAGATTTTGTTCAGCAGCTTTACCCGCAGGCTATTGCGGCGGCTCAGAAACTTAATATTGACCCTAAAGCACTAATAGCGCAAGCCGCAGTTGAAACCGGCTGGGGTAAATTTGTAATTCATCAGCCAGATGGTGCTAGCTCAAATAACTTGTTTGGTATAAAAGCAGACAAACGTTGGGATGGCCCAAAAGCGGTGGTGGATACACTGGAGTATGTAAACAACATTCCTGAAAAACAGCAGGCAGCGTTTAGAAGTTATGCCAATGTTGGTGATTCCTTAAACGATTACATTCAGTTCGTTCAGTCTAATCCGCGTTATGAACGCGCATTAGAAAATACAAGTTCACCGAAGCAATATTTTAAAGAATTGCAGCAAGCCGGTTATGCAACCGATCCAGCATATGCTGAAAAAGTAATGTCGGTTTTCAACGGAGACCTATTAAATGACTTGTTACCTTAGCGACTGCCTAATTAAAGGTAAGAATATATTTTTAAATAAGCGTAGGTTTTTAGGTACTACTTTTACCTTTATGTGCTCGTTAAAAGAGGTTTTAAAATGATTAGGAATGCTGATTTATTTACCATGGCAACCTCTGGTCTAAATGCAAGTAACAGACTACTTGCTACGACCAGTAACAACATTGCCAACATTAACAGTGAAGGCTATGTAAGAGAGCGTACCGAATTCACCTCTAGACTAGGCGGAGGTGTCGATTTTGGCTTTACCGACAGAGTACTTGACGTTTTTGCACAAAATCAACTTCGTCGCGATACCAGTATGGTGGGTGAACATCAAGCATTCAATGACAGGGTGGGCAGTCTAGACAACGTACTAGCATCAGAAGCAAACAGTATTTCTGCGTCGATGACTCGATTTTTTGGCGCTTTGCAAACGGCTACCGACGATCCCACCAATATGCCATCACGCGACGCGGTAATTGGCGAAGCACAAGGCATGCTAAACCGAGTAAATCAACTGGGTGATTTTTTGCGGGCAAAAGAAGAAGAAACAGAGCTGCAAATCCAAAGCACTGTTAACAACGCTAATGCGCTTGTTGAGCAAATCGGTAAATTGAATGAAGCGATTCAAGTAGCCAAAGGTAATACCAGTGTAGATACCCCTTCACAACTGCTTAATCAGCGTGATCAAGCTATTTTAGAATTATCAGAATTAGTCGCAATTGATGTGCGCGCCGGCTCTAACGCGGGGGCTGGATTGGTGGTGAACTTAAAAAGTGGTGAGTCTCTTGTATTGGCCGATGGCGCATTCAATGTATTTGCCGTTGGTGGGGAGCCAGACTTTACCAATCGTGATTTAAAGCTTCAAACTAATTATTTACCGCCCAAACAAAATACCACTATTAATATATTAGAACAGAGACTAGGCGGCGCCTTAGGCGGTGTATATAGATACCGTGAGCAAGTACTAGAGCCCGCCCAGCGTGACTTAGGAAAACTAGCAACGGTGTTGGCCGACACGCTTAATACGCAAAATCGCCAAGGCATGGATTTAGATCAACAGCTAGGATCAAATTTATTTAAGATTGCAGAGTTTAGCGCCATAAATTATCCTCAAAATTCTGACTTAAGCTTAGGAGTGTCGGGGCGTATACGCCAAGGCGCTAGCGGTGATCTAACCAGCAACGATTACAAAGTAACAGTGCTTACATCACCCACAGGTACACCAGCAACCTTTGATGTAGAGGTAGCTGCTGTGAAAACCGATGGTCAGCCTGAGTTGGACCGCGACAACAACCCAATTGTGCAAGTGTTAACCGTTAATGCTGAAAGAGGGACCTACAACGCAACCATTGGTGGGATTGAATTAGAATTTCGCAACGCAAGTGCTTATGCAGTTGGCGATGCGTTTTTAGTGCAACCTACGCGTGTAGCTGCCGCAAACTTGAGCCTTGCCACCACGCGAGCCGAGGATTTAGCTTTTGCTAAACCCCTTAGAGTCGACACCAGCATAGATAACTTGGGTGATGCACAACTTATTGGCACCACCGTTACTAATGCTGTTGTTGATTTAAGTTTTGCTAATCCAAATGCCTCTGCATTTAATGGTGCTTTGGGTTTGCAAAATGCAGCTGAGTCACCCTCAGCCACGTTTGGCGCACCAGTTAAAGTCAGATTTACTGCGCCCGACGCATATGAGGTACTCGACAGTGCCAACCAGGTGATTAGTTCGGTAACAGGTGCAACTGATTTAAATAATTTACTCGCCCAAGCAAAAGAAAGTGGTTCGCCCGCTTGGCCAGCTGAGTTTGCAGCGTTAAATGATTACCCAGGCTATGATTTTTCACTGCAAGGCAAGCCAGTTGTGGGCGACGAGTTTACGCTTGGCTACAATACTAATGGCTTAAACGATAATCGCAATGCCATTGAAATGGCCACTATGCAGCAAAAAGATTTTGTGCGATTGAGTAATGCAGGACAAGGTAATAAGGTGACTTTTAACGAAGCCTATGCGTCGTTAGTAGGACAAGTGGGGAGTGCCTCGGCGGGTTCGAAAATTGATTTGGAGGCCGCTAAAGTTATGCAAACCCAATCTTCAGATTGGTTTGAATCGACCTCAGGGGTAAGCCTAGATGAAGAAGCTGCCAATTTAATTCAATTTCAACAGTCATATGCCGCAGCGGCAAGAATTTTGACCACTGCTCAACAAATGTTTGAAACAATTTTGCAAGTCGCACGTTAGCGGTAGGGTGAATAATGAGAATAACCACTAATTTAATGTTCGATAAAAACTTCAGGTCTATTAATAATAGTCAGGCCGAGCTGTCAGATATTCAGACTCAATTGGCCAGTGGCAAAAAATTATTGAGACCTTCCGACGATCCAGTGGGTGCGTCTCAGGTGATTAGACTTACCGAAGAAATCGATAAAATTGCCCAGTATAAGCGTAATAACGACTTGGTGACTAACGCATTAGAACTCCAAGAAACCAGTCTACGCAGCATAAATGACGTAGTAAACCGTGCACGAGTACTAACTGTACAATCGGGTAACGGCATATTGTCGGGCGCTGATAAACAAGCACTAGGCGCTGAAGTTGAGCAGTTGCGTAATCAAGTTCTCGATTTAATGAACACTCAAAATGCCAGTGGCGAGTATATTTTTGCCGGTTATCAATCATCAAGTCAAGCCTTTGAGTTTAATGCTAGCGCAATTGACAATCACATAAAGTTTGTTGGCGACAACGGCACCAACCTTGCGCAACTGTCTGACAGCGTAACAATTCAAAGTACAACATCGGGGAAGACTTTATTTGAAGATGTGCGTGCAAGGCTAAATTTTTCCTTCTCAAACGTAAGCGGGGTTTCTTTTGATGACTATAAAATTAAAAATCAAGGAACTTTTGACACCTTTCATTCAGCAAGTTTTGACCCAGTAGTGCCAGCAAATAATCAATATAGATTTGATGTGGTGTCGCCAACTGAAATTCAGGTCACCAATGTGGGCACAGGCGTGCTAGCTGATACTTTACCCTTTGAAAGTGGCAATGCATTTACCTTTAATGGCGTTGAGCTAACAGTGCAGGGAGTGCCTGGCGATAATTTTCAAATAGATTTGAATAGGCCGAATAAAACCAACTTAGCAGAAACGCTGCATAATATGTATTTGGCCCTCAACGACCCTAGCCTAGATCAGCAACAGTTTTCAGCAATTATAGACGATACCCTCGTAGGAATTGATAACGGGCTGTCCAAAATGGGGCGGGAAAACTCATCAGTGGGTGCTCGCTTGAATATTGCAGAGTCGGTTGAAGGTTCACTGCTTGATGCGGAAATTGCTAATAGGCAGGCGCGATCCTCAATACAAGATGTTGACTATGCCTTTGCCTCGTCTGAATTTGCAAAGCAAGAAACTGCTCTAGAAGCGGCATTTGCCACATTTCCTCGAGTCGCTAATTTATCATTGTTTAACTATATATAAATAAGTTAGGGAAAATATCGTAAATAACGGTAACAAGGCGGTTAAGTTCGCCTAATATTTAATCATTTTAAGCGCCCCGTTTTCAAAAGATTGGGCGTTTTTGCTTTTTCTCGACAATATATTTCAAAATATTCATTTCTTAAAAAACAAACTTTTGCCTTAAGAAAAGCTCAAATTTATTCATTTTCCTTTGTGTTCATTTTTTAAGGGCGGTAAATTTTTGCCGCTTTTTGCCTTTTTCACATATTTCTTTTGTAAATAAAATTAAAGGGAATGTGCTGGGTGTCGATACCCTTTGTTGAGAGAGCCAGTACATACAGATTTGTTAATAGCAATTTGTATGTTCTACATATGAAACTAAATCACCGGAGTAAAGTCCGGCTTGCCAGCCAGTGCTGGACTGAGAGTGTAGGAGAGACTATATGTCTATGTTCGTAAATACCAACGTATCGGCTTTAAACGCCCAAAATACGCTATCCAATTCATCTAATGCTTTAACGTCGTCTTTTGAACGTTTATCTTCTGGTTTCAGAATAAATCGCGCTTCTGACGATGCAGCTGGTTTGCAAATCACTGACCGTATGACATCCCAAATTAATGGTTTGAATCAAGCGGTTAATAACGCGAACGACGCTATTTCACTGACACAAACCGCAGAAGGTTCACTGGGTGAGACTACCAGTTCACTGCAGCGGATTCGTCAGTTAGCCGTTCAATCACAAAACGGTATAAACTCACAAGCTGACCGTGATGCGCTGCAAAAAGAAGTTTCAGCCCTTAAAACTGAGATTTCGCGTATTTCGACAGACACGCAGTTTAACAAAACCAGCATTCTTACCGGTGGTTTTTCAGCTACGTTCCTGATTGGTGCAAACAGCGGACAGACTATATCTGTAGGCTTGAGTGCTCCAGGTAATGGATTAACGGGATTTTCAGCGACAGGTTTGTCTATTAATGATTTATCTGTATCTTCTGCTGGAGGTGCCTCAGCAGCATTAGACGCAATAGACAATGCTTTATCAGCCGTTGGTGGCGCTCGTGCCGACCTGGGTGCACTGACTAACCGGTTCCAGTCTACTATTCGTAACTTATCGAATATTGCTGAAAATATGTCTTCTGCTCGGTCGCAAATTATGGATACAGATTTCGCTAAAGAAACAGCTAATTTGACACGTAATCAGATTATCCAACAGGCAAGTACCACTGTACTGTCACAGGCTAATCAGCGTCCACAAGCAGCATTGCAGCTTTTAGGTTAATTCAGTAGTTCCTTCTGAGACCCTATTGTTTGGGGAATAAAGCCAGGAGGTAGTGCACTCGCTTTACCTAAGCAAACAGCAATAGGGCCCGCTCACTGGATAACATAAGAGCGTTTGGCCAGGCTTATATCTTATAATCCTGGCCGCTTACTTCCCTTCTTTTATAAATACTTTAGCAATTGTCCTAAAGGTTTTCGCGTATCTGTACGATAACTATCTTAAGCAGAGCAAATAAAGCAAAGCAACACATAATAATGCTAGCTCAGTTTACAAGCACTCGTTGTTACTGAGGCTGATAACAGCCCATCAACGCTTAAAAAATAAAGCGAAACAACAAATAATAAGAAGTGCAGAAGTGTGAAAACGCCGCCAACGAAAGGTGTCACGTTAGGAAATGTTGAGAGTATTGTCAATAAGCTAATTAATCTTAGCCTTCCAATACCAACACCATATAAATTCAGTTTGGAATGTGTGATGTTCTTTTTAAAGATATATCTTACGGGATGTGATTGCCCAAAAAACATGGCATATAAGTAGTAGAAATAAAGGGTGAGAAAAACAACAAGCGAAACGTAACTAAAAAACTGAACTGCTGACTGGCAAGAATAACACCAGGAGGTAGTGAGAGGTATGAGGTCTGGAATATTATACCTACCAGTCAGCAATGAGCTTTCGCCCTGTTACAGCTTACATGTTCAACACTCTAGTGAAGAGATTTGAACATCAATCAGTACGACGACTATAAAAGTTACGTACAAATCTATTAAAAGATAAAGCACGTAGCGTGCCAAAAAAAACGCCACGGCAAAATTAAGTGAAAACGGTCAAAGCAATAAAAGAAAATTGGCTTTAATGTTAAATCGTTAGGAGAAAAAAATGTCTTTATTCGTGAATACCAATATATCGTCTTTAAGCGCAAGGCGCTTTTTAAATGATACAAGCACTAATTTAAACACTGCATTTGAGCGTTTGTCATCTGGTTTTAGAATTAATAGTGCAAAAGATGATGCCGCTGGCCTGCAAATTTCCGACCGCATGACATCCCAAATAATGGGACTAGATCAAGCCGTTAGAAACGCTAATGATGGCATATCACTAGCCCAAACGGTAGAAGGTGCGATGCAAGAAACGGTAAGTGCACTGCAGCGTATTAGAGTACTAGCCATACAATCACAAAATGGGATAAATTCGACAGCCGATCGAAATGCACTTCAAAAAGAAGTATCAGCCTTAAAAGCAGAAATGAGTCGAGTTGCTGATACCACTCAATTTGGGGGGGTTAATGTATTAAACGGTGATTATTCATCAAAGTTTTTGGTAGGAGCAAACTCGGGTCAAACCATCAGCGTTAATGTACAAAGGGCTGGGGGATTTGGGACCTCAGGATTGTTTCCTGGAATGATGTTGTCGGTATCAACCCCAATAGCTGCCTCTGCAGCCCTAGACGCTATTGATGCGGCTATTGAAATTGTAGATGATAAACGCGCCGACTTAGGTGCTATTCAAAATAGATTTCAATCGACCATTCGAAACTTAAGCAATATATCTGAAAATGTGTCGGCAGCCCGGGGTCGTATCCGTGATACCGATTTTGCCGCTGAGACATCTAATCTTACCCGCTTGCAAATAATTCAGCAGGCTAGCACCACAATATTATCACAAGCCAACCAGCGCCCACAGGCAGCTTTGAGCTTGTTACAAGGATAGTGGAAACTAATATGACGAAGGTATGTTTAATTAGTTCTTTTAGTACTCAGTAAATAGCTAGGCTAACACAAATATGAACTTTAAGGCTTGAGAGGCCCTGTTAGCCATGGATGGCCAACTTTTAAATCACCCTAGGCTATTTTGATATTAGCTAAGTTAAGTAACTATAAAGTAGTAAACAACGTTTTAAAGATAAAATGTCAACTAACAAGACTGAGAGTGTAGAAGTGCGGTTGAGAGGCCAGTACTTTCATGTTCTACAACCTTGCCAGTCGACGAAAACTTTGCTCCAACTCCTAACGTGAGCAACTTGGCCGGACCGCCCTATGGTTCGGCCTTTTTTTTATGTGCCAATGTCAATATATCGACTAAATTGGGTGTGGTTATTCATTCGACTAAAGATGAAACTGTAGAATGATAATTTATTTATGCTTAAAACAAAGCAGGGTTTGTGCCAACTTTGTTAGGAAAGAACATAAATTACTTGTCATCTAACTATCAGCCGACTTATCAATACACAATATACTGTTTACTAATTTAATATTTAAATAAAAACAATTATATAAGCGCTAATTTAGACTAAAAATAAAAAATAAAAATAAATATCTAAAGAAACTTAAGTCTGGGTCGATACAGTTAGTTGAGGGGTAATGCATTAGATAATTGCGCTACCAAATATGAGGACGCTGATACAAGCCTAGTGAACTTGCATCAGCTTTAAAAAGCATAAAGACAAGACGAGTCTCTTATAAGGCTTCTCTTTTAAGGTTCTTGTTTTTTATGGAGGTAGAAAATGTCTATATTCGTAAATACTAACGTGTCTGCGCTAAATGCACAGCGTCAATTATTCGACTCGTCCAACGCGCTTGATAAATCTTACGAGCGTTTATCTTCAGGATTCCGTATTAACTCAGCTGCAGATGATGCAGCGGGTTTACAAATTTCTGATCGCTTAACATCTCAAATTAATGGTATGGAACAAGCGATTAGAAACGCTAACGATGCCATTTCTTTGACTCAAACTGCTGAAGGTGCATTGGGTGAAACGACCAGCGGTTTACAACGTATTCGTCAATTGGCTATTCAATCGCAAAACGGAATTAATTCAGCATCCGACAGAAACGCTTTGAATTCAGAGGTGTCTGCGCTAAAAAGCGAAATCTCGCGAATAGCAACCGACACACAATACAATGGTATAACGCTGTTTGACGGATCTTATTCTGGGAAGTTTTTAGTAGGTGCAAACAGTGGTCAAAACATTTCTATTAACTTGTCTGCTGGCAGTATCGCAACGGCTGGTTTTAGTGCCACAGGTTTAGGCTTAGCAGCATTGTCAATATCAACCGCCGGCGGCGCCTCAACAGCTATAGATACCATTGATACAGCACTTTCGGCGATTGCTGAATTACGGTCTGATTTGGGCGCAAGCGAGAACAGATTTCAGTCGTCAATTCGCAATTTAGGCAACGTAAATGAGAATTTATCAAGTGCTAGGTCTCGTATTATGGATACCGACTTTGCCGCTGAAACAGCAAGTTTAACAAAGAATCAAATTTTACAGCAGGCCTCTATTGCCGTTTTATCCCAAGCGATGAATAGGCCACAAACTGCATTATATTTACTTGATTAATCAGTTTTCGGGAGGGTGATTTTAAGCCTGTAAAAGTTGCGTTGAACGGGCGGTTCACCACAAGGTTTTGTGTAACCGCTGCTCTTTTTTAGTATGAGGTAATTATGGACGTAATAAATGCCAAAATAGGACTCAGCATCGCCAAAGATAACGCTGCTGTCATAAATGATAAAACCTTTACTGCTAGCGCCTTGGTTGGCTTGTCTAGTGGCGTAAGTCAGTTCACGAAAAGTGATAGCATCCATACCAATCAGCAAGCCAAAAGCACTGATGAAACATTAACAAATTTGCCTGACAGGCAGCTCGCAAATGCCGAGAATAAACGTCAAGTTATTTCTGAAAATGCCGATAAAAGTAAGAGAGAGGAAACTGTTAACTTTTCACAGTCATTAAGTAACATTAATGAGTTGTTGCAAATAAATGGCACAAAAATTTCATTCAGTATTGACAATACGGCTAAGCATCCCGTAATTACGGTCACTGACAAAGACACCGGCAACGTAATACGGCAAATTCCTTCCGAGGAAGTGCAAAAGTTTGCAGAGCGAATAAAAGAAATAGAGTCTGGTTCCATGTCCATAGTTGGATTGGTTTTGGATAAGCAGGCTTAATTATGAGGTAAATTATGAGTATTCAATCATTGGGCGTAGGTTCAGGTTTAGATTTAGAATCATTAGTTGGGCAGTTAATAGCGGCTGAACGTGGCCCCAAAACACAACGATTGGATACCCGCGACGAAACCTTGCGTAATGAAATATCTGCGATTGGCCAAGTGAAATCAAAAATTGGTGAATTCGAAGACATTATTAAAGACCTTCAAACAGAAGGCAACCTAAGTGGTCGTGAGCCGACAATCGAAAATCCCTCTGAAGAAAACGATGTATTGTCGGCCAACCCAACAAACGCAGCCTTACCTGGTACTTATGAAATAGCGGTTACACAACTTGCTCAAGGCAGCCGAATTGAAACAGCGCGCGCTGATGCCGGTGGTTTTGCAAGTTCAAGCGATGTTGTTCTAAGCTCTGGTAGTGCTGACCTTACTTTTAAAATTGACGGTACTGACAATACATTTTCTATTTCGGTAGACGCCGGCACAACCCTTGCTGAACTTCGTGAGTTAATTAATAATAACGAAGACAATTTTGGCGTGCAAGCAAATATCATCAATACAGGCACAGACGGCGGTGGTGCTAAATTAGTGTTTACATCTAACGTTACCGGCTCAGGTAACGACCTGCAAATTGTCAATGATAATGATGCTGCCGAATTTGCTAAATTAAGCACAGAAACCTCAACCGGAGCGGCGAGTAATTTAAGCATAGAAGCCGACAATTTGGCTACTAACGCAATAGCAAGCGTTGATGGTATTGAAGTGCAAAGTGACACTAATAAATTTGAAAATACTATTCAAAGCGTTCGTTTTGACATCAAAGAGCTTTCTGACAAAGACGCCGATGGCGAGCCTATTGCATCTAAGCTAATCATTGGTTTTGATGCTGAAAAGTTGGAAGAAAAAATTCGAGAGTTTGTAGACACGTTTAACGAACTTACCGACGAGCTAGATAAATTAACGAGATATGGTGCTTCTGCACTAGAAGACGATGGTGCATTAGCCGGTGATTTTACCGTTCGTGGTATTCAAACCGGTATGGCCAATATTCTGGGTGGCAACGTAACCGACTCGGTCATTGGTAGCTTATTTGCACTTGGTATTGAGCTCACCGCAGACGGTAAGTTGGAAATTGGCAGTAACGATTTTGGCTTAGGTTCAGGTTCAGACCGGCTTGAAAATGCATTGAATGATAACTTCGATGATATTGACAGATTATTCAACAGTGAATTTGGGATTGCGTCTCAGCTACTCGATTTTACTGAGCAATATACACAATCGTCTGGTATCTTGAAATCACGCGAAGACACCATTAAAGATCAGCAAGAAGGCGTGAATACCGACCGCGAAAGATTTGAAATTAGAATGATAAGCTACGAACAGACCCTGCGTAATAAATATTTAAATTTAGATACCACGGTTGCCAGACTGCAGCGCACTGGCGCCGCACTATTTGCCACATTAGGACGATAAATAATGTCATTAAAAGCGATGAATGCTTATAACAAAGGTAGTTTAAAACAAGATGTAGCCAGCGCCGATCCGCATAGGTTAACCCTTATGCTAATGCAGGGCGTAATAGACAAGCTCGCATATGCAAAAGGTTGTATGAGCCGTGACGATTTGAAAGGCCGTTCAGATAATATTTCTAAAGCCACAGCAATTTTTATTAATTTACGTGATACTTTAAATATAAAAGTGGGCGGTGAATTTGCTGATAACTTATATAACCTATACAACTATATGATAGACAAACTAACGGAAATAAACGTAGACAACGGTATTACAATTATTGACGAAGTAATAAGTTTGTTTGGACCCATAAAGGATGCATGGGCGACTATTTCTCAACAAGCGAAACAAGAAGCTTATGCTATGTCACAAAATGAGCAATCTGCTAATCCATAGGATATTAATAAGTTAGTATGAACCTTCGCTTACAGCATGCTTACACCACTTCAAAACTGGCAATACTAAATCGAGAGCTCGATGAAGTATTGCTCAGCATACCTATAGACGACACTCTTTTACAAAAAATAATCATAAAACGTGCGAACTTGGTAGAGTCCTTGCTTAATACATTGGAAGAAGAGCAACGGAGGTGCTTTGCCACGCACGAGCTAAAATCGAACGACCTCATTATTGAAGCGGTCGAAAATCAGCGAAATGAAATAAAAGTTGAATTAGCGAAGGCCAACAAAGCGTCAAAAGCGATTAAGAAATACAACCAAGTTTAACTATACTTAACTATGCTAAATGACATAAGACTACACTTAGACTCTGATGAGAATACGCAGAGTCAAACTGAAAGCCGGCTTGCGGAAAATATAAACGCGTTACAAGCAAAAAATGTAACAGCGTTCAATCAATTCGTACCCTCCATTGGAAAAGTACTTTCTCAACTGCCGTTTGAGCGTTTAAGCGTGTTTGTGGACAAAGAAAAACAAGTCAATATTGTCGATTTTAAGTCGGGGGTAACTTTATATGGCCCAAATGTTGACGACAATATAAAGGCGCAAGTAAACGCTTGGTCATACAACAGTGCTCTGCTGGATTTTACAAGTGCTGGGTCTGTTCCTGAATTAGCGGAAAATAAAAATCAAAAACACGATTTTGCCTGCAGGCAAGCCTACGCAACACAACTACAAAATGCCTGTAAAAAGAAACCCATCGATACACTGGTTGTGCTGGGCTTAGGTAAGGTACAGCATATTACTCATCTTTTACACCAACACGATGGCCCACTAGGGCTAGATATAAGCGGGCTTAAAAACCTCGTTATATATGAACCTGATTGGGAAATTTTTAGGTGTTCATTATCTTTATTTAACTGGGCTGATTTGCTGGCTGATGCAGAACAATCTGCATTACAGATGTTTTTTCAAATTGGGACCGATGTCTTCAAGCTGTTTGATGATATTACTGAATTACATCAGCAGCTAAATGCCAACCGTATACTTTTTTACAAACACATTAATTTGCCTGTTTACATGCATGTTATCAATAGTATTCAACAAGGTAGATGGGGACGTGCTGTTGCGCAAGTGCCAGTCTTTGATAAAAGTCATCATTATCATCATCTGCAGGTTTTCTCAGCCGCTGATTCTCAGCAATACCAAACGGTAAGTACAAGCAATGCTTTGTTTAGTCGTAATATGGCTTTGTTTGAAGAGTATTTCCCTGATATCTATCAATTATTTACTCATTATCAACCGCTGTGTTGGGAGGTGATTAAAGACACCGACTCATCAGCCATTAATTTACTTAATTCACACTACGGAAATTGTTTTGCTGGAAGCGCCCCGCAGCAAGAAGGTGAGGCGTTGGCAGAGCATTTTATAAAATATCCGAATGTAGACGGCTTAGTGTTTGGATATGAAGGCGATAAGTTGCGCCACTATTTACACAACACTTTTATTCGCCAAGCAGACATGATTTTACGTGAGAATGAAGAAAGTCAGGGTGAATTGCCAGAAGACGTAAAAGTGCTGATGATGTTTGGTCTAGGCAGTGGCTATATGCTTGAGGCGTTATGCAACAAACACAATATTCAAAACCTGATTATATGTGAGCCTAATCCCGATTTCTTTTATGCGTCGTTGCATGCAATTGATTGGGCGCCAATCTTTAAACAAGTAGATGAAGGTGAATACAAACTTTATATCAATATTGGCGAGTCGAGTTCTCTTTTGTTTAAAGACTTAATGTCGCAGTTTTTGGCTCTTGGTCCACATTTATTAAATGAAACCTTTATTGCGCAAGCATATCAAAACCCAATGTTGCATCAGGTAATGAGTGAAGTTAGGCTGCAGTTGAAGGTGATTTTTGCCATGGGTGAGAACTTCGATCATGTCGCCTACAGTATTGCCCATACCGTAAAGGCGATACAAAGCCATATACCGGCCTTGCGCTATCAACCCAGTCAGTATTTACAACATGTAAATAAACAAACTCCCATCTTTTTAGTCGGTAATGGTCCTTCGTTAGATCAATCTATAGATATCATTAAAGAGTATAAAGACAAGGCAATAATAGTGAGCTGTGGCACAGCTTTGCAAGCTTTATATAAGAACGGTATTACGCCAGATTTTCATGGTGAAGTAGAACAAAACAGAGCTAATTTTGATTGGGCATCGCGTATTAATGACCGTGAGTATCTTAAGAGAATTACGCTGTTGAGTGTTAACGGCATTCATCCTGATACCAGTAGTTTGTACAAAAATGTATTAATTGCCTTTAAATCGGGGGAGTCATCTACACATTCTTTGCTAGCGTTGTTTCCACCAAACACCTTTCACTGCCTTGGGCATTCATATCCAACTGTGACTAATATGGCGATGAGTTTCTTCTTGTCTATGGGTTTTGAACAGCTTTACTTAGTTGGTGTAGATTTAGGTTTTGCAGATCAATCAAAACATCATAGTAGTGCCTCAGGTTATTATGAAAATGGTAAACAAATATATGATTATAAAAGCGCCCATGCTGCCGATTTACGCGTAAAAGGCAATCGACAAGATTGGGTGTTTACCAAGACTGAATTTAATATATCAAGAATGATTATAGAGCAACTACTACAAGAAGTGAGTTTGGCAAAAGCTGGCAGTAACAAGCGTAATATAGATTGTTTTAATTTATCTGACGGCGTGTATATTGAAGGAACTTTGCCTTTGGCCCCCGAGTCGGTGCTTGTGGTGGCGAGTAAATCCCAAAAGCAAGATACAATGCTGGCTTTAGATAACTGTTTTATGGCGGTTTCTTCAGATGTAATAGATATGCTGAGTAAGGGTTATCAAAGCAAATTGTTGGATGAGCAGTTTACCTCGCTAATCACAATTTCTACTGCAAAAATAAGTACTAAAGAAGATATTTACAGTGTAATTGAATCGTTAAGCGCCCTGTTAAAAGAGGTGAAACGTAAAGGTAAGTCATTATTTTTCTATTATTTTTATAATAGTGTCAATTATTTGAGTGCGGCCTTAAGTAAAGCCAGTTTGCAATCTGATGAGCATCTTGCAAAATTAGCCGCTAAGCGATTGCTACTAAATTGGCAGGTATTTCTTGCCGATGCTAAAGATATGCTCAGCAATCAGTTTTCATTGATAGATTCCGCTGAAGCATTTGGTGACAAGCGTGAAAAGTTTTTACTCGAAACATGTGAAGCCGTGCGATTTGTATGCAGTAACTCAAGCATTACGAGCGCTATACAATTGCACCTTAAAGACATAAAAAATCCTGGATTAGTTGTGCAGGAAAGTATAACAAGCATATTGACAGCGGGTGAATTACCATCGCCTGTTATAATAAGCATTGAAAAACATGACGATATTTTACAATACATGCCACTTCTTACAAGCGTGAGTGCCCCTACCAAACAGATTGTTCCTCTTGGTTTATTATTCCACGACTTTGCGTTACTTGATGAATTTAAAAGTGCATACCCATTAATAGCCAGTACTGCATGTTTGCTTTATTGTTGTGCTTATATTGGTGCTAACACTGAAAATTTCCAAAGCACAAAAGAAGGCTTGCAAGACTTTTTTTTAATTGATGAATACTGCCATTTTATTCAAGCCAGAGGACAAGATTTGCAGCGATACTCGCTTGTTATTTCAAAGCCAAGATTTAGTGAGTTAGGATTGCAAAATGCATATTCTTACAAGCAAAGTCAGGTTGTCGATGAAGACTTCGCAGGTTTATATACGTCGAATATGAGTAATTTAAAACAGCTTTATTCGCCCGTCGATGAAAAAAACAAAGCCGTTGCACATGATATTGCTGTAGAACCCCCAAAGTTCGTAGTTAACAACGAGTATGATTCAGTCTCTGTGGCGCTCATTAATCAGCAGCTTGTGCGCAAATTGTCTAGGCAAATACTGGACAAGGGCTATATGTTTAAGCAATATTTTGCCTACCCAAAAAAAATACAAAACAAACTCGAAGATACAGCTGAACTATCACTATCTATTTTAGACTCTTTAGAAAACAGAGGGCGCTTAATGAATAGACCTGCGTTTGACTTTGAGTTGATGGGTGCCTGGCAAAGTGTCGATAATATTATAGACAGCGCTAAAACAAACGACATAGACAAGAAATTACAAAATTAAAACTTGCGAACATAAGTTCAAGAATATACAAAATTTAGGATACCAGCTTTTATGATTTCATATGGCAAACACAGCGTAAGTACCCAAGATATTAACGCGGTAACAGATGTCTTGGAAAATCATTTCTTAACACAAGGTAGTAAAGTGCCTGAGTTTGAGAAATTGTTGTGCGCTTATACCAGTGCGTCTTATTGTGCCGCAGTGAATAGCGGAACATCGGGCCTGCACGTTGCTTGCTTGGCAGTAGGTGTTGGGCCAGGAGATATTGTTTGGACATCTCCTAATTCTTTTGCCGCTTCTGCAAATTGTGCTTTGTACTGTGGTGCAAGCGTTGACTTTGTGGATATAAACCCTGTTACTCGCAATATGTGTTTGGTATTACTAAAACAAAAAATGTTGCAGGCTCACAAAACCAATAGCTTACCTAAAGCGATTGTTGTGGTTCATTTTGCCGGCAGTAGCTGCGATATGCAGAGCATTTACGAGCTATGCAAACCGCTTGATATTGCTATTATTGAGGATGCAGCGCATGGACTCGGGGGGACGTATAAAAATAAGCCAATAGGCAGCTGTGAATATTCCGATATAGCGGTACTGAGTTTTCATCCAGTAAAATCTATTACCACTGCCGAAGGTGGTGCGCTTACTACCAATAACCCTGATCTTGCACAAAAATGCAAACTCTTTGCTAATCATGGGATCACCAAAGATCAGGACCATATGCAAGGTGATATTCATGGCAAATGGTATTATCAACAGCTGTGTTTAGGCTACAATTATAGGATGAGCGACTTACACGCTGCGCTGGGTATTTCTCAGCTTTCGCGAGTTGATGCATTTATAGCGTCGCGCCGAAAACTAGCTGCTCGTTATTTCGATAAATTGTCTAAAATGGCGGCTAAATTGCTTATTAAGCTACCCACCGACAAAGACTTAAACGAATCAAGTTGGCATTTATTTATGATTGAATTAACGACGCATAATCGTAAACAAGTGTACGATAAATTACACGATCTCGGTATTGGCGTAAATGTGCATTATATCCCCATACACTTGCACCCTTATTATCAAAAGCTAGGGTTTACAAAGGGCCAATTTCCGCATGCTGAAGACTTTTATGATAATGCGCTTACCATTCCGCTGTATGTCGATTTGAGCGATGAAGAACAAGATAAAGTAATAAACACGCTAACTGAAGTTTTGAGTTAATTCTAGTCTTGGCCAGCATTTACCTTAGTTGCGTGCAATAGACTAAAGCTTTGAATGTTGCACTATATCCTTGAGCATAAGAGATGTTCTGGCAATACCTGTTAGCCAGTTAATATTAAAAAGAGAGTTAGTAGAGTGAATGTAGCCATTATCCCAGCGCGTGCGGGTAGCAAGCGAATAAAGCATAAAAATATAAAGTTGTTTAATGGAAAACCACTCATCGCTTATTCGATAGAGGCTGCAATTGCATCCGGTCTTTTCGATTTAGTCATAGTGTCTACTGACTGCCCAAATATTGCCAAGCTTAGTCAAGATCTAGGGGCTACCATTCCTTTCATGCGCCCAGATACTTTGTCAGATGATTTTACGGGTACCCGCGAAGTTATTAATCATGCTATAAAAACTTTGCAAGACCAGGGCCATAAAATTGACTACTGCTGTTGTATATATGCAACAGCCCCCTTTGTGAAAATAGATTATTTAAAACAAGGCATTGCCTTACTAAAAGCAAATCCATCTACAGCATTTGCATTTTCCATTAGTAGCTTTGATTTTCCTATTCAACGCGCCTTGAAAAATGATAAAAACGGTATGGGTCCTATGTTTCCTGATTTCATAGACTCAAGATCCCAAGATCTTCAAGAAGCTTTTCACGACGCTGGCCAGTTTTACTGGGGCAGCGCAACTGATTTTTTAAGCAAAAAGCAACTGTTTTCAGAACATGCACTTGGCGTTAAAATCCCTCGTTACCTAGTGCAAGACATAGATACAATTGAAGACTGGCGAAGGGCCGAACTTATGCACAAAGCGTATATCAACAGCGATTAAAATCTATTTGAAAAAGGCGTTTTCGATTAACAAAATTAAAATTTTGTTAATGTTTTTAGCGATTATAAATCGGATATTATTTCCTGTTTTAAGTAAAAAACATTGCACTTACATATTTTTTACAGCCTTAAGGTCCTTTTGTGACCCAATTTGCACTTTTTTGGTGTTAATAGCTTCACTTTTAGTTAGAATTAAACGTGTTGATGCGTAAACCTATGTATAAAAATTATAAAACGGGGCTATATGAGCGAAATTCTTGTTGTTAGCGACAATCAAACGCGCAAAAATAATTTACAAATTATTTTGACTTTTTTGGGTGAAAATACACGTAGCTGTGAATACATTGATTGTATAAAAACAATAGGCTCAAGTAACTCCTGGGCTGCAATACTAATAGACGGTGAAGTTCCAGAAGTAGCAGAAGAGATAATTGAAAAATTTCCTGAGAGCCCGTTTATTAATATTGGATTTCAGTTAAGCGGCGACCGAGAATTCAAAAATCTGATTGGTTCACTTTACGAACCCATCACATACCCAAGTTTAAATGAATTGCTCGAAAAAAGCGGTGAATATCACAAAGCTAATCGACCTTTGTCTTCATTAGTTACCGGAAAAACTAAGTTGTTTAGAAGCTTGGTGGGCAACAGCCGAGGTATTACCGATGTTCGTGAACTTATTGAGCAAGTTGCACCGGTTGAAGCAAATGTGCTTATTTTAGGTGAATCAGGTACAGGTAAAGAAGTTATTGCCCGTAACATTCACTACATGTCAAAACGTCAACAAGGGCCATTCGTGCCGGTTAACTGCGGCGCTATACCAGGTGATTTACTGGAAAGTGAACTATTTGGTCATGAAAAAGGTGCTTTCACTGGCGCAATAAATGCGCGGAAAGGCCGCTTTGAGCTTGCTGAAGGCGGCACGCTTTTTTTAGATGAAATTGGTGATATGCCCTTACAAATGCAAGTTAAACTATTGCGAGTATTGCAAGAGCGTATATTTGAAAGAGTTGGCGGTGCTAAAGCACTCAAGTGCGATGTAAGAATTATAGCAGCCACCCATCGTAATTTAGAAGAAATGATACTTGAAGGTGGGTTTAGGGAAGACTTGTACTATCGGCTAAATGTATTTCCTATTGAAACACCCGCGCTGCATGAACGAGCACAAGATATTCCGCTACTGTTGCAAGAGTTGGTAACGCGACTTGAAAATAATAAGCAGTCACCCGTGCGATTTACGCAATTGGCGATGAGATCGCTAATGCGTCACCGCTGGCCTGGCAATGTACGAGAGCTTTCTAATTTAGTTGAACGTTTGTCAATATTGCATCCTTTGCAGGTTATTGATGTGCATCATCTACCTCACAAGTACCAACTTGATGAAAATGGACAAAATAGGCAAGACAATTCAAACGGCGAATTGGTGCATGAACACCAAGAGCGTGATGCAATTACAGCGATGTTTAAATATGAAGGTTCGAGTCCATTAATATCTCAAGCGCAATCACAGGCACAAACCGTCGACACTAATTTACCTATAGATGGTGTCAATTTAAAAGAATATTTGTCAGACCTAGAAATTAATCTTATTCAACAGGCCCTTGAGCAACAAGACTGGGTTGTAGCAAGAGCTGCGGACCAATTAGGTATGCGCCGAACCACTTTGGTGGAAAAAATGCGTAAGTACGAAATAATGCGCGTTGAAAAAGTAGATGGTCAATAATTTGAACACAATGTCAGTAATTTGACATAGCCTTTAATTTTAAGTTGTTGATAATTAATGAAATAATATTGGCATAACCCATGCATTAACCAGTATATTGTTGTACTACACACTGGTTTTTTTATGTTGGTATCTTTACTTAAAAATGATTCTGCTTGCTATTCAAATGAGCATGCACAAGATCAAGCAAGCGAGCAGTCAAATCACTATCGAGATGAACTAGCGCCGATGCAGCTTGCTTTTTTACGCAGTGAAAGCAGTCCAGGTCAAGAAAATACCGAGCAAGCCCCCAATAATCATAAAAGATTCTCTCATCTTCTATCAATTATGCCCGCAGGCGTATTAGTCGTTGATAAGAAAGGCCTAGTATCGTTGGCAAACCAACAGGCTATTAATTTGCTGGGTGAAGCTCTCATTGGCGAAGCCTGGCGCGATGTAATTAGTCGCGTATTTGCACCTAAAGACGATGATGGGCACGAAGTGTCTATGACCAACGGCAAGAAAGTAAAAATTGACATTTCACCTTTAACCGAAGAAAAAGGTCAATTAATTGTGATTACCGACCTTACTGAAACACGCGAGTTGCAGAGTCGAGTAGGTCATATGCAGCGCTTATCATCGCTAGGAAAAATGGTAGCATCGTTAGCTCATCAGGTCAGAACACCTTTATCATCTGCGCTACTATACGCAGAAAATCTCAAGTCAATGTCTTTACAAAATGACATGGCGTCTCGCTTTAGTGAAAAGCTCTCACTTAGACTAAGAGAGCTCGAATCGCAGGTGAACGACATGTTGTTGTTCGCAAAAAGCTCAGATAATCAAATAGTGTCATCATTGCCTACTCTTGACATTTTGTACCAGTCTATTGCACAAACGGAAGCCCAATTAACACAGGCAAACATTGAGTTACGAGTAGTAAACAATTATACCAATGAAGATGCTAAGCGCTGTATAGATAACGAGGCCGATCCTGAGCTTGGCAACGATCATTGTATTTTGGGAAACTTGACTGCTTTGACCGGTGCAATTACTAATTTGATTTCTAATGCAATGCAAGCGCTTGAACACCAGCGTTGCGTAAATGCTAAGCAAAACGTGATCGGCAAAGCTGTATTTTGTCCGCAAATTACCGTATCTGTTGGTGAGGAATATACAAATGAACAAGATTATTGTGTATTTACGGTGACCGATAACGGTATAGGATTGGCACAAAAAGATATTAATCGTTTGTTCGAACCTTTCTACACTACAAAATCACAGGGAACAGGCTTAGGACTTGCCGTTGTAAGTACAGTCGCCAAATCCCATAAAGGTTTCGTAAAGTGCGGCAATACACAAGCTAGTGGTGCATTTTTCGCTTTATATATTCCAAAACATAATACACAAACAACCCTTTTAAATAATCTATCTGATGCTGATAGTGCATTAGCGAATAAAAATTTACACGACAGGAGTACCTCATGAATAAAACCAAAATAATGATCGTTGAAGACGATCACGGTCTTCGCGAGGCATTAGTAGACACCTTATTATTAGGCGGCTATGAGGTAACTCCGGCAGAGAGTGCTGAAAGTGCCATGGTAATATTATCGCAAAGCGAATTTGATTTAGTTGTGAGCGATATTCAAATGCAAGGCATGAATGGATTGACCTTACTTAAAAGTGTTAAAAAGAAATATCCTAATTTACCCTTTGTATTAATGACCGCTTACGCAAATATAAATGATGCAATCCAAGCCATGCGCGATGGAGCAACCGACTATTTATCGAAGCCTTTTGCACCGCAGGTATTGTTGAATCTTATTGGTCGTTACGCACCTGCGCAAAAAGTAGAGTCACGCACGCCTATCGTTGGCGACGAATCGAGCGCTAACTTACTGAATTTAGCACGTAAAGTTGCTACCTCTGATGCAACAGTCATGGTGCTTGGCCCAAGTGGTTCTGGTAAAGAGGTTTTGTCGCGTTATATACATGATCAATCAAACAGGCGCGATGCTCCGTTTGTTGCTATTAACTGCGCTGCTATTCCTGAAAACATGTTAGAAGCAACTTTATTTGGGTATGAAAAAGGCGCATTCACTGGAGCAATTCAGGCTTGTCCCGGAAAATTTGAACAAGCGCAACAGGGGACTATTTTACTCGATGAAATTACCGAGATGGAGCTGTCGCTGCAGGCTAAATTATTACGCGTATTGCAAGAAAGGGAAGTGGAGCGCTTAGGCGGTCGTAAAACTATTTCGCTCAATGTGCGGGTAATTGCAACGAGTAATCGCGACATAAAAGAAGCAGTTGCTAATGGCACGTTTAGAGAAGATTTATATTATAGACTGAATGTATTTCCTATTACATGGTTGTCGCTGAGTCAACGGGTTGGAGATATTATACCATTGGCTAAGCATTTATTGACTCGCCATTTTGTCAATATTAAAGGCAAGCTTGCAGCAAAGGTACCTGAATTTACGGCTAGTGCGGTGCATAAACTTACCACACATACATGGCCGGGAAATGTGCGAGAACTCGAAAATGTAATTCAAAGAGCGCTAATACTAACCAATGGCCTGGTGATTGACAGCAATGACTTGTTAATTGAGCCGGATAATCAACAAATTTTTGACTCTAATAGTTCATTTAGTGCTCAAGTAAATCCAATACAAGACGATAAAAGTTTACTAGGTTCGGAATTACGATTGCAAGAGCATCAAATTATTTTGGATGCACTGCAGGCCTATAACGGCAAACGTAAAGACGTTGCTGAGAAATTGGGCATCAGCCCGCGTACGTTAAGATATAAATTAGCGAAAATGCGCGAAAGTGGCATAGATCTTCCATCGTAATAAATAACTAAGTAACTAAGTAACTATTTATCGTCAGTTTATATTCATTATATTGTTAAAAAGCCAGTTTATTGACAGTAGAGTGACAACGAATGAAGAACCCTCCCGGTTTTTTTGTAAGCAGTTAGACAGGATGTCGATCCCTATTTCCGCCCACTAGTTGGGCGGCTTTTTTTTGTCTACAATGAGCTTAGTTTTACCGTTGAAAATAAATTAAATGGCGAAACATTGCCGTTTATCACCATAACCTGCCGTATTCCCCCACTTTGGCATTGTCTTTGCTTAGTCTCTTTAATAAAGCAGTAAACAGTCATAAATATAGCAATGTATTCAAAAAAATGACGTTTTAATACTTAAAGAGGTTGTAAACAATGGATATCAAAGCAAACGCCTTATATCAAGAAATGCAAGCAATGACGTCAGAAATTTCCGGCGCGTCTGAAACCCTCACGCGGGTTGATAAAAGCCCAGGTGCCGGTCAATTTGCCGATATGCTAGGGCAGGCGCTTGACAACGTAAATGGCTTGCAAAGCGAATCGCGTGGTTTGCAAACACGCTTTGACATGGGCGATCCTAATTTAAGTTTAGTCGATGTAATGGTTGCGAAAGAAAAGTCTGGAATTGCATTTGAAGCTACCGTGCAGGTACGTAACAAATTATTAGAAGCGTATAAAACCATTATGAACATGCCAGTATAATAGGAAGTTAATTTTATGGCTGAAGCGTCAAGCACAGATTTAGCGATTCACGACGACAATGAATCTAACGACATGGTCCCTGCAGCTAAAAATCAGTTGCTCGATACCTTAACGAGTACCGAAACAATTCGTCAAGTCACAATGGCAGTCACTATAGTGATTTGTGTTGCTATTGCCATTTTTATCTTTATTTGGTCAAAAGAGCCTACCTACCGACCATTAGTACAAATGCCGCCGCAAGAAATGATAGAAACACTCGATCATTTAGATTTAAATCAAATAAAGTACAAAATTGAAGGTAATACAATATTTGTCTTAGACAGCCAATTTAAAGACGTTAGGTTAGGTATGGTTCGCCAAGGTATTACCAATACAAGTAGTGAAGGCACCGACATTATCATGCAAGACATGGGCTTTGGTGTGAGTCAACGCGTTGAAATGGAACGTCTAAAGCATGCTAGAGAACAACAAATAGCGCGCACAATAGAAGCGATAAATTCGATTGGCCAAGCAAGAGTATTACTGGCAATTCCAAAAGAAAACGTATTTGCCCGACGTGAATCTAAAGCTAGCGCCACTGTTGTCGTAACACCTAGAAAAGGGTCTTTTTTGTCGGGTGAAGAAGTTGACTCAATTGTTGATATTGTTGCCTCAGCAGTACAAGGTATAGATCCATCACGTGTTACTGTGTCTGATAGCAACGGTCGTTTACTTAACTCAGGGTCGGCAGATTCATTGAGTGCTCGTGCTCGTAAAGAATATGAGATAGAAATTAAGCGCGAGGCCCAATATTTAGAAAAAATAGATTCCATATTAATACCGGTTTTAGGCTTAGGCAATTATACCGCTCAGGCTGATGTAAGTATGGACTTTACCGCGGTTGAAAAAACTCAGCGGCGCTTCAACCCAGATATGCCTGCTGTTAGAAGCGAAATGATTTCTGAGCAAAGCTCGATCGGTGGGATCCTTGCAGGTATTCCCGGTGCGCTGTCTAATCAGCCCCCCGCAGATTCAAATATTCCTGAAGTCGCCAACGGCGGTGCTAATGCCACGCCTGTCCCAGGCAATAGTAGCAAAGAATCTACCCGTAACTTCGAATTAGATACAACAATTAGCCATACCAAGCAGCAAACTGGCGTAATACGACGCTTAAGTGTGTCGGTAGCGATTGACTATTTGGCATCAGTTAATGCTCAGGGTGAAACGGTATCGACACCGCTGGCGCAACAACAGTTATTAAATATTCGACGCTTGTTACAAGGTGGTATTGGTTTTGATGTAACACGCGGCGACTCCTTAGAAGTGGTAAGCATTCCCTTTAATCGTATTGATATGGGCGTCGTTAAAGAGCCTGCAATATGGGAGCAGCAGTGGTTTATGCCGATGTTCAAGCTATTTTTGGGTGCTTTGGTCATTATTGTGTTAATTCTTGCTGTGGTTAGGCCGATGCTGAAGAAACTTATCTTCCCAGACGGCGGCATTAACGACACCGAAATAGATGATTCAGATTTAGATTTAGGTAACGAAGCACTAAATGTGCTTAGCGAAGACTTTGATGAAGCGCAAGTGGGCTTCTCGGCTGACGGCTCGCTTATGTTACCAAACTTACACCGTGACGAAGATGTATTGAAAGCGGTAAGAGCACTAGTGGCTAATGAACCAGAACTGTCGGCGCAGGTTGTGCGCGGATGGTTGCTTGAAGACGAATAGGATATATCATGGCTGAAAATGAAATAGAAAAACCAAAAGCTCCTGAGTATGACGTCGCTAAGTTAGACGGCATTGAAAAAGCGTCAATTTTACTCTTAAGTTTGTCTGAAGAAGACGCTGCGCAAATACTCAAATTCTTAGAACCTAAACAAGTACAAGTGCTAGGTTCAGCCATGGCGGCAATGGATGATATGACGCAAAATAAAATTTCTGCAGTGCATAAACACTTTATTGACGAAATACAAAATTATTCGACCATTGGTTTTAAGTCTGAAGACTTCGTGCGCCGTGCCTTAGTGGCCGCACTAGGTGAAGATAAAGCTGCTCACTTACTTGACCAAATTATGGCGGGTTCGGGGGCGAAGGGTCTAGAATCACTGAAATGGATGGATTCGAAACAAGTTGCCAATATTATTCGTAATGAGCATCCACAAATACAAACTATTGTTATGTCCTATCTTGAACCAGAACAGTCGGCTGAGATCTTAGCGCAATTCCCTGAAAAGGTGAGGTTGGATTTATTAATGCGTGTTGCTAACTTAGAGGAAGTGCAGCCAGCCGCGTTACAAGAACTAAACGAGATAATGGAAAAACAGTTTGCGGGTCAAGCAGGTGCGCAAGCGGCTAAGATGGGCGGCATGAAGTCAGCTGCCAATATAATGAACTACTTAGATACCAATATTGAAGGCCAACTGATGGAAGCCATCAGAGAGCAAGACGAAGAAATGAGTCAGCAAATACAAGATTTGATGTTTGTGTTTGATAACCTTATTGATGTAGACGATAGAGGTATTCAAGCCATATTACGCGAAGTACAACAAGAAACTTTGATGCGAGCAATCAAAGGAGCAGATGACACGTTACGCGATAAGATTACCAGCAATATGTCAAAGCGTGCTGCAGAAATGCTCCTTGACGACATTGAAGCCATGGGCCCTGTAAGGTTAAGTGAAGTAGAAACCGCACAAAAAGAAGTACTGTCTATTGCTCGTCGACTTGCCGACGCTGGAGAAGTTGTACTAGGTGGTAATGGCGGCGAAGAGTTTGTATAAAGTGTACTTCCCCTTGGTGTAAATAAGGGGGTAATTCGCGGCGTTAATAAGAGTATTCACAAGGGTACCAAAAGGTATAACAAAAACATTATGGCTGATATAGATAATTTGACATTTGAAGACGCGCAGCTTTGGAATTTGCCGTCGGTTAACGATGAACAGGCAAAGTTAGAAGGCACTACCGACGCCTTTAACCAACCAAAAAACAGGTGGAAATTTGAAGCGCCGGAGCAAGAAGAAGAGATAAAACCGCTAACCGCAAAAGAAATTGAAGCTATTCGCGCTGCTGCTTATCAAGAAGGTTTAGCCGGTGGACACGAAGAAGGCTTTACCAAAGGCTACGACGAAGGATTAGTACAAGGCAAGGAAAAAGGCTCTAAGCAGGGCACTCAAGATGGCTTTGCCGCAGGGAAATCTGAAGCACAAGAACAAGTTGATGCACAAATGCTTACGCTAGCCACGTTAATTGATAATGTGAAAAATCCTACGCAACTAATTAACAATGAAGTGAAAAATGAACTCATTATTTTAGCCACAAGTCTGGCCAGAGCAATTATCAAAACAGATGTGCAACAAAACCAAGAAATATTAATTCAAGCGATTAACGAAGGTATAAAAACCTTGCCTGTCAACGAATCACAATATCGAATCACCTTGCACCCGGAAGATATAGACACCGCAAAAGCACATTTTGGCGAACAGCATATTCAAGACAGCGGCTGGCAACTCATTGAATCAAATGAACTTGCAAGAGGTGGTTGTCACATACATACCGCCACTAATGCGGTTGATGTTTCGATTGAACGCAGAAGCGAGCAAGTATTTACTCAATTGTTGTTAAATCAAGGTTTAGTTGATGACCCTCGCACTCTGTGATCAAATAAAAGAAATAAATAAAACGGTGTACAGTTGCCATTCAGTTAGTGCGGGTAAATTAACCCGTGGCGTGGGTTTAACGCTTGAAGCTATAGGTTGTCAAATTCCTGTTGGTGGCCGCGCTATGGTGCAAACTATACACGGGCGTGTAGAAGCCGAAGTGGTTGGTTTTGCGAATAATATAACCTATTTAATGCCTACCGAGTCGATAAAAGGGATTGTGCCAGGCTCGTTTGTTGAACCCATATCAAGTGACTCGGGGCTTGCAGTAGGCGAAAAGTTACTTGGACGTGTAATCGATGCCAATGGCGCTCCACTTGACGGCTTAGGGCCAATTGAAACTACTGCACGAGTATCTACCAACCCCCCCCCAATCAACCCACTGCTTCGTAAGCCCGTTAATGAACCCTTAGATGTAGGAGTGCGCGCTATTAATGCCGTGATTACTGTGGGCAAAGGTCAGCGAATGGGGCTTTTTGCAGGCAGTGGCGTGGGTAAAAGTGTATTATTAGGCATGATGACGCGCGGCACAACCGCCGATGTGGTTGTGGTCGGTTTAATTGGAGAGCGTGGCAGAGAAGTTAAAGAGTTTATAGACGATATTTTAACACCTGAGGATCGTAAAAAAGCTGTCGTGGTTGCAGCTCCAGCAGATACATCACCATTGATGCGACTTAAAGGCAGTGAAACTGCGGTAAGCATTGCTGAATATTTTAGAGACCAAGGTAAAAATGTACTTTTATTGCTTGACTCGTTAACACGTTATGCCATGGCACAGCGAGAAATAGCCTTGGCTATTGGTGAGCCTCCTGCCACAAAAGGCTATCCGCCCTCAGTTTTTGCTAAATTACCGGCACTGGTTGAAAGAGCCGGCAACGGTACCGCGCAGCAAGGTTCTATTACCGCTTTTTATACCGTACTGACAGAAGGTGATGACTTACAAGATCCCATTGCCGATGCTGCTCGTGCCATACTCGACGGACACATAGTATTGTCGAGAGAATTAGCAGATTCGGGTCATTATCCTGCAATCGATATTGAGTCTTCAATTTCGCGAGTAATGCCACAAGTAGTAAGCGAGCAGCACGACCAACAAGCCCGCTCTATAAAACGAGTGTATTCAACGTATAAGCAAAACAAAGATTTAATCAATATTGGCGCATATGCGCGCGGAAGTAATCCTAGTATTGACTTGTCGATATCGGCGGCACCTGCCATTGATGCTTTTTTACAACAAGGTATAAAACAAATAATTGATATGAACACCACCTTAGAAACGGTAAATACGCTAGCGTCGGGTATTGAATCGGCAAGCGCGATTAACGGCGGCGCTCGATGAGTTCCATAAAGCAACTGATGCTGGTAGCCACTGTAGAGCAAAAACGTGAACAAAATTGTGCTCTACAATTTAAGCAAGCAAATGCACATTTACAAGCCAATCAACAAAAGTTATCGGGGCTGGAACAGTATAGACTCGACTACATGCATAGTATCCGTGCTAAAGCGGCGAAAGGTATTGGTGCAAAAGCTATGAACCAATATCATCAATTTATCACGCAGCTAGATAAAGCCTGCGAGCAACAGGTACATGTAATAAGCCAATCATTACTTGTGGTTGATCAACGTAAACGTCAATGGTTAGCGCAGCAACAAAAACACAAAGCTATTATCTACCTTGTTGACCTTAAAAAGCGTCATGCTAAACAAACTGCAGACAAGCAAGAGCAAAAACTGTTTGACGAAATTTCCCTGCAACGTGCTATTAGAAAACCACATTATCAATAATTAATTTATTACCTCGCTGCCAATATAACTTGGTACAGAAAATGCAAATCATATTCCATAGAAACCGTAAATCACTAACTTTTATATATATATAGTCAATAAAAACATAAAGTTAAAGTGAAATTATCAATAGGGAAACAGTCTATGGTACCAATAGCAGATCAACGAATGATGCAACAAATTGCCAGTGTGAAAACAGTTTCTGCCGCCTCCAACTTGCCGTTTACGCTAAGCCCAAGTGCACTGGGTGTGTTAGGTGGACAAAATGAAGCAAGGCATACCTTTAATAATGAGTTGCTACGTCAAACACAAAGCATTCGCGTGTTCGAACAGCCCAGAGAGCGTATCCAAGCTGCTACTGACAGAGTCCGCGATAATACATTTCGTGATTCATCAGCTCAACATCAACGCACCCGAAATGATGAGTCGGTATCGGGCAATAGTAGGCAAGCTGACAATAGCCTAAGTCGAAACAAAACGCCGCATGGCGGCTCGACTGAATCCAGTGTGGCGAACACATTTACCAGCCGAGCGGCTGAGCAACGGCAAGAAAATTTACAAAATCGTTTGGAATCAGCACAAGAAAAAGCGGCCAGCCAAGCAAACAAAACACTCGAAACGCGACAAAGTAGCATGCTGAACGGTCAAGATTTACAAAACGTGAATAACTCACAGATGTCAAACAAGGCCACTTCAGCTAATACAGAGCAATCTCAAAAAGAGCTATCACCAGAGGACGCTTCTTTACCGCTGCATGAATCTAAGTCTGAAAAATTCGATTATATTGATTATGTTACCGCGCTTGCCGATTTTACCGGTAAGGCTGTTAATACTGAGGCAAAACCAAGTGCAGAACTTGGCGTTGACAAAATTTCTCCAAAAGATCTGTTTATGACGCCTAAGCCCTCTTTGCCGGATGGCGAACTTAGCGCAACAAATGCGCTAGCTGCAAACGGATCGAGTGGACAATTAGGCGAAGCATTTTTGTTGACCGATAACTTGGAGACCTTAGCACCTAACATTCCTGCCAATGAACTTTTAGTCGGCGAAAAGAGCGAAAAAATTAGCCTAACAATCAGCAAAGAAGATTTGCAAATGCTGTATGACGCCAAACACAATATGCAAAATATAAAGGCTGATTTGTTGCCCGGTGAGCGAGCCGCACTAGATAAAATAGTTACTGATTTAGCATCTCAGCTTGAAACCCAAACTGAAGAGAACAATCACATGAGTGAATTAGGCGCAACTGACTCCAACCAATCGCTACTTCAAACATTGTTGTTAGGTGATATTGTCGACGAAAACACACAAGATTTGAATATGGGCGTAAATTCTGAGCTAATTACAAGCGATGAAAAAGTCCGTTTAGTAGCAGATGCCATAGCAAACGCACAGCTAACAGCTAAGGCAGGTTCACCTGATCTAGGTGTTAAATTGGCAAACGATACTGAAAATCAACAAACGCTAGGCAATGCTGCTAGTAGCATTAAAGCTGCGGTGGATGAGCTTGGTACTATCGCTACAAAAAGTGGTTCGAGTGCTCTACCCAGCGAATTAACTGGGTCAACAGAGCAAGTATTATCCAAGCAAGCAAATGATACTAAGAAGCCAGAAATGGCCTCTGCATCATTAGTTAACTTAGCTCAGTTAAATGAACAACAGTCACAAGCTGCGCTAGAAAATTTGACCCAACGTGTGCAAACCGCGGTGTCACAAATGAGTGGCGAAAATAAAGGTAATGAATTTATTGCAGCATTGCAAAGTGGCGTGAAAGAATTTAAACAACAGCTTGCCCAAGGACGTGAGCCAAGCATAGATCTTAAAGCAATTGTAGCTGAAGCACTAGCGCAAATTACTGGCGAAAGCTCAAAAGCACAACAACCGAAAATTGACGCAGCAGTGAATCAATTCAATGCGGTTTTGCAATTAGCCACTAACGTTAATTCTTTGGCAACACAACAGGCCAATGGTTTAGGCCTTTCAGACGGCCAATCAGCAAAAGAAATTAACATTGGTCATGTGGAAGGTATGAAACTTGCAAACGGAACAAACGGAACAACAAATCAAATGACCGCGCAGGCAAGCCTTGACAAAGCAGTGAATATTTTCAAGCAAGAAGGTCAACAGCAACTGGCTGAAAAAGTGCGTTGGATGGTAAATGCCAGGAGTGCAACGGCAGAAATAAGATTAGACCCCGCTGATTTAGGTGGCATTAATATAAAAATTAATTTAAGTGGTGATACCGCACAAGTTACCTTTAATGTGCAATCAACAGCCGCTAAAGAAGCGCTAGATCAAGCCGCACCAAGGCTGCGAGAGATGTTACAAGAGCAAGGAATTGAGTTGGGTCAGTCATCTGTACAACAAGATAGCCAAAGTTCACAGCAACAACAACCTTCGGAGGAAGAAGCTTCAATGTTTGCTAATGCTGACCCAAGGCAGAACATGGTTAACAGCAACCTTAATGAAGATGAAGCCCAAGGTATGGTTGAACAACGAATAAGTAATGGTGCAATTGGTGGAATAGATTACTATGCCTAAATGTATCGAGAAGCCTCGTGTTAGCAACGTTTAGTAACATAAAGCGTGTACATAAATGCAGTGAAAAAATCGCAATCAAACGGTTTACATAAATAGGAAAGTCAACATGGCTGAACAAGAGTTAAAAGGGGATGGTGCCCCTAAAAAGAAACTAAAGATAATGCTAATTATTAGTGCTGTACTTGTGCTACTAGCTGGCGGTGGGGGCGGTGCCTATTTCCTTTTGTTTATGGATGATAAGCCAGCAACCCAAGTTTCCTCTGGTGAAGGCGGTGAGGATGTTCAAGCAACAGGAGCGAGATCAACTGAAGGCCAAGCAATATATGTGGCTATGCCGCGACCTTTCCAATTCAACGCACCGGGTATTACGCGCGAGCGTATTGTCCAAATAGAAGTACAGTTAATGGTACGAGGCGAAGACAACGAAGAGTTAGCCAAGCGCCATATTCCAATGATCGAAGGTAATTTGTTGCAAGTTTTTAGTGCCTCCAATGCAGACGATTTGGTAACCGACGTTGGCAAAACAGATTTGCGTAACAAAGCAACAGCGCAAGTAAGGCAGGTCATGAATAAGTTAGAGAGAAATCCAGTGGTAGAGCAAGTTTTGTTTACTGGGTTTGTAATACAGTAGTATGAACAATAAAAATACAACAAGAATACGGCAACAAATAACCCAGTAACAAGTAACTCAAAAGAAATTAGGTGAACACGTGAGCGATTTATTATCACAAGACGAAATTGACGCGCTACTGCACGGTGTTGATGATGTTGAAGAAGAAGAGGTTGAGGAAGTTCCACACGATGGTTCGGCCCTTGAGTACGATTTTTCATCGCAAGACCGAATTGTACGCGGACGTATGCCTACCCTTGAAATTGTGAATGAACGATTTGCGAGGCATATGCGAGTGAGTTTATTTAATATGATGCGCCGCAGTGCTGAAGTGTCTATAAATGGCATTCAAATGATTAAATTTGGTGAATACGTGCATACCTTGTTTGTGCCTACTAGTTTGAATATGGTCCGTTTTAGACCGCTTAAGGGCACCGGACTTATTACCATGGAGGCGCGTTTGGTTTTTATCATGGTAGACAATTTCTTTGGTGGTGATGGTCGCTATCATGCCAAAATTGAAGGGCGAGAATTTACACCAACCGAGCGGCGGATTATACAGATGTTGCTTAAGCTCATTTTTGAAGATTATAAAGAAGCATGGGCCCCTGTTATGGATGTGTCTTTTGAATACTTAGATTCAGAAGTTAACCCAGCCATGGCGAATATTGTTAGTCCAAGTGAAGTGGTCGTAATCAGCTCATTTCATATTGAATTAGATGGCGGCGGAGGTGACTTTCACATCTCGCTTCCTTATTCGATGTTGGAGCCTATTCGAGACATGTTAGATGCTGGTGTGCAAAACGACAAAGAAGACACTGATTTTAGATGGAGCAAAGCGTTACGCGACGAGATAATGGATGTGAAAGTTGAATTAACTACCCATTTCTTGGACCTTGTCATTAGCCTAGACAAACTGATGAATTTTAAAAACGGCGATATTATTCCTATTAATATGCCCGACGTGGTAACTATTTCGATAGAAGATTTACCCACCTTTAGAGCCAAATTAGGTCGGTCACGCGACAAAGTAGCTTTAAAAATAACCGACAAAATACCCAGACCAAACTCTGTGAAATCTGAGCTGCAGCTCTTTACCAAAGGCGGTAAAGTAATTGACAGTGATTCAGAATTGCAGGTACTTGAAGAAGATTTATTACACGTATTAGAAAGGAGATAAGCATGAGTGAAGAAGGCGAAGGCTTAGATGATTGGGAAGCAGCAATGGCAGAGCAAGCAGAGTCAGAAGGTGAGGGCGGTGGTGAAGCTTTTGACCCCGATGACTTAATTGCTGAGGCAGAAGCACAAGCGGCTAGTCTTGACGAGTTAACTAACGATGCAGCACCTTTAAACGACGAAAAGAAGCTGGATACTATTTTAGATATTCCAGTGACAATTTCTATGGAGGTGGGTAGAACGAATATTAGTATCCGTAATTTACTGCAATTGAACCAAGGTTCTGTTGTTGAATTAGACCGAGTTGCCGGTGAACCACTAGATGTTTTAGTAAATGGCACGTTGATTGCTCATGGAGAGGTAGTAGTGATTAACGATAAATTTGGTATACGGTTAACGGATGTTATTAGTCAAGTCGAAAGAATTAAAAAACTTAAATAAAAGAATCTCGCCAAGCCCAGTCTTGGCGTGCCTTTCATGCATACCCCTCTTTAGTTTCTCGCTGCCTTTACAGGCTACAACGAGCGGCCAAAGCTTAACTTCAACAAGTTCAATCCTGTCTGTTTTTCTGTCACTTCTAGTGGTGATCGCCATTATTTTTGCGCTCGCATATATAATGCGCCGTTTTAATGTCGCGCAAACTGGCGGTGGTCAAATGCGTGTGGTCGCAAGCATGATGGCCGGTGCAAAAGAAAAAGTAATGGTGATTGAAGTGGGCGGTGAACAGCATTTGCTGGGCATAACCGCGCACAATATAAATCACCTTGCTAAGCTTGAAAATCCAATTCAAAAAGATAAGCAGTCTGCAGCACTCAATGCTAACCCAAGCGCGAGTTCAGGTGGGAAGTTTAATTTCCAACAAAAACTAGTTAATGCAATGGCACAAGGTATTGCCGGAAGTAAAACAAGTAAAGACACAAATAAGCAAGCTGCCAAGGGGGTTGACCATGATTAAATTATTAAGTATGTTTTTTAGCGTAATTCATTGCAGTATCATTAATGACGCAAGCAGCAATTTTGTTAATCTTATTTGCAGCAGTCGCATTTGGCGGCGCAGTAGCCGCTTTATGATCCGCAACACTTCCTTTATAAAATGGACCAGTTTAGCCCTGTTATTACTGTCTAGTATGCACTTAAGTGCACAGCAAGCTGGCATTGAGGCTGTTACTGTAACTACTAACCCCGATGGCAGCCAAGATTATTCAATGACCTTACAAGCGCTGTTTATTATGACAGCACTGAGTCTTATACCTGCGGCTATTATGATGATGACATCTTTTACCCGCATTATTGTGGTCTTATCTATTTTGCGTCAAGCCATTGGACTTCAGCAGTCGCCTTCGAATCAGATTTTAATTGGGGTGAGTTTGTTTTTGTCGATGTTTATCATGGCGCCTGTGTTTGAAGAGGTAAACGTGAAAGCATTGCAGCCATATTTAAGCGAAGAAATGACGTCCTTAGAAGCCTTCGAACAGGCCAAATTACCTATGCGTGATTTTATGTTGAGCCAAACCCGTATTACCGATTTAGAAACATTTGTGCGTATTGGTGGTTACGAAGGGCAATTTGATTCACCCGAGCAGGTGCCTATTACTGTATTAATTCCTGCGTTTGTCACCAGTGAACTAAAAACGGCTTTTCAAATCGGCTTTATGTTATTTATCCCCTTTCTAATCCTCGACTTAGTGGTGGCTTCAATTCTTATGGCCATGGGTATGATGATGCTCTCGCCCATGATTGTGTCTTTGCCATTTAAGCTAATGTTATTTGTGTTGGTAGACGGTTGGAATCTTATTTTTGGGACGCTAGCCATTAGTTTTGGAATGGGGACCTGACATGAGCCCTGAATCCTTCGTTGAAATATTGCGAGACGCAATGTTTATTATTATTTTGTTAGTGTCGGCCATTATTGTGCCGGGATTACTGGTTGGTTTAATAGTCGCGGTATTTCAAGCGGCTACGTCAATTAATGAACAAACTATGAGTTTTTTACCGCGATTAATTATCACCTTGCTGGCTTTGAGTTTTTTAGGCAGTTGGATGGTCAAAAAAATGATGGACTATACCTTTGAGTTAGTTAACAGTATTCCATCTGTGATTGGTTAATATGGATATTTTAAGCTCAACCATTATCGATTTAATGAGTGATTATGTGCTTGCATTTATGCGTATTTCGGGCCTGCTTATTTCTATGGTTGGCTTAAGCGCAAAGACGATTCCTACACCCATTCGCAATTTATTGGCCGTTTTATTAACCGCGATGATAGTGCCTATGATACCGCCGGTCCCGATGACTAATTTATTCTCTGTGGTGGCTTTTATTGAGGTATTTAAACAACTAACCATTGGGATTGCGATAGGTTTTATATCCATGATGGTAATAAATACCTTTGTACTTGCAGGTCAAATTATTGCCATGCAAACAGGCTTAGGTTTTGCATCTATTGTTGACCCCATTAACGGTATTAGTGTACCTGCGGTGGGGCAGTTTTATCTTATTCTTGCCACGCTACTTTTTTGGACCTTTGACGGCCATTTATTCATGATAGAAATGATAGTGGTGAGCTTTGAAGCTTTTCCAATTAATGACGCATGGTTTACCCCTGAGCAATTTAGAGAGATTGCGCATTGGGCAGGCTGGATGTTTGTGTCGGCAGTCACTATCGCTTTGGCACCAATTGTTAGTTTATTGATTGTTAACTTGGCCTTTGGGGTCATGACTAAGGCATCACCGCAGTTAAATATCTTTAGTATTGGCTTTGCTATCGCACAGTTAACGGGTTTATTTATTATATGGTTAACGCTGGCAAACCAGGCCCATCATTTTGAACAACAATGGACGCGGGCACAAACTCTCATGTGTAACTTGGTCAACGCGTGTTAATGCTATCGCGCTTGCTGGCGCCAATATAATTATTAAAAGGTAATGCTTAAGTATGGCAGAACAAGACGACTCCTTTGAAAAAACAGAGGAACCCACGCCCAAAAAGCTGGAGGATTCCCGCAAAGAAGGTCAAATTGCGCGTTCTAAAGAATTGGCGACCACTATGCTACTCGTTGTCAGCGCTATTGCGCTAATTGCCGTGGGTAAATCTATTGCCACTGCAATGTATAGTATAACCGAGCGCTCTTTTACGCTCTCACGTGATGAAACCTTCGATACTCATCATATGTTTCAAATATTAGATATGTCCGTTTCAAAAAGTGCGTGGCCGGTGTTTTCATTTATGATTATTGCGATGATTGGCGGCATTTATGGGACTATTGCGCTGGGCGGCTATAACTTCACTTGGACTTCAGCGGCGCCTAAAGGTAATCGACTTAGCCCATTGCAGGGGTTTAAACGAATGTTTGGCGTAGATGCCTTAGTCGAACTCATTAAAGGCATTGGCAAAGTGGTGGTCATTTCATTAATGGCTTATGTAGCGCTCATTATTTTTAAAGATGAAACTCTGCACTTAGACATCGAACATTATCCAATGAATATCTTTCATGCTTTGAATATAATCGAGTGGGCCTTTTTATTATTGTGCTGCGGCATGATACCTATTGCCCTACTGGATGTGCCCTATCAAAGTTTCAAGCATAACAACGAAATGAAAATGACCATGCAAGAAGTCAAAGACGAGCGTAAAAACTCCGAGGGCGACCCTATGGTCAAACAACGCGTTCGTCGAATTCAATTCCAAGCTGCGGCAAATAGAATGATGCAAGAAGTGCCCAACGCCGACGTAATTGTAACTAACCCGACGCATTATTCGGTCGCTATTCAATATGATCAATTTGGCAACCGCGCTCCGGTTATGATTGCTAAAGGCTTAGATGAACTTGCCATGCACATAAGAAAAATTGGCAAGGCACACGATGTTCCAATTGTGGAGTCGCCTGCATTAGCCCGTGCCATTTATTACGCTACTGAAGTCAATCATGAAGTGCCGCAAAAACTATTTATGGCGGTCGCCCAAGTATTGGCGTATGTGTATCAGTTAAAAGCGCATAAAGCGGGTAAAGGCAAACGTCCTCAACCGCTTAAGAAAAACTTTACTATCCCAACAGAACTGCGCCGCTAGCCGTTAACAGTCAATAAAAATTGACTATATATAGAAAATGTTTGGCCTAAATTAAGAGTTGGCACAAGAGTTGTAATACGTCTCGTATGTCACCTTCATATGTCAAAAATTTGTTGTATGCAATTAGCCCAAGTGTTCCAAAAAGTAGATAAAAATAAAATAAAACACGTTTTCGGCGGTTTAGGCGCACCTATCGTTGTGCTTGCCCTAATGGGCATGGTGATTTTGCCCATGCCACCGGTTTTATTAGACGCTTTGTTCAGTTTTAATATTGCCTTATCTCTGGTTATTATTTTAGTCAGTGTATTTACCGCCCGCCCAGTTGATTTTGGTATTTTCCCTCTAGTACTATTAGTTGCAACAGTATTAAGATTAGCGCTAAATGTAGCCTCAACCCGAATAGTGCTGTTACATGGCCACGAGGGCGGAGACGCTGCGGGCAAAGTCATACAAGCATTTGGCGAGGTGGTTATTGGTGGTAACTATGTGGTTGGCGTAGTGGTATTTGCTATTTTACTTATTATTAACTTCAAGGTAGTTACCGCAGGTGCTGGACGAATTTCAGAAGTAAGCGCACGTTTTACCTTAGACGCGATGCCCGGTAAGCAAATGGCAATTGATGCAGACCTAAACGCAGGCTATATCGATGCCGACCAAGCACGTATAAGGCGCTCAGAAATAACCTCTGAAGCCGACTTTTATGGCTCAATGGACGGCGCCTCGAAATTTGTAAAAGGCGATGCAATTGCGGGTCTCTTTATTATGATGATAAACATTGTGGGTGGTTTGTTTATTGGCATGTACCAGCATTCACTTAGCTTTAACGACGCCATGGAAGTATATACAGTACTGACCATTGGTGACGGCTTAGTCGCCCAAATCCCATCGCTTTTACTATCGGTTGCCACCGCCATTATTGTGACTCGTGAAAACGATAGCCAAATAATGGGCGACGAAATCCGCGAGCAGCTCGCAAATCGTAAAGCCTTATATATTACCGCCGTCATCTTATTTATTATGGGCATTGTGCCAGGTATGCCGCATTTTGCTTTCTTGTCGTTTTCAGCAGTAGTAGGCGGCTATGCGTTTCATCGTGACGTGCAAAAGAAAAAGCAAGATGAGGCTGCGGCAAACTTAGAAAAAATGCCGGAAGCAAGCACCGCAATTGGCGAAGTCAAAGAGCTAAGCTGGGATGATGTGCAACCGGTCGATATTATAGGTTTAGAAGTAGGCTATAGGCTAATTCCTATGGTTGATAAGTCTCAAGGTGGGGAATTATTAAGCCGAATTAAGGGAGTACGCAAAAAGTTATCACAAGAGCTCGGCTTTTTGGTGCCGCCTGTCCACATAAGAGATAATTTAGACTTCTCGCCGAATGCATATAACATTTCTCTGCTTGGCGTTAGCGTGGGTGAATCGCAAATAAGTCACGATAGCGAGCTTGCGATAAACCCTGGTCAAGTATTTGGCACATTAGAAGGCACCGCAACGAAAGACCCAGCATTTGGTCTTGAAGCGGTATGGATTAAATCGTCGCAGCGCGAACATGCGCAAACATTAGGATACACGGTGGTCAATGCACCCACTGTGATTGCCACCCATCTTAGTCAACTGTTAAGTAATCATGCGCATCAATTATTAGGCCACGAAGAAGTACAACAATTGCTCGATATGTTAGAAAAAACTCATCCTAAACTTGTTGAAGGATTAGTGCCCGACATACTGTCATTGAGTCTAGTGGTGAAGGTGCTGCAAACATTGTTAAGTGAAGGCGTACCTATTAGAGACATGCGCACTATTGTACAAACTCTTTCAGAATACGGCCCGAAAACTCAAGACCCTGATGTTTTAGTCTCGGCTTTACGTATTGCTCTTAAGCGTTTGATAGTACAAGAAATAGCAAATGGTGCACAAGAGGTACCCGTGATCACATTGGCTCCGGAATTGGAACAGATGTTGCATAAGTCACTTCAAGCAGGTGGCGATGACGGCGCGGGTATAGAACCCAGTTTAGCAGAGAAACTTCAACAGTCATTATCACAAGCTAGTGCTCAGCAGGAACTTGCTGGTGAGCCTAGCGTTTTGTTAACGTCGGGTATGCTTAGGCCGGTACTTTCTAAGTTTTTGAAACAAGCGGTTTCAGGCTTACATGTGTTGTCATACCAAGAAATTCCAGACGACAAACAAATTAAAATAGTGTCATCTGTCGGTCAATAAACTGACGCCTTTTTAGCTTTTAAGACACATTCGAGGAAAACATGAAGATTAGACGATTTTTTGGCAAAGATATGCGCGAAGCCCTCAAGCAAGTAAAAGATGAACTTGGTGGTGACGCTGTTATTATGTCTAATAAGAAAGTAGCAAACGGTGTTGAATTAGTGGCGGCTATTGACCCAGTTTCAGCCCCCATGGCAACTAATAACCTATCGAATACGGCAACAAACCGTCCTAGTGGCGGTACTAGAGGGCATCACGTAGAGGCTTCCAGGCAGCATGTCGCACAAAAACCGTCAGCCAGTAGTCTGCGTGAAATTATTGGTGATTCAGGGCCAGATAGTTTGCAAGCATTACTTGAACAGCAAGAGTCGGCCCAAGCGGTGCAACGGTCAATATACAGCGCTTCGCAACCGTCAGCACAACAGCCTTTGCATACTAATCAAGCTGGGGCGCAAACGCGCGCTCAATCAATGCAGCCCTTACATTATTCGCAGCAGCCAGAATATGGAAACACACCAGAACCGCGCGCTGATGAACGTATTTTCAGGTCGCCTGCATTTGTAGAACCTGGATCTCAGCAATCGCCAAACGTACCACAAAGTACACAAGCAGCAGGTATAGTTGGCGTAAAAGCTGCTTTAACGCCGCCGCCAAGCGTACTTGAGCCCGCACAACTGGACAGTATAAAAGCAGAATTAGAATCGATTAAAAATGTGCTCAAGTTTCAGGTATCTGGGTTAGCAGATGAGCGTAAAAAACGTAATAACCCTGTCCATCATTACCTACATGAACAGCTAACTAAAATGGGCGTAAGCCAAGACTTAGCCAGGCAATTTGTAGAGTTCCTGCCTTATCAAATAGACGAAAAGCAAGGCTGGAAATACATTCTTAATTTACTGTCAAATAGATTACATGTAGGCGGGAATGATATTTTAAACCAGTCTGGCGTGGTTGCCTTAGTTGGTCCTACGGGGACTGGCAAGACAACTACTGTGGCTAAACTCGCCGCCAAGTTTGCCCAAAAGTATGGCCCTGAGCAGGTAGCCTTAGTTACTATTGACACCTACAGAATTGCCGCTTTTGAACAACTGGCCACATATGGAAAAATTATTGGATGCGCGGTCAAAAAAGCACATAACTCGCAAGAGCTAAACGATATTTTGTATCAAATGCGTAACAAAAAATTAGTCTTAATAGACACCGCTGGTTTTAGTCAGCGCGACGCTCGCTTAATAGACCAGCTAACACAATACGAACAAAGCTTAAATGTAGAAATTCGTAAGTTCTTGGTGTTACCTGCAGGTTCGCAATATCAGGTGTTGAATCAAACCGTTAAAGCGTATAGAAGCACCGATATAAGTGGCTGTATTTTTACTAAGTTAGATGAATGTTACAGCATGGGCGAAGCACTAAGTGTCATTATAGAAAATGATTTGTCGCTTAGTTATGTTACCGACGGACAGCGCGTTCCTGAAGATATCAAACTAGCAGACTCAGCCAATTTAACGCTGATTGCTGCCAAACTATTCAAACGCTATGGCAATGGTGATGCAACAGCCGTGGGAACAAATACAGGTGCGATATGATTGACGACCAAGCCAGCAGTTTACGCCGGCAAAATCAAAGTAAACAAATAAAAGTTGTTGCAATAACGGGCGGTAAAGGCGGAGTAGGTAAAACTAGTATTACGCTGAACACCGCGGTAGCAGTGGCAAAATTAGGCAAAAAGGTAATGGTACTAGATGCCGACCTAGGTTTGGCAAACGTTGATGTAATGCTAGGTTTGCGTGTACAGCGAAACCTTTCACATGTATTAAGTGGTGACTGCACCTTAGACGAAATTTTAGTGACGGGACCTTACGGGGTGAAAATTGCTCCTGCGACCTCAGGCGCTAAATCTATGACCGAGTTGTCGCCGCATGAGCACGCAGGCCTTATTCGCGCCTTTGGTGAATTAAAAACGCCTATCGATATGTTATTTATTGATACCGCTGCGGGTATTTCCGAGATGGTAATGAGCTTTTCGCGTGCAGCACAAGATGTTGTCATTGTGGTGTGTGATGAACCCACATCGCTAACCGATGCCTATGCCTTGATTAAAATATTAAACCGAGAACACGGCGTGTTTAAATTCAAGGTGGTGGCGAATATGGTCAGAACCGAGCGTGAAGGCCGTGAGTTATTTAGTAAGTTATCAAAAGTAACAAACCGATTTTTAGATGTAGCACTAGAGCTAAATGCAATAGTCCCCTTTGATGAAAATGTGCGTAAATCCGTGCGTAAACAAGCCGTCATTGTAGAAGCGTTTCCAAGCTCACCTGCTGCCAAAGCAATTAATAAATTAGCAGAAGATATGTGTAGTTGGCCGATTCCGAATCAAGCTGGTGGTCATTTGGAATTTTTCTTAGAGAATCTTGTGTCATCGCATGAGTAGGTATACAAAGTGAGTACAAAAGTGACTGGATATCAACAGCAAATAGACAAAACCCAACTGGTTGAAAAGCACGCGCCATTAGTTAAAAGAATTGCCCATCATTTGTTAGCTCGCCTACCGGCAAGCGTATTGGTAGATGATCTTATTCAATCTGGCATGATTGGTTTATTGGAAGCAGCACGTAATTTTGACTGCACCAAAGGCGCAAGCTTTGAAACGTTTGCCGGCATTCGAATTCGCGGTGCTATGTTAGATGAAATTCGTAAAGGAGATTGGACACCGCGTTCGGTTCATAAAAATTCTCGTGCAATTACCGAAGCCGTTAACATGGTTGAACGTGATACTGGCAGAGATGCTAGAGACGTCGAAGTAGCCAAGGTGATGGAGGTTTCACTGAAAACCTATCACCAAATGTTAGGTGAAGTTAATGCCGGAAAATTGGTTGGAATTGAAGATTTGGGCGTGAGTGAGGATGTTTTAACTACCGAAGAATCAAAAGGTGCCGATAAACCTTTTGAAGACATGGTGCAAGGCTCGTTTCAAAAGGCTCTAGCCAAAGCGATAACGACACTTCCAGAGCGTGAAGCTATTGTTCTTTCGCTTTATTACGACGAAGAATTAAATTTGCGTGAAATAGGTGAAGTACTCGAAGTTAGTGAATCACGAGTAAGCCAAATTCATTCACAGGCCATGATTAAATTGAAGTCAAAAATGCAATCGTGGCGTATTGAGCAATAAAATATTCTATAAAAGTTAGCAGCCACTTCGGAGGTAGTTTTGGATAAAAATATGAAAATCCTAGTAGTTGATGATTTTTCAACTATGCGTCGGATTATAAAAAATTTGTTGAAAGACTTAGGTTTTGCCAACATACAAGAAGCTGACGATGGCAACACTGCTTTGCCTATGTTGCAGCAGGGCGATTTTGATTTTGTAGTCACCGACTGGAATATGCCGGGCATGCAGGGCATTGATTTGTTGCGAGCGATTCGTGCTGACGATAAGTTAAAGCATTTGCCAGTATTAATGGTAACAGCAGAAGCCAAGAAAGAGCAGATAGTGGCAGCTGCCCAAGCGGGCGTAAATGGTTACGTTGTGAAGCCGTTTACCGCAGCGACACTTAAAGCGAAACTCGATAAGATTTCCGAGCGTTTAGGGTAAATTCACTTTGTAGGTGACCATTATGTCGCAAGAACAAACACTTATTACGTTAGAGCAGGCTAAGTTATTGGTTCAGCATTTAGAAGCTGGCGAAATTGAATTAGCCAACGATATTATTCATACGATAACATTGGAAGAGTCCGCAGAGCTTTTTTCAGAAGTAGGCAAGCTAACCCGTCAACTGCATGACTCACTTACTACTTTTCAACTCGATGACCGTTTAAGTGGTTTAACGAAGACCGATATGCCCGATGCGAGATCGCGTCTTGAATATGTAATTGAAGAGACTGAAAAAGCAGCTAATTCTACAATGGATGCGGTAGAACGAAGCATGCCCATTGCAGAGCAACTAAACGGCCGATTGGCCACCATAATGCCCGAGTGGAAAAAATTAATGAGTCGTCAAATTGAGCTAGGCGAATTTAAACACTTGTGCATAGCCCTTGATAAATTACTTAAAGATGCGTCACAGGATTCTAAAGCATTAAACGTAATGTTGACTGAGGTGCTTATGGCTCAAGGTTATCAGGATTTAACCGGTCAAGTTATTCGCCGTGTTATAGATCTGGTTAAAGAGGTCGAAGATCATCTTGTAGGGATGCTTGCCAGTTTTGGTGATCAAGCTCCGCAAAAAGACAAATCCCAATCAACGGTCACATCACGGGATGATATAAAAGCCGAAGGGCCAATTATTGATGCAACAAAACGCGACGATGTGGTGAATAACCAAGATGACGTTGACGATTTGCTGTCGAGCTTAGGGTTTTAGGGGAGCGAACGAATGTCGTTTGAAGTTGATGAGGAAATAATGCAAGATTTCTTGGTGGAAGCCGGGGAAATACTTGAACAACTCCAAGAACAATTAGTTGAGTTAGAAAATAACCCAGGTGATGGTGAGTTGTTAAATGCAATTTTCCGCGGTTACCACACGGTAAAGGGTGGTGCAGGTTTTTTGGCACTAACTGAATTAGTTGAGATTTGCCATGGCGCAGAGAACGTATTTGATGTAATGCGTAATGGCCAACGAACGCTTACACCTGAATTAATGGACGTGATATTACAGGCCACCGACGTTGTGGTTGTTATGTTCGAAAATGTTAAATCTCGAGAGCCTTTAGTGGCTGCACCGGCTAGTTTAATAGACGTTCTACATAAGCTTAGTACTCCTGAACACGCGGATGAAGTGATTCTTGAAGATGCATCAAGTGATGTGGGTCAAGGAACAACAAATGACGTTGATGAAACAGCCGCAGGACCATCAATTGAAGATACGCATGTAGCGACACCTTCTAAAACTGCTGGTGATGCAAGTATAAATGAAATAAATGAAGATGAATTTGAAGCTCTATTAGATGAACTTCATGGCGCAGGCGGTCCAACTGCGAAAATACCCGGTTCAGGTGGTAAATCTCCAAAAACCCAAAACCAAACGCCTACCACCATTGCGTCTAATGGTAATAACGAAATTAGCGATGACGAATTTGAAGCTCTTTTAGATGAATTACACGGGCAGGGTAGCTTTAAAACCGATTCTGGCACCCCACCAAGCGACGTTAGTCTTGGCCCAGATATGTCAACAAAATCGCCAGCATCAAAAGCTGATGATGACGAAATTAGCGATGATGAGTTTGAAGCCTTACTAGACAATTTACACGGTAAAGGTCAAGCACCTATAATTGCTCAACCAGCAGTTGATAGTAACGCTGATTCTGAAAGTACCAAGGCGGCAGTTGCAAAGCCGGCGAACAATAATAACCAGAACGCGCAAGCACATGCAGCGCAGTTGCCAAAAGAAACACAAGCACAACCAACTTCGCCAACATCTGTTGCCAAAGCGCAAACTGCGCCTGTTCCTGGCAAAAAAGCAGAGGCTAAATCAGCTCCTCCACAAGGTGAAACGACGGTTCGTGTTGATACCAAGCGATTAGACCAAATAATGAACATGGTAGGCGAGCTCGTACTTGTACGAAATCGTTTGTTAAGCTTAGGCGCTAATCTTGCCGACGAAAGCATGTCCAAAGCAATCGCTAACCTGGATGTTGTAACAGGTGACTTGCAAGGCGCGGTAATGCAAACCCGTATGCAACCCATTAAGAAAGTATTTGGTCGCTTTCCACGAGTTGTTCGTGATCTAGCCCGAACTCTCAAAAAAGAAATTTCGTTAGTACTGGAAGGTGAAGAAACCGACTTAGATAAAAACTTGGTAGAGGCCCTTGCCGATCCATTGGTGCATTTAGTTAGAAATTCGGTTGACCATGGCATTGAAATGCCAGACGAGCGTGAAGCTGCTGGAAAACCACGTATAGGCACGGTAAAGTTAGGCGCTTCGCAAGAAGGCGACCATATTCTATTAACCATCTTTGATGATGGAAAAGGCATGGATGCTGAAAAACTAAAAGAAATTGCCATCAGCCGTGGTGTTTTAGACGCGGACTCAGCCGCTCGTATGTCTGACGTTGAGGCATTTAGCCTTATATTTGCGCCAGGTTTCTCAACCAAAACTGAAATCAGTGAAGTGTCTGGCCGTGGTGTAGGCATGGATGTGGTTAAAACCAAGATTAATCAACTAAACGGTACGATAAATATAAATTCAGCTATGGGAGTGGGTACTACACTTGAGATTAAAGTGCCGCTTACCTTGGCCATTTTACCGACACTAATGATAATTGTAGGAAAACAAACATTTGCGCTCCCTCTTGGTTCAGTAAATGAGATTATTAATATGAATATTAATAAAACCAACACAGTTGATAATCAATTAACTATGATAGTGCGCTCAAAAGCGATTCCACTATTCTATTTAAATGATTGGTTAAATCCACATAAACCAATCGAAGACAGAACCCAGGGGCATGTTGTAGTGGTGCAAATTGGTACCCAGCAAATAGGCTTGGTGGTTGACTCACTCATTGGACAAGAGGAGGTTGTTATAAAGCCGCTTGATGCCTTATTACAAGGTACCGCTGGTATGGCCGGGGCCACTATTACTTCCGATGGCGGCATTGCGCTTATTTTGGATATTGCTAGTTTACTGAAGCGTTACGTTTAATACGATAGCAGCAGCTAATACATACAGCATCAATTGTTTGTACCATACTGGTACTAGAGAATCTACCGCATGAAAGTTTGGACAGTCGTCAATCAAAAAGGTGGTGTAGGTAAAACAACCACTGCCATATCGCTTGCTGGTAGCCTTTGCGCTATGGATTATAAAGTGCTTTTGATTGATCTTGACCCACACGCCTCATTGACGCATTACTTGGGCTTTGACAGCGAAGAACTTGCTTTGAGCGTTTATGATTTGTTTGTGGCTAGTCAACACCCTCAAATTATGGCAAACCTTCTGCATGAAGCGGTGCTTAAAACATCAATAGAGGGCATCGACTTGCTACCTGCGCATATGGCCTTAGCCACTCTCGACAGAGCATTGCTTGAGCAAGCAGGGAAAGGCCTAATCGTTAAAAAAATAGTGGCTGATTTACAACAAAAAGAGACTAGCAATAATTTTGGAACGGGTAGTGAATTAAGTCCAGATGAAAAAATACATAATTATTCTTACGACTATATAGTGATTGATTGTCAACCTGTATTGGGAGTATTGATGGTTAACGCTATGGTTGCCGCCAATACTATTGTGTTGCCTACACAAACAGAGCATCTCGGCCTACACGGCTTAAATAAAATGCTAAGTACCATTGAACAAATGAAAAGTAGTTTGTCATCTGATTTGGTTTCGGTGATCGTACCAACTTTGTTTGATAGACGTGTTAAAGCTTGTTTAAGCGCATATGCAAAAATGCGAGAGATCTATAAAGAACAACTGTGGCGAGGCTATATTCCCATAGATACTAAATTTAGAGATGCAAGTGAGCTAGGCTTGCCAATCAATAGAGTGGCGGCAAATTCGAAAGGCAGCTTTGCTTATGACAAACTCGTTGGGGAGTTGCTAAAATATGGCTAAGGTCTCGACACTTTCTGAATCTCCAGCAAATAAGGCTTTACAGCATTATTTTGATGACTTAACTTCGCTTAAGCCCGCACACCTACCGTTGCCAAATAGTGCGGATTTTGTACCTCAAGAAGCGCAAATACAGCATAAGATTAGTCACGCAGAAAGACTGTTAGCGAAGGCTAGCTGCCTTACCAATTTGTTGACAGGTTCGGCTCACGAGTCAATAAATACGATCTCACAGGTGTCTGTACCTGAATTAATCGAGTCAAAATTGACACCCCAGATAATTGATGTTCGTCCTACAGATGAAGGCGAAATACAGTCAGCAAGTGCCACTTCAATCAATAACGATATTAGTGATGGTGAAAAAAACACAACACTTGATAAAGAAAAACGGGTAAATGCCGACACCTATAACACGCAGGGTAATAATAATGGTCAAACGCGAAACTTAAGTATATCTCTTAAAGACAGTTTACCTAATCGGTTTCAAGTGCTTTTATGTGATATTGCCAATGTGACCATTGCGATACCGCTAATAGAATTAGGCGGTATTCACCAGTTGACCCAAATATCATCTATCGCAAAGCAGCCTAGTTGGTGCAAGGGTATATTGATTAAAGGTAGTGATAAATTTACGTGTATCGATGCCGCAGCTTGGTTAGTGCCAAAAAGATATGCTGCAACTAAGCTACACTGTGAGTATAAATTCGCAGTTCAAATTGGCAAATCGCCCTATGTACTTTGTTGCAATAGTGTGAGCGCCACGCTTGATCTGTGTAAAGATGATATTAAATGGCGAGACAATACAACTAATCGACCATGGCTATCGGGTTTATTAAAAGAAAAAATGTGTGCGCTGATAGATGGCGCGCAAATGTTACAAGGCGTGCTTAAATAAGCACAAACGCATTAGTGCATAAATAATGAATACAAGAGTGTATTTACTTTTGCATTAAATGATTAAGATATAGCGGAGCAAAGCGGATGTCAGAACACAGAGCCACAGCTACAGCACCAGATCCAAATGACGAGGTTCTTCAGTGGGTAACGTATCGATTAGATGAAGAAACCTATGGCATCAATGTAATGCAGGTGCAAGAAGTCTTACGCTATACCGACATAGCACCGGTACCTGGTGCACCTGATTATGTTATGGGCATTATTAATTTGCGCGGTAACGTTGTAACAGTTATTGATACACGCGCTCGTTTTGGTCTGCCACCTTCAGAAATTACCGATAATTCACGTATCGTAATTATTGAATCAGACCAACATGTAGTGGGCATTTTGGTCGACAGCGTGGCTGAGGTTGTTTATTTACGTTCTTCAGAAATTGACAGCGCACCAAATGTGGGTACCGAAGAAAGCACCAAGTTTATCCAAGGCGTTAGCAATCGTGGTGATGAGTTGCTTATACTCGTTGATTTAAACAAGTTACTGAGCGACGAAGAATGGGACGATGCAATGTCTATGTAGTTTTATTAACCGTTACATACGAATGACTGAGGCAACGCCAGTTTGCCTTTACTCCGCATAAATTATTGGTTATTTACGTCTTATCAAAGTTAGCTTTATTCGCCTCAAGGTGCTGTATAAGTCGAGCTTGCGTACCCTATCTATCCTTATCTGGCTCATAACGAAACTAGCACAGTTTTGATTCATTGTTGCTAGTGATAAAAAAGACATAAACGCTCTGATTTTGCGGCTTGTTTTGATATATGCTAATTTACTGCATAATAGACAAAATTTTCAAGCGTACAGAATAGGAATTTCATGGTAGCTTTTTTGACAGTAAATGTGCTTTTTATACTATTCACTATTTTATGTGCGTTTATTCTTGTGCTATGGATTTATACTCGCAAGATGAATACTCGGTTGAGTCAATCAATTAAATTGATTAATGATTTATATAAATTAAATCAAAGCCAAGCAAACACGCTTGCTGAGTTGTCGGGCAGCCCTGAAAAAAGTACACAAGGAGCCACCGGCTTTTCGCCATCTGCGCTAACTCAGCGAATAGCTGAACAGGCGGGCCAACTAATAAAAGAAGACTTAGTTAATGATATTACTAATATCAGCAACAAAGCATTAATAAATATGACTACGCGAAACGAGGATTTATCATCACGCGTACTTGCCCTAGAAAATCAAACCGAGTTACTGCAACAAGAAGACCCTGAGTTGAAAATGTACAATCGTGCCCATCAGTTGGTGAAAGAAGGGGTAAGTATAGAAGATATCATGGAGGCAAGTCAGTTGCCAAGGGCTGAAGTGGAGGTTTTAGTAGGGCTACAGCGTCATAAAAAAACTTCACACTTATAATACTTCCATACGCCATCAAAAAAACGTTTAGACGTCTAGACGTAAACTAGTTGACTTTTTTTTTGTAAGCGCCACAATACTAACTCTAATTTGTTGAGTGCGGGGCTAATCTTATCGCGCCGACGATTATGACCACCTAGTTGCTAAAAGAGTTAAAATTATATGCCAATCAAATTACCCGCTGAATTACCCGCTTTAGAAGAATTACTCAGTGAAAATATCTTTGCAATGGATGATGCTCGCGCAACCAGCCAGAATATTCGTCCAATGCAAATTGGTATATTAAATTTAATGCCTAATAAGATAGAAACCGAACTACAAATACTGCGTTTACTGTCTAATACACCGCTGCAAATTAATATCGATTTAATTCGAATCGATGAAACAGCGCCAAAAAACACGCCCATTTCTCATATGCAGGCGTTTTATCATTTATTTAGTGAAGTGAAAAA
>JBLIGC010000005.1:0-67955 GCA_047636735.1 Glaciecola sp. | reverse complement strand
TTGCGCAGTTTTTGCGTAGGCACTACAGCTTGTTTCATATCTTCTGGTAGTTGTTCAAGTTGTTGTTTAACCTGTTGTGATTTTTGCAGTTTGCTTAAGCTTGCATTCTGATTGATGCGTAGCCTTTCAATTGCATGCCTGTCCCAGACTTCTTCATTATCAAACAACAGACTTATCTCAAGTAAAGAAAATAATTCACTGCGAAGCATGTCTAATTCATCGAGTCTATCCTCGAAGTCCGATGCTAGCTCTAAGCGCTCAGTATCTAGGTTTTGAAGCTGTGTTTTGTAATCTAGATAACGTTTAAACAATTCTGTTAATTCTGAGCAGTAAGTTAAAGGATGGCAGTATTGATTAAACTCCTGCCACATTTTTTGCTCACCTTCTTCGTAGTATGCAACATAAAAATCAAGCAGCGCCCGCAATTCTTCAGTCTGCCACACATCTTCATTGTCAGAGTTGTCTGCAGTATTTGGCACATGACCATCGATATCAATTGCAACACTCATTTTATCTGGTTGTTCAATTTTGGCTGAGCTTACTGAACTTAGCGAATTCACATCAGGTTTAGAGGATTTCCATATTAGTACTGCCATAAAGGCTAAGCTAAAAATTACAGTAATCCCCCACTTCATGTTTTATAAGCCTCTATTTTTCAATCGATTAGCATGTTTTCGATATAGGGTAATGGGATCAGTTTCAAATAAGTGATGTATACCAAAAGTATGATTCACCTCGTCGATGTGGTTCATTCGATAGTTATCTTTAAGCACATAACCCAAATGACTGCTGCACGAAGAAACTAAGCCATCATTTGGTTCATTAAACGCAAAACTGGTTGCCAATAGAGGCCCATCAAGGACATCAAAAACGTTGGTAAAAGCGCTGCCGCCACTCCAACTGAAATACTCCACACCGTTAGCTGCAACTAAATCACCGCTGCCACAATATGTATCTGGCACACCCTCTGGGTAATTGGCATTAAACGCTAAACTACCTAGTGTGGTGAGCACTTCCAAAGCTGCTACTGAGTCTTGGGGAAGTCCCGCGTTACCTGAAAACCATTCTAAAACGGATGCTAATCCATTTCCTATGGATTCAACAAGTGATTCTGAAACCGACCCTTGTGGCACAACATTACGCACTATATCTGCTACGGGAGTACCCCAATTTACCCCTCCAACACTGGTCACTGAAGCAATTAAGTCAGGTCGCACAGACGCTACATAACGCACTGTTTGCGCACCTTGGCTATGTCCAAGTAAATTGACTTTTTCAGCACCTGTAAGGGCCAGTATTTGCTGCACTTCTAATAATAATTGCTCACCTCTTACTTCTGAGCTATTCGCTGCAGAAACGGCGGCGACATACACTGTTGCACCACTACGGCTCAATGAGTAGGGAATACGATAAAAATAATCAATTCCCAATACGTCATCAAAACCAAAAATGCCATGGACCAAGACAATTGGATATTTTGTTTTGGTATAGGTACTTGCTTGTGCACTTGCACAAACCATTAAGCTAAAAATGATCAGGAAACTCGTCAGTACTTTATTCATATTGCCGCTCTTTCTTTACGTTTTATTAGCAATGTAATTACAACCTTAGCATTTACTCATCTAAGGTCAATCCAGTGTGGATAATTTACCCGTATATTCAAAATAGACGCGGTGAATGTGAGGGGCTGCAATATGGTTTTTTAACAATTGCTCTCGCTAACAGTTAAAGGATAGCTTTAAAGTAGGCAAGTAGGTTCGCGAAGACCAAAAATGGAAGGGCATTAAAAATTCGAAGCTATATTAGCTTCGGTAAAGGGTCTTAATCAAATGATAGCCAAACTGTGTTTTCTCATTTGGTGTATTGAAAAAATTAACGAAATTTTTGTCGTTGAGGTGAGTGAGTAAGCTGGCCTTTGGTGCTGAAATCGGGATAGTGAGATGCGAAGAGCCTTGCCTCAACATATGGTATGTTCAAACATCATTGTGTTTCTCGTGTCTCATGTGCCAAAGTCAAAATCTCTTTGGATGGCGAAATCATCAAACATAATCGTTTATTCTACAGCCTCAATTGGCGGTGCTCTGGTATTGTTGCCAGTCATGGGTGAGCCATGTTTGTCTAAATACGACAATATCTTGTGGATGATGTCAGGCTAGCAGGTAATCTATGGATAATGCAGGCAATTATCGTCACATTGTGCTTTTTGCATTCTTCACATTCGGTAATGTCGATGTTAAATACCCCTTCTTACTTTTAGGGTCACCGGGGTTCCGTCACGATATGGCGTTTTCAATTCATTTCGCACTTTTCCATGGTCGGTTATGTGTTAATTTGCATCCAAAACTGCATGACTTTTGATTCTAGACTATCTGCGCAAAAAACAACTTTTTAGTTTTAGGTCTAACAAATGAAGATATAGAAAATTAACAAACAAAATTGTCACGTAGGTGACAAACAATACACAAAAACCTCATTAATATATTACTATGACCAAAAAACGCTTGGCGTAAATTTAAGCAAGTAACAATACAGTTATTGATAGGAATTTAATATGTGAGAAGCTCCAATTGTTTCAATAGCGCCCACCCCAATTGATAAAGCGTATCGCGGTGCTAAATATCTGGTTATTACCATGTGTTGGCGTTGGTATGGGTGCTGCGGGGTTATTTGAAGTACTCTACAGAGCCTTAACTAATTAAAAGTATGGCTGAAAATCACATCCCATATTTAACAAGTAATTATGGGATGTGCTTTTTTGTTCTCAGTTTGAATGTTAAATAACAGAGACAAATTATGATTAATAAATCCGTTCTCCTATCATCTTTTACAGTAATAATTTTTCAGTGTGGCATTGCCACTGCAGCACAAGAGCCACTAGCTTCGTGGCACAATACTAAAAGTAAACAAACTATAATAGCATTTGTGAGCGAGGTGACAGATCCAAACTCAGCTAATTTTGTTATCAAAAGTGAGCGAGTCGCTACATTTGATAACGACGGCACTTTATGGGCAGAACAACCCATCTATACACAATTACTTTTTGCCATAGAACGCATTTATGCGCTAGCGCCCAATAATCCCCAGTGGCAGAGCCAAGAACCGTTTGCGACATTGCTCAAAGGAGATATTCCCGGAGCCCTAACCCAAAGTAAAACCGCGGTAAATGATATTGTCATGGCGGCGAATACCGGTATGGATAACGAGACTTATAATGCGCTAGTGTCGCAATGGATTAAAACAGCTAAACACCCCGTTACCCAACGACCATTTACTAACATGGTGTACCAACCTATGTTGGAACTGATCCGCTTCTTGCAGCAAAGCGGATTTAAAACCTATATCGTTTCAGGTGGTGGAACGGCGTTTATTCGAGCTTGGTCTGAGTCGGTTTATGGCATTCCACCAGAACAGGTAATTGGCAGCACAATGAAAAGAACTTACGAATTACAAAATAATAAAATGGTTATTATTCGTCACCCTGAAATGGATTTTTATAACAACAACAGTAACAAAGTGATTGCTATAAATACTCATATTGGTCGACGCCCAATTGCTGCATTTGGTAATTCAGATGGCGACATGCAAATGTTAGAATATGTATCGGGCGGCACAGGTTTAAGCCTGAGTATGATCATCCACCATACTGACGCAAAACGAGAGTGGGCCTACGACCGAAAATCTGAGATTGGCAAGCTGGATAAAGGGCTAAATAAAGCTGCGGCAAATAATTGGCGTATTGTTGATATGGAAAAAGATTGGAAGGTAATTTATCCCGAACCTAAACCTTAACTAGCCCAGCAATGCTGAAGTAGGTTCAGTTCAGGATAAGTAACTTGTTGCTATTTATTGAGTAACTCTTTGCGTTTATTAATGATAGCTTTTTCAAAACCGAGTATTTTCTCATAGCTCGACGGAAACCATCTTGCAATACAATCTAGTAACTTTGCATCGCTGCCCACTAAAATGCGCCGCTGGTTTTTCTCAATGCCGGCTAAAATGATATCCGCTGCTTGTTCCGCGGTTGTTTTTGCCACCTTATTAAAATCAGCAATAAGCTGGCTTTTAGGTATCGCGTTAGTTGATACCTTAGCGTTGTTTGTGATATTAGTTTTAATTCCACCAGGGTGGACACAATGCACAGATAAGTTACTGCCAGCCATCTCCATTTTTAGCGCCTCGGTGAACCCTCTAACCGCGTACTTAGATGAATTGTAGGCGCTTTGCAATGGTAGAGAAAGCAAACCAAACAAACTAGAAATATTGACAATATGCGCGCTAGGTGAGGCTTTCAAATAAAGTAGAAATGCATTGGTGCCATGCACTACGCCCCAAAAATTAATATTCATTAACCAATGAAAATCTTCCAGCGCCTGGTTTTCAACTGAGTCAATTAAGCTAACACCGGCGTTATTAAACAACATATCGGTGCGATTAAATTTTTCATTAGTTTGTTGTGCAAATGCGATAAAAGCTTCGTTGTCTGATACGTCAAGGCTGGCAATAAGACATTCAACACCTTTAGCCTCAATTTGCGGCTTTAGTATTTCTAAACCTTTAAAGTCTTTGTCAGCCAGTGCTAAATTACAGCCTTTATCAGCTAATTTGAGTGCTAAGGCCTTACCAATGCCAGAGGCCGCCCCAGTAATAACTGCTACCTGCTCATTATATTGCTTCATGTTCTATCACCTAAACTGTCTTTTAACCGATCATCTAAATTCGTATTTACATGGGCAACAATGTCGTCGACTATGCTGGGTATTAATTCAACCGGAAAATCGTGCCCCATTCCTGGATAAATTTTAAGTTTTGCATTAGGTATGGCTGCTGCTGTAGCCTTTCCACCCGCAACATTTACTAGTCCATCACGCTCACCATGGATTACTAAACTTGGAATGCTTAGTTCTGTTAGCGCATCTTCCCTATTTCCTGCCACCATTACAGCTAGGAATTGACGCAGTGTGCCTTGCGCTGTTATGCCGCGCTGCAAAAGACTATCAACATATTGATAAATATAAGCGTCTGAAGAGGGATAATCTGGACTGCCAAGCGCCTGCCATTTTTTTATGTGGTAATCCAAGCGGTCTTTGTAATCTGTTGAAGCTGGTTTTTGCGTTAAAACTTGGCTGATTTTTTGGTCAACTGGAGGCAGCTCTTTATATCCCGTTGTGGCCATTATGGAGGTTAATGACTTCACCCTTTGCGGGTGATGGATTGCTATCAATTGCGCTATCATCCCCCCCATTGATGCGCCAACCACATGTACTTCAGATAGCTTAAGGGCATCCAATAGCGCAACAACATCTCGCATCATATCTTCAAGTTGATAGGGCGCTTTTATTGGACGTCCTACCTTTAATTTAAGCATAAGCCAGAACATATTTGGGGTGGCCACATGATCTAGTTGCTGCGAGCGCCCTACATCACGGTTATCTAATAGTAAGACCTGATAACCGGATGCCACGAAACGCTCAATCATTGCGCTAGGCCATCCAGTTAGAGGGGTGCTTAAACCGTGAATAAGCAATAAGGTAGGGTGCGAAGGGTTACCATGAAGTTGATAGGCAATATCTACACCATTTACATTAATGTTGTCTTCCAGCTTCGAGTAGTTGTTCATTTAACCGCGCCTATTTCACTAATAATTGATTTGGTGCTTGAAAAAATCTTTGTTTTCATTACGACCTACTTATAAACAAACAATGAGTCGTCTAAAGTAACGCTAGGTAGTATTTCTTTTTCTGACCAATAATCTTGAGTATGTTGCCAATCAGCTTTGTTTCCGCGTTTGGGCATTAAATGAAGTGAACGCAACATATAGCCTGGATTAAATTCATCGGTATCAATCCAAGGTAACAACTCCATATCAGCATCTTCATCTCGCAGCATCATGGTGACTTGCTTAACCTTTTTTTCATCCATATGTGTTAATAGTCGACAAATAAAGTCACCAATTAAATCAACACGTAATGTCCAACTTGCACGAAAATATCCCATTACCCATACCATATTAGGTACATCGGTGAACATCATGCCTCTATATCCAACTTTTTCAGAGAAATCAACAATTTTGCCGTCAACAGAAAATTCAATCCCGCCTAATACCGAAAGGTTAAACCCTGTGGCTGAAATAATGATGTCAGCAACAAGTTGTTCGCCAGACTGAAGCGCAATGCCTGTTTCATTAAAACACTCTATCTGATCTGTTTTAACGCCCACTTTACCTGAACGAATACCTGCAAATATATCGCCTTCAGGCACAACTGCAATACGTTGCCTCCAAGGCGCATAATTAGGGGTGAAATGTGTTTTCACATCAAAATCATCATCCAGAAGTGCCGCTACACCATCAATCAGGCCTTTTTTTACCTCAGTGGGGTATTGAGTAGACAATTGAATAAATCCTGCCTGCTCTTGGAGCAACTGCTTACGAGTTATTTCATGGATCCATACGTCATCAACACCTAACTCTCGCAATTGATCCGTCAGCGGGTTATGGTTTTCTCGCGGAATAAAATAGCTTGGAGAACGTTGCAATAGTGTCACATGCTCACAATCTTCAGCTATATTAGGCGCTAAGGTGGCAGCGGTTGCACCAGAACCAATTATCACTACCTTTTTATTTTTATAATCTAGGTCTTTTGGCCAATCCTGTGGATGAACAAGTAAGCCTTTGTAATCATCTCTGCCTTCCCAATCTGGGGTATACCCTTTTTCGTGATTATAATAACCTTGGCACATCCATAAGAAGCGAGCGGTAATAACAACGGTTTCTTTGCTATCTTTTTTAAATGCTGTAATAGTCCAAAGTTGATTCACGCTGTCCCAGCTAGCGCCAAGTACATGATGGTTGTAGCGAATGTGCTGATCCAAATGATTATCGGTAATGACTTCGTGCATGTAATTTAAAATCTCAGCGCCCTTGGCAATAGGAGCGCCAGTCCAAGGCTTGAATCGATAGCCAAACGTAAATAGGTCACTGTCCGAACGAACACCTGGGTAATTGTGCGTGAGCCAGGTACCACCAAAACTTTCCATACCATCAAGCACACAAAAGCTTTTACCTGGTAGTTGGGTTTTCAAATGGTAAGCAGAGCCAATTCCAGACAAGCCCGCGCCTACTACCAATACATCAAAATGTTCGTTGTTATCATTAACCGTGTTCATAAAACCACCTAATTTTTCTAGCTATTGCTGCAAACATCAAACTTGGTGTCGGCGTAGAATTTTAATAACTTACAGCGTAACCCTGCTGGCCGCTATCATCTGCGTGACACTCTTAATGCATGCTATATAAAAAGTAACTATTCGTTTTTGAGTAATGTTTTGGCTTTTAATGCAGCCATGTTTTTGACCAAATATTTTTGACCGGTCAAAATCAAAATACCCTCATCTTCAAATTTCCTGACTATTTTGTTCACCCTCTGACGGGAGCCTCTGGCCAGTTCAGCCAATTCTTGTTGCGTCATTTTCTTTTCAATCAAAATCCCTTCGTGAGTTTCTACCCCATAGTTTTGGGCAAACCATTGCAACCTTCCGGCTAACCTAGCGCTGAGGGGATAAAACAGCATGCCGCCCAGTAATTCACACATTTGTAAGGTTCTTTTTGCTTGTTCCAAAAACAGGTTTTGATAAATAACACTGTGCTGCTCAGCGAGGGCCTTCACTATTCGTTTGGGTATTTGAATAATGGACGATTTATCAAAAACTTGGGCTTCAAACATACGCGCTGGCTCGTTGGTTAGGGTAAATTCTCCTAACCATGAGTTTGACGAAAACTCTGTGATTGCAAACTCTTGTCCATGGATACTGCTTATTTTTATGCGCACAAACCCTGTTACCACACCGTAAACAAACTCGCCTTCTTCGCCCAAGCGGTAGAGGTATTTTTTTTGTTCAAAGTGCTTTAATCTTGCAGCTTCGATTAAGGTTTCAAAAGCCGATTCAGGCGCACCATTGAACCAAGGACATTGTCTGATGACACTTTCAACATTCATAGTTAAGCCAAGGTGTATTTTTTTACAAACAAATAGGCAATAAGAGAGCTCTAGAGCGAGCTCTCTTTAAGACTACCTATTAATAAAAGCTATAACGAACTTGTAAACCATAAGAGATGGGGTCAGACAGCTCGACATTTTGCAGACGTGTCACTGTAGAAGGTGTTGTATAACGTAAAATGTCACGTTCATCAGCAGCATTTCTCACAAAGGCTGCCACCTCAAAAGCTTCACTTGCAGAAGTCCAGCTCAGGCGGGCGTCAATGCGGTCATAATTGTCGACTTGATCCCAATCACTGCGATTAAAAGCACGAGAGTACTGTTCACCCACGTAAGAATAACCGGCGGTTAACAACACTGTGCCCATGTCATCTAATTCAAAGAACTGGCTGGCAGAGACAGAAAATTTGTTTTCAGGCGCCATATTCAATTGATTACCTGATAAATCCTGAACATCACATACGCCCAAAATGGAACAGGCGGTGGAGTCAACAGCTGTATAGCTGTCGTATTCTGAATTGGTATAAGAGTATGTGGCCATAACCCGCAAATCTGGAGTCAGCCATGCTTGTAACTCGGCCTCTAAACCCATTACTGTAGCTTCGGCTGCGTTGTCGAAAGCGGCGGTAGTAACTCCCCCTTCGGTAACTGTTGAAAGCACCTGCAAATCGGCATAATCGTAATAATATGCAGCTAGAGAAAGATTAACATTATTGCTGTATAGAGATTTTTTATAACCCACTTCATAGGCTATCAACTCTTCTGGGTCAACAACGTCTACTGATGCTGCCGACGCAGCTCCAAGGTTAAAACCACCAGAACGATAACCGGTCGATATATAAGCATAAACGAAAGTATCTTCATCAACATTCCAATCTGCCTGCAAACGCCAAGTTACTTTGCTCCAACTGTCATCAAGTTGGTGCTGAGTTTTAGGCACATTCAGGTAAGCAAATACATCGTCTCCTCCGGTTTTTTTATCGCTTGAATAACGTAGGCCTGCCGTTAAAGCGAGTTCATCGTAAACCTGATATTCTAGTTGACCATATAAAGCAGTGGCAGTAGTTTCGAGCTCATTTTGACCATAATATAAAAAGCCGCCATCACCGCTGGCAGTCGCCTCAAATGGCAAGCCAGCTAATGAAGAATAAAACTGATAAAGTCCAGGCTGAAAACCGGGGAAACCTAAAAAAGTACCGCTGTCTGCAGGTAAACCGAACTCAGGGGGAAAACCACCATAATTTGCTGCAATCGCATCTCCCTGCATTAAGCCAAAACCACGTTCAACAAAGTCGCTATATTGAAGTTCTTCACTATTAAAATAATACAAACCAGCAATGAAATTTAAGTCTCCATCGTAGTTAGATACCACCTGTAATTCATGGGATTTAAACTTACCTGATTGGATAACACTAGCCGTCATATCTGAAGCAAGAGTAATAGGTGCGCCTGTTAGTGGGTTAGGTAGAGTAACTCCATCTGGACCCATACCAAGCACAAAAGCAGTTGTTTGTCTGAATATTTCGGTGAAATTAATCCCGCCAAAGGCAGCATTTGAAACATCGCCGTCTGCAATAGAATCATACGTAAACTCATTCTCGCCAAAGGTGTATTTAAATTCCAAATCATCTAATGTTAGGGTATTGATGAACGTTAAACGTTTGGTTTCCACGTCTTGTTGACCTAATGTATCAACATTGGTTTGATTAATATCATTAACTGCTGGATTAGGTATGGTGTAACCAGAGACATGATTAAGCGCATTTGAACCCAAGTAAATACCCGGTAAACTACCCGCAGTAATATTAACGAATTCAGTTGGATACGCATCACCTAAATAACCCGGTGAAGGATTTTCACTACGATCATAATTCATGTAACGTAATGTACTGGTAAAATTTTCTGTCCAGTCCGCTTTTAAAGTAGCTGAGTAATAAGTTCTATTTCTATTATCTAAGTCGCCAACACCTTCAGCTAAATTTTCTTGTAGCGCATCGCGCTCCATTTTAGACATAGTGGCGATAGCAGAAAAAGTGTCACCTAGTGGCCCTGTTATTTGGCCTTGCGTTACTAAATAACCGTCGTTGCCCGCTTCTAAATTAACGTAACCTCCAAAGTCTCTTTGCGGCTCTTTACTGATGACATTAATTGCACCCCCTACAGCATTTCTGCCATATAGCGTTCCCTGAGGTCCGCGAAGTATTTCGATACGTTCTATGTCACAAAAGTTACAATAATCAAAAATACCATTTTCGGTGTTGTATACACCGTCAGTATATATGCCTACACCTGGGTCAGAGCCAAGTGCCGTATTAGGACGTCCAACCCCACGAATAGATATTCTGCTGGAGGAAATAATTAAAGACGGAGAATATTGCACCAAATCTTGACTACCGTCGATATTCATCTGCGCCATGCCTTCTTCACTAAAGGCGCTGACCGCTTGACCCGTTTCCATCAATGATGTAACACGTTTTGTGGAGGTAATTTCAATCACCTCTATGCCTGATGGCTGGGCTGCATCGACCGTTTCTTGAGCTACAAGCGTTGAGTGTGTGCTAAGACAGATCAATGCCCAAGCCAAAGGCGTGAGTTTAAAACCAATGTGTTTATGAGTATTCAGGATCATAGTATTTCCCCATCTTTTAAAGAATGTTGTGCGTTGAGTGTTGTTGAGCATGCAACTTGGCAATTATGTCTGCATGTCTGCTTTTGTTTAAATCGTATTTTGAAGCCATGTAGGCCGCTATTAGATATATAACTAATGGGACTGGACCGGCAATAACTCCAAGGTTAAAAATTACTTCATCACTTACCATGGACACATCTACTTGTTTTGGAAAAGCGATAACATCTAAGCCGATACCTGCCATTAAGGTACCAATACCAAAGGTAGCTTTTTGGGCAAAAGAATTAGCAGCGAAAAATAGTCCTTCTTGACGTTTACCTGTATGAGAAGCATGTAAATCGGCAATATCTGCCAACATAGAGCCAATTATAATCCCAGCGGCAATAAAAAAACTGTAACCACCAACATAAGTTGCGAACAAAACAGGCATTAACAAATCAGAACCATTTTCAGGCAAGATATTAAGCAGTCTCAAAATGATAGGGCTAAAGCTAAAAGCAGTAGCGATAAGCAAGCAAGAGACCAGACTCGGCATTTTGTCGATACGTTTAGATAATATTGGGGCGATGATGGAAGCAGGAATAAGACCAACCACAATCGTTAGGGTTAATAGCGAAATTTGAGCGGTAGACAATTCAAAAAAGTAGCTTCCAAGGTACAGCATAAAAGTGGCACCTGCGCCGCCTGCAATCATGGTGAGTATTTGAACCAAGAATATAAGTCTAAAGGGCTTAAGCTTAAGAGCTTCACCAAATGCCGTAAAACTTCGACTAAAATCTACTTTCTTCTGGTTTTCCGGCGCTTTTGGCAAAAATGGAATAGTATGTTTAGTACCTACAATGCATACGATCATGGCAACAAATGCAATGATCCCAGCCAAGGCGCCTAGGCTGCTATACCCTTCAACATTTAACATGCCGTTTGGAAAAGCCTCTGTTGATTGAAAAAATGAATTTAAAGCCACTACCGATAATGTAATGCCCCCTATGTAGCCTAAAAATGTCCGGTAACTTACAATTTTTGTTCGTTCTTCATAGTCTTTACTTAACTCTGCACCTAGGGCATTGTGCGGCACGTTGAACATGGTAAGCATTACTCGAACAACAATAGACCAGCCAAGTAGCCAAAAGAATAAAGACTGTTGATCAAGAGCAGCGGGCGGTGAAAACAACATATACAATGAAATTGGAAATGGGATAACAGCGGCGATCATGAAAGGATGACGTCGGCCCCACTTTGAGTGCCAGTTATCTGAAATGTCGCCCATTAGAGGGTCCGTGATAGCGTCAAATAGCAAGGCAATAAGCGCGGCAAGACCCGCAACAATAGCTGGCATGCCAAGCACCTGGCTAAAATAAAACACAACAAACGATTGAAACGCCGTGTCTTTAACGCCTTGGGACATTTGACCAACGCCGTATGCTGTTTTGGTGAAAAATGTGAGTTTTAACATTTCTATTTACCTCTATTGAACACTTATGACTGTATTTAGCCTTTTAGCCTGTCCACTTCTTAATTTGAACTTACAGTATGTATTTATTACTTTCAAGAATTATTTAACAAATTTTACATTTAATTATCATTTCAATAAAAATTTTTACAAAAGTTATATTCCACTTGCGATAAATTTGAACTTTTGGTATCTTTTTAGTCTACAAGGTTTTATTGGTGTAGTGAGTGAACATAAATATTCAGCAGTTCTAAGATGATGGTTTTCAAATAGGCAGTACATCGTTGCCAAAGTACGACGGCGCAACGCTAGCAAAAACTTGCCACTTTTTAATCCATTATGGCAAACATAACCGCCCTCATGCCTTATGATATTGGCATGCTTGGCAATAGCATCTTTGAATTCTGGGGCTCACCACAATGAGACAAACTTTCCATATCGAACCCGGCTAAATGGTTTGAAGAAGACGGCCTGCAGGTAAACTCGCAGGCCTATCAAATGCTGAATAAGTTTTATTAAGCTGTTATTGAAACATGCACAACAAATTAACTGGACCAGCAATACACAATCAATCACTATCAAAGGGATCGTTATGCTAAATATTAATAAGCGAACAAAACCACTTATTTCTTTACTGATGTTTTGTATTACATTGTCTTTTACCATTCAATGCGCGGCAACAAGCATCAATGATGTTGTACATGAAGAAATCACTATCTGGAGTCAGGGGGTGCGCCTAGCAGGGGATATTTATAAGCCCAAGGGGCTAAGCCCGACACAGAAACTGCCAGGTATATTATTAGTTCCTGGATGGGGTGGTAGCAAAGAGAATTTAAAAACAAATTATGGCCCTCAGTTTGCCAAACTTGGTTTTATTGTACTTGCTTTTGACTATAAAAGCTGGGGCAACAGTGATGGCCCTATTGTTCCCACTGATGCATTGGCCTATTCACAGGAGGCCACGAAACTTGATATCAATGCGACGCATATTCGTAAAGTGATTGAGCCATTTTCTATGTTAGCCGATGTACGGGCAGCCTTACATTATCTGGGCGGAGAGCCTCAGGTTATGACCAACAATTTAGGTATATGGGGTACCAGTCTAGGTGGCGGATTAGCCATGGTAATGGCCGCCACTGATGCACGTATCAAGGTATTGGTTGATCAGATGGGACCGGTCAATTATGTACACAACCTTCGGGAATTACCTTTAGCGATGGCCCGTAAAATAGAAACATTAACGGCAAGAGGAATATTGCCTGCATTTCCTGACGCCACCATGGCTAACAATCCTGCGCTTAAGGGTTACCCTAATTGGCCTGCGATGAAGCGCTTTAATCCCATGAACTACGTAGACCAGTTAAATGTTCCCACACTAATTATTGATGCTGAAAATGAAACATTATTTGACCGCACTCAAAATGGCATGCTGTTACACAACAGCATTAAAGGTCGTCTTGAAACTAAGTATATTGCCTATCCTGGCGGACATTACGATTTATACAAAGGAGAAAATCAAAAAGCGGCTTTTAAAGAAACCTCTGATTGGTTGGTAAAATATTTAAAGCCGTAGGATTTGAGCGAGCATGCAAGATTGAGTTAAGCGCTCTGAGAATTAAGAGCACTTAACATGCCGTTTAGCCCTTAGCTAAATCGATTCCTAAAAACGCCGCAGCTTTGGCTACATATTTGTTAGTTTGCATCCACCCTGCTTTTAGTTCTTGCGCCTCACTTTGGTCTTCAAGCGCATCCCAGCTTGCTAACAAATTTTCTGGTGTTTGTTGATCTGGGGGAAGGTAAATACCATCAGTTTCTTTGATTACTGCTCTAGCATAACCACCTGCACCGCAACCTAAAATAGCTCTGTTTGGCCCGTTTTCAGATACCAAAGCAAGTAAGGCTGTGGTAACTGACTCAACTGTCATTAATTCCAACACCCGTTTGTCTTTAATTAACTCCTCCGTCATCGCTGTGCGCGCAGTTGGCGATAGGCAATTGACTTTGATATTATTTTTTTGACCTTCAATACATAGCGTATTCATAAAGCCCACTACCGCCATTTTTGCCGCGCCATAATTTGCCTGTCCAAAATTACCGTATAAACCAGAAGATGAAGTCGTCATAACAATGCGGCCGTAGTTTTGCTGCTTCATAATATCCCACACAGATTTTGTGCAGTTAACAGACCCCATGACATGCACGTCAAGTACTAGCTTGAAGTCCTCAATAGACATATTGCCAAATGATTTATCGCGTAAAACCCCAGCGTTGTTAACTAAAATATCGACGCGCGACCAAAGGTTTATGACTTGTTCTACCATAGCCTGGACTTGCTGCATGTTAGCTACATTTGCACCATTAGCCATTGCTTCACCGCCGGCTTTTTGAATTTCTGCGACTACATCTAAGGCACCTTGTGACAAACTGCCATCTGCATTGCCCAAGTCATTAACCACTACTTTTGCTCCGCGCGCAGCTAATGCTAGTGCGTGAGAACGGCCCAAGCCAGCTCCCGCTCCTGTAACGATTGCTACTTGGTTTTCATAACGTATTGTCATATTATCCTCTTTAATTATGCTACTTATATTTTTGACGCTTCTCTAGTAAGCATACCAGAACCACAGTACCTTTCACTTTTGTGTTCACTTTAACTGCCTGCAAAAAACGAACTTTGCCAAAACCGTAATTGAGTCCCATAACTGTATTTTCAAGGTTAATTGATACATCATAGGCAATCTCTTAAAGTAATGACTGTGATCAAAATTCTTTATTTTCCATCCTAGTTGAAGTACTTAGGTCAATGATAGGTAATGTATTTTGATTGCTCGCTTGTCTATCTTACCAGAACCCAAACGCGGTAACCTTTGTGCAACTAGCCATATTTTATGTGGCACTTTAAAGTGGGCAATCGACTCAGCTAAAAATAGCTGCAGACTTTGCTCATCCACAGACTCGCTATTATTTACACAAACAACGGCACCGACCACCTCTCCTAAACGTTCATCAGGTATTCCAAATACTGATGCTTCAAGCGTACTTGGATGTTCATAAAGTGCATTCTCTACTTCAAGGCTTGATATGTTTTCACCACCGCGAATAATAATATCTTTGATCCTATCAACAATGTAAATAAAACCGTCTTCATCTAAATAGCCTAGGTCGCCTGTTTTAAAATAGCCGTTTGAGAAAGCCGCTAATGTGGCTTTTGGATCTTGCCAGTAGCCAATAATATTGGATATAGACTTAATCGCAATTTCGCCTATCTCACCTTGAACTAAAGGCTGGTTTTCAAGGTTAAAAATTTTAACATCAACAATAGGTGGTGTGGGTAAACCCGCGCTGGTTGGCTTGGCCAAGTATTCTAGCGGACCGTTTACCGCGCCCAGCGCGTTGGTTTCTGTCAATCCATAGCCGCAAGTAGGATTACCTGAATTAAACAATAGGCTAATTTTTCTAACATGTTCAGGCGCCCTTGCCGCACCGCCGGCACATATATCAAGTAATGAGTCTAAATTATGATTATCTTTATCAGGATGGTTCATTAATTCCATCGACATAGTAGGCACGCCGTTAAAATAGGTAACTCGCTCTTGCTCAATCAGCTTAAGTGCCAAACCTGCATCCCAATAAGGCATCATCACGGTTTTTCTGCCTATTAACATAGACAATAAAAACAAAGTATGACATCCCGTCACATGAAATAAGGGGACGGCCATCAAGGCTGCTGGCGCAAACGCAGGTTCGACGTCGGCTGCTTTATTTGCAATGCCTGCCGCCGAGCCCAGCATCAGCCAAGTATATAAAGCAGTTAATACCGATTCATGAGTAGACATTGCACCTTTTGGGGTTCCGGTAGATCCAGAAGTATAAAAAATAGTCGCAATATCATTGCTATCAACCTTATGTTCATGCTGCTGAACCGATCTAGGATTTTTAATTAGCTCAACGCTGGTGGCAACGAATTGCCTAATTTTATTCATCAAACACAATGATTGGTTTTGATCTTGGCTTGGCCTTGCAATTAAGCAAGCTACCTTGAGCCTTTGCAAAATATCTTCTAGCTTAGCGAAGCGTTTGTCGTCGACAATGACCAAACTTGCTTGGCTGTGTGTAATTACACGAGCCAACTCTTGCTCGCTCCACCATGCATTCACTGGCACAGCAATCGCGCCAAGTATAGTTATTCCCATAAAACTGACGATCCATTCTGGGTAATTACGCATAGCAATAATCACTTTGTCACCTTTGCCTATGCCGCATTCTTGGCTAAGTACGTGACTAAAGGCGGTTGCCAACTCATGTAGCTTTGCAAAGCTATAGCGCTCGTTTAAATAAACTAAAAATTCGGCGCTGCCATGCGCTTCTGCGGCGGCATGATACATATCACCTAACGAAGTTGGCAAAGAAACAAAAGCGGGGTAAGTTACGCCATCGCGCTGTTTAGTGACAACCTCAAAAGCTGAATCACGGGCGGTGAGTTTTGTTACTTCATTAATAACCGCTTTAGCACTCGCTTGATTGATAAAAATATCTTGGTTTTGCAATTGCATTGTATTTTCCTAAGGGAACATTACCAACTGGATATATTTTCTTAATACCATTCATTCCCTAATGATAAAGGAATGGAGCATTTAAGGTTTGAACTTACAGTATGTTTAAATTGCTTTCAAGTATCTTTTAACATTTTATTGACGAAAGATTAACGCCATTGGTTTTAACCGAATTATTGCGCGTTGTACATTTGCGTATTATCACATACACTCTTAATTGAACTTCGAGTATAATTTTTGACTAGGTGCAAACAACTACCATGCCTTCTTTGGATAACAATAAAGTAAGCTCCCCATTTAGTAAGACCAATCAACATGGCCAGAAATATAAGACTATTCTGTCAGCAGCCTCAGAACTTTTTAATGTGCACGGAACCCGAGGCACCACACTTCTTCAAATAGCTAAGCAACTTAATCTTACTAAAACCAGCCTGTATTATTATGCTAAAAATAAAGAAGAACTGGTTTATCAGTGCTATTTGAATACCTGCATAGAACTGCAAACAATGATTTCACAAGCGAAATCAACGCAAGGATTAGCAATAAACAAAATTGAAGTATTGCTCAGATTAAACTTTGACTGTTGGCACGGGATCATAAACGGCACCAGAGGACATATAGCCGGATTGACCGAAATCTCTTCTTTATCTAATAAACATCAGCAAGAAATATCTGAACGATATCTAACCTTTGTCCGGCAAGTTATGGAAATTATAGATGAAGGACAAACAGATGGCAGCATTCAAGCGGTAGATCCGGTTAAATCGGCAAGTGCATTATGGGGAGCGATTTTTTGGATACCCGTTTGGTTATACTCTGTTGACCAAGAGCAGCAAGAAAGTGCTTATTTACAGTGGTTGTCTATTATTAAATACGGTTTGCACGCAGATTCTGACAATTTTCAGTTTTCAAGTGTCGAGCTTCCAAAGCAACAGCCGACTCTTGATGGATTTGATAGAAGTGAACAAAACCGTATCAAACAAGAAGCGTTTTTTCATATGGGCTCGATTTTCTTTAATCAGAAGGGCTTTAAAGGCACTTCTTTGGATGAACTTGCGCAATCACTTGGTGTAACAAAAGGTGCGTTTTACTATCATATTAAGAATAAAGATGATCTCTTAATAAAATGTTTTGAGCGCACCATAGATATTGAACGCTTTGTACTAAAAAACGCGTTGGCTAAAGAAGGCTGCACTGGAATAGAAAAACTCGCCTTCGCAGCACAACAATTGTATGCCATTCAATCTGGCGAGCAAGGCCCGTTAATTCGATATACTCGCATGTGGTCACTTGATACTGAAAACCGTCAAAAAGTCGAAGTTGAAACCACAAAAATACGCGATCTCTTTGGTGCCATTATTCAACTAGGTATAGAAGACAACAGTCTTAAAAACACCAACTTACTAGTTGCAGGGGCTATTATTGCGGGTGCCATCGAAGCAATTCCAGATTTGGGTGATGCCATTGATCAGAATAACATTATGCAAGATTCAGCCAATTTCTATCATATATTCTTTAATGGCATCGCCACTTGAGCTAAGCCAACACCAATATTAAGCTACAACCAATCAGGGTGAGTATCAAAACTAGCACTGTCGATGTTTTTCACCAAGTTGCCCCAGTGATACGTTAACGGAAGTTCGCTTGCGAAGAAGTACTTCATTGCTTGAACTTTTCCCTTATAAAACTTCTCGTTATCGATGTGTAACTTGGCTTCAAGAGCTTGCGTTGCGATGTTTGCCTGCTTAAGCCACAGCCAAGCTATAGTTACATGACCTAGCATATTCAAATAACTCACTGAATTCGAGAATACTAAATCAACATTTTTGAGCTGAGATGCTTTCATTACCGCTGTTGTTACTTGCTTGACATTGTCCAATGCATCATTCAATTCGGTCGCAAACTTCTGCAAGCTTTGTGTCGGCTTTACAGCGTCGACCGTTGCGTACATTTCGTTTAAGAACGTGTTGTATCCGGCAAAATCCTTCATAGGTACTTTACGACATAGCAGATCTAGCGATTGAATACCTGTAGTGCCTTCATGAATTGGGTTAAGTCGGTTATCACGATAAAACATCTCAACGGGATGTTCATTTACATAACCATGACCGCCTAATACTTGAATGGCTAAATCATTTGATTTTGGACCCCATTCCGATGGCCAACTTTTAATAACGGGTGTTAAAAAGTTAAGAATGGTAGAAGCCTTTGCACGCTGTTCTTGAGTTGGTGCTGTTTGTTCATCTTCCGCTAGTGAATGCCCATACAAACATAAAGCATAAGCACCTTCCGAGTAGGCTTTTTGAGTAAGTAGCATCCGGCGTACATCTGGGTGCTCAATAATATTTACAGGCGCCGCCAAAGGGTCTTTTGCCGATAGTAATCTGCCCTGCGGCCTTTGTTTAGCGTAATCAAGAGAATATTGAAAACCTGTTAACGCAGTAAGCGCAGCGCCGGTTCCAACCAAAATACGTGCTTCATTCATCATATGAAACATGTACATCAAGCCTTTGTTCTCCTGCCCTACTAAGTAAGCAACTGCGCCGTCTTTTTCACCAAAACTCAAAGCCGCAGAGGTATGCCCGCGTCCGCCCATTTTATGAAACAAACCTGCTAATGCAACTTCGTTTCGCTCGCCGATGCTACCATCTTCGTTAACCAAAAATTTAGGTACAATAAATAGTGAAATTCCTTTTACGCCTTTTGGTGCGCCTTTTACTCGCGCTAATACCAAATGCACGATGTTCTGTGAAAGGTCATGGTCACCACCTGATATCCAAATTTTATTACCGCGCACTCGATAAGTACCGTCATCTTCTTTGGTAGCAGAGCTGGTAAGGTCCGCTAAGCCCGAGCCTGCGCCGGGTTCAGTCATTGCCATGGTGCCAAAAAAGCGCCCTTCTCGCTGCGGTGCAACCCACTTTTCAATTTGCTCCTTAGTACCGTGAGCTTCAATGAGATTGCAGTTCGCGTGAGTTAATGAAATATAACCTAAACTGGTGCTTGCCGCTGCTGATAAATAAGCAAAAGCGCCACTGGCGGCTATTTGTGGTAACTGCATACCACCTGACTCATAGTCAGTTGTAGGAGCTGTTAAACCCGCATTAATTACTGCATCAAGCCCGGCTTTAATTTCAGGGATCAAGTGAACATTTGTGCCATCAAATGTAGGCTCGTTAGTGTCAACTTTATGTTGAATTGGCAAATAATATTTTTCTGCAATAGATTGGGCAATATTGATCGCCGCATCAAATGTTTCACGATCATGGTCTTTGTAACGTTCGCGATCTGTTAAAGATTCAATATCAAACATTTCATACAAAAAGAATTCGATGTCTCTGCGACTTACAATAGGTGCTGGCATAAGAGTAATTCCAATAGTGTTTATTTTATGTACTTTATAATTATTTGAAAAAATTGTTGTCACCTAGGCGACAGCACTAACAAAGTTTTAAGGCCTAAATACAATCTACATGCGATCATTTAAGTTTACGCATTGTGTTTTTAGTATATCTGAGTGCTTAAAGTTCTCTGACCCTTTGTATCTTTTCAACATCTTAAGTTTCTTGCGAAAAAGTTGAACTTTTGGTGTTTTTTATGCTTAATTTGCACTCATTATTGACCCTCACGTTTGCATCCAGTGAGTAGTCCGCTTAAATCAATTGTTAGCAACATGTTTTGTAGCGATAGCAACTTATTAGATGGTCAAGCTTCGATGCAAAAGATAGGAGTTTTTGGGTCAATTTTGTATGCAAATCAACAGTAATACATATAATAAAGGATTTCTCCATCTGGGAGATAGAACTCTGCCCATAAACCGTGAGGTCGAGATGTAAAGTCTGGGTTAGGAGTAGGCTTTTTGGTATAAGATTACCATCTTTTATTAAGATAAGTAGCTTGCCCCTTTTGGGGTGATAGTTTCTACTGTTTTTTGTAGGTATGACGCGGCTGCGCAAAGCAGCCTTGGCTTGACAAGAGCTTCAGACATGAACATTGTCGATCAAGCTGTAAAGGGCGTACAAGCATCTAAATCTAGCGCGCAGCTTTTGCAACAATCGACAGAATATCAAGTACATCAAAAACTCTCGAGCAGTATTTTTCCTTCAAATGATAGTCATTATTATTTTTTGAAAGAAGATCATCGTGAAAACTTTCAATAAGACCTAAAAGACGTTTTTGATGCCAACCAAATTTTGACTGTAGGGGATCTATAAATACACCTATAAAGGTAGACACAACTGCCAATAGTATTATCATTACGCCGATAACGGGTATTATCACAACCATTGGAACTGACACTGAAATGACCGCGTAATACCAACCACCAATGGTTGATCCTAACCAAAAATTTGACACCGCCATGCTATGTGCAATAGATGCACCAACCAGATTGCCGGCGCCAAGCGCCCCAAAAGAAGCACGCCCCAATGTGGCATAGCTCGACGTAATCAATAGTAAATTACTCGCCAATTCAGACGATGAAACCCGCGTAGTGCCATACTCCTGTAATTTTTTCTCAATACCCTCTCTAAAATTAATACTCCCTTGTTTTGTCCTGATCTCACCAACAAGGTCATTCACTACTTCTTTTAATGTTATATCGTTTAAGATTTCATCTAATAAGGCATCTTTTGTAGATTTTCTTTCTCCCTGCACAAAAGGCAACTCTAATAATTCGGAATATATTAACCAATTTATTTCTTTTTCTGTTGCTGTATCAAAACTAGGCGGTAGATGTTTTAACTTTCTTGATATATACCTTAAGCCTACTTTATTCATGAGAAAGGAAAAAATTACGGCAAAAAGCTTTAGCAAAGACCATAAAATATTTACCGGAACAAAAAACAGGTCCCATCCAATCGCTTTTTTATGAATCTTTAGTGAGCCCTGAAAAGAATAATTCCTATCCGTAAACGGATAAACCATTAACTTTCTGGATGCTATGTAACGTTCAATCCCATTTTTCACCGCACGTTCTACGACATCTTCATACTTCATTATTATCAGACATTTTTAATTCTCTATTTTAAACTACAGGGAAAATAAACCATCAGCCTAATTTAAGCAACAGTCGTTGATTTCGTTGGTATTTGGGTGGTTAAACTGATTGTTGGTCAAGACGTGGTCTAAACCTATTTTTTTGTTGTGATTTATCTAGCAGCATTTGACCGCCTCAAACCACACGTACAAATGGCCTTTTATATGAGTTTTTGATGGCCAGGGGCATAAGCAATTTTTTTTAGCGCTTGAAAAGCAAGTTGCACAAAAACAGCCCGTATGTCCTCTGTAATCAATGAGGTGACAGCTGAATTTTGCTTAGTTATAAATTATACCTAAGTTTTTTGAGCAACTAGCTTACGTAGTTAATAGCGAATTATACAATTGGAAAAGACTTGACGTGTCGGATTATTTTCTCATCTTAAGCATATATTCACCATTTTATTTATATTAATGCGATTAAAATCAATGCTTATTGAATAGAATTGGCGCATCGTTTATTCTTTTGTCTAATGTAGTAAAAAATAAGAACTAAACCATGCCTATAAACAAACAATCCCTAAGTAACTTTGTAGAACGAGCCGGTAAAAGCATTCCTGACCCCGTCATTATTTTTATGGCATTCTACCCCGCAGCATATCTCCTTACTGTTTTAATGTCGGGTTACACCTTTGAAACACCAGGTGCGGGAGGTGAAGCTGTTCAACATGAAATTCTGGGTATGCATCAGGCGGTTCATATGCAATGGATTTTTGACAATGCACTGCTAGCCAATTGGCTGGCCTTTGGCAACGGGGTGTTGGGCGTAATTTTAATAGTAATGATGGCAGTAGGCATTGCCGAAAACTCGGGCCTTTTTGGCGCAATGATAAAGCGGGCTGGTGCGCATATTCCACAAAAGTGGTTGCCACTGCTACTGGTATTGATTGGTATATTAAGCTCAATTGCTACCGATGCTGGTTATTTGGTATTAATCCCACTAGCAGGCCTCCTTTACGCAGGTCTTGGACGCAATCCTCTGATCGGCATGGCGGCCGCGTTTGCCGGCGTTTCTGCAGGATTTAGCGCCAATATCATACCAGGACCGGTCGATGCCATTATCGGCTTGAACGCACAGGTATTTGCTGAAGCTCAAGGTGTTCCTTTTGAAAATGCCGCTGGCCAAGCGTTAAACCCTATTACCATGCACTGGATATTTATTGTTGTTTCTACCTTTGTGCTCAGCGCAACCGGTTTTTGGGTTACTCGCAAGTTTGTCGAGCCTAAACTAAATGGTCGTGACTATGTTGTGCCTAAAGACATAAATCCTGGCGAATTCGCAGTTTCAGACGATGAAAAGCGTGGACTGCGGGCAGCTGGCCTTGGGACTTTAGTCGCAATGCTGATGATTGTGGGCTTAGCCGTTGGTCCATTGGGTGGTTACATCGACGATTCTGGCGCAGTGGTAAGGCCTTACATGAACAATATCATTTTGCTAATTTCGCTATTTTTTACGGTAACCGGCGTATTTTATGGTGTTGCCACAGGCCGCTTTAAAAGCGTGTGGGACGTGGTCCAGGCTATGGTCACACAAATGAACACCATGGGTTATATTTTAGTACTGACGTTTTTCACCTATAACTTTTTAGGGCTTCTAGGCTATAGTGGTTTAGGCACCTGGGTCACTTATTTAGGCGCCACATTTTTACAAGCATTGGGCTTACAAGAGTTTCCGGTGTTACTTTTAATTGGGTTCATACTAACCACCGCAGTAATTAATATCTTTATTGGGGGGCTAACCTCGAAATGGATGTTGCTAGGCCCCATCTTTGTGCCCATGCTCTATTTTGTGAATCCGGAAATGACGCCCGACTTCGTTGCTGCGGCTTTTCGCGTAGCCGATTCTTCAACCAATATTATCACGCCAATGATGGCGTATGCTGGCGTAATTCTAGCCTTTATGCGCAAATACCAACCTGATATGACCTTTGGCGACATGCTCATAATCATGGTGCCTTATTCGCTCGCGTTTTTGTTTGTGTGGACAATATTACTAGTTGGCTTCTTTACGCTGGGTATTCCACTTGGCATTTAAATAATTCAAGGACTTAATTCAGGGGGCAGATTCTGACCCCTTGGTTTACTTCACTTCCCACTTAGAGAACATAAAATATATACGCAGTAAACAGCAGATATTAATCTTCTGTTTACTGCGTATATAATTGTTTTGTCCAGTATGATAATTTACTGCCTCACAAATGTAGCAAATGAAAATTAACGATGTACCTGCCCCCCGCAATATGTATTGCTTGCATTAGCATTTTACTTTTTATAGTTTTTCCCACTTATCCCAGCTAATATCACGGCCGGGATACGCTGGATTTTCCAAAGGCCAATCGTTAGCAATCCACTCTTTTACCGTTTTGAAAAGAATGGCATCGTAATCTTTAATTACATCATTTACGGTGAGTGTTCGAATTCGAAAATGCTTATTCTCGAGTACCGCAGGAACAACGAAATTGGCAGGCACTAGGAGTTTGTCTTCAGCACTAGATAACAACGGGACTGATAATAACAAACCAAGTAATAATTTTAATTTTTTATCATAGTTTTCTGTTGAACTGTTGTGGCCCCATACCCGTGAAAAACAAGATATTAAATTAAGCTAATAGAAAACTACACCAATTGAAAATAAACCAACGTTTTTGGTCACAAAGTTTGTAGATAAAAAGTTCGTAAATAAAAGAAAGCTGTAAAATAGTGTAGATTAGTCGAAAAGAAATTGCCTTTGGCTAAGTAGAAAAATGATGCATCACATCATGTGAATATAAATTTATAGAATGGCAAAGTATGAAGACTTTCCTATGGAGATAAAAGTGAGCATAAAAACCAACGACTTTAAGGTAACAGCAGGCCTCAAGTATATACTTGACGAGTGCCCTACTAGCATCGAGCCTCTATATGACTCAAAGAAAAATTATCAGAAAAGGCTTAAAAAGCACGTTAGAAAATTGAGTAAACAACAACAGCTGTTGTATGGATCTAACAAGTATTCACTGCTAGTTATATTTCAAGCCATGGATGCGGCAGGTAAAGACGGCGTTATTCGCCATGTTATGTCTGGGATTAATCCTCAAGGCTGTCAGGTCACCAGTTTCAAACATCCTAGCGCCATTGAATTGGAGCATGACTTTTTATGGCGCAGCAATCAAGCCCTGCCTGAGCGCGGTCGTATTGGTGTATTTAATCGGTCGTATTATGAAGAAGTACTCATAGTGCGTGTACATCCTGAGATACTCGATGCACAAAAAATTCCAGGAGAGAATTTGAATAAAGGCAAGCTATGGGAAGAACGATTTGATTCTATAAATAATTTGGAAAAACACATACACAACGGAGGCACTCGCATAATTAAAATATTTTTGCACCTTTCGCCCGAGGAACAGCGCGTGCGTTTTATTGATCGCATTGATGATCCAGACAAAAACTGGAAATTTACTGATGCTGATATTCATGAAAGACAGTTTTGGCCACAATATCAACAGGCGTATCAAGAATGTTTACATGCTACAAGCACAAATGATAACCCTTGGTATATCGTGCCAGCCGATGATAAAAAAAACGCTCGTTTAATTGTTGCTAAAATCATGCACAAAACATTGAAGGCCTTAAATATGAATTATCCAATTAGTGATGAGCAACGCAAACTTGAATTACAACTGTTCAAGCAGAAACTGTTAAAGTAAACGGCAAGTAAACGGCAAGTAACAGCATTACGCACGTTGAACATTAGTTATATGAAGTTTCATCGACAAAGCCTGTAACCAATGAAAACTGAGTACAACAGCTTTGCCACTCTTAATATTAGTAGTATTGACCAAGGTAAGTCTTCTCAAATTATTTTTCATTTTCCCCATCCGAACTAATTCACGGTATATTGATGCCACGGTATTAGACACAAAATATTTTTTATTGTAAAAATGTGCGCTGGCGCACAGACATAATATTCGCGCAAAGATATACTCTTTAAAAATCTATTGCGCTGCAAAACATGCAGCTGTTTATAAGGAGTTTAAAATGAGGGGTTTATCCGCAACTGCAGATAACCCGAGTAACAATAAAAATAGTAGTAACGAAAAAGGAGGCACTTTGTTAATTGAAGGTAGAACATTAATTACAAGCACTATTTTAAATAAGAAAGGCAGTAAACTGGGGCGTATTAATGAATTAATACTAGATATATCCGATGGTAGAATAATTTTTGTCATCATTTCTTTTGGTGGTATTTACGGTTTTAAAGAGCGCCTAACTGCGGTGCCATGGCGGCTCTTTCGTTTCAATGACATTCAGAAAAAATACGTCCTCAATATTGAATCGAACGAATTGTACACAGCCCCAGGTTTTGACAACAATAGTTGGCCTGAAACTAATGGTAACTATTGGTCAGAGACGATTGATGAATACTATAAAGATAAAAACGAACCGATAGTCCAGTAATCAATATTATTACGTAAGTAGCAGCAACGGCTACTAAAGACCATGTTTTTGTAACATGCTGTCAAACTCACTTTTCGAATACAAACCCAAGGCTTCTGCTGCTCCACAAAGCGAAATATTTTTTTTATGCGCAGTTGACGCTATTTTTGCTGCTACGTCATACCCAATAGTCGGCGCGAGTAAGGTGATAACGGCTAAGTTATTTTTCACATTTTGTTGAATACGAGGTTTGTTCATCTTGAGGTCTTTTATGCAATAGGTAGCAAAAGAATTCATCGCAGATGAGAGCAATTCAATACTTTGCAGAACATTATAAATAATAACCGGGCGATATGTATTTAACTGAAGCTGTCCATTTGAAGCTGCCAACGAAACGGTAAGCTCGTTGCCAAAAACCTGTAAACATACCATGCTCAATGCCTCACATTGCGTAGGGTTGACTTTACCGGGCATGATGGAGCTTCCTGGTTCATTATTTGGCATTAACCACTCGTTTATGCCCGCCATTGGACCACTGCCAAGTAGGCGAAAATCGTTCGCTATTTTAAATAATACCGTTGCCAGCTGCTTTAACGCGCCGCTATATTTCATTAATCCATCTTCAGATGAAACGCTGGCATAGAGGTTTGGGCTTTGCATAAATGGTAATTGGTAAAGGCTCGCCAAGCGCAAAATGGTTTTAGGACCAAAGTATGCCGAAGCATTAGCGCCAGTGCCAACAGCAGTGCCGCCCAAAGGCAGTTTATACACATCACAAAGCGCTTCCACTATTGCCAATTTTGCCGCGGCGACTTGGCTTCTATAACCCGACAATATCGCCCCCGCTTTGAGTGGGATTGCATCCATTAAATGGGTCCGCCCTACCATTGTTACGGTTTTAAATTGCTCTTCTTTTTTTGCTAACTCATCATCAAAATGCTGCAACGCTGGCAAAAGAATATCAGCCGATTGTTTTGCAACCGTAATACGCATAGCGCTTGGAAATACATCGTTAGAGGACTGAGATAAGTTAACGTGGTCATTTGGGTGCATCGCTGCAAATGCGGTATCTTGTAAGCTCAACTTTTGTTTATCCAAATAAGTATTGGCAATTGCACAAATCACCTCATTAACATTCATATTAGTTTGCGTACCCGAACCGCTTTGCCAGATTTGAAGTGGGAAGTGCGTCTGCACACCATTATTGGCAGGCTTGCTTGTGTTAAGTTTATCACTGGTCAACTGGTCGCAAGCAAAATAAATCGCATTACATTGCGTTTCAGACAATAATCCATCGTCATGATTAGAACTTGCACAAGCTCTTTTTATAGAAACCAATACAGTAATAAATACTGGTGGGAACAGCTGCGTACCAATATCGAAATGTTTGAGTGCTAATTGAGTCTGCTTGCCCCATAGCACTTTACTTTCTTGTTCAGTTCTAACAGGTTCTCTGTCATCGCTTGCTACTTTTCCAGTCATATACTTCTTCCATTCTTGAATTGTGTTGTGAGAAGTGTCAATAGGTAAATTGATGGATAACATAACAAAGCTAAGCGATTTGATATGTGCGACAGCGTACTTACGCTTAAATGAGTTGTGTTTGATTTATCAGTATCAACTAAAAACAGTCTTGTCGCTAACTGATGAACACCTGCGGTGAGCAACATGATATAAACTCATTACCTAACAAGTAAATTATCACACATCTGTTTTTTGCACGTATAAATCTAAACGATCAGTTTCAGTTTTGACCACTTGATAGCATTCACATGATTCAGCTTCTAAACGCTGGCGATCTATAACCCTTATATGACCCCGTTTATAGGTAATAATGCCTAGCTTTTGAAGTTTCCCAGCGGCTTCCGTTACGCCTTCACGCCTAACCCCAAGCATATTGGCAATAAGTTCTTGTGTCATCGTTAAGTTGTTGCTAGGTAAACGGTCAATCGACAGCAGCAACCAGCGGCACAGTTGTTGGTCAATACTGTGGTGACGATTGCACACTGCAGTTTGTGCCATTTGAGCGATTAAAGATTGAGTATAGCGCAGCAAGAGCCAACGGATATTCGGCTGACTATTAAATTCCTTTCGTAACTGTGTCGCTGAAAGACGGTAAGCCGACCCAGCGCTTTGCACTACCGCGCGCCTAGGGGTACTTTCGCCTCCCATAAACACGGCAATACCCACTAGTCCTTCGTTGCCAATTACAGAAATTTCAGCAGACGCACCGTCTTCCAAAACATAAAGCAGCGAAATAATACTGTCGGTGGGAAAATAAACATAGTCTAATTTTTCGCTGGCTTCATAAATTACTCGACCAAGCGGCAAAGTAATTAATGTTAAATTCGGAAATATGCGCGCTTGTGCTTCAGTAGATAGGGCATTAAGTAACTTATTCTGTAACATGCCCATTGTGGCTTAATTTCCTTTTAATAATTGCGAATAAATTATATTAGTAATGACAGCTTGGTTTTGCGCAGGAATATTATGGCCAGTGGTAGTATAACAACCTGCCCTTATTAATCTTTATAATACCACGTTTCCTATATTTATAGACAACAGCGCATAAGATGAAATTATAAAATTTACATTACACCTATTATCATTATTGGCATAGACAAACTTTAGCTTGATTGCTGGCTGCCTTTGCGTGAATGATTGTTAGATAACTCAGCATTACAAATTCTAAGCGCTGAATTAACAAATAATTAAGGTGGTGGGTAAGTAAAATGGCTACTCAGGCAAGCGTCACATGCTTGCTTAAAGCCTCTTATAATTTAGCTTTACACGTGGGCGTAGCTAAGAGAAATGTCTTGAATAAGTGACTTACGCCACATAACACTAAAGGGTGATTGCTAGGCTAAGCTCTGCCGTTTCTGTACCGGGATTTGATTGATAAATACGGGAGTTTGATATGTGCGAAAACCCAAGACCTATCCTTACTCGTTCGCTAATTCGGCGACTAAACTCAAACCCAGATCGAAATTCAACATTGCCACCAAGCTTTATGCCATAACCTGGGTGAAACAAACCAATCGCAAAGCTAGGGTTGAGTCGCCATAAGTCATTAAGCTCGAAAAAGTAATGAACACCAATGTAGACATATTGGTCGTGTTCAAGGGTGGTGCTATAGCCGACAGTCGGTTGAAGTTTTCGCCAAACAGGTAAAAAACGATATTCAAGTCCATAGCCTGCATATTTAGAGCGGTCTAAAACATTTGCAGCACCTAATGCAAGCACAATTTCCGGCGGTGGTTCATTTACGTTATTCATGGCTCTTGTGATGTGACTAACAAAACAAAGGACAGCGACCAGTAAAATTTTCTTTATAATCGGCATTTTTGCTATCTCCAATATTGTCGCTTTTCCCATTATGCTATGGGAATTACTTAGGGTAAGCTTTCAGCGCACACTGCACTATTGGGTATATCCCTTAGTGGAGTGTGCATATCCCTTAGTGGAGTGTGGATAACATGGATCAACAATATCTTACACTCAAAAACTCATATTATTGCTTACACGCGGCAACAGTCCTACCGCGATTGCCTTGCATTAGAAATCTATCTAAGCAATCAAATATCTGGCTAACAGAATTCAATAGCAAATGCACAAAGATAACGTTTTGGTGAAGCAATGGTTTCACTTAAAGACCAACTTCATTTGATTTTTCGCTAATAGCGTTGCTTTTAATGAAACTTCTAGGGATAAGAAATCTATTTTTATTTAGCCACCGGTGTTTTGCTATGGTGGTTTGTTCTTCAATCGGGGTTCATGCGACAACGGCGAGTATTTTGTCGGCGATCGGGTTCACAAGGTCATTTTTTATTTCTACATTGGCGTTTAAGGAACAATCTGAAGTAATTGAACATGCAAAGTTGAGAATATTATTGGGCTCAATAATTGCTGATATTTTGAGTATAATTGTTTTGCTATTTTCTTCCAATAAAGCAGCAAATAATGCGGTACTTGCAAAGGATGGAAGAAGTATAGCAAGCGCTTTGTCATTTATAAGCTATAAGTCTTAGTTATCCTATTAACGTAATAAAATGTTTAGTTGGTCTACTATTTCAGCCCAATCAGCATCTTCATCAACCATTTCCTCAAGGCATAAAGACTGTGATTGTGTCCAAAAATCTGCTTCGTGTAGTTTGACTTTGTCGGGTATAGGTGCGTTTTTATCAATAAAATCATTAACCCCTTTAAGCGTGCCATCTAAACCCAGTTGTTGAAAAAGTGATGTCATAGAATGGATTGGCGCTTCCATTTAGTGCTCCTTTAATGGTTGTGTTAATTCGTTTAAACATCCAGTACTTTGTGGTCGTAAAAAACAGCTTTCACCACCACTATATACCTGCGAATGAGTTTAAGATAGTGCTCGTTTGCGCAATGATAAAAACCTATAAATACCTGCCTTAAAAGAAGATTAGTGCTGTACAAGGGAGTCAGACATGCCTATAAAGAATTCATGAAGCCACATTTCATCGGCCGCTTATACTTGCTGATTTCCTCGAAGAAGTGTGATAACTGCAATACAGATTATTGATATGTATTTTATGGTGGTATTTCCAAAAAATTTAGTGCAATCGGTATTTGTCAAAACGTGTTAAGTCTACACCTTTTTAAATCACCCCGTACTCCTGAAGCATTCGTCCGATCATGGTACGCATGACGTATTTCTTAGCAAAGTCCGGAATGGGTAACTTCTTTCCATCGCGCAGTAAAGCGGTCGACTTCATAAGTTCACGCACGTCGTAGATAGAACCAAACACCTCCGGTACACCTCTATCGACACCCACAAGCTGATAGACCGCTTCCATCGCCGTGCGCACGGAGCATTCTGTCGTGAATACGCAATCTCGGCTTGTTTCGACAAATTGCCCTATAAACGCGAAGTTCACAGCATGTTCTGGCACAACTTGCGGCCTATCCCCCTCTGTTCGCGGCATGAAAAAGGCCGTTATGAACGGCATCATGCACGGGCGGGTAATGGCACCAGACGCCGCCATCATTTTAATCTCGTTAATAGGAACGCCCATATGATATAGCCATTCTTGTGTGATTTCTTCACCGGTGCAATCACGCATATATTTTTTTACATAATCTCCTAGTACATTGGTGAACAGCCCGTAAACCCAGACCGTGGTTTGATTATCAGGCTGCTTGCTGAAGTGCGGTTGACGGTTGACCGTCCAACTCATGAGCCATGATGAGTCTTTTGCAGTCACAATACCGCCAGTGACAACACATCCTGTGCGCATGCCCCGTTTCGCGATACTTTCCATATAGGCAGGGATCTGTTCATCTAGCGTGGTCACCGTTGCTGATTCCCACTGGGTTTGTTCGGGAAACATGCAAAACTTATCGGGGCGGCCAAAGGACGGATCTTGAGCGGCGATATTGCGCCAAAGATGCCAACTACCGTCATCACGAACTTCTGGAAGGAATTTGGCGGGCGTATTATGATCGCCCCAGTCTGAGTTCTCAACGAGTGAGCCATTTGTCACAAAAACCAGTTCGTTCTTTGTAATATCCACACCGCCGACAATACCGTTTTTTATCCACTCAATACGTTTTGCACATTTGCTGATGGGAGTGATATCAAACTCGACATTCATAACTTTTGTGTTGTGCATAATGTTAACGCCATGGGACAAAAGCCAAGTGACTAATGGCAAGGCGAGTGACTCGTACTGGTTGTATTTAGTAAATTTTAATGTGCTGAAATCTGGCAGACCCGCAATTTGATGAATGAAGCGTTGCACATACAGCTTCATTTCAAGTGCACTATGCCATTGTTCGAATGCGAACATTGTGCGCCAGTAAAGCCAAAAGTTTGATGCAAAGAAGGCTGGGCTCATAACTTCATCAATACGCTTATCGTAAAGTGTTTCAGGCAGCGCTAGAACGAGTTTAACGATGTCTTTTCTGCCATGGTGGTCGAGTTTAAAGGTTTTTCCCATTTCGGGGGCTTTACCCTGATATTCAGTGGTGCGCTGAAGCGAAAAATTCGGGTCGGCCTTGTTCAACCAATAAAATTCATCTAGCACTGAGGCATCTTCAATTTCTAGTGAAGGTATCGAACGATATAAATCCCAAAGACATTCAAAGGCACTCTCCATTTCTCGTCCACCGCGAATAAGCCATCCGGTGTGTTCGTTGCCCGCGCCGTCCAAGGCACCACCGTCTATCGAAGATGCCTCAAAAATTGTGATGCGGTTGCCAGCCATTTGACCATCGCGAATAAGGAAAGCCGCAGCAGCAAGAGATGCCAAGCCGCCTCCAACCATATATGCCGACTTACTATCAACTCCCGCTGGTTTTTGCGGCCGTGCAAATGCTTCGTAGTTTCCTTTGCTGTAATACATCATTGTCTTCCTGTTCATATGTGTGGAAATATAGTGTTTATCTTTTAACGTTTATAGCGCAAACACTCGAGTGTTGTGGATGTTGCTTTAAAACGCGTGGTTATACTCAAGCCATAGCGAATCATCGTGTGTTGTAGACACGTAAAGCCGAACGTTTTGTTTCTGGTTCTTTTGATAGCCTAGAGAAATTTCAGTTGTAGATGACTCTAACTGCAGTCCTCCTGCGCTGACATTATCATCCCAAGATTTGCCACCAACATCGGATGTATAGGACGTATTCGCCAAAATCCACCAATGATCCGAAATGGTATAGCGTGCATAAACGGTTAATGTGAGCACGGTCGAGGCAATATCCACACCACTGCTTAATTCAGCAGGTGCCTGTGGGTTTAGGTCTTGTATATTGTCGTCGGTTAGTACCACTCCGGCGTAGAGTATCGGCCAGACATAGAAGCTTTTTGCTACTGGAATAGTCATGACCGGACCGGCCTGCACGACAGCCACGTCGCCAAAAAAGGGGTGGTCGGCAAGGACCGCATCAATTGACCAACCAACGCCCGTTGTGGTGTCGATGGTGCCATAGCGTAAACGATAAGAACTGTTCGCGACTTCGTCATTGAAAGTGGCGCCAGTTGAGTCGATACCGGTAAACTTGGCGTCTTTATCCCCCTCATTGAATACGTTTCTCAGTTCAAATATAATGCCCGATTTTTGGCCATGACCATCCGTATCACCCGACAGCATCAATTGTCCTTTAAGGTTCATACCCTCAGACCCATAAGATGTGCCTAGATAGGTATAAACATCGGTGGGGTCAGACATATCGAGCGTACTTTTTTCTGTGTTTGTGTGCTCAGCGAATACCGAAGCAGAGGTGATAGTTGTGCCAAATGTGAATGCCAAAATTAAAAGATGTTGCGTCTTCATTGTGTGTTCTCCGATAAAATCACTTTGTTTTGTGAGCTTAAAAGTTGAGGTTGGTAATTAGTTCGCGCTAGAAGCCACCATTTGATGGTTGCTGACAAAAGATGTAAGGCTTAGCTACGCTATCTTTTACCCAAAATGCTAGTGTTTTGGGGTTCATTGACTTGCCAAATAATATCTGAGGGTCTGTCGCCTTAGCCGCGATAAACTTTCCGGCATATTTACCCGCCTGCTGTTGTGAGGGCTTGTCCCCGTTGTGAGCGCTGCTAAAAACAAGTGCTTTTTTCATTTTCGATTTGCCTCTTAATTACATGCCATTAGCGCTATGAATAGCTCTCATGGTGTTGGAGCTTGACAAACTAAGGTTGGAGTCTGTGTTGCAAACATTTGTTTCAACGCAAAATCCTTTTATTGCTTGTTATCTAATCACAAACAAATTCTATCGAAATAGTGTCAGGCTTGTTATTCGCAGTGACCACAAGTAACTAAGGGTTTCCCGACAAGATTGTATTAGGCAAGCCCGAAGTCTTTGCCTGGCATGTTTATCAACGAAGATAAAAGCTTGGTCTATAAGCACAGTATTCTCGCCAAAAAGGCCAATAGAGATATCGCTACAAAGGGTTTTCCACATTTTAGTAAGGGGTAAAACGAATAGTTTGGTTTGAGCTGAGGACTTATAGTTAGCGTCAAATTAGAGCTTGGCTCTTTTTAAGATCGCTACGAATATAGACCAGTAAAAACTTCAATATAGATAACGTTTTAGGTCAATAACAAGGTGAGCGTAAAAGAATTCGAATACTAAAAAATAAGCCTGTTTTATTTTCCTATGCATTGTTCGGATATTGCACATCGTTTAGATCAGCATAGAAGCATTAAATCGAGACACCATTGATAGTAGGAGCAAAAAATTATGGGATATTTATACAACATGCCAAGTATTGAAGGGTGGGCAATAGGTCTTGCTGTACTGTTTACTTTAATGGCATTCAATGAATTTGGTCGTAGCACAAAATGGGGGGGTATCGCCATATTTTTGGTATTGCCGATTTTTCTAACCATCTTTGTTTGGCCAACTACGGCAGCTCCTGGCAATGAATACGGAACCGGAAACTGGTTTAACTGGGTGAAAACCTATTCTGCTCTTGCTGGTGTGCTTGGTTTCATGGCAATTCGGTTTATTCCTGGCTTAGTCAAAAATAAATGGGCACTAGCATTTCCAGCGGCAATCCTAGCATTTAACATTTTGGAAGCCTGCATACGCGATTTTCAGGTGTACAGCTTCGGTGAGTGGGAAGGCCAAATTATTGACCACCTTTGGTTAATGTCAGGACCTTGGAATATAATGAATGGTATCGCCGGTTTATTAAATATCATTGCTATTTGCGGTTGGACAGGTATTGTCATTTCCAGAGAAAAATCAAAAGATATGCTATGGCCTGACATGATATGGCCGTGGATCATTGCATATGATTTATGGAATTTCGCTTATACTTACAATTGTATCCCAGACCACTCATTCTATGCAGGTTTCGTGCTGCTATTGGCTTGTACTATTCCGGCGTTCTTGATTAAAAAAGGGGCTTGGTTACAACACCGTGCTTCAACTTTAGCGCTGTGGATAATGTTTATTATGACAATCCCTACCTTCGCCAGTCATATTGCACCTGTACCAACAACTCATAATCCCACCGCTTTTTTCATTGTTAGTTTAATTGCTCTAATAGCCAATATTGCGCTTGTCGTTTATCAATTCAACATAATTCGCAAGCACAAACTTAATCCATTGAAAGATGAAATCTATAAAGAAACCAGGGCATATCATAATGCTCTTGCCAAAAATGTTTAAACTGCAATAGAAAAATAGTTAATTTCAAAATTATTTGAGGTATATAAAAAAGTAACTATTGAGTCGCAAAATCCCCAGGGTAAAACGACTCGGATAAATAATGGAGCACAATATGGATATTCATAGCTGGACATACGCAGCCTCTATGACCGGCTATACCGTCTGTGTCTTACTAATGGTGCGTTTATACGTAAACATTTAAAGATAGTCACGTTTAGGTGCACGCTTGCCGGTCACGCCTGTTGTTAATAAACACTAAATTAGCCATGCATAACTCAAAATACTAGACGATATTTTATTACCTTTTACCCCGGCTAAAATATGGGCAAGAGTATCGGGCGTGAATTAGCTCACATAAAGGTTGTTAAACAAATAAGTGCTTACTCCCCCTTTTTGACTTGATAAAAAATTCATAACTCATGGTTTAGCTTCTAGTGGTATCTGGCGCGCTTGGGTGTTTTGTAAATAAGTGAATAGTTCACTGTCGGTAGACAACACCAAGGTCGTATTTTGACCAAGAGTTGACTCAAAAGCCTGCAAAGATCGGGTAAAAGAATAAAATGAAACGGCTTGTTTACTTTGGTTGTATGCAGAAGCGTAAATGGCTGCCGCCTTGGCATCAGCTTCACCGCGAATCTCCTCCACCTCACGATAGGCTTCTGATTGAATTTTGTCCAAGTCTCGTTCTCGGTTACCTCTTATGCGTGCAGCCTCGCCTTTACCCTCTGATAAAAACCGCTCCGCTATTTGACGACGTTCACTTATCATGCGTTCATAAATTTTAGGCCGCACGCTTTCGTTATAATTAATACGTTTAAAACGAATATCCTTAAGTTCAATACCAAACACTTTCACCTTTTTTGCTGCTGCATTAAATATATCTTGTTCGACTACTAAGCGACCTATATTTATAGGTACCAAGCTGCCAATATTCTGCTCTCTTTCTGCCTCGGTGAGCGATTCGTCACGCAAAGGTTGACGGTCTTTAGTTGTACGAATAATCTCAATCAATTCGTGTTTAGCCACCGCGTTTCGGGTTTCACTACCAAAGATATCATCGAGTCTAGATTGCGCGCTGCGCTCATCCCCTAAGCGCAAAAAGTACTGTAAAGGATCAATCACTTGCCAACGTGCATAAAGACTTACCGAAATATACAACTTATCTTTGGTAGGCATATCTGAAGGCGTACCTTCCCACTCCAATACACGTTTTTCGATAAAATTGACTTGCTGAATAAAGGGCACTTTAAGTTGAATGCCAGCATCTGAAATAGGCTCTCCAACTGGCTTGCCAAATTGGGTAATGATTACTTGCTCTACTTCGTTAACGGTGTACAAGGCGCTATATAAAGTTACCATTGCAAGCAACGCTAAAATACTGCTGCTAATTTTCAAAAAAGAATTCATGGCTTTTGGCCTTCTATTTGTTTACTTGTAAGGGGGGTTAAATTTAGTAAAGGTAATACCCCAATCGCTTTGCTGTCGATAATAATTTTATCTTTAATACTCGGCATAACTTCTTGCATTGTCTCAAGGTATATTCGCCTACGAGTTACCTGTGGAGCATTTTGATACTCATTAAACAAGGCATTAAAGCGCAAGGCGTCTCCCTCAGCCTCATTAATACGTTTAATCCGATATCCATCAGCTTCCCTTATACGTTGGTCTCGTTCACCCTCAGCCAGCGGAATAATACGGTTATAATCGCGGCGAGCCTCGTTAATCAGCTTTTCTTTTTCTTGCTGAGCTTGATTGACTTCATTAAATGAAGCTTGCACAGGAAGCGGCGGATTAATATTTTTTAGCTGTACTTGATCGATACTTACTCCCATTACATATTTGCTGGCCAATGCTTGCATTTTGCTTAAAGCTTCAACCTCAATCTCTTGCCTGCCAATCGTAATCACTTCATCCACCGTTCTATCGCCAACTACTTCTCGCATAACTGACTCTGACACATATCGCAAAGTCCCAGCTGGATCGCGCACCTCAAATAAATAGTTTTTAGGATCGGCTATACGATATTGAATCACCCATTCAACCAATGCAGTATTTAAATCGCCGGTCACCATTTGGGTTTCGCCTAGTTGATTATTTGCGGGTGATATAAGCGGCGGAAATGAGCGTATATTATTATTTGGATTAATATTTTGATTAGGGTCGGTAGCCCCTGGGGTAGAAAAACCAAACTCTTGTTTCAACTGACGTTTCGTCGGCACAATATTTACTTGATCAATTCCTAAGGGAATTTTCAAATGTAGGCCCGATGGCAAAGTTTCTTGAAATTTACCAAACCTTAAGACCACAGCGACCGAATCACTTGGCACTGTATACACCGATGTGTAAGCAATACCAATCAAAAACAGCACCGATAAAATTGATACGCTGGTTCTAACTTTACCTCCCGCCAGCTTCTTATATTTGTTTAACAGTTGACTCGCTATGTTATCTATATCAGATGGGCCACGTCGGCTTTGAGACTTTGTGCTATTGTCATTTTGTGGAGGCATTAGTTTGTCCTTTTTTAAAAATTTAAAGCCGTTGGGCGGCGCCAGGAAGCTATAAATCTCAGCGATCGTTTACGACCACCTTGTTTGTTTACCTTTGAATACTTAAGTGAGTTAGATTTTGCAAAGTTTCCTCTTAGGTCACCTGATTTACATTAATACAAAAGGCTTATTGACATAAGCTAGAGTAATTAGTTAAGTAGGTCTGTGCGGTATAACACCTAAGGGGGGCTAAACTGGAGTGATATGGTTAACCCAACCGGACACCTTACTACAAAATAAGGAAACAAAATGACCAGTAATATAGACATCAACAATCGCCCCGATTACGACCATGTCATTCAAAATATCGCTAATTATGTCTTAACGTTTGAAGCCTACAGCGAAGAAGCTCTCAACACTGCGCGTAACTGTTTAATGGACACATTAGGTTGTGGACTGCTCGCACTGCGCTTTCCTGAATGTACAAAACACCTCGGACCTATCGTACAAGGCACTTTCGTGCCAAATGGCGCCCGTGTTCCAGGAACATCACTAAGACTTGATCCGGTAAAAGCCGCGTGGGACATCGGATGCATTATTCGCTGGCTTGATTATAACGACACTTGGTTAGCCGCTGAGTGGGGACACCCTTCCGATAATTTAGGTGGTATTTTAGCCGTTGCTGATCATTTGTCTCAAGTTAGGCTATCTAACGGCGAGCAGCCTCTAGTTATGCGACAGGTACTTGAAGCGATGATTATGGCACATGAAATTCAAGGTGTTATTGCACTAGAAAACTCGTTTAATCGCGTTGGGTTATGCCACGTTCTATTAGTACGAGTTGCCTCAGCGGCAGTTGTCACGAAAATGATGGGCGGCAACAAAGAGCAAATTATGGCGGCAATATCTCAAGCTTGGGCAGATAGCTCGGCTTTACGCACGTATCGTCACGCACCAAACGCAGGATCTCGTAAATCTTGGGCGGCAGGCGATGCTACCTCACGGGCGGTTCGTTTAGCCGACATGTCAATGCGTGGCGAAATGGGTATACCAAGTGTGTTAACGGCTCACAAATGGGGTTTTTATGATGTTTCGTTCTCTAAAACGAACGAAGACCAAGCCCTCAAACCAGTGGCTAAACGCCAGTTTTCGTTTTCCCAAGACTATGGTTGTTATGTGATGGAAAACATCTTGTTTAAGATTTCCTTTCCTGCAGAGTTTCATGCGCAAACTGCAGCAGAAGCTTCGGTTATTTTACATCCTAAGATAAAAGCTCGTTTAGAAGATATTGAGAAAATCGTGATCCGCACCCACGAATCGGCTGTTCGTATTATTTCAAAAACGGGCCCGCTTGCCAACCCTGCCGACCGCGACCATTGCTTACAGTACATGGTTGCTGTTCCACTAGCGTTTGGGAGTTTATCCGCCGAGCATTATGAAGACGATTTTCACAACGCACATCCCATTATTGATGAACTGCGCGACAAAATGGAAATTGTAGAAGATAAACGCTTTACTGCACAGTACTTAAACGCGGATAAACGCTCTATCGCCAATGCTATTAAGATTTTGTTTAAAGATGGTAGCTCTACTCAAGAAGTAATTGTAGAGTACCCAGTGGGTCATCGCCGTCGCCGTGCAGAAGGAATCGGACTATTGGAACAAAAATTCAAGTCTAACTTAGCATCGCGTTTTCCAAAGCAGCAATGTAAAAGAATTTTCACTCTTTGTAAAAACCAAACTACCTTAGAAACCACGCCAGTAAACCGCTTTATGGACTTGTTTGTTATCGATTAAACTTCAAACGAATATGTCGGCAACCAACGCTTAACTATACCTTTGAGCTGCTTTTTGTGGCAGGTTATAAATTAAACGAGAAGTAGACTACTCGTTCAATTTTGGCGTAAACTATTAGTTTATTAACCCTCATAGGTATTCTAATGGTGCATAAACCATCAAAAACTCAAAATTAGTATTTATGATAATGTTAGTAAAAGTCATGCCAATAAGGGTTAAATAATATTGCTAAATGGCCAATAACTATACATTTGTAAGCGTTGGTGAGTTAGCCGAGCATATTACTCACTATTACGGGTTATCCACATTTGAATACGAGGAATATCTAATAGCGCAGTTGCTAGCAAAGCGCTAAGCTATTTTACGAATACTCGGTAATACAGAAGCTTTACGGTTGCCAAGCCTCACCCAAGCCACTGAATAAAACTAATGGAGCGCAACTAATGGGACCTAAAAAGACTAATAATAATGAACAAGGCATTGCCAACTTTGCCGCCTTAAAAACCGCTATTGCAAATAGTGAAGAGCCTTTGGTTAAGGAGTTAGTGGGAAACCAAACGATGCTAGACATTGAAAAAAGTTATCTCATTGACTTGGCCAAACTGAATAGTAACCTCACTATTATAAACCTACTTAAAAATATTCGCACACAGCAATAGTTAGGAAATGATCTGATCGTAACCTCAATATACATCTATGCAATACGGCTTTACGAACTTACTTTTTGATGATGTCTCCAAAACATATATATTTTTTCAAATTGCTTATGCATTCAAATAGTCCTTAAAAGACGCTCCATACAACGCCGCTGCTTTTGTTGAAAGATTTACTTGCCGGCTTAAGCGTCGGCATAATCGTCATTCCACTTGCAATGGCGCTCGCGATTGCCATTGGCGTAGCGCCTCAATACGGATTATATAAAGCTATTATTACCGGTTTTATAATCCCACTTACCGGCGGCTCACGTTAATAGCGTATCAGTTCCCACGGCAGCTTTGTGGTTATATTATACCCCATTTTTCATCAATATGGACTATCAGGTTTACTGCTTGCCGAATTTCAATTCCAGCCACCTAAAACCTCGCTAAATCGGGTTTTAGACCAGATAACGTTGAGTTCGTTATTTACTCAACGTTAGCCAATGCGCTAGATGATGTAGTAAGTGGAATATAAGAAATTACCATAACAATGTATCTATGTACCAACCTGCGATTCGAAATATTAAGTAAATTATCCAGCTTTCAAAAAAGCATTCCCTGCGGTAATACCAGCACGGTAATCATGTAGTAAATCCGTATCAGTACTGCCTAAGAGTTTACTTTGAAGATTGTCTTTTGCAAAAATTTGAATGATCTCGGCATCTTTGGGTGGGTTAGCTATAAAGTCGAGTTCTTGCTGATAAGCTTGCTCATGCTGCACCAAGTAATCAAGGGTTTTTGGGCAATACTCAGATCCACTTATCCATGACTTAAGTTTATGAACCCAAGCAGACTGAGCCGTGGAGTTGGCATTAACAGTGCGAATAACGACTATTTTTCTAGCGCCCCGGCGATAGGCTTCGCGCACGGGAAGCGGCGCAGCCAGTCCGCCGTCAAGGTAAAAGTCAGCTGTAATACAATCACCACTTGCTGGTGCCTGATTAGGTGAATTGACACTTGGTCGGGGCGTTAATTTAACCCCTTTTTTATATAAAAAAGGTAATGCACTTGAGGCTTTAAGTAATCGACGCCAGTGATTATCATCGCCATTAGGGCACAAAAAATAAGCTTGCCTATTGCGTGAATTCGTTACGGTGATCAATAAATCTCGTTGCCCCAATGATTTCTTTGCAGCCGTAAAATCTAATGCAAAACTACCTTTAATAGTTTTATCAAAGTACCAATCCAAATCAACAACATTACCCCCCACTAATGCGCGGCCTAGTTTGTAAAACCGTTTACGGCGCGATAATCCGCCGATTAATCGTTTGGCATAGCCTTTTTGACGAGATAAAAAGCTGGTGAGGTTTTGTGAGCCAGCAGACGTGCCTATAAATAAATCGAATGGATCAAAATTATTTTCTAACCACGCATCTAATACGCCTGCGGTGAATACCCCCCGTTGACCGCCACCTTCGGCCACCAGCGCAATTTTAACGCATGATGCTTCAAATAGATTAACAGGTGATGCTGATGCTAGGGCCTTCACTTTGTTTCTCCTTTATGGAGGCTCTAGACCCCCATAATATATAATGTCATGCCAGTTTCCATGTTTGGGGCTTGTAATATAAGATCCAAATGTATAGGTATGCCATCCATTTTATACCGCTCATACTACGTTGAAGATGCATAAAGTGTCTGTTCGTCAGCGCACACTGGACCATATTCAGAGATGATGAAATCGCGCGCGGATGGCTCACACAGTTCGCAAACTAACTATTTGAAATATCATCTTTGAGCGCAGTTGTGACAGGTAAGTTAAGGTATTATCTTATTGTAGTTGGGCTTGATATACGTAACGCCAAGCTAATTGGATAGTGATCAGAAGAGTAAATGTCTGTGTGTACGTGTGCATCGACTATCTCTAATCCGCGGCAATAAACATGATCAAGGTGCTGTAACAAATGCTTCAACCTTGGCTGACGTTTCATTTTCACCTCTTCTAGGGAGAACGATATGGCAAGTGCATTAAAGTATTTCAATCTTTTTCCATTCCATGTATTAAAATCGCCCGCCAATAACACAGGGCCATTGTGATGTTTAAGCGTTTGGAAAACTTGCGCTAGGTGCGCTTTGTATTTGTCAAAAGAAACAAAGTTAATAATGTGTGAATTAACAACGAGCAATGACTGTTTTGAGATATTTAATGGATACTGTGTTGCCAGCAGCATCTTTTTTGTTGCTGTAATTGGTTCGCTGTGAGCTGATGCTGAAAAATGATGTTTATTGGCCGCGACAGTCGAGCCGGTTTTTACACCCGTAACAATATTGGTATGTACGTGTTTAAAACTGCGCGCCATAATCCACTGATGCTGAAAGGATTCACTAAAATACAGGTCGAATGGTGAGTTTAAGATAGCTTCTTGCAATAAAATTAAATCTTTATCGCGCATAAGTGTTATAAAATCTTCTTGCCACCCTTTTTTCCTACATTTAAAAACATTCCAAAGCAATATATTGATGCTCGGGCCCATCGCTTGTTTCGAAGCATTGCCCATAACTTTTAGCGACTCCACTTTGCGATAACGACTTTTAATCATGGACAATATTGGCCTTTATTCAAAACTATTGCAGCAATATATAGTTGTTTAAAAATAACATTACAGGTAAGGCGAAAATAAACGAAACAAGTTGTTGCGAATTTTTTTGTAGGTGGGCAATCCACTAACGTCACTTTCAATAACGGGAACAGCATTTTGTTTTTTTGAGATAAACATTTCTGTTAGTTGCTCATTGAGATTGGCATCAAAGCACTCTAAGTTTATTTCGAAATTAAATTCTAAGCTTCTGGCATCCCAGTTACTCGATCCTATGAATGACCATATATCATCAATAATGACAATTTTACTGTGATCAAAAGGCCTTTTGTTTTTATAAATTCTTATACCATGTTGAATTATTCTTGAGAAATTTGCTTCCATCACCCAGTCGATAAAAGGAATATTACTGCGCTGGGGCACAATAATTTCGATTAACACCCCACGCAGCGCTGCTGCATGCAAAGACGTCATTAATGTTTGGTCTGGGATAAAATAAGGTGTCATGATCTTCACGCTTTTTTGTGCGCAAACCAGTGCGTTTATTAATGTCCACCGTACTCGGTTATAATGTTCATCTGGTCCATCTTGAACAACTCGCGCAACGACAGATTTATCGTTTTTTTGCGCCAGTGTGTCTGGTTTATAACTCGGAAATTCAATTAAGGTCCCGGTAGCGAAAAACCAATCCTCTGTAAATACCTTACTAATATGGTCAATAACCGGACCGGTTACTTTAAACTGCACATCGTCAATAGGGTGCGATGCAGATTTAACGACATTATTCTTACTTATGTTCATTCCACCAATATAAGCAACTTCACCGTCTACGCAGAGCGTTTTCCTATGATTTCTTAGGTTAATAAAACGAATACTCGTAAGTGATATTGCCGGTAAAAAACGGGCAGTGTTAACGCCAAGTTTTTTTAAAGCCCGGTCAGATTTATGCCAGCTATATCGAATACCAATTCCGTCGAGTAATACTTTTACGATGACACCCCGCTTATGCGCTTGCGCCAAAGCGGTAACAAATTGGCGTCCAAGTGAATCGTAGTCGAAAATATAACTCGACAAAACAATATAACGCTTAGCACAATTTATAGATTGGATCATCTCAGGATAGGCTGTATCCCCATTAATGAGAGGCTCAACTTTGTTACCTGCAACGTGATTAACCGGATGAATTGCATATCCGGAAATAATTGCACAATGCCAGTGTTGTGGTAGCTGGTGAAATTTAATGCCTAGATCTTGGTGGTGAAAATCTTCTTTCAGCGTTTGTGGATGCTCTTTTTGCGCTAATCTCTTTATACGATTGATCCCAAACAGCCAGTAGAACATGCCTCCAAAAACAGGGGAAAGAACAACAAGACCAATCCACGCCAGAGATGTTCGTTCGTTTTCTTTAAATAGCAGAACGTGTAACGATGTCACAAGAGAAAAGCTAATATGTAAAATAACTGTTATCGTTACCCAATAAATCGAAGTCCAAACAAACAATTCTTCAAATACGTGCATATAACCCAACTCAAATAATGCGTTGCTAAATCAATAACGGAAAACAAAAGTGCTACAAGAATTCTACAGCAAAATTGCTACGTATATACTGGAAAATTTTGGCGATAATTTTATATTCTTCACAATTTTGTTAACGACAACGGCCTCCATCATCTATTTTATTATGATTAGCTATATCATTACACAAATGGATAAACGATTCTTTGTTCGTAAAAACGCTCTTAGTCAAAAAGACCCATGCGATGACGCGAATCAAAAGCATCGCCTAAGTACAATGAACAGCGGCATAAAAAACTACGTGCTTAATGTTGCAAAAATCATTCTTGGTGTGTGCTTACTGGTGTTTGGAATTTTAATGTTAGTTTTACCCGGTCAAGGCTTAATTACAATACTAATTGGCCTTAGCTTGCTCCCCTTTCCTGGTAAACAAAAGATGGAGAAAAATCTCCTTTCACGCCAGTCGGTCAGGTCTACCCTGAACTGGATTAGAATTAAAGCCAAAAAAGAGCCCTTTATTTTTGATTAAATATAGCATCAGTGGCATAAAAATTTACTCTGCGCTTTTATCACGACCTACATGCTGTCTCGTAGTTCAGCCAATAACCTTAAGCTTGTTAGTCGAGCATCTTTGTTATGAATTGGGAATGAAACAATCAACTCATCAACCCCTGTTGTTTCAATAAAACGTAATAAGGCCGGTTTAACAGACTCTTTTGTCCCTACCAAGGCATATTTCAAAACATGCTCCACCATTTGCCTATCTGCCAATTCCCACCGACCATCCATACTATCTACCGGTTTTGGAAATGGCGTGTTTCCTCCTTTACGCATTTGTTGAAACTTTAGCTGCACCGAAGTAAATAAGTAGTTAGCTTCAGCCTCCGTTTGTGCTAGTACAACCATGACACCTGCCATTGAGTATGCGCTTGGGTTCTCACTATTTGCTGTGAAACGTTGACGATAAATGCTTAACGCATCAATCAATTGATCCGGCGCGAAGTGTGATGCAAATGAAAAGGGGAGTCCAAATTCTGCTGCAAGTTGTGCACTATATAAACTAGAGCCTAGTAACCACAAGGGTATTTGAGTATTTTGACCCGGCACGGCCAATATCGCTTGAGCTTGGGGACCTAAATAATTTTGTAACTCACGTATGTCCTTTGGATATTGGTCTACTGATGCATGGCTATGGCGACGAAGCGCAAGCGAAGTCTGCATGTCGGTGCCTGGTGCTCGCCCTAAGCCAAGATCAATCCGATTGCCATAAAGTTCTGCCAGTGTGCCAAACTGCTCGGCAATGACTAAAGGAGAATGATTGGGTAACATCACCCCACCACTTCCAATTCTAATGGTATTAGTAGCAGCACCAATGTTAGACAGCAAAACCGCCGTGGCCGAGCTTGCCACACTTCTCATGCCATGATGTTCCGCCAGCCAGTAACGCTTATAACCTTGCCCTTCAGCCGCTATTGCAGTAGCTTTGGTCATGTTTAAGGCCTGTGCAATGCTGTGTCCTTGAGCAATAGTCGCTAAGTCGAGAATAGATATGGGTATCATGGGCAATTCTGTTGAATCGTATCTACATCGCAGGTAATCAATAAATCCTTATTTTCATTTAACTCACTTGCTGCAATGCGGACACTGATGCAGCGCAAATTTGCGGCGGCTTCATGTAATAATTCAGGGATATTTTTTAACATCATTTACTCCTATGACTTGTTTGAATATTAGTGCCGTTAGGCTTGAAAATAGTACACAGCTTACAAGCAAAAAACTTACATAGTATTGATGAAAAACAATACTTAGTCACTTAATAAATGAAAACATAAAACGTATTAACTAATACGCGAAGTTCGATTTTTAGTGTTCTAAGCAGACGATTAAATACCAGCGTGTTAGGTTTATTTGCATTAACCTCATACAGGTTACTATTTAAGCTAACAATAAACCCTAATATAATGAAACCTAGCTATTGTAAATATCGATTGTCGACAGCATATATATTGTACGAAAGATCGTCGATTATGTATCGTCTTAAACTAAAGTAGGAATTATTTCAGTGAATTTTTTTAAACGCCGTTATCCTTATGCGCCTATTGCATTTTTAGGTCGTAAAAACGTGGAAAAAATATTGGATGCTGATATTAAGAAGTTAAAAAAAATAGATCAGATGAAGAAATCAGAAACAAACACAGACTAGCACCACAAAATTCAGGCCAATTTAATGGGTGAATTAAAATAAAAAGGAGTAAACAATACCCGCTAGTATATTAATTTTGTTTGTCACTTTACAAAAGTGACGTTTTCGATATGGCAATATACACCGAACCATTGCATAACAAACGTGTTCAACGCGGCATTACCAGAATGAATAAAGAAACACCTATGATAAATGCTACTAAGGTTATTACTCTATCTTTAATATTTGCATTGGTTTGCTGATTTATCTTAGGGATTAAGTCAGCCGCGCCTGTATAGATAAAATTGCCCGCTGCAAATGGAATAAGCCATCTCCTATTAATATGAGGTAAGTAATTGGTTTTTTTCGTTTGTCTGGTAATCGATGACTATGATGCCACTGTAAAATTTGTTCAAGGATCAAAACTACTATAAACCCGACAAACATTAATGCACCAATAGTTAAGGCGTTGATATTAGCTTTATCGGCAGCGAGTACAATATTTTTGCACAACGCAGCCACATATTCTTTTCACCGTTTATCGTACAAAAGCTCAGGTGGGCTGAGCTTTTGTGCCCTAGAATTTAATTTTTTGTCAGTTTGCGCATTCACCCTTGTCGCTTCAGGTGGCTATTCTAGGGCTTCATTCTTAATTTTAATTCGCACTAACTGCGCAAGTGTCCTAACTCCCAACTTCTCCATAACGTGAGAGCGATGAACCTCTACAGTGCGTTCGCTTATCTCAAGGTCGGCCGCAATTACTTTATTCATAGCTCCATTAGTGACACTCTCAAAGACTTGCCATTCTCTTTTTGATAGTGAATTGAGATTATTTTTATCTGCGTGCTTATCCAGAGTTTTTTCATGTTGTTTTTCATCAATCGTAAGTGCTTCATTAATCCTGTCAATCAAATCTTGTTCATTAAACGGTTTACGAATGAAATCGATAGCCCCTAATCGCATGGCTTCTACAGCCATGGGAATATCACCGTGGCCGGTAATAAAAATAATAGGCAATAAACACTTTATCTCTATAAGTTTTCGCTGAAGCTCCAAACCGCTCATCTTTGGCATGCGAATATCTAATACAATACACCCTGACATCTTTGCATTAAATGCTTTTAAGAACGCGCTACCTGAATTAAAAGTTCGAGACGCTTGCCCAATTGAATCTAATAACATTGTCAATCCATCACGAACACCTTCATTGTCATCAATAATAAAAATGGTCTGTTTAATTGCCATTGGCAGTTTTATTCGGGTTTGCATTAAGTTCTTCATTTTGGTCTCTTAAGTTATGAACGGGCAATGTAAAAAAGAAAGTGGCGCCAGCGGATTTATTGTTAGCAAAATAAATGTAACCACCATGTTCTTCTATAATTCTTTTGGAAATTGATAATCCAATACCGGTTCCATTTTTTTTAGTCGTCAAAAATGGCGTAAACAGTTTCTTAATAATCTTTTCAGATAAACCACAGCCTCTATCTTCTATTGCAATTTCAACGCAGCTTGCCGTATTTAGTATTGCTTTAATCGTTATCATTGTGCCTTTTTTATATCTTATTGCATGCATTGCTTCCATTCCATTACGCAGCAGGTTGAGGATAACTTGTTGTATTTGTACTCGGTCAACAAACAAATCTGTGACTTTATTTGACACAAACGCGTGTATAGTTATTTCGCGCAAGTTGGCTTCCGATTCCGCCAACTTTATTACTTCATCAATTAATATCTGGCAGCTTACTACCTCTTTGATTCTGTCCCCTTGTCTTGTCATGATTTGCACACTTTCAATCACCGCGCCAGCTCTGCGTGCATGCTCACTCATTTTTTCAAATATTGCCGGCAGCTTTTCAAATTGTTCACTGTCACAGTAGTTTTTAGCCGTTTGCGAGTAGAGTGAAATAGCCGTTAACGGCTGATTAATTTCATGCGCTATTCCTGCAGCCATCTCACCAAGTGCATTTAGCCGGTCGGCATGTGCGAGTTGTTCCGTGTGCAAACCTATTTGGTTTTGACTGGCTCGTTGTTGCGTAATATCTCTAATAAGTCCAACAAACATTCTTTTTTCATTGTTTTGAAATTCACTCACCGATAAGTGAATAGGAAATGTTGTTCCATCTTTTCGCTTAGCCACAAGTTCACGGCCCTTACCAATAATATGGGCCTGATTAGTGCTTAAATATTGCGTTAAATACTTGTCATGTTTGTCGGCATAAGTCTTTGGCATTAACGTTGTCAGTGCTTGGTCTTTTATTTCAGCTGAGCTGTATCCGAACATTTTGTTAGCAGCATTGTTGAAGCTTTTAACAAATCCCTTTTCATCAATAGTAATGACCGCTTCGACGACTGAATTGACAATAGTTTCTGAAAATGCGTCACTATCAATAAGATCAGATTCAACCTGTTTAATAGAAGTGATATCACTAATAAAGCCCTCAATTACGACCTCGTTGTTATAGGTCGAACGAACGGTCTCGCCTCTGTCTAATACCAATTTAATCTCGTTGCTGAGTGTTTTTATGCGATACTCGAGTTCAAAAACATGACCTTTTTTTGAGGCATTACTGATGGTTTTGCGCACGCGCTCATAGTCGTCAGGGTGAATGAGACTGCCCCACAATACTTTATATTGCTCAAATTCCAGCTTGGTATATCCGGTAAGAGTCTGGCTGCCTTCACTTACCAAAATCATTGGCCAATTTTTTTTATTTAAAGCTTGATACGCCATTCCAGGCAAGTTGTGTAAAAGTTGCTTTGTTTTTTTACGATCATCTATAATAATGTGTGCTTTGTTGGCAGCAAAAAGACCGGTATAAACGGCTACCGCAATAAAAAAGCTAAGCAATATACCTAGCACAATCAAAATTTTCATCATGTGAAAGTGTGTTCGAGATAGAAACTTACTTTTTGGTGCTAAGTCAATTTGCCATGTCTGTGTGCCTACGGTAAAGGATGCTCGTCTTATCCAAGCAGATGGCATTACAGCATTTTTAGGGGGGTCAGAATATATTTCTTGCTCATCAATAAATAGCGTGAATTGATGTTCAGTGAGTAAATAGGAAGGTATTACTTTTTTGATGTATGCCTCAAATAAAACCACACCGCCGATGAAACTATCTAACTCTTTGCCTGATTGTGTTATTGAAATGACAGGAACGTAAATTCCTAAACCTTGATTTTTAAGACTTGATTGCAGCAAAATAGCAGTCGTGGGCATTGTAATTTGCATAGCCCTTAATTCCGCTAAATGTTCAGGGTCCTTTATTGCCGAATCAAAACTGACTGTTGTTTGCTTACCCTTAATCGGAATTATTTTGACTAAATTGAATGATTTATCGACCCAAACAAGAGCCTGATACCCGTGTTTCGTTTCATAAAAATCTTTACTGATCATGTCCCAATTTTCACTAGACGTTTCACTTGGCCTAGTTAATAAAGGCGTTTTGTATAAATCTGCAAGCTTTGTTAGTGAAATAACTTGCTCTTGAATATCCTCTTCAAGTAACATTTTTATCCCATTGGCCGAGGTTTGCGTGACTCGGTCAATATGCGCGCGCTCTTGTACCTCAATATTGAGCACCACAAATGCCATTAAGCCCACAGACAATAAACCGGCTATTATTGAGTACCATAATATAGCAAATTGAGGTGATAAAGAGATTTGCAGATTATTATTGAGTTTCATCAGTTGTCTAGGCAAATTCCTTTTAGGTAGCGTTTAATTGCTCACTTATGTTGTTGACTACTCACTGCACAATGTAACTTTTTCATGACTATATTCACTACAATATTAACTGGAAAAGGGCTACACATCATGTGGGCAGCGGCTACGGCAAACCTGTAAAATAATTTCAGCTAAATATTATTATAAATAAAGGCGCCTATCCGTGCGCTAGACCACTTAAGACAAATATGCGTAACTATAACGACATTATGACGGTCTCGGAACTGATTAATTTAGAAGATTATTTACACTCTGCACACATAAGTTAAGTCTCATTTTCCTATATCGGGCTAATATAATATTTCTATTTAAACAAAAAAGTTTAGAGCAATACCATTGGCTTTGGCAAAATACATAGCAACATCAGCTTTTTGTCTAAGTTCTTCTGCTGAATTTGCATCTTTAGGGAACATCGCCACGCCGATACTACCTTTTACAAAAATCGCAATCTTTTTGTAAAGGATAGGCTCAGACCAAGTATCGATAACGCGCTTTAAAACTACTTTAATTTCTTCAACGTCATTTACTTTTGGAATGATAAACAAAAACTCGTCGCCGCCAATCCGGCATGTAACGTCCATATCTCTTAAAACAGCTCGCATTCGCCTAGCAGTTTCTTTTAATACGAAGTCGCCCGCATCATGCCCATAACTATCATTGATTTTTTTAAAATCGTTTAAATCAATAAACACAACACCCACCTTAGAATGTTCTCTTTGCGCTAAGTTAATTGACTGCGAAAGCAAAGGCATAGCTAACCTATTATTAAAGAATCCTGTCATAATATCAATGTTTGCTAAATGCTCTATTTCAGTCTTTTGTTGTTCTATTTCGTCTATCAACCCACAAAAATGTCGGTAACCTTGTTTAGCTGTAATTAGCATCAAAATAATAATTAAACTTGAACCAAGGGCGACGAGTATCCAAGCGCCTATGGTTATGCCATATTCATTAGGACTAATAGTATATTCGAGGTATAAATTTGAAAATAAATAACCAAGCGTAATTATGTAAGCACACCAACAAACCGCATAGGCGAGCGCAGCTAAAAAACCCCATGTCAGCGCAATCAAGAAGGTGCAAAATACTGCAAAGGTTATTGTACCGGCTTGTAAACCGAAGGAAAACGTGCCGGACACAATCATTGAAGTTAACAGTAAAATAATAATAATAAAATCAAATTTGTAGTTAGTTTTATTTGGCCGAAACAAACATCCGTAGGCGATTACGGTAAGCAGGATGTGATGGATAAAAACAAATTGAAAACCAATCTCAGGCCACCGAGACAAGGAAATTGGCAGGCCAACTGTACAAAAAATAGTAAAACCTGCCATTAGCTTTCGAGCTAACTGCTGTTTAAAGTCCAACAAAGATTGATTAAACGCATCGCTTTTTGACAACAGAGGTTCCTTATACACATAAAAACGAGACTTGAATTACAATTATAGTAAAAATACTCCACCATTTTAAGAGTACACCTATTCCTAGTGTTGATATAGTAAAAATATACTAAAGTATATTTAACGGTGTATTATTAATACCAACATAAAACCTTAACCTAGGCTTCAACTGCCATAAACAAATCTTTAATGAGCATACTTTGATTAATTACTTCAAATTTCAGTATTATGGAAAACACATTAATCTGCTGCAAATGAGCCTATTATAACAATATGAAACCAGCACATTTATCGACACTCTGCTTTTGCGGCTATTCATGACTACTTGTTGACGAATAGCTGCTCAGTCGTTTAGCATTGCAAATTCCGGTGAGCTTAATTCACACGCAATTGAGGTAGTGACTTTTAAATTAAACGGGGCTAAGCATGCGATAGCATAAACGCTTGTCGACTTTACGCCGGAGTACTTTTTAGTCTTAATACCACCGTTGCATAAAAATTGTGCATGGATATACAGGTGTGTGTCGGTCACTGTTGTAAGCAAGCATGACACAACGCAGCAACTACTTATTAAAAATAATATTCGAAAAAAATTGAACACTTCTGCTTTATTTTTTATCTGAGAACAACGATAAAAATAGCCTTAAAGAATGTTATTTGGTAAATTAGACACAGCTAAAAAGGCTCTATTTACTTAGCCTTGACTTGCAAATCTGCTTGTATCTGTTACCCACTTATGCTGGCTCCCTGCGAAAAAATAGGTCACAGCTTGTATCCCTATTGAGGAAGCTATTTCTTGTTTTGTGTAATTTTAAGGGAAAACTTGATGAATGCAAAAGACGACCAAAACATCACTTTCATGTCTGAAATGCAAGACGTAATACCCATTGCCAAAATAAACAAAGTGACCGTGGCGACCCGATACAATGAAACCCTTAGCCAACGACTCAAGCGTGAAGCGCTAGAAAAGCAAATTGCACTTGATGATAATGGCCTAAGTGTGGATAACGTTACGCCACTGGATCCCCATGATTTTTTGTCGTATAAACAAGATGGCGTTCAAGAAGGTGTATTTAAAAAGCTACGCTTGGGTAAGTATCAAATAGATTCGCGCTTATCACTGCGAGGCGTCAAATTTGATGATGCACGACTGGCTCTTTTTAATACCATTACCGATTGCCATGAGCGAGGAATACGTACATTACTTGTGGACCATGGTTTGGGATTACAATCCAAACCCTTCCCTGGGTTTATGAAGAGCTATGTAAACCGGTGGCTTAGTGAAATACAAGCGGTTATTGCTTATCACACCGCATTAAAGCAACACGGTGGTTTAGCCGGCGTATATGTACTGCTTAAAAAGCATCCTAATCAAAAACAAATAAACCGCGAAATACACCAAAAGCGTGTTTAGCTTAGTAAACTGTAGATGAACATATTACGAGTAGTCAAGGAGCGGCATTGATGCTTCTTAAACATAATATCGCCTCAGTTTTATGAAAGCCATCTTGGCAATTGCATGCAAACAACAATAATAATAAGCGACCAGGCTAGCATTAATAATGCGTTTACCCAATTAAGAGGATTGTTGGTGTTGAAAAGCGTATGAGATGCCTGCAACTTTATCTTTGTAGGGCTTACTAGCATAGTCAAATATGCAGTTGCTATGGTCATTAAAAAGCCAATTAGGTTATACCAAAACCAAAATACACTGTGCACAAATAACCATAATATTATGTTTATTCCAACGCCGAACAACAAGCCGTAGTTTACATGTCGGCCGCCTATTTTTGTAGTCGCAAAACCGAGTACAAAACACGCTAAAATTGGTCCATAGAATACCGAGCCTACTTTGTTAATTGCTTCTATGACGGTGGGCGCAATATCGCCAGCAAAAAAAGCTAAGGTTAAGGTAACTATTCCCCAAAAGATCCCTGCTAAGCGGGCTTTTAGCATATATTCTTTAGCGGTAAAGCTTGTTTGGGTATATCGGCAATAGTCTTCCAGCGATACTGCCGACAAACTATTAATAGCTGAACTAAGCGATGACATAGCCGCGGCTAGAATAGCGACTAATAACAAGCCAATAACTCCGTTTGGCATATAGTTAACAATGAAGATAGGCATCATCCAATCAGGATTGTTAGCTGGGATTTGACTCATAAACTCGGGTGTATTTAAAGCTAAAGTACCTATTACTAATCCTGCACCACAATAAATTAAGGTAATTGGAAAGCGCAGAAAGCTGGCCGCCATGATCATTTTTTTTAATTCTTGCGTGTCTTTAGCCGCAAGGCTACGCTGGGCCTCAGACTGGTCACATCCATAGTACGACGCATACAGAATTATACCACCAAACAACATAGGCCAAAAACCGAATCCATCACCATCAAATCCAGTTGATTTAAAATCGACAGCCTGAAGTCTATCTGGCTCAACAAGCGCCAAAAAGTTACTGACGCCGCCTATATGGTATAAACCAAAGGCCAAACAACCCAGCGCACCTAATATAATAACTAGCATTTGTAGGGCATCGCCATACACAACTGCCTTCATACCACCTTGTAATGAGTAAATGATGGTTACTAAGCCAATACATAAAATACTTTGCCAAAAAGCTAAACCAATAGCCCCTTGCAAAATAATAGACACCGCGTAAATCATAATGGCGGTAGCAAACGAGCGACTAATTTGAAAGACAACGCTTAATAATATGCGCGTAGAGAAGCCAAAGCGCTGTTCCAAAAAGTCGTATACACTGATAACCCCAGTGCTGTGTAAGTAAGGAAGTACTTTGTACAATAACAGTAACATGGCGATGGGTAAGGCGATTTCATAAGACAGCCAAATTAGACCTCCTGCTTCGCGCAAACCAACAAAAGCGGGTGCCGAAATAAAGCTCACGGCAGATAACTGGGTTGCCATTATAGATAATGACAAAGGCTTCCAACCAATTGTCCTTGCACCTAAAAAATAATCTGATTTCCCCGATTGGTTTTGAAAGCAAAACCCAAGAACTATTAAGCCAAGCAAATAAGCACAAATAATGAGGTAGTCTAATATGTTCATATTCTCCTATATTCCTCTAAAAGAGCAAAGTGTGCTGTTTTACATATAATTGGATTTATGAGGAAGTATGCACCTTGGTCTACATCGTTTTGTATAGCATACTGACACTATGAAGAACTTTGGCTCACTTTTTTCCACATATTTAGAATCTTTTAATCGCCCTTTGCAATGAAATATAAGCAATAACTATAAATTAAGGTTTACTTTTGGTTTGTAATATGGAAATTGTTTGCTTGATTTACTTGCCAAACGCTAATGTCTAAACGCCATAATAAATGAAGAAAGTGATATAAATTGATCATATATTTTTCCTAGAGAATTTCACTTAACACCTGTGGTTATGGAAGAATTATGCCATTTATGAGGTTTACACTTTATACATAAAATTCAACAGCTTATGAGTTTTCAATAAGAAAAAAAGCAGAGGCAAGCGCCCATTTGGCTAGTTAAGTTACAAATATGCACTTTATTGGACATAAAACTTCCAATAAAACCAAATAAGCCTCAGTGTTGTGCAGCGCTTTACTTAATAACTGCTTACTGTTGTAAAATAACTTTACGCTCAAATGCCTTGATGTGAGCATTTAGTGTGGCTAGTTGTTTACCATATTCAGCACTATCTAGCTGCTGCATTAATTCTAAGGCAGCATAGGCACTGTATTTATTGTGATGGTTAACCCAAAACCCAGATTGGTCCGGGAGCTCAATACGCGATAAAAATTGTGGCAAGGCTTGTTCTATTAGCTTAGGTTGTGATAACAGTAAGGCCTTTTGCAAAGGCACTATACTAAAAAAACGAGTCGTTTTTAAAGTGACCTGATTGACTAGTTGGCGCGTTATATCAAGGTCTTCTTTTTCTTTGATAAAGCTTAAATAACTTTGCCAAAATCTGGCGTCGGGAGAATCGCCATAAAGCGATGCGGTATGAGCAAACCATTGTTGCGCCTGCTTGGGCATTTCAGCCTTACTGTATAGCATTGCCAAATAAATACTATTGACTGGCGAACCATCATCAATTTGTAAACAAGCTTTCATTGCCTCAATGGCCCCGGCGACCTCTCCCCTTTGGCTGAGTATTTTGGCTTTCCAAACATAAGCCCATGTGTAGTTACTATCTACATCAATGGCATGATCGACTAACGCCAGCGCTTCGGCCAACTCATTACGCCAAAAGTGCACAATGGCTTTGTTTACATTAATCCAAGGAGATAGGGGATCCAGTCCAAGCGCTTTATCAGCATAAGTGAGCGCGACATCAAACTGGTTCATAGCCAAGGCCAGCTCTGAATAGACATATAGTGCTTTGGTATTTGAAGCATCTTCGCCTAATACTTTATTGAGCAATTGCTGGGCTGTTTCAAACCGCAGGTCTTCAATAGCCAATAAGGCGCCAGCTATTAAGGCGTTATTGTCATCAGGGTTAAGTTGCAGGGCCTTTTCGATAGCCGCTGTAGCCTTTGCAACAGCGACTGCCTTTTCCATATAGATATCGTGATAATTATACCTAGCGTAAATAAACGCTAAACTACCAAACCCAGCGGCAAAATTAGGGGCCAGTTCAGTTGCTTTTAAAAATGATAATTCTGCGCGAAAAAACCACTCGCTGGTTTTCCCATTCATCCACCAGTAATTTCCCTGAAGATACGCTCGGTAAGCATTAATATCGACGCTTTGTGATTCTGCTACAAAACTTGCTTGTGCGTTTTGCCCAAACAATTGGGTGTTGATGTCAAACACAATTTTGGCATTTAATGTCAACAGCTGTTGCATATCTTCTTCAAATACTTGTGACCAAATCACGTTATTACTCTGTTTTTCAACCAAGCGCACCAAAACCCTAATTCGCTCATTCGCCTCAGTAATACTGCCTTCTACCCAATACTTAAGGTTCAATTGCTCAAGCAAAGAGTCTAATGCACCGTCGTCTCTGGCAAGAGCAAGAGAAGAATAGTGTGCCAACACCGTTACCTTACCTAATTTAGACAAAGTAATTGACAACTCCTCTGGAAGCATTTCAGCTAGGTAGTCATTACCAGCATCGCCAGTAAAATTACGCCATGGTAAAAATGCGATGGTAGTTTCCGTCTTTGTGCTGTTTTTTTCAATATCCAGAGGTATTTCTTTAGCCAACACTTCGGGAAGAGATGCCTGACGCTCAAAAATTTCAGGTACTAACGCTAATAAAACCACAACAAGTATAGAGATAGACATTATAAGTGCTGCAAATTTGCCTTTATTAGAAGACAAGGACAATACCGCACTAGGTTTTGTGCCTTTTACTATCCTTAGCTTAATAAACTCTTGCCTTGTCAACCAAATGACATCTGCCGATAGCCTATAACCTTTTTTAGGCACCGTTTGAATTAGTTGACGAGTTTTACTATCGTTGAAGCTTAAGCGAAGCTGCGAGATGATTCGTGTCAAAGAATCATCTATCACCACACGTCCATGCCATACCTTATCCATCAGTTCTTGTCGACTAACGGTTTCTCCAGCACATAAAGCAAGCTGATAAAGCACATGCATGGCTTTGGGCTCGAGGTGACGATTTTGATCAGCATGAAATACTCTATGATCGCCCACATCAACGTAGTAGTCATCTAAACGAAAATAACCGTTTTCAGGCAGTGCTTGTTCAGTCAATTATTTGGTCTCACTTAATTATTACCCTAGTATTTGGGTATATAAACACCAACATCGGTTTTCCATCACAATTTTATCGGCTTTTTATCTGTGATTCCTCAGGAATTTTTCCGACTAGGCAACCATACTAATCAAACTCATGAGGTGCAAGGCAAGTCGTCCAAGTAAACATGAATCAGTAGACATGACGCATTATAAGTCAGTCGTAAACCACTATTTTAAAGCGTAAAGGAAGGTAATTATGAAAACCGCAATCAAATCATTTTCTCCAGCAGTATTAGCTATGCTAATGATAATACCGGTAAGCCATGCATCAGCAACTGATGCATCCGAAGGTTTACGACTAATGGTAAAAACCAGTGTGGCTGAAGTCATTGGTGTGCGAGAAATTGAATCAGGAAAATTTGAACAGGGTATCCGTAAGAGTAAAGCGGGTTTGGCTAAAACGTCAACCGCATCTTTGCGTAAACCGCTTCTTGATAACCTGTGCGTCGCCCATTTAGCGATTAAAGATATGGAACAGGCAAACCAATACTGCAACGCCGCCGTTAACACAGGCAATGCCTCTGCTATTTCTTATAACAACCGTGCGGTAATGCATTATGTTTTAGGTAATTTAGAGGCAAGTCTTGAAGATTTAGATGAAGCCAGTAGATTTAATAGCTTTCAAAATATGATCACCGGCAACATGAGAATAGTTAATCAACAAAACATATTGAGCAAGAATTAAGGCTTGATGCTCAAAGACGCGTTATTACAAGCAAACGTTACTGGCATGAACGTAATTATGTGACTATTCATTTATGTTGAATTCTAACTTCATAGACCATCAACGTTAGCTTGTATTGCATTATTGTGCAAACGCTATACCAATAATGCAGTGCTTATAAATGAGCAATAAGTCCTTGGGGTTTGAGTTTAACTATTATGTTTAGTTAATAAACACTCTGGCATTTCTAAACATACGCATCCATGGACTGTCTTCTGCCCAACTTGGGTCACGCCAAGAGTTAGTAACAGCTCTAAATACTCGCTCAGGATGAGGCATCATAATAGTAGCACGCCCATCAGTTGAGGTAAGCCCGGTGATACCATTGACTGATCCATTTGGATTAGCAGGGTACTGCTCGGTCACCTTGCCATAGTTGTCAACAAAGCGCATTGATACTAAGCTTTGCTGCTCTAATGACGCTAACTGATGCGCTAATGCAAACTCAGCTTGGCCCTCACCGTGCGAAACCGCAATTGGCATACGCGAGCCTTGCATGTCACTTAACAGTATTGAAGGACTCTTTTGTATTTCAACCATTGCTGCGCGGGCTTCAAAACGAGCCGACTTATTTTCTACAAAATGCGCCCAATCATCAGCCCCAGGAATAAGCGATTTCAAATTGGACAACATTTGACAACCATTACACACGCCTAAGCTAAAAGTACTGGTATTAGCAAAATACTCAGCAAACATCTCGCGTAAATAATCGTTGTACAGGATTGACTTTGCCCAGCCTTCACCTGCACCCAAAACATCACCATAGGAAAAGCCTCCGCAAGCTACCATACCTTTATAATCGCGAAGCTGTTTACGTTTAGCCACCAAATCGCTCATATGAACGTCAATAGCATCAAACCCAGCACGATTGAAGGCTGCTGCCATTTCAACATGAGAGTTTACGCCTTGCTCGCGTAAAATGGCTATTTTTGGCTTAACGCCCTTATTAATAAAAGGCGCTGAAACATCTTGGTGAACATCAAAAGTTAAGTCGGCATGTAAACCGGGATTTTTATTATCAGCCCTAACAGCATGCTCTTGAAGTGCGCACTGTGGGTTATCACGTAGCGATTGCATAGCTAAGGTGGTGCTTGCCCATGCAAGTCTGTAATGTGTGCGGGTATTTTCCAACACTATTTTTTCATTATGACTAAAGCTAATTTTATCTTGCATATTCACATGACCTATTTCATGCGCACAATCACTTAATGAAAATGCATGAATAATAGTCTGTACCGCGGCTAAATCGACAGCGGCAACCTGAATAACTACGCCTACTTCTTCGTTAAACAATATTTTTGCCAAATTACTGTTATGGCTATTCTCATTTTCCCGCGTAAGTCCCGTGAGGTCTATATTAATACCCGCGTTACCGGCAAAAGCCATTTCAACAACAGTAGTAAATAAGCCTCCGTCACAGCGGTCATGGTAAGCCTGAATTAGTTCTTTTTCGCCTAACTTTTGAATTAAATTATATAAATTGAGTAAGTCGCTTGCGCTGTCTACATCAGGTACTTCATGACCTATTGCATTGTACACTTGGGCTAAACAAGAACCACCCATACGCGCTTTGCCTTTACCTAAATCAATTAGCAACAAACTTGATTCAATGTTAACCGTAAGTTCGGGAGTCAACGTTTTACGTACGTCTTTTACTGCCCCAAAGCCAGTAATTACTAAGGATAAAGGCGAGGTAACCGATTTTTCGTTTACACCTTCGCCAGTTTCATCAAGCCATGCCGTACGCATAGACATAGAGTCTTTGCCAACGGGAATAGCTAGGCCTAATGCTGGGCATAATTCTTCACCTATTGCTTTGACTGCTGCATATAGTCCAGCATCTTCACCGGGGTGGTTTGCCGGCGCCATCCAATTTGCTGAAAGCTTAATCCGGTTGATTTCGCCAATATTAGCCGCAGCGATATTAGTAAGCGATTCGGCCACCGCTAAACGTGCAGCCGCAGCATGATTTAGCAAGGCAACAGGTGTACGCTCGCCAATCGCCATAGCTTCACCATAATAGGAATCGAACGATGCGGTTGTTACGGCTACATCTGCCACTGGCACTTGCCACGGCCCAACCATTTGGTCGCGACAAACCATGCCCGTTACACTTCTATCACCAATGGTAATTAGGAAGGTTTTGTCAGCAATGGTAGGTAATGCCAGCAATCTCGCAGCGGCATCGGCTAAGTCGATATCTTGGGCGTCAAAATTGTCACCTTTAGCCGACGTGCTGGTAACGTCTCTGTGCATTTTAGGCGGTTTTCCTAGTAATACATTAAGAGGCATGTCTATAGGTTTGTTGCCAAATTTCCGATCGCTAACGGTGAGGTGTTGTTCAAGCGTGGCATGCCCAACAACTCTAAATGGGGCCCGCTCTCGCTCACATATTTGTGAAAATAAACTTAAGTTTTCTGGCGCTACCGACATTACGTAACGCTCTTGGGATTCATTACACCAAATTTCTAGAGGTGACATACCAGACTCATCACATGGTACTTCTCTTAATTCAAATACGCCGCCACGACCAGCATCATTGACAAGCTCAGGAAAAGCATTTGATAAGCCTCCTGCCCCTACATCGTGAATAAATTGAATTGGATTGTTGTCGCCTAGTTGCCAGCATCTATCAATTACTTCTTGGCAACGGCGCTCCATCTCAGGATTTTCACGCTGCACTGATGCAAAATCTAGATCTTGATTACTTTGGCCAGATGCAACAGACGAAGCGGCACTGCCGCCTAAGCCAATATTCATGGCAGGACCGCCTAGAGCGATAAGATTTGCACCTTTGGTAATTTCGCCCTTTTCAATATGACTTCGTTTTATGTTGCCTAGTCCACCGGCTAGCATAATTGGTTTATGGTAGCCACGTACCTCAACACCATTGAAGCTGTTTACGCTTTGTTCATAGGTACGAAAATAACCCAATATATTGGGCCGTCCAAATTCGTTATTAAATGCTGCTGCACCTAAAGGTCCTTGGGTCATTATTTCAAGTGCATCAACTATGCGACTAGGCTTTCCGTATGGCTTCTCCCAAGGTTGGGCTTGATTGGGTAAATTTAGGTTGGACACACTAAATCCTACCAGACCAGCTTTAGGCTTCGAGCCTCGGCCAGTTGCCCCTTCGTCTCTTATTTCGCCGCCAGATCCTGTTGCAGCGCCTGGGAACGGAGAGATAGCTGTAGGATGGTTATGCGTTTCCACTTTCATCAATATATCAATAGGCTCGTGATTGTAGCCATATTGATCGGTAATAGGATCCGCATAAAATCGCCCCGCAGTAAAGCCATCCATAACCGCCGCGTTATCTTTATACGCCGATGACACAAACTCAGGTGTTGTTTCAAATGTATTTTTAATCATTTTAAACAATGATTTGGGCTGCGCTTTGCCGTCTATGGTCCAATCCGCATTGAATATTTTATGTCGGCAGTGTTCTGAATTAGCTTGCGCAAACATGTACAGTTCAACATCGTGAGGATTGCGTCCAAGCGTTTCAAAGCTTGTTTTTAAGTAGTCAATTTCGTCTTCTGCCAAGGCAAGACCAAGGGTTTTATTAGCGTCTTGTAAGGCTTTTCGCCCAAGGCCTAATACATCTACAGCTTGTAATGTTTTTGCTTCACTTTGCACAAACAAATAGGTGGCATCATGGTAGCTGGGTAGAACCATTTGAGTCATGCGGTCATGAATAGCGGTTTGGATTAGGTGCAAGTGATCGTTTAAATTTTTGCCCCAAAACTTATACTCAACTCCTCGCTCAATACGATTTATAGCCCCAAGCCCACAGTTAATGGCAATATTGGTCGCTTTACTTGACCATGGTGAAATAGTGCCTGCGCGTGGGCCAATAAGAACGGCTAAATTTTCGTCCGTGGGCGGCTTGGAAGCTGTCGATTTTGGCCCGTATGTTAACAAACTATTGAGAGTTTGATGTTGTTCACTGGAAAGGTCTTTGTTGGTATCAACAAAATGAACATAATGAGCACAAATATCGCTTACACTTATACTTTGTTGCTTAAGCTGTTTAATGAGTTTTTGTTTGTTAAAATCAGACAGCATTGACGAGCCAAACAAATTGAGCATAGTTTTAATCCACCGGGTTTGAATAAATGCAAATATACCATGCGTATTGCTGACATAAATTAGCGCCAGTGCTTGTTAATAACACACATAAAATGTAGCGTTAAGTATAGAGGAAACAAAATGGTTTGATAAGGCTTTTGGCGATTAGATTTCGCCTCTGCATGTTTCTTTTTTTCATCTTTTTGTAGATAAACAACAAAGAATTCGTCATTATCTTAACATCAGGGCGGTTGATGCATGGTTAACATAAAAGTCACAAAAGGAATAATCAGAGGTAAATTACGCATTTCACGAAATAAAAGATAAAATCATGTGGTAACGTATTTACATTCGTGTACAAAAAAACAACGAGGCACTAAGGCTATCACTCAATAGATGAATAATATTCAAAAGCTATATAAGCTCTATATACTTGCCGGGTCGAAAAGCCGTTTGTTAACACAGCGTTTTGTTGACGCTATGCAGGTCCTGTTTGTGCTAATAATAACGATACTATTGTCGAGTTGCCAACCCTATACTAATAATACAGAGCTTGCCCGTATTTTAGACGATGGCGTTTTAAAGGTAGGGTCCATTTATGGACGTACCACTTATTATAATGGTCCTGTCACCCAAGAAGGGTTTGAATTTGAACTGGCGAAAGGTTTTGCCGACTTTCTTGAAGTGAAACTAGAGGTCTATCCATATTACTCTTACGCTGAACTAATTGAGCAACTAGACGCAAAGCGAGTCGATTTAGTTGCCGCCAACATCACAATGACCGACGCCCGCCAGCGAGAATATAAGTTTGGTCCCGCATATCAAACACTCAATTTCGAACTAGTTTATCAAAAAGGTGAAGACCGCCCGCGAGATTTAAACGATCTTGAAGGTGATCTTACCATCATTGCAAATGACTTATATCGCGAACCGATGCAAGAAAAAGCGATCGGCATAGCTAATTTTTCTTGGCAAGAAACTGCGGAAAAAGATATTGAAGAGCTTTTAGAAATGGTCGCCAATGGCGAGCTTGATTACACAATATCCGACTCTAATATTTTGGCCGTCGCCAGGCGGCGATATCCAAACTTAGGCATAGGTTTTTCGATTACAGACACCTTAAAACTAGGTTGGATGCTAAATAGAGACACCGACGATTCGTTGCGTGCAGCCCTGCTTGAATATTTTGGTGATCTACAATCAAGTGGAAAACTAGCTGTGCTCGAAGATAAATACTTCGGGCATGTTAGAAGTTTTGATTTTGTTGATACTCGTGCATTTATGCGTTCTATCAAAAGTAAGTTGCCTAAATACAGAGAGATGTTCGAAGCTCATGCTGGCGATGTTGATTGGCGTTTAATTGCCGCTATGGCTTACCAGGAAAGTCATTGGGATCCTGATGCGGTATCTCCTACGGGTGTTCGTGGCATGATGATGCTTACCCGAGCAACCGCTTCAGACATGGGTATTGAGAAGCGAACTGACGCCGAACAGAGTATTAACGGCGGCGCTCGTTATTATAGTAGTTTGTTAAAACGCATTCCTGCCAGAATTCAGTCACCGGATCGCGAGTGGATGGCACTTGCAGCATACAATGTCGGCTTAGGACACTTAGAAGATGCGCGGCGTATTACCCAGCGCCAAGGTTATAACCCTGACCTATGGATAGATGTTAGAAAACACCTGCCGCTTCTTCGCCAAAAGAAATATTATAAAACAACGCGGTTTGGATACGCTCGAGGCAACGAAGCAGTAAATTATGTAGAGAACATTCGCCGATATTATGATAGTCTAATGTGGTTAGAGGAAAATTTGGAAGTATCGATCGATATTAACGCAAATATCGAAGGCGATAATGACAATCCTAATAACATTGATGACAATACAGACAGCACGTTTGATGACCCTAGCGACACAAAAGCCACAGTCTTAAAAGAAACCATTGAAGACAGCGCACCGCCAGTACCCTCAACCGAATAAAATACCAAAGTCGATAGCACCATAAAACTAGCGTGAATTAAGGCGAGAGTCCTTGTTTACACGGTGTAAATTATACATCCGCTACGTTTTGATGCCTATGTTGAACCTTTCGATTAAATACTGTCAAAAAATTTACACAAATCTGTCATACAGTTGGTGTATTACTTGCTTAATATACCAACTGATGAAAACGGTAAGTGGAGCGCGAATATAACATGTCATCTTTACAAAGCGCTCATGTAACAATAATTAGATATTATCAAGGACTAAAGTAAAAGAACGATAAAATAAGCAAATTAAATTTAATGATGAAAAATGAATAATATAAGGGAACGAACGACATAAGATTCGTTTCTTTGAATGGAGTAAAAAATGAAAAAGAATAATAGCCTAAGTCGTACAAAACGACTTCGTAATAACAATCAGCGCAGAGTATTAATTAAAAAATTGCACCACAGAGTATTATTAAGACGCAAACAGTTTGACGGTGCTGAGTTGGCCCTAGAATTTCAAGGAACTTGTTAATAAACCCTATGCAAGCTTGGCGTGCTTTATTCGTTTACCACACCTTAAAAACAGCCGCACTTGCCTATCCCCTGCTGCTATTAAATACGAATATTTAGCTTACCAATATTTATCCTTTATACTGCGCTTTACAGACTACTTTTAAGCGCAGCTTTATGGGCTTTTTTTTGCGCTCGGCGAGCACTAAAAAATTGCGACAAATGTTCACTACATATGTCGCCTAACACACCCGATACAACGTCCACTTTATGGTTTAACGCATCATGCTGCACTATATTCATTACCGAGCCGGCAGCCCCTGTTTTTAAATCATGGGCGCCAAATACCAACTGTTTCAAACGACTATGAACTAACAACCCAGCACACATGCTACATGGCTCAAGTGTGACATAAATAGACGCATCAATCAGTCGGTAGTTTCCAAGTGTTTTTGCCGCATTTCTAATCGCCACCATTTCAGCATGCAAAGATGGATCTTTTTCGGAGATGGACCGATTATAGCCTGCTCCAATAATGTGCTGATTTAACACAACTACCGCACCTACGGGTATTTCACCGATTTGCTCTGCTAATTTTGCCTGCTCAATAGCTTTCTCCATAAAATACTTATGCTGCTTAAATGGAGTTTCTATAGCATTACTCATAAATTATATTGTTTCATTTTGCTGTTTACACTCTTCATTAATTGGTTTTATTGACTAAATGACTTTTTTATTTGACCAAGTTTTGGTTGTATTTGTTACTTTAAATTTTGAATTTTTCAAATAAAAACAGCATAACACAAGCAATTCAACAACTTACCTATATGGCAATAATCTTGCTATATAAGTTCCATCATTAATAAAGAAACCTTCATAATCACTAGTGTTGATGGAGAAGTTGCTCTAGTATAAAGAAATTAGGTGTTTCTTCATCATGTATTTTATTGTTGATTATTAAAGGAGAATAAGGAATGGATATGACTGCCGTCGCTATTGTTGCAATTATTTGTTGGGCTATTGTAAGCTTAAGTAAGAACCGATCACCAAGTAAGAAAAGCAAGACATTTGAGGGCCCATTACAATCACAGAACACACAAATGCAAAAAGAATTAGAATTCATGGCTGAGCGCATCGCTGTTTTAGAAAAAATAGTTACTGACGAAAAATATCAGTTAAACAAAGAGTTCGACTCACTATAAACGCAGCGGATTTTGCGTAATTGGCAAATTTAAAAATGGCTTAGCGGTAGTCAGTCCCAAGCCATAGGATGCAAACCTTCGCTTGAAGTAGCCCTGGGTGTTGGTGCTAGAGTAACCCACAACCAACAAGCCCTTAATTAACCGCCGTTTAGGAGATACTTTTCAATCCTCTCGACTCGTCTAGGCTTACCTGAAATAACCACGACATCTTGTGATTCAATAAGGTAATCGGGCGACGGGTGCTCTTGCTCTTTGCCGTTTCTGCGGATGGATATCAATTTCACCCGCTTATTCGTTATTCCCAACTCTTCAATGCTTTTACCCACAGCAAAGGCATTGTTTGTCATAACAATGGCATGCAGAAATTCTAGTTTGTCAGAGGTTTCAAAGTTTATTTCCGTAGTCTCACCAGGAAAAAATCCGTGCATGTGCTCGTAGCCTTGCTTTCGTTCATTACGAATTCGCTTTAAGATACGCGACATAGGAATACCCGAATAATGCAGCACCTGCGAGATTAACATTAGACTACCTTCTTGCATTTCAGGCACAACCTGCGAGGCGCCCGCATCAAATAATTCTTGCAAGTGATGGTCTTTGCGAGTTCTTACCAGCACCACCGTGGCAGGATTGATTGCCTTAATGGTATTAATGACTTGCATTGCTTTTGAATGCTGATCAAAGGTAATAATTACTGATGTGGCTTGGGCAATATTCGCTGTTGTGAGAATGTCTTTTTGGGATCCATCGCCATAGAGTACAGGTTCACCGGCATTGCGGCTTTCTTGTACACGAATAGGATCAATGTCGATAGCTTGAAAAGGCACAGCCTCTAGCTTTAGCATACGGGCAACAGACTGCCCTACTCGTCCAAAGCCTAAAATAATCACATGGTTTTGCATTAACGTAGACTTTGGTGCGATACTTTCAAGGTTTACAGCACCGCTTTTATTGCCTACTAGCGCAAGCGAAAAAGGCCCGCTTTTATCTATTAACCACGGCGTAATTGCCATGCTAAATAAACCCATGCACACCAATATACTCGACTGTTCTTTAGAGATGAGTTGATTTTCAAGCGCCAAGGCAATAATAACAAAGCTAAACTCGCCCATTTGCGCCAGCTTAAAGCCTGCAGCCCAGCCATCTTCTGCTTTTTCTCGGCTTATCCAGGCAGAGATTCTAACTACAACCACCTTCACAACAACTAAAATGACTATGCCTAATACAATAATATGAAGTTCACTTAACAGCACACTCAGTTCGAGCTTCATGCCTACGGTAACAAAGAAGATGCCCATGAGGATATCGCGAAACGGTCGTATGTCAGATTCAAGCTGATGCCTATACTGTGATTCGCTTAGCATCATACCGGCCAAAAACGCGCCCAGCGCCATCGACAAACCAAATGCAAATGTAGTGCCTGCGGCTAATAATGCAATTAATATTGTGCTTAATACAAACAGCTCATCGGTTTTTGTTTTAGCTATTTCGTTGAAAATACGCGGCAATAACCATTTACCTATAGACAATAATAGCGCAACCACCACTATACCTTTAATCAAGGAAATCAATATCGCATTGCCAATACTAATTTCTGAAGTAGCGCTCAGTAAGGGTATGATTATGAGTAAAGGCACCACGGCAATATCTTGAAATAATAAAATACTCACCGCTAACTGTGAGCGTTGGGTATTCAATTTTCCTTGTCCGTCTATAGTCTTTATAACAATGGCTGTAGACGACAGCGCAATACTTGCGCCAATAATAAGTGAAGCGGTCATACTTTGCCCAAACAGCAGTCCAATAGCGGCAAGAATTGCGGTTGTTAGGCACATCTGAGCCGCGCCCACACCAAATACAAGCCGCCTCATAGCCACCATACGCGCTACGCTAAATTCTAAGCCTAAACTAAACAACAAAAACACAATGCCCACCTCCGCCGCTAAATGCATATCGTCGGGGTTAGTAAATAGTTTTAACAATTCAGGACCTGTGACCACGCCGGCCACTAAGTACGCCAATATAGGGGGTAATGAAATACGCTTGAAGAACCACACTAAAAAGACCGCTATGGCCATTAAAGATATAATGCTAATAAAAGTATGATCCACTGTTTTCGCCTGTAATAGTAAAAGTGACATGTGTATGCTAGTTGGCTAGTT
>JBLIGC010000004.1:0-79408 GCA_047636735.1 Glaciecola sp. | reverse complement strand
AATAAATTACTTTTAAATCAAATAAATACAGACTATCGCGCTATCACTGAAAATGCGGCAGAGCGTAAAAGTATTAGTGAAGCCTTCGCCAAATCGGTCATAGCAGGTTTTGAAATTGTAGATGAAACCGACAGCACGGTTGCAATTAACTATACCGCGTTTCTACTTTCGGATATTCACGGTATATCAGACAGGCTTACTCGCCGCGGACAGGGCGCTTATAGTATTGATAAAACCCGCTCAGGGATATATTTGCCGCGAACTAAATCATTTACTAAAAATACCGAGTTGGAGGCTTTGGTAACATTTGGCGGTTCGCCAAAAGGCCAATATATACGAGATGTTACGCCTGACGCTAACAGTATAACAGTGCACCTGCATCACTCTTTTGTAGCTTTACCCGATGATAATTATGAGCCAAGAAAATTTCATTCTTTTTCAGGCTTTTTAAAAAATAGTTATCTCGACTATTCAGTGCCTATTGAAGCTAACATGGAACAAGCATTTATTCCTCGCCATCGTTTAGTCAAAAAAAATCCCGATGCTGATAAAAGCGAAGCGGTTGAGCCTATCGTTTATTATTTAGACCCTGGCATACCAGAGCCTATTATGAGTGCTTTGAAAGAAGGCGCAATGTGGTGGAATGACGCGTTTGAAGCCGCCGGTTACGTTGACGCATTTCAAGTGAAAGTATTACCTGCCTATGCCGACCCTATGGATGTTAACTATAATATTATTCAGTGGGTGCACAGAGCAACTCGCGGCTGGTCCTATGGTTATTCGGTGAGAGATCCGCGTACAGGAGAAATTATTAAGGGACACGTCACGCTGGGAAGTTTACGAGTAAGGCAAGATTTTTTAATTGCTACTGGTTTCACTTCTCCTTATGCCGATACGTTCGCAGATGGATCAATAGAGGCTTTTGATGATACCAGCAATGAGCTAAACCTAGCACTTGACAGAATTAAGCAACTGTCTGCTCATGAAGTAGGTCACACACTTGGTATTGCGCATAATTTTGCGGCAAGCCAGAACAATAGAGCATCGGTAATGGATTATCCTCATCCTTTGATTCAATTAATAGACGGCAAAGTTGATATATCTAACGCATATGCTTCTGGAATTGGGGATTGGGATAAATACACTATTGCTTATGGCTACCAAGACTTTGTGAATAAAAAAGATGAACCCACGGAATTATTAAGGCTTGTAAATGGTGCTATTGAGCAGGGCTTTTTGTATAAATCGGATCCCGACACGCGTATTCCTAAAAGGGCATCAGCAACTGGCCATTTGTGGGATAATGGGGTTAATGTAATAGATGAATTTATACGAGTAAGTGAGTTACGTGAATTTGCTTTAAATCGATTTGGTAGCGGTAATTTACCACCTAATGAAAATTATTCAGATTTGGAAAGAAGGCTAGTGCCGATATATTATTCTCATCGATATCAGTTAGAGGCCTTAGTAAAACAAATATCAGGTATAAATTATACCTATTCAGTAAAACAAGGCTCACGCCCGCCAAATCTTAGTTTTGTTGATGGAAAGCGGCAAACTGAAGCCTTAGTACTGTTATTGCAAAGTTCTTCGGCAGATTATTTACGTTTGCCTGAGCAGTTAATTGCGCAAATCCCACCTAAAGCTTATGGCAGCGTAAGAACTAGAGAAAGCATGCCTACCAGAATGGGTATTGCCTTTGATCCTATTACCGCTGCAGAAGCTGTCTCGGCTTATTCAATCAATATATTATTGCAGCCAGAAAGACTAAACCGATTAGCGTTTCAGCATAGTATGCAAAAAACTATACCCTCAGTTACCAAAGTGACTGAATTATTGTTCACTAAATTAATTAAAAATAACGACAGCGACAGACTAAGCCAGCGTCTTAAAATGGTCGCTTTGTCTGCATTCTTTGACACCTTAGCCAACAGTGAATTAAGCAGTGATGCTAAGCTTGATATGCAAAAGGCTTTAATCGATTATCAAAAGTGGCTAAAAAAATATGACAGTAAACTAGCTAATTCTGTATTACTCAAGCACTTACATCACTATTGGCAGCACAGCAAATGGCCTATGGAAGTGCAGGTTAAGCCTATGCCACCGGGTTCACCCATTTAGTTATTGTAAAACAACATCACATGTAACCCATACCCTGTGTAATTAGGTGAAGTTCGCAGGGTTTTTTATTGCAAGTTTGGCATAGTTATACTTTAGGCTGATGTATCTATATCAAGATAATAAATTACTCTTATGGCGGTAAAAATATTAACCTTTAGTTAACATAAGCGATTGGAAAAAATAATGGCGCAAATGGTTATAGTACGTCATGCCCAAGCTTCTTTTGGCGCAGACGATTACGACAAGTTGAGCGATTTAGGTCACCAACAGGCATTGTTGCTAGGTGATTATTTTGCTGCGCGTAAACAAACCTTTGACTTAGTAGTAACCGGCGATATGTTAAGACATAAACAAACCGCGACTGGGATTTTAGGTAACAGCAAACAGCACAAGCTTATAACAGATGCTGGTTGGGACGAGTTTGATTTTGAAAATATTGTATCAGCATACTTACGCGTATACCCGCAGCATAAACCTGCATCAGGTGCCCCGCGAGGTGAATGGTATAAAGTTCTAAAGAAAGCCATGTTAGCGTGGTCAAAAGACACATTACCTTTAGGCGATGGTGAAACCTGGGCACAGTTTTGTGGCCGTGTCCAAAAAAGCGCCAATTTTGTGCGTCAAAGTGAGCACAAAAACGTGCTTGTAGTCACTTCAGGTGGGGCCATGGCGGTGTTTTTAATGGCCTTACTTAACACTTCAGTTGAGCAAGCCATTGCATTTAATCTACAAATTAAAAATACTAGCGTAAATCAGTTTTATTTTAATAGCGCGGGCTATCAATTAAATAGCTTTAACAATGTGCCTCATTTAGACACATCTGTTCATTTATCAAAAATTACTTACAGTTAAAAGCGGCAAGGAGAAAACAATGAATTTTGAACATAGCAGCAAAGTCCAAGACCTAATGGCGAAACTATCTACGTTTATGGACCAAGAGATTTATCCTATAGAACAGCAATATCATGATTTAGTTGCTAACAGCACAGATCGTTGGCAAACTCCTGAAATTATGCAGACCTTAAAAGCAAAAGCTAAGGCTCAAGGCTTATGGAATTTATTTTTACCTGAAGACTATTTGCCCCATGGCGCGGGCTTAACTAATTTAGAATATGCGCCGCTGTGTGAATTAATGGGTCGTGTAATGTGGAGTTCAGAGGTATTCAATTGTAGCGCCCCTGACACTGGTAATATGGAAGTAATGGCAAAATACGGCACTCAGGAGCAAAAAGATAAATGGTTGCTGCCCTTGTTAAACGGCGAAATACGCTCTGCATTTGCCATGACCGAGCCAGAAGTTGCGTCATCTGATGCAACTAACATAGAAACAAGCATTGAAGATAAAGGCGATCATTATCAAATAAATGGGCGCAAATGGTACACCAGTGGGGCCATGAACAATAATTGCAAAATATTAATTGTAATGGGCAAAACCGATACTAGTGCGGCGCGTCACCAGCAACAATCGCAAATTTTAGTGCCCCTTGATACACCCGGAGTCACCGTGGTTAGAGCAATGTCTGCTATGGGATATTTAGACGAACCTATTGGACATGCCGAAGTATTGTTTGAAAACGTAAACGTGCCTAAAGAAAATTTGGTATTAGGTGAAGGGCGCGGATTTGAAGTTGCTCAAGGCAGATTAGGTCCAGGTCGTATTCATCATTGCATGCGCTTAATTGGTTGCGCTCAGCGCGCATTAGATCTGACATGTGAACGTGTTGAAAACCGTGTTGCCTTTGGTCAGCCATTAAGTAAACAGCAATCTGTCCGTGAAAGTATTTCGCAAATGTACTGTAAAATTGAGCAGGCGCGATTACTCACCTTAAAAGCAGCTGACAATATGGACAACTACGGTAACAAAGTGGCTAAAAACATTATTGCCGCAATTAAAATAGTGGCTCCTAAAATGGCTTGTGAAGTAATTGATGAAGCCATTCAAATCCATGGTGGCTTAGGTACATCTCAAGATTCTATCTTATCAGCAACACTTGCTTATGCGCGCACCATTAGACTCGCAGATGGTCCGGATCAGGTTCACATGATGCAGTTAGGTAAAAACCTAGTTGTGGGCCATAACAGTAAATAAATTAAGGATGCGTTCACAATGAAAGCAATAGTATGTAAATCGTTTGCACCTGTTTGTGAGTTATCTTTTGAAGAAGTAGACACGCCTACTGCTGCAAAAGGTGAAGTGCTGGTTGATGTAGTTGGGGCTGGTGTGAATTTTCCCGATAGTTTGTTGGTACAAGGCTTGTATCAGATGAAGCCACCGCTGCCCTTTATTCCGGGAACAGAAGTGTCGGGTATTATCGCTGAAATAGGTGAAGGGGTACCTCACTTAACGGTAGGAATGAAGGTTATTGCTATGTGTCAGTTGGGTGGCTATGCCGAAAAGGTAGTCGTACCGTGTAATCAAGTTATGCCTATCCCCGACGATATTCCCTTGCAAGAAGCCGCAGGATTATTAACGGCGCATGCTACTGCGCATCACGCCCTAAAACAACGCGCCCAGTTGCAAGCAGGTGAAACATTGTTAGTAACTGGTGCGGCAGGTGGCACCGGACTGGCAGCCGTACAAATAGGCAAAATTATGGGTGCCACCGTAATTGCGGTGTGTTCAACTGACGAAAAGTGTGAAGTAGCAAAACAAAATGGCGCTGACATCACGATTAACTATAGTGAACGAGATTTAAAAGAAACGGTAAAAGATTTGACCAAAGGCAAAGGCGTAGACGTTGTGTATGAATGCGTAGGCGGTGACACCTTCCACGCGTGCACTCGGATAATGGCATGGTCGGGTCGTTTGCTGGTAATTGGATTTGCAGGCGGTGAAATTCCAAAATTCCCAGTTAATCTTTCGCTTGTAAAAGGGTTCTCTGTCGTTGGTGTATTTTGGGGTTCGTTTACGCAGCATCAACCTCAAGATTTCATGATGAATATGAAAGAATTGATTACCTGGTATAGCCAAGGCAAAGTGAAAGTGGTCGTTGATGAAGCTTTTGAACTTGGGCATGCTGTTGACGCTATTAACAAGGTTACTTCTCGCGCGGTAAAAGGCAAAGTGATATTGCTACCATAGCAAGGTGTAATTTAGCATTATGGTAATGTTGTTGACACAAAAAAGGTGACGTCCCGGAAGGATGTCACCAAAAAGACAAAGTCACCTTTGTCGACCATGTTGAATTGGTTATCAACAGTCTGATAATGTGTTTATATTCTATCTTTAACCTCTTGGGCAATAGTGGAGTCACCAAGCCCTTGCTCATTTATCCACGCCAAAATTGTCTTGCCGTCTGACTCTGGCGTGTTTAAAAGCTTTTTTGGCATCTTCTTCACTAATAGTGTACCTGTTTCGTGTGCCTCATTTAACAGAGCAACACGAATCAGGCTGTTTCCTGAACATGTAATACCCCCGTAATAATCTCTTAGCTTAATGGCATAATCAGATTGTACTTTTCTCATTTTTTTTCGTAGTTCGCTTTTGTCATCAGCTTTCACAATGGCGCAAATGTTCGCTAGTGCTTGTTCCACTTGCGCATTTGCCACGTTGGAAAAACTAAAGCATGCAAGTGACAATACGGGTATCAGTAATTTTTTCAACATGTTACTTCTCCTGGCTAAGTTATGGGTTCAGCCTGACTATACAAAATAAGAGAGGTAAGGAAAGATACTCTGCTAATACAATAGTATTAGTTACGATACTATTAAGGAGAAAGGCTAGGAGTTTGTTGATATTCATATTAGATACTAACAGTAAATAGAATTTTTATTGTCAGTATCTAATACTGGTTAAGCTAAAAATTAGGCATTGGTAATAATTACCAAGCTGTAACGCCGCCATCAATAGCAATAGTTTGGCCATTCATATACGTATTACCTGGCGACAATATTAATATCATAACATTTACAATTTCATCTATTGTGCTAATTCGTTTCATTGGGCTACCCATGCCTAGCTTTTGTTTATCTTCTTCAGACGCGACCCCCTCAACATTAATAATATCTGTAGGGCTAAAAAATGGACAAACTGCATTACTGCGAACATTGTATCGGCCATATTCAACTGCCGCTGTGCGAGTAAGTCCAACTACTGCGTGCTTAGCGGCGCTATATGCGCCACCTTTTGGCGTTCCACCAATACCGGCCAAAGAACTTATATTTAACACATGTCCTTTACCCTGCTTAAGCATCGCTTGAATTTGATGTTTCATTCCAAAGGCGACCCCTTTTACGTTTATGTCGAACTGTTTATCAAAAATATCGCTTGTCATTTGGTGCAAGGCAGCTTGTTTGTGAGCAATGCCGGCGTTGTTTACGGCAATTGTTAGTGCACCAAATGTATCTATGGCAGAAGCAACCATAATTTGTGCACTGTCTTCTTTTGCCACATCTAAGGTGTGAGTTTCGCAATTAGCGGAGTTTGCTAACATAGATTTAGTTTGGGCTAATCCGTGCGCATTAATATCGCTTAACACTAACTTGCAACCTCGCTCATTAAGACCAATCGCCAATGCTCTTCCAAAGCCGCTTGATGCACCAGTGATGATTGCTACTTGCTCACTAAAATTTAATAATTTATCCATGTTTACACTCTTTAAAAAAGTTAACTGCAAGGGTAATTAATTCATAAGAGCAGTCTTCTTGCAAGAAGTGTCCGCTGTTTTTCATAATACTATGGGCCTGACCTTTGCATCCAGGTACTAGTTTTTGAAATATTTTTTCTCCGCCTTTGGTAATTGGGTCGTTGTCGCTAAACGCCGTTAAAAAAGGTTTATTAAAGGTTGCTAGTATTTTCCATGCTTCTTTATTGTTAATCGCTTCAGGATCATTTTCATCGATTGGCACTAGCATAGGGAATTTGCGCGCGCCTGCTTTGTATGTTTCGTCGGGAAACGGTGCATTGTATGCAGCAAGCACCTCTTCAATAATATCATTGTGAGTAGCTCCTTGAATAATGCTGCCAATATCGAAGTGAGGACTTGATTGAGAATAGGCTTGCCATTTTAAAAATGCCTCAGGCATGTCATGCCCGCCAACGGGCAGCATAGTATTAGCGGCAACCACCCCAGCGTATAAATCGGGTTGACTAGCTACTAAGCGTAAACCAAGTAAACCGCCCCAATCCTGGCAGATCAAGTGAATATTATTTAACGATAATTGTTTTAAGAGCTTAGCTAACCAAGTTAAGTGATTAGCATAGGTGTAAGCGGCTTGACTGGCATATTTGTCGGACTTTCCAAAACCAATCAAATCGGGTGCTATTATTCTAAACCCAGCACTAGCAGCTTCATTAATCATGTTGCGATAAAGATAGCTCCAGCTTGGTTCACCATGCAACATGAGAATAACCGGCCCATTTTTTGGGCCATAATCGACATAATGCATAAGCAGTTCATGGTGCGAACCTACATCGCAATAATGCGCTTGAAAGCTATAACCGGGAAGATCATTGAAGCAAGCCGTAGGTGTTTTTAAAATCTCCATTTTTGTTAACCAATTTTTTAATTGTTTACATGTTTTTAACATTATAGGGCGTATTGCTCTTTTGTAGCAATCAAAAATGTGAATGATTATTTATAAGCTGTCATTTAATTTTGCCATATAAATGATTAACTTATGTTTCGTTTACTGCGGATTAGTTTATATAAGAAGGATGCTTTAATAAAACTTGCTTATTCAGGTGTATAACAGCAATAAAGTAGCCGTTAGCGACGACATGTTTTAACATTTTGTTATCAAATTAGTGATGGTTTAACAGATAAGGGTGATAATAGTGAGCATAGTTAATCATGTAGTTAACGAAAACATTTGTATAATTAGCATGGCCAACAGGCCTGTTAATGCCTTGTCGAAGGCTATTAGAGTAGGCGTAATAGAAGCAATGACGGCCGCTCTGAGTAATGATGATGTAGATGCTATTATCATTACAAGTGAGCTCGCTTTATTTAGCGCAGGTGCTGATATAACAGAGTTTTCTGGCGGTGATTTAGCGCCTATGTTACCCGATGTACTAACGGTAATAGAGAACAGCCACAAGCCAGTCGTCGCGGCTATTAATGGTGGTGCTTTTGGCGGTGGTTTAGAAGTTGCACTAGCCTGCCATTACAGGGTAACCACTACGCATAATAGAGTTGGCCTGCCTGAAGTACATTTAGGTATTTTACCAGGCGCTGGGGGCACTCAGCGTTTACCTCGACTCATTACTGCTGAAAAAGCTTTACATATGATTGTGTCGGGCGCGCCAACGCCGGTCAAAGTAATAAGTGAACTATTTGTTAGTATTGTTGAACCGGCAGATTTATTATCAGAGGCTTTGGCAATAGCAAAAAATGCGATTGGTAAACCTATTCCAGCAACCAGTCTTATTGAGTTGGCGCACAGCAACGAAGTTGATGAATTGTGTGAACAAACAAGAGCACAACTGAGTATCAAAGGACGTGGTTTCTTTGCACCTAGCAAGTGTATTGACGCAGTTAAAGCGGCTTTTCAATTGCCCTTTGAAGCTGGCTTAAAGCGCGAAGGTGAACTATTTACAGATTGTATGCGCACCCCACAGGCGCGAGCTCAACAACACTTCTTCTTTGCAGAGCGTGCGGCTAGTGCGCTGCCACAAATTGCCAAAGACACACCTGTTAGAGATATTAAAAAAGTAGCTATAATAGGCGCAGGCACAATGGGTGGCGGCATTGCAATGAATTTTGCTAATGCAGGCATTCCTGTAGTGTTACTTGAGCTAGAGCAGTCGGCGCTAGACAAAGGCCTTGCGCTTATTCGCCGTAACTATGAAAGCTCGGCGAAAAAAGGCAAGTTGACCCAAGACCAAGTTGAACAATGTATGTCCCTGCTAAGCGGCACAACGGCTTACGAAGATTTGTCCGATGTCGATTTAGTTATTGAAGCTGTTTTTGAAAAAATGTCGGTTAAAAAACAAGTGTTTGAAGCCCTCGATCGTGTATGTAAACCAGGCGCAATACTAGCCAGTAATACATCTACCTTAGATTTAGATGAAATTGCGGCCTGTGTTTCTAGGCCACAAGACGTAATTGGTTTGCATTTTTTCTCACCGGCTAATGTAATGAAGTTGCTGGAAATTGTGCAGGGATCGAAAACTGCAGATGATGTTATCAAAACCTCAATGAAACTAGCCAAGACCATTAAAAAAGTGGGTGTGCTGGTAGGTGTTTGTTTTGGTTTCGTAGGCAACAGAATGATTGAAGTTTATGGCCGAGAAGCTGGCAGATTGATGTTGGAAGGTGCAACGCCAGAGCAAATAGATAAAGTTATTTTTGATTTTGGTTTGCCAATGGGGCCGTTTACAATGGGTGACATGGCAGGCTTAGACATTGGTTATTTTGTTAGGCAATCGCGCCAAGAATTTATCCGTCATGACCCCTCATACTGTACCGTGGCCGACGAATTAGTTGAAGCCGGTAGAGTAGGTTTAAAAGCAGGTAAGGGCGTCTATTTATACGAGCAGGGCAGCCGCAAACCAGTTCCCGATCCTAGCGTTCTTGATATAGCAAAACGCAGAGCCAAGGAATTAGGAATTGAACAACGCAGTATTAGTGATCAAGAAATTCTTGAACGCTGCATTTATCCGTTAATTAATGAAGGCGCCAATATTTTAGTAGAAGGCATTGCCCAGCGCTCTAGCGATATAGACGTTATTTATGTTTATGGTTATGGATTCCCAGTATACCGCGGCGGTCCTATGCAGTATGCCGATGAAGTCGGTGTAGACCAAATTTTAGCACGAATGAAGCATTACGAGAGTGCCTTAGGAGAGTATGGAAAGCATTGGTTTACGCCCTCGCCACTGTTAATAGAGCTCGCACAGACAAAACAAAAATTCGCAACTTTTAAAGCGTGATTTTAAAAATAAATTATTTATACAGGTAGCAAACATGCAAAATTACAAAGCGCCAGAGCGAGACACATTATTTATCACCCACGAGTTGCTTGATATGCAGACGCATTATAAAAAACTAGGATTTGATGAAGCCAGCGAAGATTTAGTAAGAGCTATATATGCAGAAGCGGGTAAATTTGCTGAAAACGTACTTGCGCCCATCAATGCTATTGGTGACCAACAGGGGTGCAAAATAGATGACGGCGTTGTTACCACACCAGACGGTTTCAAAGAAGCCTACGCGACCTACGTAGAGGGTGGTTGGCCTTCAATGGCTCATCCGGTAGAGTTTGGAGGACAGGGTTTACCATATTCACTTGCTACCTCTATGGCAGAATGGTTTTCAGGGGCTAACCATTCATGGGCAATGTACCCAGGTTTGAGTCAAGGTTGTATGGAAACTCTAAAAGGGCATGGTACTAGAGAACAACAAGACTTATATTTACTTAAGTTAATTGAGGGGTCTTGGACCGGTACTATGTGTTTAACCGAATCACACTGTGGCTCAGATCTTGGCATGCTTAAGTGTAAAGCAGAACCAAATGATGACGGAACTTACAGCTTAACCGGTACCAAAATATTTATATCTGCTGGTGAACACGATATGTCAGATAATATTATCCACCTAGTATTAGCGAGATTGCCAGGCGCGCCCGCAGGTACGAAAGGTATTTCACTGTTTATAGTGCCTAAATTTAATTTAGATGCTCAGGGTGAACCTGGCGAACGTAACACTGTAAAGTGTGGGTCACTTGAACACAAAATGGGTATTAAAGGCAGCGCAACGTGCGTAATAAATTTTGATGCTGCAAAAGCACACTTGATTGGTCAACCAAACCGCGGCTTAAACTGCATGTTTACGTTCATGAATATTGCGCGCATAGGCACTGGCGTAGAGGGTTTGTCAGCCATTGAAGCGGCGTTTCAGGGAGCATTAGCTTACGCGAAGGATCGTACTCAGTTCCGTTCTATGTCGGGCGTTAAAAATCCAGATGCACCTGCAGACCCTATTATCGTTCATCCCGATGTGCGTCGTATGTTACTGACACAAAAATCATTGGCAGAAGGCAACAGAGCATTAGCAAACTATTGCATGAAGTTAGTTGATATAACTACTTATGGAAGCGATGAAGCCGAAAAGAAAATGGCCGATTCTAAATTGGCATTATTAACGCCAATTGTTAAAGCTTTCTTAACCGAAACTGCGCAAGAAGCGACCAGCTATGGTATGCAGGTATATGGCGGCCATGGTTATATTGCAGAGTGGGGCATGGAGCAATTAGCCCGTGATACACGTATTTGTACTATGTACGAAGGCACAACCGGTATTCAAGCTATAGATTTACTTGCACGTAAAATAATGGGGTCAAATGGCGAGTTACTCAACGTATTTACCAAAGAAATTAAAGATTACTGTGTAGAAGTTAGAGGTAAATCGCAGTTTACGACATGGACAAATGCCATCGATTCTCACGTGGATGAGTGGCTACAAATTACCAAAGATATTGGTCATGCTGCCGCAAAAAATCCAGATGAACTAGGTGCAGCATCGGTAGATTATTTGATGTATGCAGGCTATGTGACCGTTGGTTATTTCTGGCTGCAAATGGCAGTTGTTGCGCAGCATAAACTCGATGAGGGAACAACTGAAAAAGATTTTTATGAAGCTAAGATTCATACTGCTAAGTTTTATTTTGACCGTATGTTAACGCGCACCCGTTCGCTGGTGTCTGCGATCCACTCCGGTTCAGATAACTTAATGCAAATGGAAACTGAGCTATTTAAAGTTGGCTAGTATTGAAATGCTTGCCTTAAGATAATATAAATTGCAGTGTTAAATAAATAAGGTGAGCATTTATGTTCACCTTTTTCATATGTATTGTTCGCTATGTAATTAGCGCAAACGTAAGGTTAAGCAAAAGCTTATGCAAATTAAACAAAGTACGCTTGCATTATCACAAACCAATATACATTATTTACACGCAGGGGAAGATGCGAAAACCCCGCAAAAACCAATAATGATAATGCTGCATGGCTTTCCAGAGAATAGCTGGAGCTGGGAGCACTACTTACACACTTTTAGTCATTCATATCATGTTTATGCGCCTGACTTGCCTGGATATAATCATAGTGTTGGTCTTGGTAAGGATGATAATTATACACTAGTGAATCTCATTGCTTGCCTCGTTGAATTTATTGAAAGCGTAAGCAAAAAACAAAAAGTTGTTTTAGTAGCGCATGATTGGGGCGGTGTAATAGCGTGGCCATTAGTTGCATTTAATGCCAAGCTTATTTCAACATTTATTATTATGAATGCAGCGCATCCATCAACCTTTACCCGTGAAATGGCTAGCAATACCCTACAGCAGAAGCGCTCAGACTATATTACTGACTTAATATCTGACGAAGGATATGACAAGGTTAGTGCAAATAATTACAAGATGTTAAAAAGACTTTACGGTGGCTGGTTTGACAAACTATCCGCACTGCAGCAAAAGCATTATTTAGCGCAGTGGTCTGACAAATCAAGCATGCAAAACTCGTTTGCTTATTATAAATGTATGCCAAATTTAGTTACAACGAGAACACACGCGAAGCAAAACGTAAAACTACCTAATATTCGTATTTTAGTGCCAACGTTGGTGTTATGGGGAATGAAAGATACCGCTTTTGTGCCTGAAGTACTCGATGGACTAGAAAACTGGGTTGAGCAGTTGACCTTAATTAAATTTGATGATGCAGACCACTGGTTGCACCATCAATTACCTAATGAGTTAACGGCTTGTATAAACGATTACTTAAAGGTATCAAGCTAAGGTTAGCCATGAGCATAAGTTTTTACAACTTCGGATATTTGTTCACGCATCCATTGATGAGCAGCATCGTTATCAGCGCTTAAATGCCAATATAAAAAATATTCAATGGGGGGCAGTTCAAATGGTAATTCATACATTGCTAAATCGTAATGTTTTGCTAAATGATAAGGTATACAGGCAATAAGGTCAGATTTTGAAATAGCACTTGGAGCGGTCAAAAAGTGCTGTCCTCGCATAACAATTTGTCTTTTTTTACCTAACTTATCTAATGCAATATCAATTGGCCCAGGACCTGACTTACGCTGTGAAATATTAATATGGCCTAGTTTCAAAAAGTCATCCATACTCATAGTATTTTGCAAAATTGGATGGTTTTTTCTTGCTAATACAACGAAGCGATCGGTTGCTATAACTTGTTTTTTTAAATGAAGGTCGCTAAAAGTAGATGCATCGGCATAAAAATCCAAATTACCGCTTGCCATAGAAGAGACTATTTGCTGCCGCGGTATTTCATAATTTGTTATCGTAATATTGGGCGCTATCTGTTGCAGTTGTGGTAACAATCTAGGCATTATACTGACTTCAAGCAAATCTCTACTAGCAAAGTTAAATACTTTGGTGGAGGTTTCAGGCTCAAAAATATGACTTTGTTGTACGCTTTTACGCAATAAACCTAGGGCCTCTCGCGCAGGTACTATAATATTTTGCGCCACGGGTGTAGGTGTCATTGAATGACCCGTTCTAACAAAAAGAGGATCATTTAGCATTTCTCGCAAACGAGCCAAAGAATTACTAACAGCTGGCTGTGTGATGCATAATACGTCAGCCGCCTTGGTTAAGCTGCCGGCAGTGTAAATTGCGTCAAAAACAGCAAATAAATTAAGGTCAATTCGATGCAGGTTCATAAAAACTAATTCCTGAGTAAATTATCAAGTCATTAATAAGTGATTAACATAATAGTTGAGTTGATGTATAAATCAAACTAATAGTTAAAATAAAATTTTATTACAATAACGAATAAGGTATTCCATGGATATTACGCAGTTAACAGTAGGAAGTACACACGCAAGCGCTAGCTTTCATAGCGTTACACAAGCTCAAATACAACAGTTTGCTGACGCCACTGGTGATCATCAATGGATTCATCTAGATACCGAAAAATGTAAAAAGTTTAGTCCTTACAAAAAGACTATAGCCCATGGTTTTTTAACATTGTCGCTAATGCCACAAATGTTCACACAATCTATACAAGTAGACCCTAACACAACGACAATGATTAATTATGGTATGGATTCTTTACGTTTCATTGAGGCTGTACGCGTTGATGATAAAATTAAGTATCTGTTTACTTTGGTTAATATTGAAAAAAAGGCAATTGGAGACTTATATAGGTTTGAAGGCAAAGTGGTAATAGATAAAAGAGAAAAACCGGCTTTAATTGGCAGTTTTCTTACCTTGGTAATGAAAGCAAAAGGATAATTTAGATACGTCTAGCAAAAGTGTGCCCTAACTGGTTAGACCATCTGTATAACTTATTGTTACAGATAAATAACATTTTATTTACAAACCGATGCGTAACGCATAATATAACTGCGCCTGCATGCGCTGGCGCATAAAAAAAATTATCTAGTGCATTTCGTTTAATGCACCTAAATCGGGGTAAGCATATGAAGTTTACGAGTAAGAAAACAGTTATAGCCGCATTTGTAGCATCACAGATGTTAATACTACCAACAATTTCTTTCGCACAACAAGAAGATAAAGAAGACGAGGCCAGCCAAGTAGAACTCATCATGGTGACGGGTAGTTTTGTACGACGTAGTGAAAATTTTGAATCACCTTCTCCATTAGCCGTTGTTGACAGTGTTGCTATTGAAGCAATTGGCGCAAAAAATATCGCGGATATTACGCAAACGTTAACGATTAACTCAGGGGCTGAAAATAACCCTGATGCGTTTACGCAAAACGCAACAGCAGGCACCTCAAACATTAACTTACGCGGATTGGGAGTTGCCTCTACATTAGTTTTATTAAATAACCGTAGACAAGTAGTTAACGCGCAGCCAACAAACGAAGGCTTAAATTTTGTTGATACAAGCTCGCTTGTACCAATGATAGCTATAGACCGAGTCGAAATTGTCAAAGACGGAGCCTCAGCATTGTATGGTTCTGACGCGGTTGCCGGTGTGGTTAACTTCATTACTAAAAGACAGTTCGACGGCGCCAAAGTGACCCTTGACTATCAAGACGGTGCCCATGGCAACAATAAAGAATATGTAATGCAGGGCTTGTGGGGTGCCACCAGCGACAAGGGCAGCGTAATAGCAGCGCTTAGCTATACTAATCGTTCGCCTTTATTTTTGCGTGACCGAAGATTGTCTCGCCCAATAGATGACAGTAGTGCACTGGGCAACCCAGGTTCATTTTTTGGTGTACCAGGCCTTCCACCCGGTGCCCCTGTAATTGACCCGACTGGTTGTGAACAGTTTGGCGGTATACGTGATGTAATACAGCCGGCAGGAGCGATTGATATTGGTTTATGTAGATTTGATTTCGGTCCGGGCTATTCTTATGTTCCAGACGAATCTCGAGTAAATGCATACTTCAAGTCAATCTTTGATGTATCCGACACCTTAGCATGGACAACTGAAGTGGGCATTGCAAGAAATAGAGCTGAGCGTGGCGGCGCGCCAAGCTTTCCTAATTTAAGAGGGCCTGTTGTTCCGGCTGATCATCCTAATAACGTGTTTGGTGCAGCAGTGCAATTTTTTGGTCGAGCTGAAGGTAATGGTTTTGTCCCTGATCCAGCAAACACTGAGTCAGATACATTTAGATTTAATACTGCCTTACAGGGCGAGTTAGACAGTGGTTTTTGGGAATTAAGCTATACCAATGCAACTAACAATTTTTTATTCAGGGTAGAAGATGTATTAAACACTGAATTTAACTTAGCGCTTAATGGTTTCGGCGGTGCTGACTGTAATCCACTTCAACCTACTCCAGGTGTTAACGGATGCGAATATTTTAATCCGTTTGCAACTTCATATACAACATCGCCAAACTCTCAATACGTAATTGATTCGTTTTCGGCAGATCAAGTCATCGATTCCAAGGCTAATTTACAAGTCATAGAGGGTTATGTTTCTGTAGACATTTTTGAAATGGACGGTGGTTCAGCAGGCCTTGCATTTGGTCTTCAATATCGTGAAGAAGAGTTGTCACAAGACTACGATCAATTGTCAAATGAAGATAGCTTCTCATTTGTTATTGGTAACCCTGATTTTGACGATAGTCTAAGTGTTTTTGCGGCGTTTGCAGAAGTAGCATTGCCAGTTACCGAAGATTTAGATGTTCAGATTGCAGTGCGCTTTGAAGATTACGGCGGCACGGTTGGAAATACTGTAGATCCTAAGTTTGCTTTTAACTACAGAGCAACAGAAGATTTCTCTGTGAGAGCTTCTATTTCTACTTCGTTTAGAGCGCCTTCAGTATTTATGCAAAACGGCGGGGCCACGAGTTTACAACAATTAAATGATCCGCTTATAAATTCAAACGCTTTTGCAGCAGTTCGTACTTCAGGTAATGCAGACCTCACGCCTGAAGAATCTACCGCTTGGAACATTGGTTTTTCTTTTGAGCCTATTGATGATTTATCAATTGAAGTCGATTTTTGGAACTTTGACTTTAAAGACCTTATTATTCAAGAAAGTGCGCAAGCTATTTTAGCCTTAAACCCAAGTGATCCTAGTCGTATTATAAGGGCTGGAGACCCATTAACCGGTCCATTAATTCAGGTTAACAATACCTATGTTAATGCGAGCTCGTTAAACACTGCCGGTGTTGACTTTGTTACAAGCTACAAAATAGAAACTGATAACATGGGTCGCTTTACACCAACACTGTCTATGACGTATGTAACTAAGTATGAATTAGATGACCCACAGGCTGGTCTAATTGACGGCGCAGGTAGACGTAACTTTACCAATATTGGTGTTTCATCTCCTGAGCTGCGGGCTAACTTAGGTCTTAATTGGCGAAGTGGCGCATACAGCGCAAACGTATTCGTGCGTTACATCAGTGCTTATGACGATGACCAAAACTGTTCTGATGGTGGCCCAATTGCCGTTGGTTGTTCAGCGGAAGGTTTAAAAGAAGTTGACGCTCATACTATTGTTGATGGGCAAATAAATGTTGATTTAAGCGCATTACTTGACACCGAAACGAGCTATTTGCTTACCTTTGGTGCGATCAACATGTTTGATGAAAACCCTCCACAACTGTTTACAAACAGTGGGTTTGATTCTAAAGTTCATGATCCTCGAGGGCGTCAAGCTTATGTGCGGTTTGCAGCTGAGTTTTAACAACTGTGCAGTAAAAGGCATTGCTTAAACGGCATAGTGATAATAAAATGGTTTCTTAATGAAGCCATTTTTTTTGCATTAGTAACTCTAATATTAAGGTGATCTGTTTTTTATGCACTTAGGTTACTTAAGTGCATAAAATATTAAACGCAAAACATTATAGGAACACGGTTATGCCAAATAAGTTAAGTGAAAACGAAATAGACCAGCAATTAAAAGCCCTCAATGAACAAGCAGGGGACAACAAATGGCAGATAACAGATGGTAAGTTACATAAAACATTTATATTCAAAAGTTTTATTCGTGCATTTGGATGGATGACACAAATGGCAATATGGGCCGAGAAACTTAAACATCATCCTGAATGGTTCAACGTATATAACAAAGTGATAGTAGATTTAGTTACACATGACGTAGACGGTATAAGTGAACTAGATTTTAAATTAGCCAGCAAAATGGAGCTATTTGACTCGTAATTGAGCATTATTTCATGCAATTGTTTAAAGTTTGCTCATGCAGTAAAAATAATGAATTTTGCTGTTGCATACTTAACTTTGCTATGTATAATACGCATCTCGTTGAAGGCAGTTGCTTCAACAAACCAGAATTCAAACGCGGGATGGAGCAGTCTGGTAGCTCGTCGGGCTCATAACCCGAAGGTCGTAGGTTCAAATCCTGCTCCCGCAACCACCTTAAAAACCACGCAAAATAGCGTGGTTTTTTTTAGCCTTAATATGCATAAGTTTATTAAGGTGAATAAAGCATTTTGTAGCGGCACTTTGCAGATAAGCATTAATCTTTGTTTGACTGATTAAGGTTTGCGATATTACCGCTGTGCTAGTATAATCACCACGAGTAACGAACTCCCTGAGTGTGTACACGATTTTTAAGTTACGATTTCGCGTCTGAATTCATTCCAAAGTAACGTTAATGCAAGTGGTCTTGGTACAAAACCATCTTAACAGGGTGTTATCGAGTCTCTATTTTTTGTTGTCATCACATTAGATGAACTGCATAAAGTACCGCTAATGTACGTGATAGCTCCGCATGTTCGGGGCTTTTTTGTATTTGTTGGTTGTTAAAAACCAACGTTTATTGGGCTATATGCCCTTTTTTTATATGTATAAATGGAGTTGGGATTGTCACAACTTGAGAAAAAATTAACTGAAATGCTTGAAGCACCTGTTGAAGCAGTTGGTTTTGAGCTGGTAGGCGTAGAATTTATACGTGCCGGCAAGCATTCCACTTTGAGAATATATATCGACTCTGAAAACGGAGTTGAGGTAGAAGATTGTGCTGATGTGAGTCGTCAAGTAAGTGCGGTGCTTGATGTTGAAGACCCCATTACTAACGAATACAATTTAGAGGTGTCGTCACCAGGCATGGACAGACCGCTATTCAAACCTGAGCATTATAGTCAGGTGGTTAACCAAACCATTACCGTGAAATTACAAATGCCGCAAGACGATAGACGTAACTTCAAGGGGTTTTTAGAAAGTTGTGATGACCGTGGATTTGTTATGGTCGTTGACAAGGAAAAGTTTGAACTGGCTTATGACAATGTCCTAAAAGCCAATTTAGTCCCAGAATTTGATTAAACTTATTATGCTCTATATGGAGCGTTGAGGCGAAGATGAGTAAAGAAATATTACTAGTAGCAGAAGCAGTTTCAAATGAAAAACAAGTACCAAAAGAAAAAATATTTGAAGCTTTGGAATTTGCATTAGCAAGTGCCACTAAAAAGAAAAACGACGGCAATATAGAAGTTCGTGTTGCAATAAACCGTGAAACCGGTGATTTTGATACATTCCGCCGCTGGATGGTGGTACAAGACGATGTTGTGCAAGAGAATCCGTTTGCCGAAATTACTATATCTGCCGCTCAGGTTGATGAGCCAGAGATTCAATTAGGTGAGTTTGTTGAAGATCAAATAGAATCAATTTCGTTTGACCGTATTACTACACAAACAGCTAAGCAAGTCATTGTGCAAAAAGTACGTGAAGCTGAACGTGATCAAATGATAGCTGAATATCAAGACAGAGTAGGTGAGCTTGTTACGGGTACGGTTAAGAAAGTTAACCGCGACAATGTTCTTATCGATTTAGGAAATAATGCCGAAGGCGTAATTTTTAGAGAAGACATGCTGCCACGTGAAACTTTCCGTCCAGGTGACCGCGTACGAGGTTTATTGTATGTAATTAAGCCAGAAGCTCGCGGCGCGCAATTGTTTATTAGTCGAACTCATCCAGACATGCTAGTAGAATTGTTTAGATTAGAAGTACCAGAGATTGCTGAAGAAACGCTAGAAATCAAAGCCGTGGCTCGCGATCCTGGAGCACGTGCTAAAATAGCGGTTAAAACTAACGACAAACGTTTAGACCCTGTTGGTGCTTGCGTAGGTATGCGCGGCTCACGTGTTCAAGCTGTATCAAGTGAATTAGGCGGCGAGCGTGTAGACATTGTTTTATGGGATGAAAATCCAGCATCATTTGTTGTTAATGCTATGTCACCAGCAGAAGTTGCTTCTATCGTTGTTGATGAAGATGCCAATTCAATGGATATTGCTGTTGAACCTGACAACTTAGCGCAAGCGATAGGTCGTAACGGTCAAAATATTCGTTTAGCCAGCCAGTTAACGGGCTGGGAATTAAACGTAATGACGGTAGAAGATTTGGCAACTAAGCATGAAGCAGAAAATCAAAAAATATTATCGGTATTTACCGATGGTTTAGAAATTGATGAAGATTTTGCTCTGCTGTTAGTCGAAGAAGGCTTCACCAGTCTAGAAGAAATTGCCTATGTGCCGGTAAGCGAATTACTCGACATTGAAGGTTTAGACGAAGATCTTGTTGAAGAGCTTCGTAGTAGAGCAAAAGCAACCTTAACAACCCGTGCACTAGCGAATGAAGAATCGTTAGAGTCAGCAGAACCGCAGCAAGAGCTACTTGATTTAGAGGGTATGGATAGACATGTTGCCTTTATTTTAGCGAGTCGCGGTATTACCAACCTTGAGTTGTTAGCTGAACAAGGTACCGACGAAATTAGTGACATTGAAGAGTTGACCGAAGTTAAAGCGGGCGAACTCATCATGGCAGCAAGAAACCTTGTTTGGTTTAACGAAGAATAGGTCAATAGGAGAATTATTCGATATGGCAGAAGTTTCCATAGAAAAGTTAGCAAGTGATATAAGCACGACTGTTGACCGATTATTAAAGCAATTTAAAGATGCAGGCATTGAAAAAGTGTCCTCCGATAATGTAACTGAAGAAGAAAAGCAGTCCTTGCTCGACTTCTTGAGTAAACAACACGGCGGCGCAGGTGTAACAGCACCAACAAGAATGACTCTGCAGCGAAAAACAACCAGTACCCTCAACCTCGGTAAATCTAGAGCGGTTAAAGTGGAAGTGCGTAAAAAGCGCACCTACGTTAAACGCTCCGATGCTGATTTAGAACGCTTGGCGCAAGAGGAAGCTCAGCGTAAAGTTGAAGATGAAGCTCGTCAAGACGAAGAACGCAAAGCGGCAGAAGCAGCGAAAGCAGAAGCGGTAGAAAAAGCGAAGAAAGCGGCTGAAGTACGCAAGCAACAAGATGCCGAGAGAGTGGCTCGTGCTGAAAAAGCGAAAAAAGAAGCTGAAGAACGCAAATCAACTGACTCTAAATTAACTGACGAAGAACGCAAAGCGCAAGAACAAGTAAGAGCTGAAGCTGAGAATCTTAAGAAACAACAAGAAGAAGAAATTCAAAAGAAACTCGAAAAAGAAGCTATTAAGGCGGCAGATGATGCTCGCAAGTTAGCCGAAGAAAATTCGCGTCGCTGGAAAGAAGAAGAAGAGCGTCGCAAAAAAGACGAAGCTAAAGAAGTACACTTGCACTCTAATAGATATGCGCAAAGAGCAGAAGACGAAGAAGATGCCCAAATTGAACGCGGTGGACGTCGTCGTAAAAAGTCTAAGAAAAATGCCGGTGAAGACCTTAAACATAGCTTTAACAAGCCAGTGTTGCCGGTTGAACGCGTCGTTAAACTTGGTGAAACCATAACCGTTGGCGATTTAGCTAGTCGTATGGCTGTGAAAGGTACGGTAGTTATCAAAACCATGATGAAAATGGGTGAGATGGCGACTATTAACCAAGTGCTAGACCAAGAAACTGCCATACTTGTGATTGAAGAAATGCGTCACAAATATGAGATCGTTAACGAAAACGCACTTGAAGAAGAACTTATCGCACTGGCCTCGGGCGGAGAAAAAGTGTCTCGTGCACCGGTAGTAACCATAATGGGTCATGTTGACCATGGTAAAACATCATTACTTGATTACATTAGACGCGCTAAAGTAGCCGATGGCGAAGCAGGCGGTATTACCCAGCATATTGGCGCTTATAGCGTTGAAACTGACAACGGACGTATTGCGTTTTTAGATACTCCTGGTCATGCGGCGTTTACGGCAATGCGCGCGCGTGGTGCAACCGCTACCGATATTGTGGTATTAGTTGTTGCTGCCGATGATGGTGTAATGCCACAAACTAAAGAAGCTATTCAACATGCTAAAGCGGCCGGTGTGCCGATGATTGTAGCTGTCAATAAAATGGACAAAGAGTCTGCAGATCCAGACCGCGTAAAAACCGAGCTTTCACAAGTTGACGTTATCTCTGAGGAGTGGGGCGGCGAATACCAGTTTGTTAGTGTTTCGGCAAAAACGGGTATGGGCGTTGACGACTTATTAGAAGCAATTAGCATACAGGCAGAAATACTAGATTTAAAAGCCATTCCAACTGGCCCAGCACGCGGGATTGTTATTGAATCACGTCTTGATAAAGGCCGTGGTCCGGTAGCTTCTGTACTTATCCAAGAAGGCGAATTACGCGCAGGCGACATTTTATTATGTGGCGAAGAATACGGTCGTGTTCGGGCAATGCGTGACGAAACTGGTGCTGATATTCAAGTTGCAGGTCCTTCTACGCCTGTTGAGGTGCTTGGTTTATCAGGCGTGCCCATTGCTGGCGAAAATGCTTTAGTGGTTCAAGACGAGCGCAAAGCTCGTGAAGTAGCCGCTAAGCGTCATACTAAGCAACGCGAATTGAAATTAGCTAAGCAGCAAAAAGCTAAGCTTGAAAATATGTTTGCTAATATGGCAAGCGGTGATGTTAGTGACTTGAACATTGTTTTAAAAGCTGATGTACAAGGTTCTATTGAAGCTATTGCTGATAGTTTAACCAGACTTTCTACCGACGAAGTAAAAGTCAACATTGTTGGTAGCGGTGTAGGTGGAATTACTGAAACTGACGCTAGCTTAGCAGCAGCATCTTCTGCAATTGTGGTTGGCTTTAACGTTCGTGCCGACGCTACTGCAAGAAAAATGATTGAGGCAGAAGAAATTGACCTTCGTTATTACAGCATTATTTATGAACTAATTGATGAAGTAAAACAGGCTATGACAGGTATGTTAGCGCCAGAGTTCAAGCAGCAAATCATAGGTCTTGCAGAAGTTCGTGATGTATTTAAATCGCCTAAGATTGGTGCTATAGCTGGCTGTATGGTGACAGAAGGTTTGATTAAGCGTAACAATCCAATTCGTGTACTACGTGAAAACGTTGTTATATACGAAGGTGAGCTTGAATCATTGCGTAGATTTAAAGATGATGTACAAGATGTCAAAAAAGGCATTGAGTGTGGTATTGGTGTTAAAAATTATAATGACGTAAAAGTAGGCGATCAAATTGAAGTATTTGAAATTGTTGAAGTAAAACGCGAGTTGTAATCCCGACCAAACCAAAATAGGACGGAGGCCAAGTGCCTCCGTTTTTGTCCCTACGCTGTTTACAAATGGTGTAGTCATTAGGATAAAGGTACAAAAATGGCTAGAGAATTTTCTAGAACAGACCGAGTTGGTCAACAAATTCATAAAGAAGTAGCAAGTATTCTTCAGCACGAATTTAAGCATCGTGAGCCACAGGTTGGCATGATCACGGTGTCGGGTGTTGAGGTATCAAGAGATCTTGCTCATGCAAAAATATTTATTACCTTCTACAGTAATAGTTCTGAAAAAGTAAATGATGATTTTGAAAAGCTGCAAGAATCTAAAAGCTTCGTGAGAGGCTTGTTGGGTCGACGCATGAGAATGCGTAATGTTCCCGCTGTGCATTTCTTTAAAGATAGTTCTATAGAGGAAGGGGCGCGCATTTCTGCTTTGGTCAATGAAGCAGTTGCCTCAGACAAAGCTAAGCACGTAGATGAGCCGGGTCAAGATGACGCTTCTGAAAACTCGTCATCAAAAAATAACGATTAGCGAATGGCAAGGAAAAGAAAAGGACGACTAATTAACGGTATATTGTTGGTTGATAAACCACAAGAAGTGTCCTCAAATCATGTTGTGCAGCGTGTTAAGCGTATTTATAAAGCCGCTAAAGCAGGGCACACAGGTGCACTGGATCCCCTCGCCACTGGTTTATTGCCTGTTTGCTTGGGTGAAGCAACTAAGTTTTCGCAATTTTTATTAGACGCAGACAAAAGCTATTTTGTTACCGCAAAGTTAGGCCAAAGAACCGATACTTCAGACGCCGACGGTGATATTGTTGAAACAAGACCTGTTAATGTGCTTGAAGCAGATATAAAAGAAGCCATAAAGCATTTCGTAGGGCCTATAAAGCAAATTCCATCGATGTTTTCGGCATTAAAGCATGAAGGTAAACCATTGTACTTTTACGCTCGCCAAGGTATTACCATTGACAGACCTGCTCGAGATATTACGATTTATAGCATTAATTGGGTAAGTTTAATTGGCGATGAGCTGTCGTTGAATGTGACTAGTTCCAAAGGAACTTATATTCGAACCTTAGTTGATGATTTAGGCCAAATGTTAGGCTGTGGTGCCCATGTCACTGTGCTTCGCAGAACTGCTGTTGCACATTATAAAGCTTCACAAATGATTACTTTTGACGCTCTCGATGCGTTAGTAGAATTGAGTACCGTAAAGCAACAAATTAGTCAGACAAAGGCTGGGCATGTATCTGAAGCTTTAAGCGAAGACTTTACTGCCTTAGATGATTTATTGCTGCCTATGGATACCCCTATAGAAACTTTACCAAAGGTTGAAATAGGAGAACAAGACACTTTGTACTTTCAACAAGGTAGAGACATTAAAATAGAGTCTGATGTGCCTGAAAATAAAGAGGCAGAGCAGGTTGTTAGAGTTTACCAAATTAGCAACAATCGTTTTTTAGGTGTTGCCAATATAGACAACTTAAATACAATTCATCCTAAACGTGTGGTTGTCTATTAAGGTAATACAGGCTAATTACACTAGGTTTTTTAATAAGCACTTGCGCTACTTATAATAATCTTTATACTACGCGCTCTTTTACGCAAACCTGAATTAGTGATTGGGTTTGTTTCACATTATTTTTTGGAGATATTATGTCACTAACCACAGTAGAAACAGCAGGCATTATTGCCGATTATGGAATTAAAGATGGCGACACAGGTTCACCTGAAGTTCAAGTTGCCTTACTTACTCATAACATAAACAAATTACAGGGTCACTTTGCAGACCATAAGAAAGACCATCACTCACGTCGTGGACTTCTAAGAATGGTAAGCCAACGCAGAAAGCTTTTAGATTATTTAAAACGCAAAAATGCACAGCGTTATTTGGATCTTATTAAGCGTTTAGGTTTACGTCGCTAAGTACTAGTAGTAAAAAAAAAAGCATCTTTAGAGATGCTTTTTTTGTGTCTGCTGATTTACTAGGATTGCTTCTTGTGCACAAAAGCATGCTCCGGCAAATCTTGCCAGCTTAAATTAAGAACTATTATTCAAACAGACTTAATGGCAAGCTCATTGAGCTTATTTTCAAGCGCTTGTATTTTTTGTAATAGGTTGGTGTTTCGTTTTTCAAGCAAAATTAGCTTCTCTGTCATGTCTCTGAGAGTTGATGCCTGAGCGGTGTTTGATTGCTGATTTTCGTCTTGTCTAACATTTAGTGTTAATAATTCGTTAGCCTGGGCGTTTACTTTAGTGTTTACTCCATCTATACGCGGCTGTATGCGAGCAACAGTGGTTTTGTTGTCAGACACCTTAGCATCTAAATCTTTTACCAGTTGGTTAGTGTCTTGCGTTAAGTTTTTAAAATTAGCGGATACTGTTCTAATTTCTTGTTGGTTCCTGCGCCATGCAGACGCCCAAAGCTTATCTATTTGTTGGAAATTCTCTTCTCCTTTGAGCGCAAGTTCACCCAACTTAACTTGAAGCTCACCGGCAGAGTTACCCATTTCTTCGCCTGTTGCCGACAATCTATCTTCAAGAGTTTTAATTCTTTTTTCATTTTCTGCTAAAAAAGTTTGACTGTGTATATTAGCATTAAATAGATAGCCTGATGCAGCGCAGGCAATCACCGCAATAACCAGCACAATACTGGTATAAGAGTTACTACTTTTAGGTATTTTAGCAGTCGACTTTGAACTAGATTGACGATTACCAGCCATTGGGATTCTGTCATTTAATTCAATATTAATAGGTGCAAAATCTTTGTCTTTTGGGTTGTCTGACATTCATCAGGTCCTTTTATAATAAAATTTGTATATACTACTTGATATCATACAACAAGTTGTAAAACCTGCTAACTTTTTCACCGTAATTATTATAAATAACTCGTCAAACATCAATTGATTGGAATATAACTTGTACATCATATACAATTGCCCCTTCAAACAGTCTTAATAAACCATATGAAGCTAAATAGAAAACTGTCGTTTACATTAGGTGTGCGCTCGTTAACACTACTAGTGTGCTTAGGCATACTAATGGCGTTTTTTCAAACGCTATTTGATTTCGAAGAAAGACAAGATGAAATAGATACCACTATTAGTGCAATTGTAATTTCTGCAAAAGGCTCAGCCAGCAATGCAGTTTATTTATTAGAGCCAAGAATGGCCGAGCAGGTCATCAACGGTCTGTCTTACTTTGATTATTTTACCTACGTCGCTATTATTGATGATCAAGATAACATTATGGCTAGTTTTTCTCGTCAAAAATCATTCAATGATAACGATGGTGTCAATCTAAATACCTCTTACAACCCAATTTTAGCCCGCTTTGTTGATAATTTTGATGAACAAATAGTGGAGCTATCTGGCGATATGGTATCCCCCAGTGGCAATGAATTTTATGGTAAAATGATTATTGTTGTTGACAATCATATTGCTTTGTCTGGGGTATATGACAGAGCCATAAGAGCTTTTATTATTACAATAGCAGGGTACATCATGCTCACGCTTGCGCTGGGTATTTTGTATCAATATTCGTTAGCGTCACCTCTTGTTAGATTGTCAAAGCGTTTTCAAAGCGTAAATACAAAGTCTATCGCGACCCAGAAAATCAGTCATTTAACTGGCCACGAACAAAATGAGTTTAGTTTAATTGTAAATTCAGCCAACGACATGTTATCTCGTATTTCTAGTGGTCAGGTATTGCTTACCGAAAGAAGCCAACGATTCAGATTAATTCTAGATACAGCACCTGCCTTAATATTTTCACTAGACAACAATCTCAACTTTGTATTTGCGAATAAGGCTACCGCTACTTTTTATGGGTATTCAATTTATGAATTAAAAGGCAGAAGTGCCGATGATGTAATTGAACCTATCGATCCCAATATGATGAAGTCTATAATGGAGTTTATTTCATCCAGTAAACGCCAAGACGATAAAATTGTGCTAATTAAAAATGCGAATCGTGCAAACTGTCATATGGAAATGTCCTTTGTTAAATTTAAAACGCCAGATGGCCATAGTATTTTGGTTACCGCTTCTGATGTCACAAAACGTATAAACGCAGAAGAAAAAATAGAGTCTCTTGCTTATTACGATCCTCTTACAACCTTACCTAACCGAAATAAAGTATATGAAATACTTAGCCAAGACGATGGCGATAGTAACAATATGTACGGAATTGCTGCCATTGCCGATTTAGATCAATTTAAACGCATAAACGATACTCTAAGTCATTCTGTAGGCGACCAATTAATTGTAAAACTGGCGCGAAGATTACGCAAAGAATTTGCATTTTCAGATTTAATAGCGCGTTTAGGTGCCGATGAATTTTTGTGTATTGAAGAGAGTGTTTCTATTGATATTGAAATTGCCAAAAAAGCCGCGAAGCTTCTTGGTGAGAGGATGCGAAGCTGTATTAGCAAAGAAATTGAAATTGGTCTGCATAGTTATTCGTTGACTGCCAGTGTGGGTGTTATTGTATTTAGAAAAAATCAAATAGGCGCAGATGAAATTTTACAATATGCCGATACCGCGATGTATGAATCTAAGCGGGCGGGGCGAAACTGCGTAACCATGTTCAAAGATGAAATGGCCACTCAAGCCGCTGAACTCCTTAAGCTTGAGCGGGACATTATGAAAGCAATGTTTAAAGATGAATTTTATTTTGTGTTACAACCCGTAGTTGATTCAAGCACTCAAGAAGTGGTAGGTGCTGAGGCGTTAATGAGATGGCGCAAAGGCGACGAAATAATACGACCAGACGACTTTATTCCCTTCCTTGAAGAAAGCGCCTTAATTGTTGACGTGGGCGAAAGAATTCTAAGCAAGGTATGTGCCTATATTGCCGACATCCAAGGGCGTGGCTTGTTTCCAGAGGGCTTTAAAGTAGCTGTTAATATTAGCGCTAAGCAGTTAGCTAGAAATGATTTTATAGATACTGTGTTAAGAGTATTGAAAAAACATAATGTGGCAGCCAGTAGCATAGAAATAGAAATCACTGAAAGTGTTGCTTTAAATAACATGGCCGACACAGTCAAGAAAATCCTTAGTATGAAGAAAATGGGAATTACCTTCTCGCTTGATGATTTTGGGACAGGCTATTCTTCTCTTAGTCACTTGAAAGATTTGCCAGTAGATAAGTTAAAAATAGATCGTTCGTTTATTAATGATATTACGGTAGACAAACAAGACGAAAACCTGGTTAGGTCTATTATTCAGTTATCTAAAAACTTAGGCTTAACAACCGTCGCTGAAGGCGTTGAAACTCAAGCGCAAGTAGAGTGGTTGATGCTAAACGGTGATATTTTACTGCAAGGATATTACTTCAGTCGCCCAGTAGAGCCGGAAGAATTTGAGCAAAAATATCTTGCTGGGAATAATAAATTTAAAAAAGTGACTGTTGACTAAGCGCTTATAACTCTTATTTTCATGAACGTTATGAAAAATTAAGCATAAGAATAGACTGTCGAATAACCTGTTTCATGATCAATAACTATATAATTTCCATAACAATTATTCTTCTTATTATCTGGGAGAATGAACGAGTATACGTTCCCATCTGTTGCAGCGACTACATCAGCAATTGACACCGCCATATCAATTCCCAAATGTGTACTTTTTATCTTTTCATAGTACTACCATAATCTTGTGAAATTTTAAGTCTGCTAACCGAAGGTAGAGGCCATTTAAGTGTGAATGATTTATTTTTATAATTAATATAATTGTTGTTGAAAGTACGTCTATTCGAATAAAAGGTTTTTGGTCCTAAGAATAAGGTAATAGAATGCTGGGGTGTTTGCTAATGCGGACGAGCCTGACAAACTAGCCGCTCTCATTTAATCACCACGCCTCAACCTCACTAGATTCGGATTACCCGCTAGTTTGGCGCGTTCGCGCCTAACAGCAACTTTCGTGCTCTAGTGACAGCGTCGCAACGTGGGAAAAGCAGCCCAAAACTCGTTGATAAAGAACACCCATCTGATAAGCCTTACCATGCAAGGAGCATGACGTGGGCTATGCGTTTGCGGCGTGTCTTTAATATAGATATTACCGAATGTGAGAAATGTCAAAAGCATAATGTGCCGATAATTGCCTGCATCACCGAACCTACCATCATCCACAAGATATTATCGTATTTAGACAAACATAACTCACCCATTACCGCCAACACCAGAGCACCTCCACTCGGGGGCTGCAGAGAAAATGACTATCCTTGATGATTTTAATATCCAAAGACACTTTGACTTTGGCGCTTGACCCAAAAACACACGAGAAACACAATGATGCTTGAACATTCCATATGTTGAGGCAAGGCCCTTCGCATCTCACTATCTAGAACTCAGCAGCAAAGGCCACCTTACTCACTCAACGCAACGACAAATATTTCGCTAATTTATTCAACACACCAAATGAGAAAACCCGAAACAACCCTCAAATACAGCTGTCACAGAGGCTAGTCGATAGCGTTAATTTGTCCTATACTCAGAAGAAAGATGCCATTGCGTAGGCTGTTTTTTGAAACATCAATGGTTGTGCTTCTTCTAGTTCTAAATTCGCCTTATTAGCTGTCGTAACGACGCGAGTTCTGTACTCTTTCTGATTACTTACTTCAGACGAGGTTTGAGTTGCGCCGCCATCATCAGAAATCATTGTATTTATTTTTGAGTCTTTACGAACAATAACGCCGTCTTTAGCTTTCTCTTTGATTTGGATATCCGCCACTAAAAGGTAGGTTACATCTTTAACAAATGCGTTAGCTGCAGTCGACGCTAATCCGCCTAAAAGTCCACCGGCAGCGGCATTACGGTAACTGCCGCCAGTTGCATAGCTAAGAGCAGCACCTCCTGCAACGCCTTGATAGCCGCTACTCAAATATCCAGCTGCTGCGGTAGGAGAGGTCTTTTCAAGATTTCTAACATATATACTCATGCTGTATTGTGCATCTGCTGGACTGTCTACTAATGTATAACCATTGCCACTATTACTGATCTGATCAATTAGTGCTTCTCTGAATAAGTTTCGATCGAATTCTTGAACGGCAGACCTTACCTCTAAGTAAATTTTACGTTTTTCTGGGGCCACTGGGTCGACAAAAATAGCAGTACTTAGTTTGGTCTGTACATCTAAGTCTTTTTTTGCAATTGAGGTATGTATTGCTGCGCAGCCTGATGTTGCCATTGCAATAACTGCTATCGTAAGTACTAAAAGTGAGTTCATCCGTTGGTTCATAGTATTCTATCCTGTTATATTATAGTTGCGGCGCTTAGCCTTTTATGAATTATATTTCTGCTTAGTAGTATCTTCCGTGATAACGATAGTAATAACGGCAATTACGATATTGTGTCCAGTTATAGCGAAGTAAATCTCTACAAGTGTACCCTTGGCGCCAGTGTGTTCCAGAGTATTCTGGAGGCTTTACGTTGTTTTCGAGCATACCTTTTATGTAGGCATTTACTTCTTCGGGCTTTTCAGCCAGAAATGGTTTTGACATAACTTCTTGGTTGAGTAGAGCTTGCATTTTCGCTAACTTGTCTTCCTCAGATTCTTCTTTCTTTGGTTGAGCTTGCGTTTCCGGTAACTTGTCTTCTTCAGGTTTTTCTTGAGCATATGAAAGAGAAGGAATACTTAAAGCTAGTAGTAAGCATGTTGCTAGTACCAAGTTGTTGTGAAGATATTTATTGGTAAGGCGATCTAAAATATTGATTTTCATAACCTTCTTCCTTAAAAGTATATTGAAGCGATACAAATAAGCAGCAGTTAACAATTCATTAACGACTGGTTAATAATTATACAATGTAGCTCAAAAAACCACTTTTTAAAAGCTACAATTTGATTAATCTGCAAATTTATTACTGAAGCGCAAAATGTACTACAAAAAAGTACGTTAAATCTGAAGTGATCTTCCCCCGCTTTAACGGACACCAAAATCTAATTAGAGATGAAGTGTCTTATGCCAAAGTACAACAATCCAAGACGAACTTGGAAGTATTCAAACGACTTTAAAGTCAACGCTGTTCAACTGAGTTTTGTTATTGGCGTCACCATAAAATCGGTTGCTGAAAAACTCGACATCCACCCGTTTATGCTGCCGCGACGGTGAAAAGAATATCGTGAAGGAACTATTGTGGCTGATAAACGTAAAAAAATAGCTGGGCAATCCAAAGCAAAGAAACAACTCACTAATGAATAGAAACTTGAGCGTGAAAATAAGCAACTTAAGGAGGAGCTGTACGTCTTAAAAAAATGGCAATGGTTTCTTGCCGAGGAACATCAGGACGATATCGATTCGTCAAAAAACTCAGAGCTGAAATAGATGTGGTTGTTTTACTAAAATTACTCGGTGTTTCAAAGAGCGTTTATTACGATTGGAGAAATCGTCAGCCGAGTGCACGCGCAATTGAAGATAGTGAATTAAAAGAAAAAAATCAGCAAATATTTACCGAAAACGAAGGCTGATATGGCAGTCCTCGTATTTTCAAGGCGCTAAAAAAGCAAGGTTATAACATAGGTGTTAATTTGCATGGGCAATTGACCCACCGAGGGTGCGGCTAAAAACTTGGACTACTTTAGAGCTAGTCTTATGTATTCAATAAGTGATCCATCTAATCTAGCTTAGAGGCAACGCACATAGTCGCTCAGGCATTTCTTAATTGGCTCAATATTCAGTGCAAAACCTACCCCAAAATGGAGCAATCCGGGATGCCAAGTAACAGTGTAGGGGATTAAATACCTAAATAGCCAGTCTTTTGAACCGCCTTTTCTAATGCGTATGTAAAGGCCGTCACTGTCAGCAGTTTTATAATCTTTATCAATTGGCTTCGCTTTATTGATTTGCGTATCTGTTAGGGGTTTAGTCTGCTTTGGCATTTTACGGGGTACACAATCGTTAACAAGTGAGCTTCTACCCCATACTGCATCCCATTAATAATACGAGTGTAAACGAACGTTATCGACCTTTCTCGAATGTTTCCACCTAAGAATCGTTATTTTTAAAAGCTTTGCAAGGATTCCAGAAACAAAAAAGGACGCAAAAAAGCGTCCTCGTTCGTCTAATTGGTGGAGCTGGCGGGAATTGAACCCGCGTCCAGAAAGCGTCAACCATTGGTACTACATGCTTAGTTTGTCTTTATTCTCGTAATCAAACTGCCGACAAACAGGCTATTTAATCACATACCCGAATTAGTTTTAGTGGTTCAGCTCTCAGGTATAAGCATCCACACGAGCCTTTTTGGGTTTGACTCCTTGAACTCCCCGTCTTAAAGGCAGAAGCTAGGGCAAGGAGGCTCTATGCAGGGTATTAAGCTGCTAGTGCGTAGTTTTCGTCGTTTGCGACTATTTTTTTGCGGCTGTTTAAAGAGGCAAACCGCACCTCTGCATGCACCTCAAGCATCATTGAATCCTGTCGAATCCAGAGCAGCCCCGATGTAGTGCTAATATTAACACACCAACTTACTAACGCGCTAACAAAATAGAAATCTAATTGTTTGCATATAATTTGTTAGTGTTGAAAAATTAGCCTTTTTTCATAATCCGTTCTTTTTGACGCGACCAATCCCTGTCTTTAATGGTATTTCGTTTGTCATGGTCTTGCTTACCCCGGGCAAGATAAATTTCAAGTTTTATCCAGCAGGCTTTCCAATACATTGCGGTTGCCACAATAGTTAAGCCCTGACGGTCCATGCCGCCCATAAGCTCTTCAATTTCACGTTTATTCATTAGCAGTTTGCGCATGCGGGTTGGTTCACAGATTACGTGAGAAGAGGCCTGAGTAAGCGCTTGAATACTAATGTTGGTAACATAAGCTTCACCATTTTTAATAAACACGTAGGCATCGGTAATGTTTGCCTTACCTGCACGGATGCTCTTTACTTCCCAGCCTTGTAATGTGAGACCTGCCTCAAATTTACTAATAAGTTGATAATCGTGGCGCGCCTTTTTATTCAAGGCGATGGTACTATTACTTGATTGTTTCTTTTTCATTTTTGTATTATACCTATAAACTTGATAAGGGAAAACAATCGTTGGTAAAATACTTATTATTATTTATAATTCGCAGCGCAATATAGTGCGTAGTCGATATTGTTGTAAATTTTTAAAGCAAAAAGATTATACTAACAATGTAGGTTGAAAAATTCCTTTTTACCCTTATTTTTTTAATCAACTAGCAAAAGTAGTTATAAGTTGAAACATGCCCAATATTAATAAAAGTGCCTTGATTGCTTACAGTGCCAGTCAAATGTATGAGCTGGTAAACGATGTTCAATCGTATCAACATTTTTTACCTGGATGCCTCTATAGTGAAGTATTGTCGGTAAGCGAAAATCATATGCAGGCTAAAATGGTTTTGGCAAAAGCGGGCATAGAACAAGTGCTGGTAACGAGCAACATGCTGACTGTAGGGCGCAGTATTAAAATGAGTTTGGCACAAGGTCCATTTGAGGCTTTGAGCGGAGGGTGGACCTTCACACCGCTTTCTGATGAAGCTTGTAAAATAGAATTATCTTTAGAGTTTACTTTTTCTAGCAAATTAGTAGATCTTGCGTTTGGAAAAGTATTCCGCTCAGTCACCGGTAATATGGTTAAAGCGTTTACTTTGCGCGCAAAAGAGGTCTACAAATAATGCCCAGTACTAATATTGCAATAGAAATAACCTACGCGCTGCCAGCTAAACAAACATTATTAAGCCTGCAGGTTGCACCTAACACCACTATTGAAGAGGCAATTGAGCAATCGGGCATATTGCAATTACACAGCGACATAAACCTAGATGAAAATAAGGTTGGCATATGGTACAAAACAACCAAACTGTCTACGTTGTTAAAAACAGGCGACAGAATCGAAATTTATCGTCCAATGACAGCCGACCCAAAAGAAGTCCGTAAATTAAGGGCTCTTAAAGCTAAAGAAGAAGGCAGAGCAAATAAAATCACCGGCGCAAAAGTATAGAATACAAAATGTTAGTTCTCCTGCGCGCAATAAACAGTATTAATATTTCTTCCGTTTAAGCCCCGTATTGGCTAATATTTTAGCTGATATTTCTTCTACCGAAAACTTTGTACTGTTAATAAACGATATCTTTTCTTTACGATATAAATTTTCGACCTCACGCAACTCCATTCTACACTGTGGCATTGATGCATAGCGGCTATTTGCCCGCCTCTCAGAGCGTATTGCATGTAACCTATCGGCGCTTATTGTAAGCCCAAATAATTTGTCTTTAAAACGTCTTAGAACAGGTGGAAGTTTTAAAATGTCACCCATATCATCTTCCGTAAATGGATAGTTGGCAGCTTTAATACCATACTGTAAGGCCAAATAAAGACTTGTGGGTGTTTTTCCCGAGCGCGAAACGCCAACCAAGATAATATCGGCTTCGTGGTAGTCTTTTAGGTTTGAACCATCGTCATTAGCCAGTGCGTAGTTAACTGCCTCAATACGTATATCGTAGGTTTTTTCGTGAATTGAATGGGTTCTATGCTTTTCAGGTTTTGAAGGCACTCCAAGGACTTTTTCTAATGGCGCTACAAATTGATTTAAAAAATTATAGTTAATGCCAGGCGAATTACTAATTATTCGACCAATTTCTACATTCACCATGGTGTAAAAAACAAGCGGACGGTCTCCGGTAGCTTCATATGAGCGTTTAATTTGTGAAATAACATCTAAAGCATGTTGTTCGGTTTCAACAAATGGAATAGTAATGTGTTCAAACTCAATCGGGAATAGTGACAGAAGTGCATGCCCAAAAACCTCGGAAGTAATAGCCGTACCGTCTGATATATAAAATGCTGTACGCACAACATCTCCTTAACAATGTTGTAATTTAATTACGAAAAAAAATAAATTTTACTTTCAAGTGAAAGCGCATTTACAATCTACATGGCAAGAAGTTAGCATATTTAAGTGTTTTGTAATAGACATTGAAATACTACGACAATAATAGGTCATAATGATCAACCATTACAATTTCCTGGAGGCTCTACAGTGCAAGAATATGTTCTTTGGTATCAAGAATTAGGCATGGACGATGTTAACCGAGTTGGAGGCAAGAATGCTTCCCTTGGTGAAATGATATCAAATTTATCTAATGCTGGTGTTCAGGTCCCCGGCGGCTTTGCGTCTACTTCCTATGCATTTAACCAATTTTTGGAAAAAAGCGGTGTTGAATCACAAATTTACGCTCTTCTAGACGCCCTAGACGTAGATGATGTAAAAGCGCTTGCACAAGCGGGTAGTCAAATTAGGCAATGGATTATAGAAACACCTTTCCAAACTGAATTAGAGGATGCCATAAAAGTCGCCTTTACTAAATTGGTTGATGGTGCTGGAGATGACGCTTCGTTTGCCGTGCGTTCGTCGGCAACTGCCGAAGATATGCCCGATGCTTCTTTTGCTGGCCAGCAAGAAACGTTCTTAAACGTAAAAGGTTACGATTCTGTCTTAGTGGCGATGAAGCATGTATTTGCTTCGTTGTTTAATGACCGCGCAATTTCATACCGGGTGCATCAAGGTTATGACCACAAGGGCGTTGCTTTATCGGCTGGTATACAGCGCATGGTAAGAAGTGATTTATCTGCCTCTGGGGTTATGTTTACGATTGACACCGAGTCGGGTTTTGAAGATGTTGTGTTTATTACGAGCTCGTACGGTTTGGGTGAAATGGTTGTGCAAGGTGCAGTGAATCCTGATGAGTTTTATGTGCACAAACCTACTTTGCAAAATGGCAAGCCAGCCGTATTGCGCCGTAACATTGGTAGTAAGCTAACCAAAATGATCTACTCTGATGATTTAGAGCATGGCAAGCAAGTAGATATCGTGGATATTGAAAAGTCTGACAGCAAGAAGTTTTCAATTAATGACGATGAAGTTATGGAGCTAGCTAAACAAGCCATGGTTATTGAAAAACATTATGGCCGCGCTATGGATATTGAATGGGCAAAAGACGGCACCGACGGCAAGCTATACATTGTGCAAGCCCGTCCTGAAACCGTAAGAAGCCGTGAAGACATGCAAGTAATTGAACGTTTCCAGCTAAATGGAAACGCTGAACTTGTATGTGAAGGCAGAGCAATAGGCCATAAAATTGGTGCAGGCAAGGCTAAAGTGCTTGGCTCAATTGCAGAAATGGACAGAATTGAGTTGGGCGATGTGTTAGTTACCGATATGACCGACCCTGATTGGGAGCCAATCATGAAAAAGGCATCGGCGATTGTAACCAACCGCGGTGGACGTACCTGCCATGCAGCAATTATTGCCAGAGAAATGGGCATTCCTGCTGTAGTAGGCTGTACTAATGCTACCGACCTTATAAGTACCGGTGATGAAATAACCGTATCGTGCGCTGAAGGCGATACCGGCTATATTTATGGTCAGTTATTAGACTATGATGTAACCACCTCTAGAGTCGATTCTATGCCTGACTTACCCCTTAAAATCATGATGAACGTGGGTAATCCAGATCGCGCATTTGATTTTTCTCGACTACCTAATGCAGGCGTAGGTTTAGCAAGACTCGAATTTATTATTAATCGAATGATTGGCGTGCATCCAAAGGCCTTACTTAATTACAGCGAACAACCTTTGGAAGTAAAAGAAGAAATTGATGACATGATTGCAGGCTACGCATCTCCAGTTGAATACTATATTCAAAAACTGGTAGAAGGCATTGCTTCAATTGGCGCTGCATTTTCGCCTAAAAAAGTGATTGTGCGTATGTCTGATTTTAAGTCAAACGAATATTTTAATTTGGTAGGCGGCTATCAATATGAGCCCGATGAAGAAAACCCAATGTTAGGCTTTCGTGGTGCCAGTAGATACATATCGGAAAGTTTCCGAGACTGCTTTGCCTTAGAGTGCGAGGCAATTAAACGCGTTCGTAACACTATGGGCTTAACCAACGTTGAAATAATGATTCCTTTTGTACGAACCGTAGAAGAGGGCAAACAGGTGATGGATTTACTTGCCTCAGAAGGCCTGGTAAAGGGAGAAAACGGATTACGAGTCATTATGATGTGTGAACTGCCTTCTAACGCTCTATTAGCCGATCAGTTTTTAGATATATTTGACGGCTTTTCAATAGGGTCAAATGATCTTACGCAACTAACATTAGGTTTAGATAGAGACTCGGGCTTAATAGCTCACCTATTTGATGAGCGAAATGATGCGGTTAAAGCTTTGTTGTCAATGGCAATTAAAGCGGCGAAAGCACGCGGGAAATACGTAGGCATTTGTGGACAAGGGCCATCAGATCATGAAGACTTTGCCGCTTGGTTAGTTGACCAAGGCATAGATAGCGTGTCCCTTAATCCTGATACTGTGGTTGAAACGTGGTTGTATTTAGCTGAGCAACACAAAGCAGTTTAATATAACGATTAAATTGAAGTGAAAGTAAAAAAGCCACTCAAGAGTGGCTTTTTCTATTTAGTTTTAGATATTTTTTGTTATTTTTAGCGCTTATCTATATTTACGTTTCAATAAAAAGCGATCAAGCTGCACTGCTGCTTTTGTAAGAGATTTTTGTATCAGTGCTAGCAGTTTTCGCGCGGGCTTGTAATCTATACTAACTAATATTAGACCAGCCAATAAAAATAAGATAGATCCCGGTAAAACGGTCAGTAAAATACCCATGCTGATAAGTATTCCGCCAAGCATCATTCTAAGTAATTTCATGTGCGCGCCTGTGTTTTATGTAAATGTGTACTTATATTGCTCATGCAAGCACTATAGTAGAAAAAAACATTTACGTGTGTAACAGGCTGTAACAGACTGTGTCTAAATGCGATTGTGATATGTTTATAGACTAAGCTTTAGTTTTGTGAATGATTCTCTTGCGCAGCTAGTTTTTCTAATTCTTTTCGCTTCATAACTTTACAATCCATTGTTTTTTCAAAGTTTTTTCTACCCAAGTAAGCAACTGGTGCAAATGGATGTCTACGTTTAAATAACGATTTTAATAGTTTTGTCATTTTGGTACCTCTTTAAATTCAACTAAAGTATAACATAAATTTTATTAACTTACTGTAATACAACAAAATTTTATCGGCAGCCTGTGGAAATAGTTTAGTTTATTAATATTAGTTGCTCATAAACTTATTGTTTTTTATGGGTCTGTAAATAAATATTGGCTCTTACTCAGTCACAATATTTTCTATTTAGGATGTATTTAACCTAGAGTCCTGGGTGGGCAGTAGGTATACTGTTTATAGCCACTAAGGAGTTTTTTGTTGAACGTATTACCAAGGCTTTCCCCTATAGATAGTGTAACTAAAGAAACACGTGCTTATTTGGCGGCTTTATCGAGCTCTCAATATAGCGGTGACATAGAGGTTACTTATGGAAGTCGTTTAGCCTTTGCTACCGACAATTCTATTTATCAACAGCTTCCTCAGGCTGTGGTAATGCCTAAAAACATTGCTGATCTACAATTAATCGCAAAAACCGCTAGCGCTCAAACAGATAATGACACGCCAGCTATTACGTTTAGCGCAAGAGGCGGAGGCACTGGCACCAATGGTCAATCGTTAACGCCAGGTATTGTGGTAGACACTTCTCGATATATGAACCAAATACTAGAGTTGAATTTAAGTGAGCAGTGGGTGCGCGTTGAGGCTGGCGTTATTAAAGACGTGCTAAACGATTTCTTAAGACCACATGGTTATTTTTTCTGTCCTGATTTGTCGACAAGTAATAGAGCTACGCTGGGCGGTATGATTAGTACCGATGCCTCTGGTCAGGGCTCGTTGGTATATGGCAAGACCAGTGACCATTTGCTTGGCCTTGAAACCGTACTGGCAAGCGGTGAGCTGCTAACAACTCATCCTATTAGCATAGAAGAGGCGCATGAAAAGGCGAATCAAGAAACTACGGTTGGTGGAATATACCGTCAAATTTTGATAACGTGCGTGACAAAACGCGGAGAAATTTTAGCAAAATTCCCCAGGCTAAATCGTTTCCTTACAGGCTATGACCTAGAGCATGCTTTTGATGATATTGAAAACAAGATAGATGCCGGTAGATTAATTGCGGGCGCTGAAGGTTCACTTGGATTTATAGCTGAAGCTAAACTTAATATTACGAGAATTCCAAAACACACCACCTTGGTTAATATCAAGTACGATAAATTTGAATCAGCTTTGCGCCATGCTCCTAGTATGATTGCGGCTAATGCAACCTCTGTAGAAACCGTTGACAGTAAAGTGTTGAATCTTGCTAGGGCTGACCTTGTTTGGCATAGCGTGTCTGCGCTTATAAGCGATGTGCCAAATAAGCTTGTAGACGGCTTAAATATGGTGGAATACAACAGCGATGATAAAAATGAAATTGATACTAAAATTCAAACCTTATGTGACCGCTTAGACGCTGAGATAAGCAATAATAATGAAAATGGGGTAATTGGTTATCAAATAACATCATCTATTCCCGACATTCTAAAAGTATATGGCATGCGTAAAAAAGCGGTTGGTTTGTTAGGCAAAACGAAGGGCAGTAAAAAACCCATCGCGTTTGCCGAAGATACTGCGGTTCCGCCTGAACATCTTGCCGACTTTATAATGGAATTTAGGGCTTTGCTTGACAGTCATGAGCTTGATTACGGTATGTTTGGCCATGTCGATGCGGGTGTACTGCATGTGCGTCCGGCGCTTGATATGTGTGACCCTGCTCAAGAGCAGTTGATGAATACAATTTCACATCAGGTGGTTGCTTTAGTGGCTAAATACGGTGGCCTCATGTGGGGCGAACATGGTAAAGGGTATAGAAGCGAATTTGCGCCGGCTTTTTTTGGGCAGACACTTTACGACGAGCTTAGAAAGATAAAGCGTGCTTTTGACCCGCATAATCAAATGAATCCCGGGAAAATTTGTACGCCATTTGAATCACAGCATGAGTTGGTGAGAGTAAGTGATACCAAGCGTGCAACCTTCGATCGTCAAATACCAATTGCTTTTAAGAATGAGTTTGAACCCGCTATGAGCTGCAATGGCAATGGTTTGTGTTTTAACTACGATACCACTTCACCCATGTGCCCATCGAGTAAAATAACGCAGGACAGGCGGCATAGCCCAAAAGGGCGAGCGGGATTAATAAGAGAGTGGTTGCTGCAGTTAAGTCAACAGGGCGTAAGCGCGCAAACGGTAGCACCAAGTAGTTTTAAAAGTAATATTTTTGCAAAATGGCTCAGGTCGTTTTCCCCTAAAGACGATTTTAATCACGAAGTTTTTGATGCTATGAACGGGTGTTTAGCCTGTAAATCTTGTTCAAGTCAATGCCCCGTTGGTGTAGATGTACCTGATTTTCGAGCTAAATTTTTGGCAATTTATTACACTCGGTACACGCGTCCTTTAAAAGATTATTTTGTGGCTAATGTAGAAACGCTAACGCCACTTATGGCGAAAGCCCCGCGCACATTTAATGCCTTGGTTCAATCGGCTCCTGCAAGCTGGCTGTTGCGTAATGTAGTGGGTTATGTCGATACCCCAATGCTGTCCTCGCCGACTATTACAAAACGCGTTAAAGGCATCGCCTTGGTATGTAATTCACAGGGTGATCTAAAGATACTCCAAGACATGCCCAATGAACAACGCCAGCAACATGTGCTCATTGTGCAAGACCCATTTACATCATTTTATGATGCTGATGTGGTAGAAAAATTGGCTATGTTTATTAAAGACACTGGGAAAACGCCAGTTTTGCTGCCATTTTCTCCTAACGGTAAACCCCAGCATGTAAAAGGGTTTTTGGCTAAATTTGAAAAAACGGTTAAACAAACTGCAACTTTTTTAACCACTATTGCTCAGCTTAATATTCCCATGGTGGGTGCTGATGCATCACTCGTTTTATGTTATCGCGATGAATATGCCAAAATTTTGAGCTCTGCTCAAAATGGTTTTCAGGTAAACACCATTACAGAGTGGTTATCGGGTCTGGATGTTGCGAGTATTAAGGTAATTGATTCAAAAAGGAAGTCACAAAAAGCCTTAACAACATATAAACTTTTAGCGCACTGTTCAGAAAAAACGGCTTTACCGGAAACAGAAGATATATGGCAACAAATATTTTCAAAATTTGGCTTAACCCTCAACATTGCTAGTGTGGGCTGCTGTGGTATGGCAGGAACCTATGGCCATGAACTAGAGCATTTTGAAAACTCGAAAGGGATATATGAACTTAGTTGGTCTCAGCATGCTACATTACCGCAGGCAAACAATGACAGTGTTAGCACGCTTACTAAAAAGGTAGCAGCTGAACAAATACTGGTTACTGGTTATTCGTGCAGAAGTCAGGTAAAACGCTTCGAACAATATAGACCTAAACATCCAATTGAAGTGTTGGCCACCCTGTTAAGATAGGCACATTAGACACAATGCATTATAGCTAAAATGTATTAACGATATAAAAAATAGTGAAATTAAAAATGACAGATGAAATAAAAACCCAAGATGAACTTACACGATGGGTAAAAGAACAGTTTCAACGCGCCAACAAACATCTTGCGGAAAAGGGTATTTTGTTTGACACCGTGGTAACCCAAGAAAGTAGATACATGGCACCTGATGTAGCCATATGGAAAATAAAAGATACTAAAAAGGACTTTTATTGGGTAATAAGTGGAGACTTACCGGCCGACGCCTTGCCAGCATCTGCTGCAAACTCAGCAAGAGAGGCAATACGACACTTTTCTTTGTCGTGGCAGTTGCGAGCAGAAAACATACTTAACATTGCATCGAGTGACGATATACAAAAAGATTTTGCGGCAATACTGACGAACAAAGCTGAATTGCTTTATCAATTACAAGAAAATGAAAAATGGTGGCAGGAAGGATAATGTATCGTCCTTGTCGGCTTTTGATGAATTACTTTTTACTTGCGTAATTCTTAACGCCGCCATTACTATTTACCTACCACCATAGGGCTCTACTCATCTGCACTTACGGTTTTTTTACTAATCATTAGCGTCATGCTATTTCTTCGTGTTGCTGTATTTTTAGCTATAAGCATACTGTCATTTAAAGCCAAGCTAGGTAAGTTAACGGTAAAGTTATCTAGTTGTTGATTTGCTTGTTGCTCTGTTTCGAGTATTTTAATGAGCTCAATTTTACTAAATTTAGCCGTTTGTGTTGGAACTAATTGGTTAGCAGCAATGGGTAAGGTAGTTACGTTAACCAAATTTGCCATTAGCGCAAAACTAGCTATAGTTATATTCATTTTGTTTCCTTTGTATAAAAATTGTATAAAAATTGTATTTACTGTTACAACCTGGCAATATCTGCTTAACACATTGAAATTGTTAGAGTTATTTTTAGGTTGCAAGGTATATTACGGCTAGTGTGAGAAAAAGATAAGCGACAAAAATTGATTTTTCGCATTAATAAAACTAATCTATACATCTTATTTTCAAACACAGTAGCTCATGCACAAACGATTGCCACCTCTCAACTCACTAAAAGCCTTTGAATCCGCGGCTCGCCATTTGAGTTTCACTAAAGCTGCCGACGAACTGTTTGTTACTCAAGCGGCTGTAAGTCATCAAATAAAGAGCCTAGAAAGCTATTTATCGATAAAATTATTTCATCGTAAAAATCGTTCATTGTTATTGACCGAAGAAGGGCAGTCTTATTTTCATGATTTGCGAGAAATTTTTGTGCACCTGCAAGAAGCAACTGGACGTTTAGTGGCACTTGGCACAAAAGGTGCCATTACAATAGCAACCCCTCCTAGTTTTGCCAGTCAATGGTTAGTGCCTCGTCTACACATGTTTTCAGCTCAACACACCGATATTGACGTTCGTATTAAAGCGGTAGATGCTGATGAGGGTTTTTTAGATGCTACGGTAGATATAGCGGTTTTTTACGGCGGCGGAAATTGGCCAGGGCTGGCAAGTACTAAATTGTTATCCGAATACCTAACACCCATGTGTTCACCTTTATTATTACAAAAAGGTAAGCCCTTAGGGTCTCTTAAAGATTTATCGGAGCACACGCTCTTGCATGATAATACTAGAATTGCTTGGAAAAATTGGTTAAATGCTTTTGGTATTAAAAATATCAATGTAAACCAAGGACCTATCTTTAGTCATACTATGATGGTTTTGCAAGCTGCATGCATAGGACAGGGCATTGCGCTTTCTGACATTGTGCTTGCAAAACCGGAAATTGAAAGTGGCCGTTTGGTTTGTCCATTTAACGAAAAAATAGAATCAAAACTCAGTCATTATCTAGTATGCAAAGAATCTCAAACTGAGCAAAGTAAAATTAAGGTATTTAGCGAATGGATGCTATCACAAGTAAACTAGGCAAATAATAAAGCTTATGCGACATCACTAGTAGGACGAGGTATGAAAAAAAGTGTAATGAATATCGAAAATAAAGGCGAGGTTGATATCGCAAAAACATGGCTAGTGATAGGCGCTTTATTATGTATGTTCAGCGTCATTATTGGCGCTTTTGCAGCTCATGGCTTAAAGTCATTGCTAAGCGAGTATCAGCTAGACATAGTGCAAACCGGTGCTAGGTATCAGATGTACCATGGACTGGCTATGTTGATTTGCTCAATTATGTGCATATCCAGCGGCCAGTGCCATAGTTTGTTCAAAAAGACGAATATCGCATTTTTAATGGGTAGCATACTTTTTTCGGGCAGTTTATATTTACTCGCGCTAACTCAGATAAAAACATTTGCATTTTTAACCCCAGTGGGAGGGCTGTTTTTAATAATCGGCTGGTGCCTATTTATATTGGCTTTGTTAAAAAGTCCACCTCACATAAAGAGTAATCAATAAGTATGGATTTATTATTATACTGCCGTGCCGGCTATGAAGCTGATCTAATGGCAGAGCTTGAGCAAAAACTAGCTAAAGCTGGGCATTATGGCTATGCCAAAATGACTAAAAATAGTGCTTTTCTGCGATTTTGTTTACCGCAAGTTGATGCAAGTTCTACTAGTTTTAATGCAATAAAGTTTGCCAACAGAGACCTTCCTAAACTGACAGATTTAGTATTTGCAAGACAAAAGCTACTGGTAATGGACGATGTAACATTTGATGGTGAAGACCGCATTAGTACCTTGCTAAGTGTACTTGAAACTCACGATTTACCAATGTTCTCAGAAGTATTTGTTGAATATCCTGACTCGGAAGAGGGTAAACAGCTGGCGAAATTTTGTAAAAAATTTATTGTTCCCTTGCGAAGTAAATTAAGAAAAAACGGAATATTGCATAACAAGCCATCAAACAATCAACCGTTTTTACATTTATTTTTTCAACAAAGCGGTCGGTGCATCTTAGCTACCAGCGTTGTTTCCGACCGCAGCATAAACCCGTTAGGCATACAGCGCCTAAAAATGCCCAGTGCAGCGCCAAGTCGCTCTACCTTAAAACTAGAAGAGGCAATAGGCTTATTTTTTAATGAACGGCAAGCCAATGCTTTGTTTTGTGCGGGTATGCGAGCAAGTGACTTAGGCGCGTGTCCCGGTGGTTGGACATATCAGTTAATTCAGCGAAAAATAGTGGTTGAGGCGGTTGATCACGGTGAAATAGCGGCCAATTTAATGGCCACTGGATTGGTAGAGTATTACAGTGAAGACGGCTTTTTGTATAAACCCCAACAGGGCAATGTAGACTGGCTGGTGTGCGATATGATTGAACAACCCACACGCGTTAGTGAGTTAATGCTGTTATGGTTAGTATCGGGTAAAGCCAATGCCTGTATTTTTAATTTAAAACTGCCGATGAATAAACGTCATAAAGTTGTTATGCCCATATTAAAAAAATTAAAAGACGTTTTAAGCGATCGTTTTGGTGAAATAGTGATTAAGGCTAAGCATTTGTATCATAATAGAGATGAGGTTACGGTGATGATTATTGTGAACACGCAAATGCTCAATTCTTATAATGAAAACAAGCGGTAACAGTCAAAAATATATCCAAAGAATGAACAAAAAACAGCATCAATAAAAAGGATGATTGACACTAAACGATGCTTATTAAAAAAATAAAATGGAAAGAGGTGTGAATTGTGTGCAATGCCCTATATAATTCGCCGGAAAATTTTAACGAACCAAGAAAGTGGGAAGCATGTCAGAACTAGCTAATTACAGAAATATTGGTATTTTTGCGCACGTTGATGCGGGCAAAACTACCACAACAGAACGAATTTTAAAACTTACTGGTAAAATTCATAAAACCGGTGAAGTACACGACGGTGAATCAACTACCGATTTCATGGAACAAGAAGCTGAGCGCGGCATTACTATTCAGTCTGCTGCGACGACTTGTTTCTGGAAAGAGCATCGCATGAACATCATCGATACTCCTGGACACGTTGACTTCACCATTGAAGTTTACCGTTCGCTAAAAGTACTAGATGGCGGCGTAGGTGTATTTTGTGGTTCTGGTGGTGTTGAGCCGCAGTCAGAAACAAACTGGCGCTATGCTAACGACTCGGGCGTTGCTCGTATTATTTTTATAAACAAGCTCGACCGCATGGGCGCCGATTTTTATCGCGTTGTTAAGCAGGTTAAAGCTGTATTAGGCGCACATCCATTAGTAATGACATTACCCATTGGTATTGAAGATGACTTCGTGGGCATTGTTGACGTTTTAGAACAAAAAGCATATATCTGGGATGACACGGGTCTTCCTGAGAACTTCGAAATAACCGATATTCCTGCTGACTTAGTAGAAAAAGCTGCTGAATACCGCGCACTTTTAGTTGAAACTGTTGTAGATCAAGACGACGATATAATGATGGCCTACATGGACGGTGAAGAGCCTTCAGTTGCAGATATTAAGCGTTGTATACGTACTGGTACTCGTAAACTAGATTTCTTCCCTACATACTGTGGTTCTGCATTTAAAAACAAAGGCGTACAAAATATATTGGACGCCGTTGTTGATTATTTGCCTAGTCCGACTGAAGTAATACCACAAGAATTAACCGACCCTGAAACAGGCGAGCCGACCGGTGAAAAAGCAATTGTTACCGTTGACGAACCTTTCCGCGCACTAGCATTTAAGATAATGGATGATCGCTTTGGTGCGTTAACCTTTATTCGTGTTTATTCTGGTACGTTAAACAAGGGTGATAGCATTCTTAACTCTGCCACGGGTAAAACTGAACGTATTGGACGCATGGTAGAAATGCATGCTAACGACCGTACTGAAATAAGCTCGTGTAAAGCGGGTGATATTATTGCAATAGTAGGCATGAAAAACGTGAAAACAGGCCACACCTTGTGCGATCCTAAGCACGAATGTACGCTAGAGCCAATGATTTTCCCAGAGCCAGTTATCTCAATTGCTGTATCGCCTAAAGATAAAACTTCAACTGAGAAGATGGGTATCGCGATTGGTAAAATGGTTGCTGAAGATCCATCTTTCCAAGTGGAAACCGATGAAGATTCAGGCGAAACTATTCTCAAAGGGATGGGTGAGCTTCACCTAGATATTAAAGTAGATATTCTTAAACGTACCTATGGTGTTGAGCTAGCAGTAGGTCAGCCTCAAGTTGCGTATCGTGAAACAATTACCATTCCAATTGATGATTCGTACACGCACAAGAAACAATCTGGTGGTTCAGGTCAATTTGGTAAAATTGATTATAGAATTCGCCCAGGCGAAGCAAACACAGGCTTTACTTTCAAATCTGTGGTTGTGGGTGGTAATGTACCAAAAGAATTTTTCCCGGCGATTGAGAAAGGTTTCAGAGGCATGATGGGCGAAGGCGTACTTGCCGGATTCCCGGTACTAGACGTTGAAGTTGAATTGTATGACGGTGGTTTCCACGCGGTCGACTCATCAGCAATCGCGTTTGAAATTGCTGCTAAAGGAGCATTTCGCCAATCAATTCCTAAAGCCGGTCCACAGTTAATTGAACCAATTATGAAAGTTGACGTTTTCACGCCAGACGACCATGTTGGTGACGTAATTGGTGACTTAAACCGTCGTCGTGGCATGATTAAAGACCAAGAAGCTGGTGTAACTGGCGTTCGCGTTAAAGCTGACGTTCCGCTATCAGAAATGTTTGGTTATATTGGTACTTTGCGTACTATGACTTCTGGTCGTGGTCAGTTCTCAATGGAGTTCTCACACTACAGCCCTTGTCCTAACAATGTGGCCGAGAAAGTAATTGAAGAAGTAAAAGCACGTAAAGCAGCTAAAAAGTAGAATTTGTTCAAATACAAAATCTATATAGCGACTAGCTAGAGCGCATATAAAAACCAATCTTTTTGATTGGTTTTTTTTTGCTAAAAATATCTTTTAGCGAACATTCTTATTTTAACTTTTCTGCTGTCGCTTTATTTAGACAATAAAAAGTTCCGAAACCATTTCTAATTCTAAAAGTAAGTCCTTATTCCTAATGATCAAATAAATTTGTCTTTGCTTGCTTAAGACTCTTTTTATCTTCTTGTATTATTTACCACACAATATTTTTAGACTACTGAAATATATAGTGTAAAAATATTGGCACGAAATATGTAGGGTTATCCAACAGGTTTAAGAAGTTATAAACCAGATAACATTTTATAGCTGTGTTTAAAATAAGATTTCGATTATGAATCTGGAGAAAATTATGGACGTTATTAGTACAAAATATCTTTTAGTAATATCGGCGGTATCTATGCTATTTATTGGTATTAATGCAACAGGGGACGACGTAAGTTTCGTGTTCCTAGACAGTGATAGTTCAGGTTTCATTACGTATAATGAGGCTAGGGCAAATCATTTATTACAGTTAACATTTAACGATTCAGACTTAAATAGAGATGGGGTCATTTCTGCGGCTGAGTTTAATTACGTCACTATTGAGTAAATATAGCGCATCTTTTTGATGCTTAAGCGCTCTTACATAGTGCAAAATAGCCTTGTTTTTAAATGATATAATTTTAACCCATTGATTTATAGTTAATAATATTGTTGGCACTTAACTTGAATAGATATTAGTGTGTGTGCATGCACTTGTGCATGGATTGTGAGTGTGCTGTCTTGTGCTTTTGTGTGAAGTGCAAGGCAGTTTTTAAATATCCTTATTTCATAATTTTTTATCTTCACTTTATTGCCGCTACCTTAGCATATAAATTCATTAAATCGTCTTCAGACACCTGCGAATCTGGCTTGTAATTACAATCATAATATTGCGTTATAAATTGTGCAGTGGCCACTTTTATATTATCAGGTAGTGTTGCTTCAATTCTGTCAAAAAATTGCCGCAATGGCTCGTGTCTGTAGCGCGTAAAGCCTTTTTTAAGTAATAATTTAAGCATTTTTTGTAGCGCTGAATTTCGTTTGATGGTTAACCATTTTCGATAGGGAAGAAAGAGCAGAGCTAAAAACAGACCAATACAAGCAAGCGCTATCAATAAGAACGTAGTGAGATTTTTCTTACTTAGTTCACCAAAAATGTCTGCAATCATACTGCCTTGAGATTCATTATTAAATTCAAGCACAAATTGATTCCAATTGTGGTCAAGCACCGCCAAATTCTCCCGAATATCATCAAAGGCAGCGTGAGCAAATAAGCCATTAATTTCATCTTCGAAAATTGCGCTTTCTTGAGCGTTTAAAGCTGACATTAAGCCCGATAGAGTGCGGTTTGGGGCAACGAGCGCGGTAGGATCATAACGTATCCATCCATTTTCTTTATCGTATGCTTCAACCCACGCATGGGCGTCAAATTGTCGTATCGTTAAAATGTTTGGGCCTTGTTCTTCTCCTCCCTGATAACCTGCGACCATTCTAGCCGGTACGTCAGCTAGCCGCAGCATATAGGTTAGGGCCGAAGCATAGTGAGAACAAAAACCTTGCTGGTTGTCGAACAAGAAGGCATCTACTGGTGAGGAAGGCATTAACGGCGGTTTTAGCGTATAGCTAAATGGGTTGTCAAGAAAATAGCCGTTTAAAACCGCGAGTTTTTCGGTAAAGCCCATAGCACTATGAATATTGTCTTTAACCCATTTTTGCGTCCGTAGATTACTTTCCAAAGGCGCTTGTAAATAACGTGCAAAATCTGTTTCGGGTATAAAGTTATGCAAAGGAGATTGGGTAAACGACCTCACAATATACAATGAGGAATTTGTTGTTTTTTCTGTCTTAAATAATTGATACTGGCGAGTAATGCTAATATCCACCGTTCCCATATTTTCTTCAACAATAGGAATGTCTAAAGAATATAACCATTTCGTATTATTTGGTTGAGCAATTACCAAATAACGATACTCGAAGGGTGATAGCGCCGAGCTGTGATTGGTTTGCGTTAATGACAAAAAATCTGGGCTATATGTTGAATATTCGTTAGTTACTTTCCATGTTCTACCGTCAAAATAGTCAAGCACAATAGAGCGCCAATAACGCTCTTGCGGCGAAGGCACATTGCTATCGAATTCGGCTCTAAAAACCAATTCAGCCGATTGCGCAAGATCAGCTATATCTCCAGGTGTAATCTCTTCGGCTAAACCTGTTTGAGTATTAGAATCTACATTGGTTTGCCAAAACGGGGGTAATCGCGGTGTAACAACAAATAGGACAAGAGTTATAGGCAGTGCTTGGAGCATCATTTTTGCGCTTTGCTTAATGCTAGCGGGTAAATCTAAGTCACCTTTATTGAGCAAAAATGCAGTCACAAAAAGCACTACTAAGCAGGCAAAGTAGTAAGCCACTAAATAAATACTTTGATGGTAAATAAAACCACACGCAATTAAGAAAAACAAAACGATGAGTACCAAATGATAGTCTGAGCGGCTATGTAAATTAATAAGCTTTAGGCACGCTGCAACCACAAGTAAATTTACCATAGTGGCCATCAAACCAAAGCTACCGGAAAGGTAAATAAGTAACACCATACAAAATATGGCGAGTAGGTTTAATGTAATATTCTTAACACTGGGTAAATTTCGGATAATACGAATAAATGCAATAATAACCGCGCATGCACAAAGTACCCATACCCAGCCCATCAAAGGCCCTGATAAGGTAATAATGACCATAAAAAAAACCACCACCAAACAAGCGTAAACTGACTTGTTGTCAACCACGGGCGATTTTACCTTAGGTTTGCTCATGGCTCATTGCCTGAAATTTTAGTGACAAGTCTTGCCGATACAGGTTTTGTATTACTTTTTTCAGATAATTCATCACGTTCACTGCGCTTGTGGTAAGGGGTATACATTGCTAATTGCACTAAGCACTTGTGTAAGTGGGCTTGGCCCTCTTGGGGGAGTATTTTAGTACTGCCTAAATCGAGTCCAAACTGTACTTGGTCTTTGTCAAGTTGCTGGACGTGATAACACAAACACCTCAACGCTTGTTCTGTGTCGAGGTGGCTTAAGTCTTGTAGCCTTAGCCAACCTGAAACACCTTTACTTTCGCTAAAGTCTTTGGTTAGCATGCCTTGACCTTTAGCTACATGCTTCCAACTAACATGATGAATAGGATCGGTTACTTGATGTTCTCGTATTCCCTGTAGGTCATCTGAAATAACGTATTGAGAATCGCTTGAATGAGCAAGTTGTGCATCTGAGTTAGTACGAAATAGATTCATTGCTGACTTTTGCATTGCTGGATACACATAAAAGTGTAATTTAGGGCTTAAATGCGTCCAGCATTTAAATAAACCGAAGCCATAAGTAGCCACAAGTTTTATTGTTGGACATTTATAAAAGCCGCGCTTATATTTTGGCAACGGCATCTTGATTGATTGCGATTTGAATTGTTGTGTATTGTGCTGTTTTACATTTTTTAAGCTTGGGCCGTTATCAACACTAAAGATGAGTGTTCCACCTTTATAATCAAGGGTAGAGTTAATTTGAATGGGTAAATAAGGCTGCCTATTTTCAAAGTCAGGTGCTATATCTAAAAAAACTATTTCATGTTGTATAAAGAAGAAGTAGCTGTGAAATACCGCTAAAAGGACCATCGCGAGGAGAAAATAACACAGCAATAATATTATATTGTTTTGGAAATTGGTTCCTAGTACAAACAAGCATATTATTATGCCTATGCAAGACCAGCCAAAACTTGACGGCAGTACAAACGTATTATTAATATTAAGTTTAATAATATTTTTGCTAGGGACACGTTTTTGCAACCAGTTGTGTTGCTTGGCAAGGATCCATTTTGAGATGAGTTGCCAGTTACGCTTAATCACATTCATTCAATGAGATAAGGCGCTATGCGGCTAATGGATCCACTTGCTGCAATAAATGCTCGCAGTAAGTGGTTGCCGTAGGCGAAATTAGTTGCCCACGAAGTCTATGCTCAAATACGGCGGGCAGCACAAACTGAACGTCCTCAGGCGTAACAAAGTCTCTTCTTTTTACAAAGGCAGATGCTTGAGCCGAACGATAAAGTGCTTTTGTGCCACGAGGAGAGATGGCATTTGGAAAATCATTTGATTCGCGTGTAAGCGTAACCAAGTTCAAAATATAATTTACCACCGACTCACTTACACTTACCTGCACAACTTTTGCCTGCAGCAGTGCTAGTTGCTCAAGGTTAATGATGGTTTGTAAAGTGGGAAGTTTGTCGGGCTCTAGTAGCATACTCTTTTCTGACTCAAAGTCAGGGTAGCCTAACGATAGTTGCATATTGAAACGGTCAAGCTGCGATTCTGGTAAGGGATGAGTACCCGACTGATTAAGTGGGTTTTGACTAGCAATAACAAAAAAGGGCGAGGGTAGTTCTCTGGTAACGCCATCAATAGTAACTTGGCGTTCAGCCATTGCTTCTAGCAGCGCGCTTTGGGTTTTTGGACTAGCTCTGTTAATTTCATCTGCTAACACTAATTGATTGAAAATGGGACCCGCATGGAAGCGGAAAGATTGTGAGGTGTTTTCAAAAATATTCACTCCCAGCATGTCTGCTGGAAGCAGGTCTGAGGTAAATTGAATTCTAGAGAAATTTAAGCCTAATACGTTTGCTAGTGCTTGCGATAAAGTTGTTTTACCCATGCCAGGCAAATCTTCAAGTAATAAGTGCCCTTGTGCAAGTAAACAAATTAAAGATAATTCAATTTCATTTTCTTTGCCTTTAATGATTCGGCTTATTTGTGAAATACAATTGTCGATGTCTGAGCGCATAGTCACTTATATTTTTAATTATCATGGTATTTGAATTATCATAACTGACATTAATATGACTAGATTATGATATTACATACGCAAGTATAGGCTATTTGTTCGCCAAAGTGTATTTTGTCAGTTTAGCAAGCATAATCATGCTATCCGTAATATGCACTTATTTTATATCTATGTTATTCGCTTAGCATGCATATTCTCATACCAATTAGTGGCGTAGAGTGCCATTATATAATCGGCCTTACTGTTAATTATCATAATTTATAACTACCATAAACCACAATATCTAAAAGGAAAACTAAGATGTCGTTGCATCCTAATGCAGGAAAACAAGCACAACAAAGCGATCTTATTAATGTCGCTAAGCTTACTAGCGATTATTACAGCTTACAACCTGATGCAAACGAACCTACACAAGCTGTTAGTTTTGGCACATCTGGGCACAGAGGAAGCGCATCAAAGAGTAGTTTCAACGATACTCATATAGCGGCGATATGTCAGGCCTTGGCGGAATATAGATTGGCTAATAACATTACGGGTCCGCTTTTTATTGGCAAAGATACACACGCGCTGTCTGAACCTGCATTGATTACAACAATAGAAGTGCTCGCCGCAAACGAAGTGTCGCTTGTTATTCAAGAAAATAATGGCTATACGCCCACACCTGTTATATCGCATGCAATAGTTTCTTATAATAAAGGCCGCTCTAGCAATCTTGCCGACGGTGTGGTGATTACGCCTTCGCATAACCCACCTACAGATGGTGGTTTCAAATATAACCAAACGCATGGTGGTCCAGCAGAAGGGGCGGTAACTACACAAGTTCAAAACCGAGCTAACGATATTATTATTAATAATTTTCCGGTGAAACGACAGTCTATTACTAAAGCAATGGCATCGGGTTTTGTAAGCACGGTTAATTTTGCAGTTAACTACGTTGCGCAATTATCTGATGTTATTGATATGGAAGCTATTGCTCAAGCTAAACTAAGCTTAGGAACCGATCCTCTTGGTGGTTCAGGTATTCATTATTGGGATATGATAAGCGAACATTACGGTATTGATATAAAGGTAGTAAACAAATCTATAGACCAACGATTTGCGTTTATGCCATGTGACAAAGACGGTAAAATACGAATGGATTGTTCATCTACTTTTGCAATGTCGGGTTTAATAAAACTAAAAGATCAATTTGATATAGCGTTTGGCAATGATCCCGATTTTGACCGCCACGGCATTGTATGTAAATCTAGTGGCTTGATGAACCCTAATCATTATTTAGCAGTTGCTATTAATTATTTATGTGAACACCGCCCTCAATGGTCTGCTAATTTAGGCATAGGTAAAACGCTGGTGTCCAGCAGTATGATCGACAGGGTAGTAAATAGACTGGGCCGTAACTTGGTAGAAATGCCCGTTGGGTTTAAATGGTTTGTTGACGGATTGTCGAATAAATCTATTGCCTTTGCCGGTGAAGAATCTGCAGGTGGGATTTTCCTTCGTCGAAATGGCGACACATGGGCCACCGACAAAGATGGTTTTATATTAAGTTTGTTGGCGGCAGAAATAACAGCCGTTACCGGAAAAGATCCCGGTGAACATTATAAGGGATTCACCCAAACATTCGGTAGCCCGTGTTACACCAGAATAGATGTGGCGGCCAGTTTGGAGCAAAAGCAAAAGTTATCTTCATTATCAGTAAACGATATTGTTGCTACCACTATGGCCAACGAAGTCATAACGAATGTTCAAACTCATGCGCCCGGCAATAACGCCGCCATTGGTGGCGTAAAAGTCAGTACCAAAAATGGTTGGTTTGCTGCTCGCCCTTCGGGGACTGAAGATGTATACAAAATTTATGCAGAAAGTTTTAACGACGAAACTCACCTACAGAAAATTATAAAAGAAGCCGAGGAATTAGTTGCAAAAGTAATTTAATACTTGATTTGTATGAAAATCGTTATAACACTGTAAAATTTATGTTAATAAAATCAAATATAAATAAGCTTATTACTAAACGGTATTAAAAATTTACACGGTATTAACATACACGCGAATTTTTAGCTGTTTTAACCGTAGAGTTGATGAAGATACTGTAATAAAATTATGCTGTCTTCATTAATATATAGGTTATACATGAGTAATCAAAAAATTACGCAAACGGCAGTAAAGTCAAAGGCTATCAAAAGTACGGCAACTAAAACCAAGTTATCTAATCAAACCGAAGAGTCCTATAACCCAAAGCTCGACAAGAAAGCATTTAAAGAATCGGTTATATCGCATTTACATTCAACCTTAGGGACCGACGAAAACAAAGCCGACAATCACGCATGGTGGAAGGCCACCAGTGCCGCTATTCAAGAACTGGTTTTGAACAGACTGCGTACCACTCAAAAAACTCACTATATGAACGACACACGTGCGGTACATTACTTTTCTGCCGAATTTTTAATGGGGCGTTTATTATCAAATAATATGCATAACTTTGGTTTGTTTGAAACTGCCGACGCCGCTTTGAAAGAACTTGGTGTTGATATTACTGATGTGCTTGAAGAAGAACCCGATATGGCACTGGGTAACGGTGGCTTAGGTCGTTTGGCTGCTTGTTTTATTGATTCGTTGGCCACAATGCAATTACCTGCAATTGGCTATGGTATTCACTATGAAAACGGCTTGTTCAGACAGGAAATAAAAAAAGGCGCGCAAATCGAACGCCCAGACAGTTGGCGTGACTATGGCAACCCATGGGAAATTTGTCGGCCAGAATCGACTCAAGAAGTCCCTTTATATGGCTATGTTGAAACGAAGTATGGGGCCAAGGGGAATATTCAAAAAGTATGGCATCCGGGCTCAATTGTAAAGGGCGTGCCGTGGGATATTCCTGTTGTAGGGTATGGCGGTAATACCGTAAATGTTCTGCGGTTGTGGCAAAGCCAATCTTCTGGATATTTTAACTGGGATGTTTTTAATGCAGGTGGATATGTTGACGCCCAGCGCGAAAATGTTCAGGCAGAAACTATCTCCAAAGTACTCTATCCGAATGACGAAACCGAAGCGGGCAAAGAGCTTCGCCTCATTCAGCAATATTTCTTTAGTGCATGTTCGTTAAAAGACATTATTCGCCGCTATAAAAGAGCCCATGGCGACGACTGGAGCCGTTTTTCTGAGCAGGTCGTTATTCAATTGAACGATACGCATCCTGCTATTGCTATTCCAGAGTTGATGCGCATATTGGTTGACAGGGCTGAACTCGACTGGGACAGTGCATGGGCTATATCGTCAAAAACGTTCGCCTATACTAACCATACACTATTACCTGAAGCACTCGAAAAATGGCCCGTGCGTATGATTGAAAAAATACTGCCGCGTCATATTGAAATTATTTATGAGATAAATCATCGCTTTATGCAAGAAGTCGACAAAAAATGGCCTGGCGATAACGCTATGAAAGCTAAGCTTTCGATTATTGAAGAAGCAGGTGAAAAAATGGTGAGAATGGGCAACTTGTCTGTTATTGGATCGTTTGCGGTGAACGGTGTTGCTGAAATTCACTCTAAATTGGTCAAAGAAAACTTATTCCCTGAATTCGATCAGCTTTATCCTAACAAGTTAACTAATGTTACCAATGGCGTAACCCCAAGACGCTGGTTGAAAGTATGCAATCCTTTACTTTCAGATTTGATCACTAAAAAAATAGGTGATCAATGGCCGGTTAATTTGACCCAGTTAGACCAATTGTCAGCCTTTGCTGATAATAAAACGTTTCAAAATCAGTTTATGAAGGTGAAGCAGAAAAACAAAGATGCTTTAGCCAAAGAAATAAAAGCCATTACGGGCATAACGGTTGATAATAAGGCTATATTCGATGTGCAAATTAAACGTTTGCACGAATATAAGCGTCAGCATTTAAACTTACTGCATATAATGGCCTTATATAAACGCTTACTGGAAGATCCCAGCTACGATATGCATCCACGTGTATTCATTTTTGGTGCAAAAGCTGCCCCTAGCTATACATTAGCAAAAACCATTATTTTTGCTATAAATAAGGTCGCAGATAAAATTAATAATGACAATCGTGTGAACAACAAGATTAAAGTAATATTTTTGCCAAACTATCGTGTATCCTTGGCCGAAAAAATGATACCCGCGGCAGATGTTTCTCAGCAAATATCAACGGCGGGTAAAGAAGCTTCTGGTACCGGTAATATGAAACTTGCGTTAAATGGCGCGGTAACTATTGGTACTTTAGATGGCGCTAATATTGAAATTGCGGAAGAAGTAGGTGATGAAAATATCTTTATTTTTGGTAAAACGGTAGATGAAGTAGCCGCCATTAATAAAGCAGGGTATAAGCCATATGATTACTATTATAAAAGTAATGAGATTAAAACCTTACTCGACTGGCTTGATAGCGATTACTTTACGCCGGGACAACCTGGTGCGCTGTCTAGCTTAAAACAAAGTATGTTAGAAGGGGGTGATCCTTATTTAATACTTGCTGATTTTGATTCATATAGCAAAGCTAACGAAGCCCTTGATAAAGCTTATAAAAACAAAGCTTTATGGGCAAAAATGGCTATTATGAATACCGCAAAAATGGGTAAGTTTACATCTGACAGGTCGGTACAAGATTATGTTGAACGGATATGGAAGCTCAATGTGTGCAAGGTTTAAGGGATTATTGATAGCGCTTTGCTTTATCATAAAATAAAAAAAGCCGGTTAAACCGGCTTTTTTTTAAAGGTTAATCATTATTCTACGATAACAGTAGTGCAAGTGCCGCTTGTGAATAAATAGATTGATAGGATTAGTACCCGTTTTATGACTGTGAATTTAATCAAACATTTAAATGAAATTCCTAATCGATATCACTTTATTGAGATTATCGAGAAAATTTCTGTGCAGGAAAAACATTTTAGTTTGATGCTGTTAGACGTTATGCGTTTTTCTGATGTTTCTGCTGCCTTTGGCCACAAAGCTGGCGATGATCTATTACTTCAAATAGTCAATAAAATAAGAATTATTTTTTGTGATTCAGTAGTGGTTGGGCGTGTAAGTGGAGATATTTTTGGTGTGGTATTCACACATGCCGTAACCGAAACAACACTGCGACAAGAGCATGCGCGATTATACAACCACTTTAAAACGCCCATGTCGGTGAGGAGCACCGCATTTATAGCCGATTTTAATGTGGGAGCAGTAATCCGCAACAATCCAGATACAAATATTAATAGTATAATCTCCTTAGCTGAGTCAGCGCTTAAAAAGTCTAAGTCCAATAGGCATGAAAATTTTACAGTACTCAACGACGATACTAAAGACAACACCGGTAGAGGCTTAACCTTGAAAGCCGACCTTCGCCGAGCTTTAAATCGCGAAGAACTCGAACTTTTTTATCAGCCAAAAGTTGACTTAAATGATTTTACGATTATTGGCGGTGAATGCTTGCTGCGGTGGAATCATCCATTAGACGGAATTATATTTCCGGGCACTTTATTACAGGCCGCGGAATCATATAATATGATGAATGAATTGGGCTATTGGACGCTCGAAAAAGCGATGATCGCTATAGCAAGGATAAACACAGAGGGTTATGAGGTGAAAATTTCGGTCAACCTCTCACCTATGCAGTTGTATGATCCGGAACTTGTGCAAAATCTATCACTATTACTTAAGAAGTACGACGTTAAACCTCATCAATTAGAAATTGAATTAACCGAAGACGTTGCGCTGTCAAACTCGTTGTTAGTGAAAAGACAGTTGTCTGAAATTGGGAATATGGGGATTGCCATTTCAATGGATGATTTTGGTAAAGGATACTCAAATCTCAGTTTTATTAGAGACCTTGATTTGAGCGCCATCAAAATAGATAAAGCCTTTGTGCTAGAACTAATCGATTCACCTGTCAATATTGCCATTGTGGCCGCAACTAAACTTATTTGTGATGCAAAAGGCTGTGAAACCTACGCTGAAGGTATAGAAACTATGGAACAACTCACTATACTCAAAGAAATGGGTATTAAAAAGGGTCAAGGCTTTTTCTTCTCGCAAGCCGTGCCATTAGATACATTTCTGGGTATGCTTAAAGTGGGTAATTTCAGATATATTATTGACCAGCAACAAAAACAAGTTGGATAAATCTGTTAATATGTTATTGAAATAATAATATTAACGGGTATAGCCACAGTTATGCAATCAGCAAAAAAGTCGTATGAACATTATAGTCACGATAGCCTCCTTAGCTTAATTCAGAGCGATTTCCTGCAGTGCGCTTTACGTTACACCGGTAATGAAAATGCATTTGAACTCTCGCTTAGCAACGGTACTTCAATAAGCCTCCTGGCCGATGGGATAATCGCTTTTAATGATAATAGCAATGTCTCAACATGCAAAAGCATAGTAGTGTCATGTGGTGTTCATGGTAATGAGACCGCACCAATTGAAATATGTAATCAACTAGTCAACGACCTACTAAACCAGAAAATAACGACACCGCATCGTGTTTTGTTTATTTTTGGCAACTTAGCATCAATGGCAAGTGCTGAGCGTTTTATAGAGGAAAATTTGAATAGGTTGTTCAGCGCTGAGCAATCATCATCTAGCCTCGAAGGCAAAAGAGCATCTTCAATAATGGCTATTGTGGATAACTTTTTCAATGCCAGCGGTGAATCATCGCAGCGCATCCACTATGATTTACATACTGCTATTCGTCCCTCTAAAAATGAAAAATTCGCGGTTTATCCTTTTTTACATGGCAAGCCCTATTCAAAACAACAGCTTGCTTTTTTATCAGCATGTGAGGTCAATACTATTTTACTGTCGCGCACGCCAACAACGACATTTAGTTATTATTCGTCTTTGCACCATCAGGCGCATGCTTTTACCGTTGAACTAGGCACAGTGATGCCTTTCGGGCAAAATGACATGTCAAAATTCACAGCTGTTACCGCTAAACTTATTGAGTTATTAACAAAGTTGACGGTAGATGTGCCCCATTTTTCCCAGTGTAATATGGAAATTTATGTTGTTAATCAGGTTATTAATAAACAACATGATGACTTTTGTCTACATTTCGACGATAACATAGCTAATTTCGCAACATTTTCCAAGGGTGACATAATTGCCAGCGAAACTAATTGCGAATATCGTGCACAACATGATGGTGAAGCGATTGTGTTTCCAAATGCTAATGTGGCAATTGGTCAACGCGCTTTGTTAACGGTTATTCCGTATGAGCTTTAACCTAGATACAAGACTTGAGCAAGATTCTTCGTTTGTAGCCTCAATTGGTATTAGCCAAGTTCGTCTAAGTCACGACAGCCGCTATCCTTGGTTACTGCTTATTCCACAAGTGAATAATTGTAGCGAACTTGATGACCTATCATTAGAGCAGCAAATTGACGTAATGAAGGCGTCAAATATTATTAGTAAAGTGCTTAAAGACTGCTTTACGCCCACTAAACTTAATATTGCTTGCTTAGGAAACATCGTGAAACAATTACATATTCATCATGTGGCCAGATTTGAGTATGATGCATCGTGGCCTGGTCCAATTTGGGGACAGGGCACTTGTGTTCCTTATGCAAATAATATAAAAGAAACACACTTGGTGCTGCTGCGCAATTCATTGGCAAAGTTTGTAGAAATAGCATTGGACTAGGCAACAGACAACCCAAAACTAAACAATAAAGGATAAGTAGATGATTATCACAACAACTAATAATATAGAAGGCAAACCCATACAAGCATACTGTGGCGTTGTTATTGGCGAAGCCATTATGGGCGCAAATTTATTCAAGGACTTATTTGCCTCTATTCGCGATATTGTTGGTGGACGCTCTGGTGCATACGAAGAAGAGCTTACTAAAGCAAGGCGCGTAGCGTTTGATGAAATTAAGCATGAAGCAGAACTGTTAGGCGCAAATGCAATTGTGGGCGTTGATCTAGACTACGAGGTTGTAGGGCCAAAAGGCAGTATGCTTATGGTCAGTATTAGCGGTACTGCTGTACGTATTGGCTAAATTGTGAGGGCTGTGTTTAGCTAGAAGGCTTGTCTTCATTTTTTTCGTCTTCTAGTTTTTGTTTAGCGGTTTTTTCATATGAGTCAGGAAATACAAAGGGCTTATTACTTTGAATTAGCATCATAATATTACTAAATACAACTGCAAATACAACTACAATAATAATGATGATCCAGGTGGTACTAAGTTGCATTTTTGTTTCCTATCATAATCATCACATCAGGCACCTAAGTTAAATGTGTATTGTTTAACAAGGCCAGGTAATTGTTTCAGAATTAACTCTTTACCTAGTATATCAGCCTGTTCAAGTTGTGAATACAGTTCATCTATCACAAAGCTTTTTTGTATGCTTGTGGCAAGCTCTTTATACGATAAATGCCACGGCTCGCGCGCTACTCCGCCGACATATTTAGCATAGGGTAAATAGAATCCAAAGTTTGCGGCATTCTGAACAATCCATTTTGACATTGCTTCACAAGGCCCTCCATCTTCATATTCACTAGGCACTAATGCCAGGCTATGATTTTGTGCCTGAACGGCTGTATGGTCATATACATCGAAGTCGGTGCCCCAATGATGACGACTAGCGCCTGGCAATGCAGACCATAGCATAATGGCGTGAATTTTTTCTTGGTTGCTTAATTCACTCGCCACCAATGTTGTGTTTTGTAAAGTATTAAGGGGTAACTCTCCTGACCATTTACGGTTCCAAATAGACAGTTGTTTGTCGAAACTTCGAAAGCTACTGCATATTTGTATATCTATATTGTCATCTGCAGCGGCTTTGCGCATATTTAAAAAAGGCGCTACCACGCTTTTATGCAAAAAATGCACACTGGTGACGGGCACTAAATGGGATTGACTAAGGCCCATTAACTCAGTCGCGCTGATGCTAAGTGTTTTCATGTTAGCAAGTTAACCATTATTTGATAATACACCTTTTCTAGTTGCCTGACGTTGTCTATATTCACGCATTCATCTATTTGATGGATGGTACTATTTTCAGGCCCTAGTTCTACTATTTGTGCACCTGTTGGCGCAATGAACCGTCCATCTGATGTGCCGCCAGCGGTAGATAACTCGGCTTCAATAGCACAAACTTCTCTAATGCTTTTTTTGCAAGCATCTACTAATATACCCGGTTTAGTTAAAAACGGTAAGCCGTTATATGTCCATTGTATGTCGTATTTTACCTTATGACTGTTGAGTATAGCGCAAACACGGGTTTGTAAATCATTGTAGGTGAGGGCAGTCGAGTATCGAAAGTTAAATATCATACTCACAGTGCCGGGTACTACGTTGCTTGCGCCTGTGCCACCGCTAATATTTGATATTTGCATACTAGTGGCTGGGAAAAATGCGTTTCCTTGATCCCATTGCGTATTCACAAGCTCACTAATAACAGGGCCCAATGCATGAATAGGGTTGTCTACTAAATGCGGATAGGCAACGTGACCTTGCAAGCCTTTAATGGTTAAGTTAGCAGTGAGGGAGCCTCTGCGACCATTTTTAATAACATCGCCGGTTACTTTAGTGCTCGAAGGCTCGCCTACAATGCAATAGTCTATTTTTTCATGGCGCGCTTCTAAGGTATCAATAACCTTGGTGGTGCCATTTATAAATGGCCCTTCTTCATCGCTGGTGATTAAATATGCAATTGAACCTTTATGGTCAGGATGGTCTTGCACAAATCTTTGCGTAGCCACCAGCATGGCGGCTATAGAGGCTTTCATGTCGGCGCTGCCGCGTCCATACAAGAATCCATTTTCTTGTGTGGGCGTAAAGGGGTCAAATTTCCACTTGTCCAAAGGTCCCGTTGGTACAACATCGGTATGGCCAGCAAAACAAAATACTGGTGCACTGTTGCCTCGCCGTGCCCATAGGTTTGTCGTATCAGCAAACACCATGGTTTCATTGGTAAATCCGAATGTTACTAGTTGTTCTTTTAAATAGTCCTGACAGCCTGCGTCTTGCGGTGTAACCGATGCATTGCCCACTAATAAGCTTGTGACTTCAATAACATCAAGCGCCATCGATCAATTCCTGGTAAGTGGTGTCAACAAATCCTACTGTAAAAGAAACCGCAATACTGTTTGTTTGTTTGACCAAAATAGGACGCTTTATCATTGATGGATTATTACATAGTAAGTCTAATACTGCGTCTGCGTCATCAGCATAAGCATCAACGACTAACTTGTCGTGGTCGGATAACTTTCGAAATGTAGTACCGCGCTTATTAACAACTGTTTCTATATTAGTTGCTGCTATGCTATTTGCAATAATAGCCCTATCTACGCCTAATTTTTTATAATCGTGAAAGGTGTATTCGACGCCAGCAGTATTAAGCCATTTCCTTGCCTTTTTAATGGTGTCGCAATTTGATATACCGTACATTGTGAGCATATTTACTTCTCAATTTTGATTGTGAATTAAAACGTTTGATGATGTTTTGTGTAATGGCTTGTTGCGCTAGTTCGTTATTCTGTAGTCATCTTTGATTAATGCTAATTTAGCTTGCTCTAATTGGGCGTTTTTTACCAAGACAAAATCGGTGTCAAAGGTAGATACTATAAAAATACTCACCTTCGCTTTTGCTAATACCCCGCTAATTTCTGCCATAATGCCAACCAGCGACAAATTTAAAGGGCCGAGTACTTCAAGTACACGCCAGTCAAAATCGGTTTCGACAGCACCTATACGCAGTGACTGCGGAATAACAATAGACAATTCGTCCAGTGTTTTAGCAATAAAAAATAACGGGCATTCAAGGACTTTAGACGGTATGTCACTTTCTACATCTAAACTATGTATAGCGAATGTTTCTTCGAGCACTTTGAGAGTTTGCTTAGACAAATGCTTTTCCTCTTGTTATTAGTTCTATAAGGTTATCCACTAAAACTGTGGATAACCTTGTGTGTTACTACTGAGTTATCCACTAAACTAATGAAAACTATACCAAATATAAGGCGCTTAATATACATTCAATTGTGACTTATTCGTTTGTATTAGGCATAATTATTTGAAATAAAATCAAATAATTCCCATAATAGTTATATTAACAGTACACAAGAATAATAATATGCAGCCTCTTTCGTTTTATGCTGGTAAAACAGCACTATCTAGAATTCAATCTGAGGGATTGAAGCCTGAGATGTTTAGTGCGTTTTTAGGCGCAAGCGGTGGCCCTAAATGGTTTGTATTAGCCGGTTTAGATAAAGTGATTTTCAATGAGTTTATGCATAAATCAGCTCGTCATGTTGATATTATAGGCAGCTCAGCAGGGGCATTTAGGGCAACTTGCTTTGCGCAGTCAAACCCCAGTGCCGCTATTTCACGGCTGGCTGAGCGTTATTCCACAGTTGTTTATTCAGAAAAACCAAGCGTTTCAGAAATAACGCAAAAAGGTATAGAACTACTAGATTATATGGTGGGTGACAAAGGTGTAAGTGAAGCACTCAATTCCACGTCCAAATCATTGCATATTGTGGTGGCTAGGTGTCATGGATTAACCGCTTCTGAACAAAAGCTAAAACAGTTTGCCGGACTTGCAATAGCCGCGGGCAGAAATGCAATGTCACGCAAAAAGCTGGCAAAAAGCTTTACACGCGTTATTTTTTCTTCGAACAAAGAAGGTTTGGCATTTAGTGAAAAAATGCCAATTAAAACCGAGCAAGCGTTTTTAAGCCAAAAGAATTTTTTAGATTGTTTGATGGCCTCAGGCTCTATACCCGCGGTTATTGAAGGTGTAGAAAATATTGCTGGGGTGGAAAATGGCATGTTTAGAGATGGCGGCATTATTGATTATCATTTTGATATGAAACTAGAAACGCCAGATTTAGTGCTGTATCCCCATTTTTATGACAAGCTAACACCGGGTTGGTTTGACAAGTCTTTAAAATCTCGCTCATGCCACCCTGAAAGCTATGACAATGTGTTGTTAGTAGCCCCAAGTGAAGAGTTTGTGGCACAATTACCATACGGTAAAATTCCCGACAGAAAAGATTTTAGTGAAATACCTGCACAAGAACGTATTGCTTATTGGACCCGCGTTATTAAAGAGTCAGACAGGCTTGCTGAACACTTTTTAAACGTTGTTGAACATAGCAACCCAGCACAATTCATTAAACCTATAAACTTGCAGCGGTAATAGCAAAAAAGCACTTGCTTATCACGCACTTGGTCGTTACTATACGCGCCGTTTACATGGTTTGACTAACCGTGATGTGATATCCTTTTACACCCTTAGTTAAAACAAACAAAAGTGCGACTATAGCTCAGTTGGTTAGAGCGCTGCATTGACATTGCAGAGGTCCCCAGTTCGAGTCTGGGTAGACGCACCAATTTTCCTCGCTTCAAGCCGTAATAAATACAAATAAAAAATGCAGAGTGAAAATCTGCAAATAAAGCGCAATTATTTTTCTTTGAGATAGGCTTAGTGGATATTTTCGCAGAAATTATCTGGTGGTTCTGATAAGTCAATATAGTTGAACTTTCTGGTAATGTTGAGTTATTCAATTTTATTGCTCTAATGCTCAGATAATAGTAGCATCTTACTTATTTACACAGCATACCCAATAAAGAAAAGTCCAAACTTTATATGCTTAGGTGCACTAGTTATCTATGACAAAAACTCTTATTATCACAGGCGCTTCATCTGGTATTGGTTTAGCTATTGCAAAACGTTTTGAGGCGGCTAATTATGCAGTGCATAATTTAGATATTTGCAAAGGTGACATTGGGCATTATCATTGCTGCGATGTTACCCAAGCTGATCAAGTGCAGGCATGTATTAGCGCAATTGCTAGTGAACGCTCAATAGATGTTCTTATATCAAACGCGGGAATGCACTTCTCTGCATCCATTGAAAACACTTCAGAATCAGATTTCACCAAGGTATTTAATCTCAATGTAAAGGGCGCTTATTTAGTCACTCAAGCGGTTTTGCCTTATATGAAGCAGCAGCAAAATGGCGTAATATTGTATATTGGGTCAGACCAATCTACTGTGGGTAAATCCAACTCGTTTATTTATAATATAAGTAAGCACGCATTAGCGTCAATGGCGAAAACTACGGCCTTGGATTATGCTTCTTTTAATATTCGTGCAAATACCCTGTGCCCCGGCACCATAGAAACGCCGTTATATCATAAGGCTATTAATGCTTATTGCGAAAAGTCGGGTGCTGATCCAATTCTAGTGCATGCCCAAGAAGCTGCACTTCAACCACTCAAAAGAATAGGGCAACCAGACGACGTAGCCGCAATGGCTTTGTTTTTAGCATCCAATGACGCAGCTTTTATTACGGGTAGTCTGCAAGCCATTGATGGCGGTTATACCACAGGCTAACATGATACAAAAAATTATAGATCCGCATGTTCATTTTTTTGACTTAGCCAAGGGAGAATATAGTTGGCTCTTACCTGACAATCCGCCTTATTGGCCAGATAAATCGCTTATAAATAAAGACTCAATGCCTCATCATTTAGTCTTAAACAATAATTATTTTTTGCAGGGGGCTGTTCATATAGAAGCGGGTTTTGACAATATAAACCCTAAAAGAGAAGTTGATTGGTTAGCGTCTCAGGTATATCCTCAAGCCCAAAAGACGCAGTTTCGCACTATTGCTTTTATTAATATCTTTGAACAATATGATGTTTTTAAAAAACAACTTTTTAGTATGTTAGACAGTCCTAACTTAGCTGGTTTTAGATGCATAATCGACGACGATGCGTGTTTTTTCAAAGAAAATAGCCTAATTAAACAAAACCTGTTTTGTGTTGCAAAAACGCACCTAATATTTGAACTTCACGCTGATTTTACCAAGAATATGCTTATTGCTAATTTACACAATATGCTGGTTTCATTGCCTGACTTAAAAATAGTCATCAATCATGCGGGTTTACCCCCATTGGCAGAATCTGAAGCCTTTGGGCATTGGCAGGCGAATATGGAAATGTTCGCAGCGTTACCTAATTGTTATGTTAAGTGTTCTGGCTTTGAAATGACAAATAGAGAATATACAAAAGAGCATGTTTGCGATGTGCTGTCTGCTATTGCTGAATTGTTCGGATATGACCGCATGATGCTAGCCAGTAATTTCCCGCTTACATTATTTACCAGAAGCTATTGTGAATATTGGAATTTAATGTTTGATTGTGTCAAGGAAACGCATCTGCCTATAAAAAAGGTCTTATGCACAAATGCAAAAGACCTTTATGGATTTTCATAAGCTAAGGCCAGATCAGCATAAGTTTGCTGTTGGTCAAATTTTATCTAACCGTTACCATTGGTGAACGTTTTACTATTTTATCATTCAATTCAATTCCAAGGCCAGGTAAGTCTGGCACTTTAAACTTACCATTTACAGGTTGATAATCTTGTAGACACAGCTCTCTGTTCCAATGTTTGATAGCGTATGTGTGATGCTCATGAATTAGAAAGTTAGGAATAGCGGCCTCTAGTTGTAATGCAGCAGCTGTGGCAACAGGCCCGCCGCATACATGAGCTTGAATACGAATATCGTATATGTCGGCATAGTCACATACTTTTTTAGCTTCTGTGAATCCCCCACAAAGACCTACATCGGGTTGTAATACGTCAATTGATTGGTCTTCAAAATAGGGTCTTACATCCCAGCGATGATATAAACGTTCACCTCCAGCAATGGGTACATTAACGTTGTCGGCAACTTTTTTATGGACCGCTGAATTCAAGTAATTTACTGGTTCTTCATACATCATGCAGCCAACTTCTTCTACTATTTTACCCATTTGAATGGCCGACGCGCAGCCCATTAATGAGTGCGCTTCAAAAATAATATCTACGTTGTCGCCAACTTCTGCTCTAATTGCACGCAGTCTGTCTCCATATAGCTTCATTTGCGCAGGCGTAAACAAATTAGTTCTATTGTAGCTAGAGTCGCCATTTTCATCGTAAACAATGGGGTCTACTTTAACTGCATCATAACCTTCGGCCATGGCTTTTGCTGCGGCTCGTTTGTAGTCGTCGGGGGTGAGCATTTTAATACAGTCTTGGCTCCAATCAAACTGTAGCTGGCTTGCGTAAGTGCGTAAATTATCATTGGTTTTACCACCCAGTAATTGATACACCGGGACATTTAACGCTTTGCCTTTAATATCCCAAAGTGCCGTGTCTATTGCGCTCATGGCTGAATATAAAACGGGTCCGCCGCCTAATCCCCAGAAACTTTCGCGCAGCATACGCGACCACAGTAATTCTGTTTTAAATGGGTCGAAACCAATTAGTACCGCTTCTGCTATTTCTTTAATCATGGCGGCCGCTGCGCTATGTCCCCAATCGTAAGCCAAACCGGCTTCACCTACTCCATGGATGCCTTCATCAGTGAATATTCTGACGAATACTGGATGCCATGGTGGACGTTCAGGGCAATGAATATCGAATATTTCTACATGGGTTATTTTCATAAATTATTCTTATTGTAAATGGTTTAGATTAATCACTTTGTTTACTACTCTTACGACAATGATCGTAAGCGTTTTTTTATAGATCAAAGTTCGGATAGGCCCGTTTCACTCGTCGCAGCATAGCAGGCCAGGCTTTTTGCCCGCCGGTTAATCCGGTATGCACTATGTTTGCCTGCGCCTTAATGCCGTCGATTACCTGCTGGTTAACGCAAATAATATTGTCACTGCTATGCTGCAATTTGACTTGAATTTCACAGGCCTGAAGCAAGTCGTACATATGCATAAAAGCGTCTCCGATGGTTTTACCCATTGTTAATGCACCATGATTTCTTAACAGCATATAGTTAGCGTTACCTAAGTTTTGTTGAAGTCGTTTTATTTCTTCAGGCTCAACGGCTAAGCCTTCGTAGTTATGATAGCTTATGCTTGCAAGCACAAATGCCGCGTATTGACTGTAAGGCAATAGACCATTTTGCGTGCTAGCTACGGCAATTGCATCACTGTTGTGCATATGCAGGGCGCACTGATCGTCGGGTCTTGCATGGTGAACAGCACTATGAATAGTGAAGCCTGCAGGGTTTATATCAAAAGGTGAGTTGGGGTCTTTTTTATTTCCGTCAATATCTATTTTAACCAAATTCGACGCACTTACTTCTTCAAAACTAAGGCCAAAAGCGTTAATTAACAAATCTTCTGTGCCTGGAATGCGCGATGATATATGGGTGTAAATCAGATCATCCCAACCATGCATAACCATTAGGCGATAGCAGGCTGCTAGTTCAACGCGGGTTTGCCATTCAATTGGTGATACTTGCGTGCGTAAATCTACATGAGGTATGTCGTACATAAGTGAATCATTCTCCCTTGTTTATGATAAAAGCATACCATGCAAGGCAAACTTTAGGCAGCCATAGATGCTAGGGCTTTTAAGTGATTAGTTAAAATTTTTTTAGATATTATACGTTTTGCAACTCGCTTATCTTTAACATTATGTTGTGCTTTGCTCGCAACGAGTAAAAATTTGCTGCCATATTTCTATGTGTAACCGCATGGCTTCAGTGTACGCGGCATAATTTAATTTGTTGTGTAGTGATAAATAGTTGGCGAATTCGGGTGGTATTTGTGACGATTGTGCCAGTTGTTCAACCAACCCAGATAATTGGTAATGGTATCTGTTTAGCTGCCCAGCAACTGGCTGAATGCGTTGGGCAAAAAATAGTCTGAAAATATTTTGCATAATTTCAATGCTTTTCTGCTGTTTTATTCCGCTGCAGGTATTACCTTCTAAATATGTGCGCAGTAAAGACGAAATACTATCAAGCTCTTGCTTTAGTAGTATTTGGGTTCGCCACTGTTTAGCGAGTAAAGGCGCATTGCCTAATTGTTGTAAATGGCTCTCTAAAGCAGACGCATCAATTGGATGGCCACTTTGGCCTTTGAGAATAAAGGTTAGAGCTTGTTTTGTTGCTTGAAAGTTATCACTACTAGTACCGCTAATGAAACCGCTTCCGCCTGTCAAATGAGCAACGGTTTCACTAGATTGAGTGATTAAATTTGCCCAAACCCGAGGGAATTGTTGCTGCTTTTGGATTGTCCATATTGCTAGTTTTTCTTGTAGGTCAGCTTTTTCATCATCATCTTTTAGGTTTTGTTGGCACACCATTAATTCAAAAATCAACTTACTCTCGTAAGCAAATCGGCTAGACGGCAGTTGCATTTTACCTAATGCGGTATTGCGCTGCGCCACGAGTTGATTTAGGGAACACTGATTAAAAGCATTAAATTCTCTGAGGTTAATGCTAAGTTGTTCAACATCTAGCTTCAATGATTGTTTGTTGGGTGCATAAAGGTTGTCTATTTTTGGCGTAGGCGCAAGTTTAATACCTGTAAAGCTTTGCAAGCGCTCATTGTAATCTGCTAAATCTTTGGCAATCTTTTTATGTTCACCACAACCGGCTAAAAATAATAAGACGGTAATAGTAATCACTTTATGTGCGGTGTAGTTTTTAATCATATTCATTACGATGTGATTGGCTTAATTTATATAATAGATTTCATATCTTTATTACCTATTTAGTGAGCGGTTTGGGTCACAATTAAGCTTAATTTTGTAAGTTCAGTGCGTAAATTGAGAAAATGTACCCGTATGGCCATAATTTGTAGACATGGGTAATTGCATGTTGAGGGTGCATGTCGGTATAATCCTGCGCTGTGTCAAACATGACTAGATTAATGTTTATTGGCGCTGGTTTGTGCAGCGAGTTAGATTTATAAACACGTCTTAATTATATAAAAATGCAAGTGGCGCTTGGTAGGTGTCACCACTGTGAAGGAATAATATGCCCGTAATTACACTCCCTGACGGAAGTCAACGTTCTTTTGAAAATGCTGTTTCCGTTTTAGACGTAGCCAACGATATTGGTCCAGGCTTAGCAAAAGCCACTATTGCCGGTCGTGTTGATGGCAAGCTAGTTGATGCCGCTGATTCTATTGAACACGACGCAAAACTCCAAATTATTACCGTCAGAGACGACGACGGACTAGAAATACTCAGGCATTCATGTGCTCATTTACTCGGCCATGCTATTAAACAACTCTATCCAGATGTAAAAATGGCCATAGGGCCTACTATAGACAATGGCTTTTACTATGACGTCGATTTAGAAGAACCGCTTAACGAACAAGCTCTTCAACAACTCGAGAAGCGTATGCTGCAGTTGGCCAAAACTAGCTACGATGTAGTAAAGAAAGTGGTAACTTGGCAACACGCAAGAGACACTTTCGAAGCCAAAGGTGAATTATATAAAATTCAAATTCTTGATGAAAATATTGCTCAAACAGACACGCCGGCCCTTTATTATCATGAAGAATATATCGATATGTGCAGGGGCCCACATGTGCCTAATATGCGTTTTTGTCAACACTTTAAATTAATGAAGGTGGCAGGTGCATATTGGCGTGCAAACAGCGATAACAAAATGTTACAGCGTGTTTACGGCACTGCATGGCCAGATAAAAAGCAACTAAAAGCCTATTTAAATCGCTTGGAAGAAGCAGAAAAGCGTGATCATCGTAAATTAGGTAAAGCACTGAACCTTTGGCATTGGCAAGAAGAGGCTCCAGGCATGGTGTTTTGGCACAACGATGGCTGGACTATTTATACTGAAATAGAAGGCTTTATTCGTAAAAAACTTCGTCAGTACGGATATGATGAGGTTAAAGCGCCACTAATGATGGACCGAAGCCTTTGGGAAAAGTCTGGTCATTGGGACAAATATGCCGAAAACATGTTCACTACTGAGTCTGAAAAACGCGAATATGCAATAAAACCAATGAACTGCCCAGGTCATGTACAAATTTTCAATCAAGGTCTTAAGTCGTATCGTGATTTACCCTTGAAAATGGCCGAGTTTGGTTGCTGTCATAGAAACGAACCCTCTGGTGCGTTGCATGGCTTGATGAGAGTGCGTGGTTTTACGCAAGATGATGCACATATCTTTTGTACTGAAGAACAAATACTAGATGAAGTAACTCAATGCATTGAAATGGTTTACGACATCTATGCCACCTTCGGCTTTGACAAAATTGCGGTGAAATTATCTACGCGCCCTGAAAAAAGAGTGGGTAGCGATGACGTTTGGGACAAGTCTGAAAAGGCACTGGCAGATGCTTTGTCTAAAAACCAGATTGAGTTTGATTATCTTCCGGGTGAGGGTGCTTTTTACGGTCCCAAAATTGAATTTACGTTATATGACTGTTTAGATAGAGCTTGGCAATGCGGCACAATACAGCTAGATTTCTCAATGCCTGGCCGTTTGGGTTCTACTTATGTAGATGAAGATGGCGAACGTAAAACGCCGGTTATGATCCATCGCGCTATATTGGGTTCATTAGAGCGCTTTATTGGTATTTTAACTGAAGAATTTACCGGTGCTTTTCCAACATGGTTAGCGCCTACTCAAGTGGTAGTATCTAACATTACTGACGCTCAATCTGACTACGTAAATGATGTGGTTGGTGAGTTATTCGCGCTTGGTTTCAGAGTGAAAGCCGATATAAGAAACGAAAAAATTGGGTTTAAAATAAGAGAGCACACACTTAAAAAAGTGCCGTACTTACTTGTAGCCGGCGATAAAGAAAAAGACTCGGGTCAAATAGCGGTTAGAACCCGCAAAGGGGTAGACCTTGGGGTAATGTCAGTAGCAGATTTTGCTGCTTTATTAGCAGATGATGTGAAATCTAAAAAATTAAATAGCACTGCGGCATAGAATAGGTATAATACACGTTGCGAAGTACATCGTAAGCAGTAGCTTTCGATAGTAGAGGCTTGGAAATTAAGCACTTAATTATATTCGCTATATTTTAAATTCTTGGAGGAATAACAAATTAAAGGCGTTAGCAATAAATCTCAGGGCGATAAGTCCCGCATTAACGAAGAAATAACAGTAAATGAAGTTCGCTTAGTAAAAGCAGATGGTGAGCCTGCCGGCGTCGTCTCAATTGAGGAGGCCATGGCTCTCGCTGCAGAAGCAACTCTAGATTTAGTAGAAGTTAGCCCTAATGCTGCTCCTCCTGTCTGTAAAATTATGGACTATGGCAAGTTCTTATTTGAAAAGAGCAAAGCCCAAAAAGAGCAAAAAAAGAAGCAAAAGCAAATTCAGGTCAAGGAGATTAAGTTCCGCCCTGGCACTGATGAAGGCGATTACCAGGTAAAACTGCGCAACCTGCGTCGCTTTTTAGAAGGTGGAGACAAAGCCAAAGTAACTATACGTTTTCGTGGACGTGAAATGGCTCACCAAGAGATTGGCATCGATTTATTAAAACGAGTTAAAGTCGATTTGGAAGAGATTGCTATTGTAGAGTCGTTTCCACACCGAGTTGAAGGTCGTCAAATGATCATGGTCTTAGCACCTACCAAGAAGTAGTATAGGTCTAAAAGTTCATTAGTCTGCACAACTAACGACACCTTGCTGCAAATATTAACAACTCATGTTAAAGACATACATGTTAATTACATAACAGTGTCTATGAGTCACAACAATGCGGAGTTTTAGCAATGCCTAAAATGAAATCAAACAGTGGAGCTGCAAAACGTTTTCGTAAAACGGGTTCAGGCCGCTTTAAAAGCAAGCAGTCTCATTTGCGTCACATACTGACCAAAAAGAGTACTAAGCGTAAACGTCATCTACGTACTAAGAAGCTCGTTCATAAGAACGATTCAGCTCTTGTTCAACGTATGTTGCCGTATCTATAACTTAGCACTCAGGAGACTTAAAAAATGGCTAGAGTAAAACGCGGCGTAGTAGCTCGCGCACGTCACAAAAAAGTATTAAAGCAAGCTAAAGGTTACTATGGTGCTCGTTCACGCGTATATCGCGTAGCATTCCAAGCAGTAACTAAAGCAGGACAGTATGCATATCGCGACCGTCGCAATAAAAAACGTCAATTCCGTCAGCTTTGGATTGCGCGTATAAATGCAGCATCACGTCAAAATGGTTTATCTTATTCTCGTTTCATCAACGGCTTGAAAAAAGCCTCTGTTGAGATCGATCGTAAAATTCTTGCAGACATCGCTGTACACGACAAACTAGCATTTACTGCTCTTGTTGATGCAGCAAAAGGCGCATTAGCGTAATTTATTAAACCACGCTATTAAATTAGCGGTTTAAGTTCTTTTCGAAAAAGCGAGCAGGAAGCTCGCTTTTTTGGTTTCTTTATTTATGAATAATGTCACTATTTACTTACTAAGTAATTTCGTATATTACCCACCACGGCGCTACTTTTTGCTTTTGCTGTCTAAAGAACCTTTAAAAATCTATTAATTATATGAATTAACGAGATTTTTTGCATAAGTATGATCAAAGTTGTGTAAACTAGAGGGTTGTACAAAAACAAATATCGCAGTTGTTTGTATAATAGCAGAACAATTGCGAATCATGCTCGATAAAGAGGTCACAATGGATCTAATAGCAATCATCGAAGAAGCACGCCAGGCGGTTGATGGCGCCAATACGCCGTCGGAACTTGACGCTGTGCGCATAGCCTTTATGGGCAAAAAAGGTAAAGTAACCGATCTAATGAAAGGGCTTGGTGCACTTAGTGCCGATGAACGTCCTGGCGCAGGGCAAAAAATAAACCTTGCTAAGCAAGAAGTTCAAGGACTTATCAGTTCGAAAGTTCAGCGTTTAAAGCACGCTGAGCTTAACGCTAAGTTAGCGGCAGAATCTATAGATGTAAGTTTGCCCGGTAAAAGCGTTGAAATGGGTAATTTACATCCGGTTAGTCGAACCATTGCCAGAATTGAACATTTCTTTGGTCAATTAGGTTTTGCGGTTAAGCAAGGTCCAGAAATAGAGGATGGTTTTCATAATTTTGATGCGCTTAATATTCCTAAAAATCACCCCGCGCGTGCAGACCATGATACCTTTTACTTCAATCCCAATTTGATGTTGCGTACCCAAACCTCGGGTGTGCAAATTCGCACCATGGAAACCCAAAAGCCACCACTGCGTATTATTTCTCCTGGCCGAGTATACCGCAATGATTACGACCAAACACACACGCCTATGTTTCATCAGGTTGAAGGTTTAATGATAGACAAAAATGTAAGTTTTGCTGAGCTTAAAGGCATTTTGCATGACTTCCTACATCACTTCTTTGAAGAAGACTTGCAAATACGCTTTCGGCCTTCTTATTTTCCCTTTACTGAGCCTTCGGCCGAAGTTGACGTAATGGGCAAAGATGGTAAATGGTTAGAGGTTTTGGGCTGCGGTATGGTGCATCCAAACGTACTTAAAGCCGTGAATATTGACCCACAAGAATATACCGGGTTTGCATTTGGAATGGGTGTTGAACGCCTTACAATGCTGCGCTACGGCGTTACCGATTTACGCTCATTTTTTGAAAATGACGTACGTTTCTTGAAACAGTTTGCATAATTAGAGTAACAGATGAAATTTAGTGAATCTTGGTTAAGAGAATGGGTAAATCCCAAAATAGATACAAATGCACTTTGTGAACAGCTTAGCATGGCAGGACTAGAGGTTGATGGTGTGCAACCCGCTGCCGGGTTATTTACAGGCGTTGTCGTAGGTGAAGTTGTAGAATGTGGTCAGCATCCAGATGCTGATAAACTTCAAGTCACTAAAGTTGATGTGGGTGGTGATGAACTCCTCGACATTGTTTGCGGTGCGCCTAATTGTCGTAAAGGCATAAAAGTAGCCGTTGCTATTGTGGGTGCGGTACTACCTGGTCCGTTTAAAATTAAAAAAGCAAAATTACGTGGTCAACCTTCTCACGGCATGCTGTGTAGTTTTTCTGAATTAGGCATGGGCGATGACCACTCTGGAATAGCAGAATTGCCGTTTGACGCCGTGGTAGGTGAAGATTTTCGGGATTACCTGGACTTAGACGACAACATTATTGAAATAGACTTAACGCCTAATAGGGCAGATTGTTTAGGCCTTAAAGGCATTGCGCGCGAAGTAGGTGTACTTAATCAATTGGACGTAAAAGGTATTGAGATAAGCCCAAGTGAAATTGGCACACAAACTACCCGCGGTATTCAACTGGTCAATCCCCAAGCGTGCCCGCGTTATTTAGGTAGAGTAATTGAGCAAATAGACTTAACTGTTGATTCTCCATTATGGCTTAAAGAAAAACTTAGACGCAGTGGTGTTAGATCTATAGACCCAATTGTAGACGTGACTAACTACGTGTTGTTAGAATTGGGCCACCCAATGCACGCTTTTGACAACGCAAAGTTAACCGGCGATGTAATTGTTCGCTATGCAACAAAAGACGAAAAGCTGACCTTATTAGATGGTAACGAAGTTACGCTTATAGAAAACACTTTAGTCATAGCAGATGAAGAAAAAGCGCTAGCAATGGCAGGGATATTTGGTGGTTTAGATTCCGGTGTACAATCGCAAACTAGCGATATCTTTTTAGAGTCAGCATTTTTTAGTCCCGATGCAATATTAGGCAAAGCCAGACAATACGGTTTACATACTGATGCATCGCATCGTTATGAACGCGGTGTTGACCCTGAACTGCAAACAGCAGCGATGGAAAGAGCAACACAGCTATTACTGGAGATAGTAGGCGGTAAGGCGGGTCCAATTACAATTGCTGAGAGTAAACCGGACTTACCCGTGAGGAATCAAGTAGTCCTCACGCAAAGTCGATTAGCACGCGTTTTAGGCGTTAATATAGAGTCCGACAGAGTTACCGATATACTAAATAGACTGGGTATGAAGGTTTCAACTATACAAAATTCTTGGCAAGTAAAAGCACCTTCATATAGATTCGACATTGCCATTGAAGAAGACTTAATTGAAGAAGTTGCTCGCGTTTATGGTTATAACAATATCACTAACACAGCTCCTCTAGCACGTTTGAATATGTCATATCAGCAAGAAAATATAGTTAATATCAATAGCTTCAAATTAATGCTGTGTTCTAAAGGCTGCCACGAGGCTATTACATATTCGTTTGTGGATCCCAAAAAGCAAATTCTACTGTTTCCCAATGCGAAAACCCTTTTATTAGAACATCCAATAAGCGCCGATATGTCGGTAATGAGGGTTAGTTTGTTACCAGGGTTATTGCAAGCATTGTCGTATAACCAAAAGCGTCAACAGCAAAACTTAGCCATGTTCGAGTCAGGATTAGTGTTTACAGCTGACCATAGCGCTGAAAATGGCGTAAAGCAGATTGCGAAGCTATCAGCTGTGCTGTCGGGCAATACAGCTGGTGAACATTGGGCTATCGCCAATAAACCACGTGATTTTTATGATGCTAAATCTTTGGTTGAGGAAATACTAAATATGTCAGCAGGGCACATTGAAGCCGAATTTATTGCTAGCAAAAATACGATTTTTCATCCCGGACAATGTGCATCAATTGTGGTGAATGGTAAAGAGATTGGTATTGTTGGTGCAATACATCCTCAGTTTGAGAAGCCGTTAGGTCTAAATGGGCGTACTTTTGCATTTGAATTAAATGTAGCTGATATTGAACAAAGAAACTTGCCTTTAGCCAAAGTTGTTTCTAAGTTTCCGGCAATTCGAAGAGACCTTGCCATTACCGTTTTAGAGAATGTTGACACAGGTAAATTACTAAAAAGTATCGAAAAAATTGATATATCTGATTTGGTTTGCATAAACTTGTTTGATGTGTACACTGGAGAAGGAATTATTATGGGTGAGAAAAGCCTCGCGCTGTCAATATGGTTACAAAGTGTTGATAAAACACTAGAGGATCAAGAAATTCAAGATACAGTCGATAAGATAATTAGACATTTGCGAGACAATTTTAGTGCAGCATTAAGAGAATAAAAATATGGCGTTAACCAAAGCAGATATGGCCGAACATTTGTTCGACAAACTAGGCTTAAACAAGAAAGAAGCAAAAGACCTTGTTGAGCTATTTTTTGAGGAAATCAAGAAGTGTTTAGAGTCTGGAGAACAGGTGAAGCTTTCTGGGTTTGGCAATTTTGATTTGCGTACCAAGAATGAACGTCCCGGAAGAAATCCAAAGACAGGTGAAGATATACCTATTAAGGCTCGTAGAGTGGTTACCTTCAGACCGGGGCAAAAATTAAAAAGTAGGGTAGAAAATATTCCTGTCAAAAATTAGGATAGCCAATGGTTAAACCGAATATCGTGCTGTCAAAGCGTGCAATAGTATTGTGCGCTTTTTTGTTCTTTGGATGCTCTGATCAATACAAAACAGCTGAAACCGAGCTTACTCAAGCTCAAGTAGACATTCAAAAGATGTCTGATGACGCTTCATACACCACAACAGAAAATTCTCCGCTGTTGACATTACAAGAATTACTCGGCGCCTCAGATGTCAAACAAGCGCTTGCACAAGCCGCAGCTGCCAAAGATATTAATGCACTAACGCTATGGCAAGAAACTTTACTGAGCGCGGCGAGCGAAGTTAATTTAGCTCCTAGGGATCGCGCATTAATTGCGGGAGAGCAAGGGTTACGCTACCTAGAATTCCAAGGCATAAAGACCAACTATCAAAGCGCTTTTGAAGATGCTTTTGTAGAATTTGAAGATGTAAGCAAAGTCTATCAGGATTATCCAGCGTTTGAAAACTTGCATAAAAGCTCAATGACATTGGTTACACAACGAGACGAACTGGTGGCGAAAGTCGCACAAGAGTTAGAAGCGTCGGGGTTTGAAGGAAACGCAGTTGAAGAAGCTAGGCGTCAGTGGCAAAACTTTTTTAAAAGCCAATCAGCACTTCAATCCAGCGGGGAAAATATTCTTAGCGCGCCAACACCGGAGTAGTTCGTTGTTTCATCAATATTGATTGGATGTATATTAAACCTCAATATCGGCAATGCCTGCAACATGATTACAATGGCGAGCTAATACAAATAAATAATCGGATAATCGATTAATATAAGACAACGAAATATCGCTTACGTTGTAGTGTTTAGAGACACTAACGAGTCTTCTTTCAGCCCGTCGTGCAATGGTTCTTGTTACATGTAAATGCGCCGATAAAGTACTTCCACCGGGCAGTATGAAGCTTGTTTGCGGGGGTAATTTTACCTGCATTTGGTCAATACATTCTTCTAAATGCTCAATGCTAGAAGCCTCTAGTTTGTCGCTATCTGACAGCGCAAAGCCAATAGCGAACAGCTGTTGCTGGCATGCCACAAGAGTCGATTTTTGAGCGTAAAGGGCTTCGTCTTCCATGCTACTAGCACATAGTCCTATATACGAGTTTAATTCGTCTAGAGTGCCATAGCAATCCAGCAATATGTCGTCTTTATCCATTCGCACAACCGTACTGGTGTATACAGCGGTTGTACCTTTATCACCTTGTTTCGTATAAATTTTCAATTAAATGTCCTTTAGGTAGTGTCGCTTTAGTCGGCGGTGTCATTAATAATAACTTGGTCATCAGTAGGGGGCGTAAATCTTTCTAGCCTAACAATGAGACCAAAAGCTGGATGATCAAAATAATGAATTTGTTTACTAATAACGCGTCTTCTTTGCTTCGAAGGAAATGCACTTAAGTGGCTACTACCGTTAATATCTAACACCAGTGAGAAGCGATTGAACTCGCTGTCTATATGTAAATAAGGCACTTGATTAACATAATCTAAATATACTTTAATTTTACCATCTATTTCATATTGCTTCTCAAGCGTAAATTCTGTCTCGCTTGTATTTTGCAGTAGTGGCGATTGCGCTAACCAATCGACAGATTGATTATTGTCTAAACTGGTTTGCAATATATCGAAAAAACGAATATCGTCACTTTCAACAAGTGCATTATTGGTTCGTGAATATGCTTTTTGCCACTGTTCAAATGATTGTACGTGACTGGTTTCAAGCACGTTCCCTGCACGCACCCTTATAAATTCAGCATTTTCTATACCAAATTGAACCTCTTGCCGCCAAGCGGTATAAAGTAAAGCAGTAATGTCTCTTTGTTTAAATACGCTTTGGGCATAATCTTGCAAGACCAAGTCACTGCGTGCTAGAACTTGGTTGTTGCCTGTAAAAAAGCTGTTATCACTAAATAATTGCGGGCCAATATTAGGCAATGCAAAGTCACTTATAGAGGGTTGTGGTTGATTGTTCACACAACGTAAAGAAACGGCTGAATTAGCAATTTTTTGCAACTGCAAGTTAATATCGATGACGTGATTTGTTAAGGCCATAATAGCGGCTTGGTCTGAAGTTAAGGCTTCATTATCAATATTTATTTTTGATATAGACGCTGATTGGGTAATGAAATTACTCATGTCGAAAGGTGCTAAAATATTTTTCAGCAGGGCGGCGCTGGATATCAGCAGGTTGTTCTGGTGCTGACTTAAGTTTTGATTAGTATCTTCAATTATTTCTTGATTAGTATCTTCAATTATTTCTTG
>JBLIGC010000003.1:0-82390 GCA_047636735.1 Glaciecola sp. | reverse complement strand
AGTAATCAGCATTAGTTTGCCACTAATATTCTGAGTTTCAATGTGTGATAGGTTCACTTTGTTCGTTATTTGAAACGGCTTGTTGCGAGGCCATTTTGTGCGCTTTTTCACGCCTTGCATGCGGTGTGTTTTTGCCTTTTGCTTCAGTAAAACAAAATACTAGTAAACCTGAGATTGCTAATAGTATGAGAGCGCCAAACATTAAGACGAGATCTATATTCATCGGGTAGTATCCTTTCTGAAATTCGCAACCTACTAACTGGTTGGCTTTTGTGTGTTTAATTCTGCTACTTAATAATCCATAGTGTTGCAAATTAGTGACACTATTTCAAAGGTTTTTTTAAGTTTTTTTAAAGTTTTTTTTATTCTCTTTTAAAACAGTATTTTAGGTTTTTTTTAGGGCTGTAAAAAACAAACTTATTTGTGATATTTTAATTTATAAATCGATCTTTATCAAAAAGCTAAAGAAAAAATTGGTCCTCTTCTTATTATGTAGCAAATAGGTAACAGGTGTGAAGACACAATAAAATTTGTTTTTTTCATTTTAATTGGTATTTTATGTATTAATGACCATTTATCACAGCACTATGTGATAAATGGTCATTATAAAAAAGTAGCGAGTATGAAGCAAATTTATAGCGCTGCATAAATAATAATACAAACTCTAATAGACAAAGGAAATGTGCTCATGTTTGGATTGACTACTGAAGATGCTTCTGTGTACTTAGACACCTATTTGATTCCATTTGGTATTAAAATCGCAATGGCGATATTGATATATGTAGTGGGTAAGATAGTTGTTAAAATTCTGGTTAATGTGTTTGGCAAATTAATGGCCAAATCAAAATACGACGACATGCTGGTTGATTTTTTAAAGACAATCTTAAGCGCTATGTTAATGATTTTTGTCATTATTGCTGCGTTGGATCAACTGGGGATAAAAACTACATCACTTGCTATCATTTTAGGTGCGGCTGGTTTAGCAATTGGTCTGTCGTTACAAGGTTCTCTTTCGAACTTTGCCGCAGGTGTTATGCTACTTGTTTTCCGTCCGTTTAAGGCCGGTGATTTTGTCGATGCTGGTGGTGCTTCAGGCTCAGTGAAAAGCGTGGGTATATTTACCACAATGATTACCACGCCTGATAATAAAGAAATAATTATACCAAACGGTGCAATTTACAATGGTAACATTACTAATTATAGCGCCAAGGATACCCGTCGTGTAGATATGGTGTTTGGTATTGGGTACGATGACGATCTTAAAAAAGCGAAAGCAATTTTAGAAGAAATGGTCGCCGCCGACCCGCGGGTACTTGCCGAACCGGCGCCACAGGTTGCGGTATCTGAGCTTGGCGACAGCAGCGTTAACTTCGTGGTTCGTCCATGGGTTGTTTCTGGTGACTTTTGGAGCTTGAAATTTGATTTCACTGAAGCTGTAAAATTACGTTTTGATCAAGAAGGTATTTCTATTCCTTATCCTCAAATGGATGTTCATGTGCACAAAAACGGCTAATAGCAATACTTTATGCGTTAAATATTACGCAAGTGCTAAGGCTGAGTTTGGCTAAGCCTAAATAAAAACCCCCGTTAATAAATTTGTTAATGGGGGTTTTTATTATTTGCCATTGGCTTTAATTAGCCACCGCAACTAGGCCGGTTGAGCGTTGCTCTAAATAATTTTTCTGCTTGCGGCATTTGCTTATTTAAATTTTCAATACGTGTGTCGGGTGCAGGGTGTGTTGACATGAATTCGGGCTGTCTATTACCAGCGCTTTGCGCCGCCATGTTTTGCCATAGTGTAACTGACTCGCTTGGCTTAAATCCGGCTTTGGCCATCAAGGTTAAGCCTATTTCGTCAGCTTCGCTTTCGTGTATTCGGCTATACTTTAATGCACCAAACTGCAACCCTACGCCTAGTGCCATCATAATTTCTGGGGTTTGTGCGACTTCATTGGCAGCTAATATCTGACCGGTCGCCTGCTGGCCAATTCCAATAAGCGCATTGTTAGACATGCGCTCGTTACCGTGTTTAGCGATTACGTGGCCAATTTCGTGGCCCACCACCGCAGCAATTTGATGCTGATTTACAGCAACCTTCAGCAAGCCAGTATACACGCCAATTTTCCCGCCAGGTAGAGCAAATGCATTGACTTGATCGTCGTCAAAAACAATTAATTCCCATTCGCCGCCGTAAACAGAGTTGTCGACGTGCTGCAATAACTCTTTGGTTATGCATTGAACTAATCTATTTTCCACGGCCGTGTTTGATATTTTAATTTGTGACTTCATGCCAGCAAATGCTTGTTGACCCATACTAGCTAGTTCGCTGTCAGGGAACAAAAGCAATTGGCTACGACCAGTAGGCGAGGTTGCGCATGCGTTTAGCAATAAAACGCATGCGATAGCTGTTAACCATTTTTTAGCCGCGAATTTCATGAAAACTCCTCACAAGACACTCAAAAAATCAAACTGCTTTTGAACTCATTTTATTATACCCCGGCATCGCTTTTAAGTGCATTGGCCTTGTCGGTTGCTTCCCATGGAAATTGTTCACGGCCAAAGTGTCCGTAAGCAGCGGTCTCTTTATATATTGGCTGCTCTAAGTCGAGCATCTTTATCAGGCCGTATGGTGTTAAGTCAAAATGGGTTTTTATTAACTCTACCAACATTAGCTCACTAATTTTACCAGTACCAAACGTTTCAACGCTTATGGAGGTAGGCTGTGCTACACCAATAGCATAAGATATTTGAATTTCACAACGTTTGGCTAGGCCTGCGGCAACAATATTTTTTGCAACATAGCGTCCAGCATAGGCTGCACTGCGATCAACTTTAGACGGATCTTTACCAGAAAAAGCACCGCCGCCATGACGTGCCATTCCGCCGTAGGTATCTACAATAATTTTACGACCAGTCAAACCGCAATCACCCATAGGGCCTCCAATAACGAAACGACCAGTTGGATTAATGTGAAACTTTGTTTTATTTGTTAGCCATTGTGACGGTAATATGGGCTGAATAATTTCTTCCATTACTGCTTCACGCAATATTTTGGTTGATACGCTGTCACAATGCTGGGTTGACAACACAACGGCATCTATTCCAACGGGTACATTGTCTTCATAAATAAAGGTAATTTGGCTTTTTGCATCTGGACGAAGCCAATTTAGGGTGCCGTCTTTGCGAAGCTTTGCTTGTTGCTGTACCAGTCGATGAGCATATGTAATGGGCGCAGGCATTAGCACATCGGTTTCGTCACTGGCATAACCAAACATAAGTCCCTGGTCACCAGCGCCTTGTTCTTCCGGGCTTTCGCGGTCAACACCTTGGTTAATGTCTGCAGATTGTTTGCCTATGGCATTAAGCACAGCACATGAACCGCCATCAAATCCCATGTCGGAATGAGTATAGCCAATGTCTTTGACGGTTTTACGCGTTAACTCTTCTATATCTACCCACGCATTTGTATTAATTTCACCACCCACCAACACCATGCCTGTTTTTACGAATGTTTCACAAGCAACTCTCGCTTTAGGATCCTCTGTTAAAATGGCATCGAGCACCGCATCTGAAATTTGATCTGCGATTTTATCTGGATGGCCTTCAGATACCGATTCTGAAGTAAATAAATGTGTCGTCATGCTGAATCCTAAAGTTAGTCTAATACCATGCTTTTTTAGTAACAAAACATAGTTATATATAAGGTTTAATTCACGCTTATCTGGTTATCATGGTTAAATATGCTACGAGAATTTAGTAATTGATATTATAGCGTACGTGTGTCTATTTACCAGTCTTTACTTCTAGACGTCTAAAAGTCTCAGGTGGATTTATTACAAACTCTTACGTGCTAAGCGCTCATTTGGTTTTTCGTAAGTCTTTAATACATTTGAAGTAGTGGATAAAAGACGATAAAACAAGATTTAATTATTGAACAAGGGCTGTTACTGAGTAACAATAGCGCCTTTGAAATTTAATCTTTGTTACTTATTTGGTCATTACACTTTAAATTCTTGTTTTGCATTGTGCACGCACATTGTTTTAAGCGCAAATTGTCTAATTAGGTCAATTTACCACGCAAGCTACTTGTGAAGTCCATACTATAAGTTGTCATTTTGTTACTAAGGAGCAGTTATGCCTTCTCGTCGCCACCTCGCAAATGCGGTTCGTGCCTTAAGTATGGACGCAGTACAGCAAGCTAAATCAGGACATCCTGGAGCCCCCATGGGCATGGCAGATATTGCCCAGGTACTATGGTGTGATTATTTATCGCACAATCCTAACAACCCTAATTGGGCTAACCGCGACCGTTTTATATTGTCGAATGGTCATGGTTCAATGCTGCTTTATTCGCTACTGCACCTAACGGGTTATAAATTGCCCATTGAAGAGTTAAAAAACTTTCGCCAGCTACACTCTAAAACGCCGGGTCACCCAGAATACGGCTATGCCCCAGGTGTTGAAACCACAACTGGCCCATTAGGCCAAGGCATAACTAATGCAGTAGGCATGGCACTGGCTGAGAAAGTGTTAGCGGCGCAGTTTAATCGGGATGAATTGGACATTGTTGATCATTACACCTATTCGTTTTTAGGCGATGGCTGTTTAATGGAAGGTATTTCTCATGAAGCCTGCTCACTCGCCGGCACGCTTGGTTTGGGCAAACTTATTGCGGTTTGGGATGACAACGGCATTTCTATAGATGGTGAAGTACAAGGATGGTTTACTGACGACACGCCCAAACGTTTCGAAGCTTACGGCTGGCATGTAATCTCAGATGTGAACGGACATGAGCCAAATGAAATTTCTGCAGCTATCGCCAAAGCAAAGGCTGAAACATCTAAACCAACATTAATTTGTTGTAAGACAACGATTGGTTTTGGTTCACCTAACAAGCAAGGCACTGAAGATTGTCATGGCGCGCCTTTAGGCGATGAAGAAATAGCCCTTGTGCGCGAAAAACTAGGTTGGTCATACGCACCATTTGAAGTACCCAAGGATGTATATGCCGGTTGGGATGCTAAGAAAAAAGGAGCGCAAGCCGAGCACGATTGGCAAGAAAAATTTAGTCGGTATCAGCAGGCATTTCCTGAATTAGCAGCAGAATTTATGCGTCGTAAAAATGGCACCTTGCCTGACACTTGGGACAAAACGTGTTCACAGTACATAAATTCTTTGCAGCAAAACCCACAGTCTATTGCAACGCGTAAAGCTTCGCAAAATACCTTAAACGCTTATGCACCAATATTGCCCGAGTTGTTAGGCGGCTCTGCCGATTTAGCCGGCTCTAACTTAACCATTCATAACACCAGTAAAGGTATTAGTGCTACTGATGCTAGTGGTAACTATATTTATTATGGCGTACGCGAGTTCGGTATGTCGGCTATGATGAATGGTCTTAGTTTGTATGGCGGTTTTAAGCCTTATGGTGCGACATTCCTTATGTTTATGGAATATGCTCGAAATGCCTTGCGCATGGCTTCGCTTATGAAGCTTCCTGCAATATTTGTATATACTCATGACTCTATTGGCTTGGGCGAAGATGGCCCAACTCACCAACCGGTGGAGCAGTTGGTGGCAATGCGTGCAACGCCCAACCTAGATACATGGCGTCCGTGTGACCAAGTCGAATCAGCAATTTGCTGGAAAGTGGCAATAGAAAGAACTGAAGGGCCTATAGCGCTGGTATTTACTCGCCAAGGTTTACCGCAACAACCTAGAAACGCACAGCAGTTGAAAGATGTTGAACGTGGCGGCTATATATTGCTTGATACCGCCGAGACGCCTTCTATAGTGTTGATTGCGACGGGTTCTGAAGTGCATTTAGCAGCCCAAGCGGCGCAACAACTTGCACAAAAAGGGCTTGCGGTTAGAGTTGTTTCAATGCCTTGTACTACTTTATTTGACCGCCAATCTAAAGAGTATCGCGATTCAGTTCTGCCTCCTTCCATTACCAAACGTATTGCGGTAGAGGCCCTTGCAAAAGATACTTGGTACAAATATGTAGGGCTAGACGGCGTTGTTATTGGTATGGACACCTTTGGCGAATCTGCGCCAGCGGGCGATTTGTTTGAACATTTTGGCATAACAACACAAGCGGTGGTGGATAACGCGTTAGCCCTAACAAAATAGGATAAGACATTGCTCAAAATAGCCATTAATGGCTTTGGTAGAATAGGGCGCAACATTGTTCGCGCCCTGTTTGAAAATGGATATACTCAGCAGGTTCAAGTAGTTGCAATTAATGAAATTGCTGAGCCTGATGCCATGGCGCATCTCCTCAAATACGATACTGCACATGGACGCTTTGCGCATAAAGTTGAAGTTGATAAAACCCATTTGTATGTTGATGGGCACAAAATTGCTTTACTGCATAAACTCAACATTAACGAAATTGATTGGAGCGGTGTTAATGTCGACATTGTGCTTGAATGTACTGGTATTTACAGTGAAAAATCTGATGCCCTTGCGCACATAGCACAAGGCGCTAAAAAAGTACTTTTTTCCCAGCCCGCCAGCCAAGATGTAGACGCTACTATTATTTACGGAGTGAATCATCACGCCTTAAGTATGAGTGATACCGTGGTATCGAATGGTTCGTGCACCACAAATTGTATTGTACCGGTTATCCAGGCATTGCATGGCGCCTTTGGCGTACAAAGCGGCACTATTACTACAATTCACGCGTCTATGAACGACCAACAGGTAATAGACGGGTATCATCCTGATTTACGCCGTACACGGGCAGCAAGTCAATCGATTATTCCAGTGGATACAAAACTTGCTGCGGGCATTGAGCGCATATTGCCTGAATTTGCGGGTAAATTTGAGGCGATAGCGGTGCGAGTGCCTACTATCAACGTAACGGCTATGGATTTGAGTGTAACTCTGCGCGATGATGTAACAACAGCTGTTGTAAACCAAACGCTGAAAGACGCAGGTCGTGATTTTCCGGCAAACATTATTGATTACACTGAAGAGCCTTTAGTTTCTATAGATTTTAATCATAATCCGCATTCTTGTATTGTGGATGGCACGCAAACGCGCGTAAGTCATAAAACTTTGGTAAAAACATTACTGTGGTGTGATAACGAATGGGGTTTTGCGAATAGAATGCTAGACACCGCTTTACACATGCATAAGGTTGGTTATATAAAGAAGTAGCCAATAGCACCATTGTAAGCGACTTTATGCAAGCATATTAACGCCTGTTTGCGTTCTTATTTTAACGTAAACCACGGACATAAATTTTTCATTAATTAAATTGTAACGAGGAAATAGTCATGCCAATACGCACTATGCTCGACCTAGACATTAGCCAACAAACGGTTTTAATACGACAAGACTTAAACGTACCTATTGATAACGGTGTTATTACGTCTGATGCTCGATTAAGAGCATCGCTACCAACCATAAAAGCGGCATTAGACAAAAATGCGGCGGTGCTGTTAATGTCTCATTTAGGTCGTCCTACCGAAGGTAGCCCCGAAGCACAGTATTCGTTAAAGGCCGTTGCTGACTATTTAACCAAGGCCTTGGGCCAAAATGTAGCCTTGCTGAATAATTACTTAGGCCAAAATATTGATATTAAGCCCGGTCAAGTCGCACTGCTAGAAAACGTGCGCTTTAATGTAGGCGAAAAGTCTAACGACGACAGTTTGGCCAAACAATATGCTGCTTTGTGCGATATATTCATAATGGACGCGTTTGGCACTGCTCATCGAGCTCAAGCGAGTACTCATGGCGTTGCAAAATATGCGAAACAGGTGGCCGCGGGTCCGCTACTTGACGGTGAGTTAAAGGCCTTAGGAAAAGCGTTAGATAATCCAGCCAGACCTATGGTGGCGATTGTAGGAGGCTCTAAGGTAAGTACTAAACTCACCGTTCTTGACAGTTTGTCGAGCAAAGTTGACCAGCTCATTGTAGGCGGCGGTATTGCCAATACATTTATTGCTGCCCAAGGGCACAATGTAGGTAAGTCTTTAGTTGAAATGGACTTGATTGATCAAGCCAAAGCGCTTATAAAAGCAGCACAAGATAATGGCGGTGATATTCCTATTCCAACAGACGTAGTCGTTGGCACACAGTTTTCAAAAGATGAACCTGCGGTAATTAAAGCGGTTAGTGACGTTAATGACAACGAGATGATTTTTGACATTGGCCCTAATTCTGTAAAAGCACTTGCCGATATATTGAAAAATGCAGGTACTATTGTATGGAATGGACCGGTAGGCGTATTTGAATTTGATCAGTTTGGTGAAGGTACCAAAGCGATTGCCCATGCCATAGCGCAAAGCAACGCATTTTCAATTGCGGGCGGCGGTGATACACTCGCTGCAGTAGACAAGTATGACATAGCTGATAAAGTATCCTATATATCTACCGGTGGTGGTGCCTTTTTGGAGTTTTTAGAAGGAAAAACCTTGCCTGCGGTTGCTATTTTGGATAGAGACTAAGTAATTAATAAATGCAGCAAGTGATAATATTAATACAGAAAACTAATTAACATATAATCTAACACAAACTTTACTATAGCAAACAAGGAGCTAAACATGACTACGGCTGCTCAGCAAGCAATGTTGGAAAAAGTCAAAAATACAGTTGGATTTATTGCCGCACTAGATCAAAGTGGTGGCAGTACTCCAAAAGCATTAAAACTCTACGGTGTTGATGAATCTGCTTATTCTAATGACGAAGAGATGTTCGCTTGTGTGCATGCGATGCGAACTCGAATTATTACTAGCCCGTCATTCGATGGCCACCGTGTGTTAGGCGCTATATTATTTGAAAACACTCTTGATAGAGACGTTGAAGGCAAGCCGTCTGCACGTTTTTTATGGGATAACAAGCAGGTTGTTCCTTTTCTAAAGGTTGATAAAGGCCTTGAAGATGAACAAAACGGTGCGCAAATCATGAAGCCTATTCCTGATCTTGACAAGTTACTTGCTAAAGCAACTGCCCAGGAGGTATTTGGTACAAAAATGCGTGCGGTAGTAAAAATGGCTAATAAAGTAGGTGTTGATGCTGTTGTTGCTCAGCAGTTTGAAATAGGAAAACAAATTTTAGCAGCAGGTTTAATGCCCATTATTGAACCTGAAGTTGATATTAACAGCGCAGAAAAAGCCGCTGCCGAAGCCTTGCTTAAAGCGTCTATTTTGGAGCATTTGGCAGCTCTAGATGGTGACCAAATGGTAATGCTTAAACTCACTTTGCCAGAGCAAGCAAACTTTTATGAAGATTTAATTAAGCATCCAAGAGTGTTAAAAGTGGTTGCTTTGTCGGGCGGATATAGCCGTGACCTTGCAAATCAGCGTTTGTCTGAAAACAAAAACATGATTGCCAGTTTTTCGCGTGCGCTTACCCAAGGTTTGAGTGCACAGCAGTCTGACGACGATTTCAGTGCTGAGTTAAACCGAACAATTCAGACAATCTACGAGGCTTCCTGTACATAGAAATAACCGTATTGTTAAACAACAAAAGCACCTTAGGGTGCTTTTTTTATGCCACTAATAGGCATTTAATTATTTAAATTTTTACTTAGCATTACAGCACTACAGCAGTGTCAAATGCATATTTATATTTTTTAAATAAGCATTTTCACGGGCAATATCAGCAAGTAACAAAGGCGATAGTGCAAACCACTCTTGTGCGAAACCCAATTTAATATCAGTACCTTGTATGGCAATCGTAAATTCAGGCAAAGTAGACTGCAAACGGTTTATATTGATCAATACGCCCAAGCGCAGTATTACGAGTAATTGCGTTAATTCTTTTTCGCTAATGCTGGTTTCAGCTAACAATTCTTCTTTGCGAATTTTTTTGCGATGAAATCTGACTAAAAAAGCGATAATTTGCTGTTGGTCTTGGTTGAAACCGGGCATTTCAGAGTGTTGTAATATATAACTGGAGTGTTTTTGAATTCCCCGTGAATGTATTTGAAGCCCTACCTCATGCAGTAACGCTGCCCAGCCCAAAAAATGTCTAAGGGAGGTATTATGCAGATCCCATATGTCTTTAATATTATCAAATATATACATACATGATGTGAGCACCTTATGGGCATAATTAGTATCAATCACATAGCGGGTCGCTAAGCTTTGTGCGGTGCGCATGCGCACATTTTGGCTATTATGGTTAGGTTGCAATTCATACAAAACGCCTTCTCGCAGAGCCGCTTCACTGAACACCATTTCAGATATTTTTAAAGATTGAAAAATACCAATCAAAATGCACAGGCCTGCTACAAAAACTGGCTGGCGATCAATGCTTAAGCCCTCAAATTTTAGCGCTTCACTATGGCCTAATGAGGTACACTGTGATAATAAATCAATAAGTGATTGATAGCTCACTGGGGCATCTAAAGAGCTGCCATTTTTAATATTAATAACTGAGCAAACCGCACGTGCAGTGCCCGAACTAGCAACGGCTTGTTCCCACTTAAAACGATTTAAATTAACGGCAGCAAGCTCAAGTTCAACCTTTGCCGCAGTTACCGCTTTGCGTGTAGCATCTTTAGTAATTTTGCCAGTCTCAAAAAAATGTTGCTGATAGCTAACGCACCCCATTTGTATGCTCTTGGTAATTTTCGGTTCAATGCCACTGCCAATCGCAAATTCAGTAGAACCGCCGCCAATATCAAAAATTAATCGTTCACCTGAATATGAAGAGTTACTGCCTATGCCAACAAAAATTAGTCGGGCTTCTTCATTACCTGAAATAATTTCAATTGGAAAGGGAAACGCTTTGCGCGCTTGGCGTAAAAATTCGCGCGAGTTTTTGGCACGCCTAAGGGTGTGTGTAGCGACTACGCGAACCGCTCCAGGTTCAATTCCCTGCATTGACTCTTTCATACTTTCAAGTACCGTTACGCCACGCGTAATGGCGTCGCTAGATAAGTAGTTTTGATCGTCTAATCCTTCTGCCAAGCGGACTTTCTGTTTGACCTTGCTGACTATTTGGACAGAATCGGCAACCACTCTGGCAACAACTAAATGAAAACTGTTTGAGCCTAAGTCGAGCGCAGCATACATTTCAGTTTTGGTTTGCTGAGAGTCGTCAAAAACCTGATACAAGTCGCTCAATTAAAGCTCCTCTTTTTTAGTCAAATATTCGTGAGTTTGTATTTGTGAACGCAGGTTTTTGCGATTGCCTCTTTTCACATATTCATTCGTTTGGTTTTCATCAATTACTCTTGCTTTTAAGGTATCTTGGAATTGCAATTCTACCAAATCGATAATCATTTGTTTGGCGTCTTCATCAAACACAGGACAGCCAACTTCAATACGGTAGTCCATGTTACGCGTCATCCAGTCGGCCGACGAGATGAACACTTTGCGATCACCACCGTTTTCAAACACCATTATGCGGGGGTGCTCTAAGAATCGGTCTACTATACTAATGACTTCAATGTTTTCACTGCGGCCTTTAACGCCAGGAATTAATGAGCACATACCTCGGCAAATCATTCTGATTTTAACGCCTGCTTGAGAGGCGCGATACAAATCATCTATTAGCTCAGGGTCAACTAAATTATTCAGTTTAATCGTAATGCAGGCATTATTTCCTTCAGTATGCCTTTGAATTTCTTGTCGTATTAAAGACTGTATTTTACTGCGTGCGTTAATGGGGGATACTTGTAAAAGGTTAAATCTGTACTTGCGATATGGGTTTTGTATCATCTCAAATACTTCAATGCCCTCAAGTCCAAGCTCTTGATTACAAGTGAACAGTGAAAAGTCGGTGTAAATCCTAGCAGTTTTTTCGTTAAAATTACCGGTGCCAAAGTGAGAGTAGTGACGCAGTTTTCCGCGTTCTTCGCGTGTAACAATGCACAGCTTACTGTGGATTTTCACCGATGGGTTGCCCAATACAACTTTTATACCTGCGTCGGTCATGCGTTTTGACCAGGCAATGTTATTTTCTTCATCAAAACGCGCTCTTAACTCGACTACCACCGTAACTTTTTTACCATTGTCGACGGCGTCTACCAAAGAGTTAATTATTCTTGAACCCTTTGCCACTCTATACATGTTTAGCCTTATATGTTTAACCATAGGATCAAAAGCCGCTTGGCGCACAAACTCAGTAAAATGCAAAAAGTCATGGTAGGGGTAATAAAGTAAAATATCTTGTTTGTTGATAGCCTCAAATACAGTATCGTGTTGGGCGAACGTTTTATTTCTAATGAGCGGTAATGTGGCATATTCTAAATAAGCGCGGCCAACGTTTGGAAACCCGATAAAGTCTTTAAAATTACGATAATGCCCAGCCGATTGAATGGTATCGGCCGATGAAATACGCAAACGCTTACGTAAATCTGCGATCATTTCTTCAGGCATGCCAAAGTCATGAATAATGCGCACGGGTTCTGCTATTAAGCGTTGCTTCATGCTTTCAGACATTTTTTCTACATAGCTTTCATCAATTTCGTCGTTAATTGAATATTCTGCGTCGCGTGTAATTTTAAAAGAATAGGCTTCAGCCGTTTCAAACTTAACGAAACCTCTGAAAATTTCATGAACACACAGCTTTATAATGTCATCAAGCAGAATTATTTGTTTCTTTTTACGCGTACGCTCAGGCGGCATTACAATAAAACGACTGGTAGCGTTGTTAGGAATTTCAACCACCGCGTACTTGGTACTTCTACCGGGTCGATAAAGTGCAACATCTAAATACACAGAACTGTCATTTAGGCGCTGAATTAACTGCACTTTGGTGTCGAGTAAAATAGGTGCGACATGGCGAAGGACATAGCGACTAAAATAATCTTTTACCCACAGGGTTTGTGCAGGGTTAAGTTGGGTATGATGTAAGATGAAAATGTTATAGCGTTCTAACTCTTTGGTAATTTTACGGTGTATCAGATCGAACCTAGCCGACAGGCCTTTCACTTTTGCGTGTATAAGTGTAAGTAGAGAAATTAATGCAGCAGCATCATCATGCTGCTCCTCATTTTGACTAATGGTAATAAGGCGTTTTACATCTGCTACTCGCACCCGGTAAAACTCATCAAGATTATTACTATAAATACCCAAAAACCGCAGGCGTTCAACTAGCGGAGTGTTTATATCTTCAGCTTCTTGCAATACACGTTCGTTAAAAGCCAGCCAGCTAATTTCTTTAGGAAAATACAAAACGCTCATATTCGTCATAATTCCTTGTTTTAATTAAGATTTAAATCATATTACTTATCTTTCAAGTCTACCATTAAATCGTCTGCAATACCTTCTATTGCATCGCGAAGCTTGCTGGTATCAAAATTAAGCGGAGTTTCTACTACAATATTTGCGGTAAATAGTAAATGCCCCCAATTTGGCGCACTTTCACATTTTGTGTCTAACTCAACTATATTCAAATCAAACGTGGTTAAGGCGCTGGTAACATCGCGCACTATGCCTTGGCGATCGTTACCGGTTATTATAATACGGGCCTGTTTTGTAACAACAGGTGTAAATTCATTTGCCGGTAATAAGGTAATTTGTAAGTTTGATAAAGCATGGCAGTCGCTGACTAAACTGTTTTGATTTTCTTTTGGCAGCTTAATTTCCACAAAGCCTGCAAAATGACCCGCTAAATGGCAAAAGCTACTGCGTAGCCAATTGCCTTGTGCTTTAGCAACCGCTTTGGAGACGTCGTCAACTAAGCCTAATTTGTCCTTACCTATTATTGAAAGCACCATGGCTTGCATATTCTTAATTCCTTGTAGTTGATTTGTGTGCAGTAAAGTGTTTTTATACTCGCAAAATCATATAATATTTATGAAATGTAAACTCAATTCTGCGTAATGAAAAGCAAAACTAACAGATTCGATAAAAGCCGTTTTCGCCGAGACTATTTTTTTAGCATAATAGTTACCGCGTTTGGGCTATTAGTATTAGCTACTTTTGCTACGTTATTATTACACATACTTACCAATGCGTTACCATTGTTGCAATCACCTGGTAGTGAAAAAATACAGGCTATTGACAGTGATTTCGCTAGCAGCAGTATAGGTAGCATACAACTGCAGGGTGAATGGGTAAATGTAAGCTACGAAAAATGTTCTCTTTATTTAAGTTCAGGGGTATCGTCTACTACGACAGCGACTGTCACCAGTGATATCCCTATGAATAGAGTGCTTAAAAAGTTTGCGCCTAATTGTGCCAAACAGGTTGTTGGCTTAGCGGGCGAACAAAACCAACATGTGTTGATGCTTACAAATAATAATGTGTTAGAAATCCACTTCCTAGAAAGTACGAATTCATTGTTTTTAAAAAGTTCGATAACGCTTCCTAGCGAGTTTAGCCTGTCAAATATGAAGAGTTGGCAAATATACTTAAACGACGAAAAGCTTTTTATACAACGCCCCATTAAAACCACCGCTAACCCTTCTAATATTATTACCGTAGCGCACAGCTTGTCTAGCCTTAATGCACCAATAGTCAGATTATATGAGGGTGCGGTGCGCTTATTGCCAATTACAAAATTTGCGCAGGTTTTAGTGGCGACGCAAAACCAATTACGCATGTACGACAGCCAACTAGATATTATTGATGTTTGGTCTTTGCCCATCGATAAGAAAAGCGCTGATTTTGTTGGCGGAAAACTGGCCGACTTACAAAGTGTGGCCAACGCTAGCAGCTCTAGTATAAATTTATCGAACATAAGTTCGCTCAGTATGTCGCAATCATCGCTTGATATTTTTGTGCGCGTAAATGTATATGAAACACCACAAAGCGGAGATAAACAGCCATGGGCGGGCGGGCTTAAAGACGTGTTAATAAAAAAGTTTACACTCGTTAATAATGGCGGAAACTTTTTATTAAGACAAACGCTATCATTGCCCGTGTCTCTCGAACTAGGAAGAGGTGAGTTATATACGGCTTTTGATTTACAACACAATGCAGGTTTGTTTGTGGAAGAGTTTGGACACTTCGTACTGATGAATATTGTCACGGGTGATATTAAATTAGAGCAGACCTTCAACAGTCCAATACGGGGCATTAATTATGCCCAAGGTCAGTTGCAATTGACTTACGACAAGATGTTTGAAGTCTATCAACTTACCCATTTGCAAGGCATGACGAGCATGCAAATATTGTTTGGTAAAAATGACTATGCGGGCTATGAAAACGAAGAGTATTTATGGCAAACATCTGTATCTAGCGAAGCGCAATCTCCTAAATACAGCGTTATACCGCTGGTTATGGGCAGTTTAAAAGCCTCTATGTTGGCGCTTATAGTGGCTTTACCGCTTGCCTTAGGTGCGGCTATTTACACTGCTTATTTTGCACCACCTCATATTCGTAACGCGATTAAGCCCAGCATAGAAATGCTAGAAGCGATTCCGTCTGTTGTGATTGGATTTATAGCGGCGGTGTGGTTAGCTCCCTTTGCCGAACAATACCTAATTTCTATTTTCTCGGTAATTATTTTACTCCCCTTCGTGGTCTTAATTATTGCCGCCATTCATGGGCTTTTACAAAGTAAAATTGCCGATAAAAAGCTAGACAACTGGCAACTTCCAATTAACGCTATTCTATTATTTTTCGCAGTCGCGATTATTTTTTCACTCAGTTTATTAATCACCGATTGGTCAAATAACAACGGCTACGACTCCTTGATAGAATCGGCGTCTAACTTAACCTTATCCAAAACCGCTATTGTGGTTTCTTTAGCCTTAGGCGTGGCCATCGCGCCAACAATTTACACTTTAATTGATGATGCCTTGTTTGAAGTACCCGAGGGCGTCAAACAGGCTTCTTTTGCCCTGGGTGCTACAAAAGTTCAAACCTTAATGAAAGTTGTATTGGTGGTGGCATTTCCAAGTATTGTGTCGGCCATAATGCTGGGCTTTGGACGTGCGTTTGGCGAAACCATGATTGTATTAATGGTGACGGGTAACACCCCCATTGCAAATTGGGATTTGTTGTCGGGCTTGCGCACATTAACGTCAAATTTAGCCATTGAACTACAAGAAGCGCCGGTAGATAGTACGCCATACCACATTTTATTTTTAACCGCCGCAATTTTGTTTGCGTTTACCTTCGTGGTAAACACAATGGCTGCTGTGCTAAAACGTAGGATGCATCACAATGGCCAATAGATTCAGTTTCTTTAAAGAAAAATCATTACACGATGATTATTTGGCGCAATTTAAGCAATCTATATTGGAAGTATTGGTCATGCTTGCTTGCGCCACTATTCTTATTGTTTTGGTGGGTATATTCGTCTTTATTGGTGTGCAGGGTGGACGCTATTTTTTACCGATGTCAACTTATCAAGTCACTACCTACTTCCCCGCTAATTTTGATACAGCAAATGTAACATTGGTGAATGACTCTTCATTACAGCCATTGCTTGTGCAATCTGCAAATATAACGGTTCCACTTGAGGGCCTCGGGAGCACGCTCTTAGCACCCGACGCTCAAGCAACTGAGTTAACAAGACCTAAGGTAATAGCTGCTTACAATCAAATTGAATACATGTTGAGTCATTTGTCGGAGGATGATTTGGCAAACAGTTTACAACAAAAACTGGCTAATCAATATATTTCACGTGATCAAGCAAAGCCCACAGTGGCGGTAACTGCCGCGGATGATTTATATTTAGTCAATACGATTTCAGGGCAGAAACTGTTAGGAGAATTTGTTAGTTTGCAAGAAGGCCCTTATATATCACAAAGCTTAGGCGAATTGGTGGGCATGCAGTCAAAAGTTGAACGTTTGCAGCAAAATTTAAACGATATTCAAATTGAGCGTTTGCAGGCGCTGCATAAAGAAATTAATGAGCTTAATAATAAGCAGGTAGATACCGCTACGCCGCTTTATCAGCGAAAGTTAGACGAGTTTGTGCGTTGGCAGGAATATGCCAACAACATTATTGAGCAAATTAATAGTCATAAAATTAATCTTCGCCTCGATAACAACGAGGTAATGAGTATTGCCGTAAATAACGTGCAAGACATTTACCAACCCAATCAACTAAGTTGGTGGCAGTCAATCGGCTATGTTGTGAATCAAGTGTATATTTTTGTGAGTGATTCCCCCAAACAAGCTTCTACCAGCGGTGGTGTTTTCCCAGCGATATTTGGCACCTTATTAATGGTGATTATTATGGCGGTAATTGTGACGCCATTTGGTGCTATTTCGGCCATATATTTACATGAATATGCACCTGACAATAGGCTAACCACGACTATTCGTATTTGCGTAAGCAATATGGCTGCGGTGCCTTCTGTGGTGTACGGTGTTTTTGGTTTAGGCTTTTTTGTATATGCTTTAGGCGGTTCTATTGATAGCCTATTGTACTCCGACAATCTCCCTTCCCCTACGTTTGGCACACCGGGGTTGTTGTGGGCCTCGTTAACCATGGGTATACTCACGCTGCCGGTGGTAATTGTTGCCACTGAAGAGGGCTTGCGCCGTGTGCCAGAGAATTTGCGTGCAGGTGCGTTAGCACTAGGCGCGACAAAATACGAAACTATTGTGAAAGTGGTATTACCTATGGCAAGCCCAGGTATTTTGACCGGTGTTATATTAGCCATTGCTCGCGCAGCAGGAGAGGTTGCTCCATTGATTCTTGTAGGTGCTGTCAAATTTGCGCCAACCTTGCCAATAGACAGTGAGTTTCCGTTTGTGCATTTAGATCGACAGTTTATGCATCTTGGCGTATTCGTGTATGAGGGCGCGTTTCATAATCAAACCGAGTCACAGGTATCGTCCTTAATGTTTGCCACTTGTATGCTGCTGCTTCTCGTTGTACTTTTACTTAACCTATCGGCTATTTTACTGCGTAATAAACTCCGTAATAAATATGAGCGACTATTATGAGCAAGCATCATGAGCAGCGGTAACCAACATGTTTAAATTATTCGAACGTGAAGTATTGTCAGTAGATGAGTTCTCCAAAGAACAAACCAGTATTGATGTGCGCAATCTAAGTGTGTCGCTTAATGCTAAGAAAGTCTTAAATGACATTAGTATTCGTATCCCCAAAAATAAAATTACGGCATTGATTGGCCAAAGTGGATGTGGCAAAACAACGCTGCTTAATAGCTTTAACCGTATGAACGAATTTATAAACAGCCACGTTGTCAATGGTGAAGTTTGGATAGACGATCGCAATATTTACGATAGGCGAGAGCGAGTATCAAGGCTTCGTACACAAATAGGGATGGTATTTCAGCGCCCCAATCCGTTTCCTATGAGTATTTACGACAATGTGAGTTTTGGTCTTCGTATTCAAGGTGAAAAAAACCGCCGTGTACTTGACGACAGCGTTGAAAAAGCGCTGCGTAACGCCGCCCTCTGGGAAGAAGTTCGAGATAGGCTTTTTGATTCAGCACTAACCCTATCGGGCGGACAACAGCAACGCTTAATGATTGCAAGGGCGCTGTCGTTAGAGCCTCAAATATTACTATTAGACGAGCCTACATCGGCGCTAGATCCCCTCACTACATTGTATATAGAGGAATTGATGGTAGCACTTAAAAAACAGTGCACCGTCATAATCGTAACGCACAATATGCAACAGGCCGCTAGAGTGTCAGACTACGCTGCATTTATACATATGGGTGAATTAATTGAATATTCAGACAGTGATTCTTTGTTTACCATGCCTAATAAACAGCAAACTGAAGATTATATAACAGGTCGCTATGGATAACGTTATGCCCATTTCTTTGTTTACGAGGCCTTTTTTAATAATGTTGGAGACAAATAGTGCGCAGGCAAATACAGCTAAACACGCATATTTCTGCGAAGTATAACCAAGAGTTAGAAAATTTAAAACATTCGGTATTAACTATGGGCGGTGTATTAGAGCAGCAGTTGGTAAATACCCTCGTTGCGCTAAAAGAAAATGCGCCTAGCTTAGCCGAGCGTGTGGCTTTAAATGATTCGCGCGTAGATTCGATGGAGTCGCAAGTTGAGCAGGAATGCATGCGTATTATTGCTAAGCGAAACCCCACCGCCGGCGATTTACGGCTAGTTATGACGGTGTCAAAAACTGCCACCGATTTGGAGCGCATTGGTGATGAAATAGCCAGGGTGGCTAAGCTGGTGACTAAAAACCGCATTCCAGCTTCAGACCTTGTGCTGTCGGGCATGATGGATATAGGTAACCGTAATGTATCTATGATGAGGGCTACTTTTGACGCATTTGCCAGGCAAGACGACAAAGCCGCCGTTATAGCTTACCAACAAGACTCGCAAATTGACAAAGTTTATAAAAAAGTACTGCAACAAACCGCCGCTGAAATTCAATCTAGCCCGGAAGATATCGCAATATGGATGGATGTGCTGTGGGCTATTAGATCATTTGAACGAATAGGAGATAGGTGCAAGAATATATGCGAATACGTCATTTATTTAACTTATGGTCGAGATTTAAACAGTTCAAGCATGAAAAAGACCGTTAAGAAGCTTTTGAAATAACGGAACTTTAGTCGACATTTCTTGCAATATTGGGTTTTGGGTTGCGGTTTGACCCAATAGCCTTTATATTCTTGGCAACTTCTGCTTACAGTCTTCTTTTTTACATGGATATAATACAGAGTTATGGACTAATACTAGTGGTGCTAGCCGCTGTTGTTGGTTTTGTAATGGCTTGGGGCATAGGCGCAAACGATGTCGCCAATGCTATGGGTACCTCGGTAGGTGCTAAAGCGATTACCTTAAAACAAGCTATTCTGATCGCAATGGTGTTTGAATTTGCTGGTGCCTATTTAGCCGGTGGAGAAGTAACCGCCACTATTAGAAAAGGCATTATTGATGCCGATTACTTCACCGATATTCCTGAATACTTAGTGCTTGGTATGATTTCATCCTTGTTTGCGGCAGGGTTGTGGTTAGTTATTGCCTCTTATAAAGGCTGGCCGGTTTCTACTACCCACTCTATTATTGGCGCAATTGTTGGTTTTACCGCTGTTGGTGTAAGCGCTGAAGCCGTAGAGTGGGGCAAAATAGGCGGTATAGTAGCCAGTTGGGTAGTGACCCCTGCAATATCGGGCATCATTGCAATTGGTATATTTATTAGTGCTAAAAAGCTTATTTTAGATAATAGCAACCCTCTACAAGCTGCTGTCAAATACATCCCTATTTATATGGGCCTTACAGGTTTTATAATGGCTTTAGTGACGATTAAAAAAGGTTTGAAGCATGTTGGCTTAGATCTACCCTTTATGGAAGGAATATTACTTGCTGTTGGTATTGGCGTGTTAACTGCGCTTATTGGTGCGTATTTCGTGCGTAAACTTAGTCATAAAGTACTCCACCTTGGAGGTAACAAAAAACAAATTAGTATTGAAGAACAAAATGTGAATGTAGAGCGTGTGTTTGCGGTACTTATGATATTAACTGCTTGTTGTATGGCATTTGCTCATGGTTCGAATGATGTAGCAAACGCGATTGGGCCTTTGGCTGCGGTGGTTAGCGTAGTGTCAAATGAAGGTTTGATAGTTGATAATTCGCCGCTGGCTTGGTGGATTTTGCCACTTGGTGGCTTTGGCATTGTGATGGGATTGGCTTTGTTTGGTCACCGTGTTATGAAAACTATTGGTCAGGGTATTACTCATTTAACACCTAGCAGGGGTTTTGCTGCCGAGCTTGCAGCCGCCACCACGGTGCTGATTGCTTCTGGAACAGGTTTACCTATTTCAACCACTCAAACACTCGTGGGTGCGGTGTTAGGCGTTGGTTTAGCGCAAGGTGTAGCTGCGCTAAATGGCAAAACCATTAAAATGATTGTGGCTTCTTGGGTTATTACCCTGCCTGCCGGAGCACTTTTTTCTATTTTATTTTTCTATCTGCTTAAGTTTATATTTGGCGTGCAATAATGGCTTGGTGACAAGCTTATTCACGTGCTAATCTTTACATATTAAAATACCGTAAATTAGGGTGTGTCCCCTTGCGATTACCAAATTTAAAACATCTTCACTATTTAGCTGTGCTGCATAAAGAACAGCACTTTGCCCGTGCTGCCCAAAAGTGCAGTGTGAGTCAATCAACCCTAAGCGCAGCCATTCAAAACCTTGAAGATTCTTTAGATCAACAGTTGCTTGAACGTGAGCACAAGAATTTTGTGTTCACGCATTTTGGCGAAGCTCTTGTTGAAAAAAGTAAGCACTTGTTAGGTCAAACCCAAGAATGGATGGCCTTTGCTCAATCGTCGGGTGATTGGCAATCAGGTAATGTTAAAATTGGCGTAATACCCACCATCGCGCCATTTTTGTTTGAGCCGCTAATTAATACCATGCACGCCCATTTGCCTAAACTGTCGCTGCAGTTGCTAGAAGATACTACCGACAATTTACTAGGCAACTTGATGGATGGTGAAGTCGATTTACTTGTTTTAGCCTTGCCTATGAAAACGCCAGGATGCAAACAGTTACTATTGGGCCAAGACCCCTTTCACTTAATTGCGCACGAAGACAAAGCAAAACAGTTGCCGCACAATGTACAAATTGAACAATTGCCTGAAAACAGTATATTTTTACTGCAAAAGGAACACTGTTTAACTGGGCATGCTGTGATTGCTTGTGGTTTGGCGCATAAAGCACAGGTTAGTTCTCTCACCGCGAGCAGTCTGTATACTCTAGTGTCGTTAGTGAACAGTCAAATGGGGTATACTTTCCTGCCAGCTATGGCGCTACAGCATGGAATTTTGAAGGGTACTAGTGTAGAGGCGCTGTCGGTAACTAATGATGCCTTTCGGGAGATTGGTTTAGTATGGCGAAATGGCACTACTCGTGTACAGCTATTTAGGCAAATAGCAACGTTACTTGCGCCACTAATGCCGCGCCCTGCAGTATTAACATAAAGGTATTTGCGCTTTGTATGACAGCAGCAAATATTGATAAATGCAAATATTAGATAAACCGAGTATGCTTACCGTAGTCACGTAAAGCGTGTCAATGATATTGATACTTAGCTACGTTTTTGTTGGTATTACTACGCTGCCCATATTTAGTCAAAAATAAAAGAACAATAAAAATAGGAAGGGATATGCAACAAGTTGTCATAAGTGGTTCTGGTTTATGGACACCCAAACACAGTATAACTAATGAAGAGTTAATTAACTCGTATAACGATTATGCCGATTATTATAATGCGCTAAATAAAACCCAAATTGAAGCGGGCGAACTTCCTGCTAAGCCTCATTCAAGCGCAGAATTCGTAGAAAAAGCGTCGGGTATTAAAAGCCGCTACATATTTGAAAAAGAAGGTGTGCTCGATATCAATAGAATGCGGCCAATGTTAGCACAACGCAGCGATGAAGAATTATCACAGCAAGCAGAAATGGCCGTTGAAGCTGCCAAAAAAGCTCTGCTTTCGGCTAATAAAACAGCGGCAGATATTGACGTGGTAATTGTTGCTTGTGCGTACACCCAGCGCTCATACCCAGCTATTGCCATAGAAGTACAAGAGGCACTGGGCGTTAAAGGGTTTGGTTTTGATATGTTAGTTGCGTGTTCTGCCGCGACCTTTGGTATGCATAGAGCTTATGAAATGGTTGCCGCAGGTACCGCCAAAGCCGTATTGGTAATTAATCCTGAGTTAGTCTCGCCGCAAGTAAACTATACCGATCGCGACAGCCACTTTATCTTTGGTGACGTAGCCACCGCAACGGTGCTTGAAACTGCTCAGACAGTAACTAGTGAGCATGCATACACCGTTGTTAGCACAAAAGCGATTACGCAATACTCTAATAATATTCGTTCAAACTTTGGCTATATCTCACACGCCACCGATGCCGACCCATATGGGCCCGACAAACTCTTTCATCAAGAAGGTCGTAGAGTGTTTAAAGAGGTGTGTCCTTTAGCTGCACAACATATTACTGAACATTTATCAGCGCATGAACTTGTTCCCGCCGATATACGCAGATGGTGGCTACATCAAGCGAATATTAATATGAATACCCTTATTAGTAAGCGACTTTTGGGTAGAGAAGCCACCGCCGATGAAGCACCCGTGGTATTGGACCATTACGCAAATACCGCTTCAGCGGGCTCGGTTATTGCTTTTAATTTACACAACCAAGATTTAGTGTCGGGTGACTACGGTATTTTATGCTCATTTGGCGCTGGATATTCTATTGGCAGTTTACTGGTTCAAAAAAAATAAATGGTACTGTTATTTGATATAGGTTACGGACTAACCGCAATAGGCTACTTAGGTTTAGTATTTTTGATGCTAGCGGTAAGGAGAAAAGGCCTAGCGAAGCTGCTACTTATTGCCGCTACCTTAGTCACGTTTGCTTGGTCGCTTAGCCAAATTACCCTGTTGGGGTTTATTACTAGCATTAACCAATTTGCAGTACTTGACAGTATCCGACTTTGGATGTGGACACTTTTTTTAGCGGCGTGTTTGCAAAATCAATTTTCTTCTTTTTGGCAGTTAATTTCTAGGCCTATTACACTGGCGTTACTTGCATTGCCTACGGCGTCTATTGCTATTACTTCGGTTTATGTTTTGGGTTCTAACCTTCAACACCTTGTGTTGACGCTAGTGACTATCCAAATGCTCGTTATTTTAGAGCAAGTTTACCGGCAGGCAGGGTCGCTTAAATGGGAATACAAACCTCTTATTATTTACTTGGCGGCATTAACCGCCTTCGATTTTTTTACCTATGCAAATGCGGCCATGGTTGCGCAACTAAACTTCAGTTTTTTTGCTGCTAGGGGCTATATCTATTTGGCTATGTTACCCTTCTTAATATTGGCAATAAGACGCATACAGCATTGGGGCATCGACATATTCGTATCGCGCGAAGTGGTTATGAACAGTACCTTGCTGATGCTCTCAGGCGCTTATTTAATACTCATGGCATTGCTTGGCTACGTTGTGCAGTATTTTGGCGGAGATTGGGGCGCGCCTATACAAATTGTTTTGTTTTTAATTGCTTTAGTATTGCTGTTCAGCTTGTTTTTGTCACACGAGTTTAGAACTAAATTAAAAGTGTTTATTACCAAAAACTTCTATGCAAACCAGTTCGACTACAGAGTGGAATGGGTAGCCCTTACGCAAACGCTTTCAAAAAACGACGAAACGATATCTGAAATATACAAAACCGCACTTAATGGTTGGATGCAAGGCATAAAGTACGACCAAGGTGTGTTGCTAAAAGTGACTAATAGTCAGGTAAGAGTGGCGGCTATTACGGGCGACAACACCCAAAACATGTACGCCAAGAACGAACAGGATATTGAGCATATACAGGCGTTTTTGGAAATAAAGAATTGGATTATTGATTTTGACGAAATGCGCGCTAAACCTGAGTTATATGATCAATTGCCGAATCGATTTCAATTAATGCAGTCTATGCCATTCCAAATAGTTCTTCCTATTTATCAACGGCAAGCCTTGTGGGGAATGGTACTATTAAATGCACAAAGTGCTGAACGAAGAAGTCTTAACTGGGAGCTGCGAGATTATTTACAAGCGGTTACCGAACAAACCGCGAATTTTATATTTCAGGCTGAGAGCGCACAAAAGTTAACCGAAAATGCTCAGTTTGCAGCTTTTAGTCGAATGTCGGCTTTTGTTGTGCACGATTTGAAAAATGTATTGGCACAAATTAACCTATTGCTAACCAATTCTAAACAGCATAGAGACAATCCAGAGTTTATAGATGACACTTTTGAGACCCTAGGGCACGCAAAAGCGCGCATGGATAATATGCTTAAACAGCTAATGGAAAAGAGTATAGATAACTCGCCTAATGTGTCTAAAGTTGAAATGATTACGCTGATACAAGAGGTCATCGATAACAACTGCTCGGGGCTGCAGCCTATGCCAATATTCTTACAAAAAGTACCAGTGCGGCTCGACCTCAACGCGCACAAGTTTGCAAATGTTTTGTATCACTTAATTAGCAATGCACAGCAAGCAACTCCCAGCGATGGTCGTGTAGAAATAAAGTTGAGCGAAACACCAAATGCGGCATATCTTGATATTGAAGATACAGGTACTGGCATGAGTATTGCTTTCATTAATGAAAAGTTATTCACGCCTTTCGTCACTACGAAAGGAAACGCAGGTATGGGGGTAGGCGCTTACGATGCGAAAACTTATTTAGAAAGTATAGGGGGCAGTATCGCTGTTAAGAGCCAAGAGGGCCAGGGCAGCGTATTTCGATTGACGTTACCAAGAGTACAGGAGTAAGCACTAATATGAGTAAGGGTAAAGTACTAGTTGTTGATGATGATTTAGGTATTCAAAAGCAATTAAAATGGGCACTTACCGATTTTGAGGTGGTTTTTGCCGGTGATCGGCAATCGGCTATTGCACAGTTACGCCGCTTCGAGCCCAGTGTTGTTACATTAGATTTGGGTTTACCACCTGATCCAACTAATGCCTCTGAAGGATTACTAGCATTACAAGAGATTTTGTCTTTGGCTCCGCATACAAAAGTTATTGTGGTGACGGGCAATAACGACAAAGAACATGCGCTTAAAGCTATTAAATTAGGTGCTTATGACTTTTATCAAAAACCCATAGATAGCGAAATTATTAACGTGCTTATTCAGCGCGCCTTGAATTTAGCTGCGCTGGAATTTGAAAATAGAATCCTGAGTAAATCGCGTGTAAGCATGGGCAGTATTGTGGGCAATAGCGACGCTATATTAGCCGCCAGCAGGAAGGCAGAAAAAATTGCTCAAACCGACATTTCCACTTTGTTACTGGGTGAAAGTGGCACTGGCAAAGAAGTGTTTGCGCGGAGTATTCATGAACATAGCCAGCGTAAAGACAAAAATTTCATCGCAATCAACTGCGCCTCCATTCCCGAAAATTTGTTAGAAAGTGAGCTGTTTGGCTACGAAAAGGGATCGTTTACAGGGGCTAATAAAACCACCATAGGTAAAATTGAAACAGCCCAAGGTGGGACTTTATTTCTTGATGAAATAGGTGATATGCCCATTGGCTTGCAGGCCAAAATGCTCAGGTTTTTGCAAGAACGCATGATTGAACGAGTGGGTGGACGCTCTGAAATTGCGGTAGATGTAAGGGTAATATGCGCAACCCACAGAAATCTTACTGAAATGGCAGAAGAAAAAACCTTCAGAGAAGATTTGTTTTATCGTATTAGTGAAATCTCTATTTTGTTGCCACCGCTGCGCGAGCGAGCTGATGATGTTATTTTGCTGGGGAAAACATTTCTAAATATTTACGTAGACGAGTACAAGTCAAAAGTAAAAGGCTTTAGTGAATCGGCTATTAATGCCATGTTAAATCATAGGTGGCCAGGTAACATCCGAGAACTACAAAATAAGCTCAAGTCGGCTGTTGTGTTGGCTGAAGGCAATTACATTGAGGCCGACGACATGTCTCTTTTTAATACCGAAGCGCAAACCGATGAGCCTGTTTTTAATTTACGTGAAGTACGTGAAAATGCTGAAAGTAAGGCTATTCGAAAAGCGTATTATAAAGCCGAGCAAAACATGTCAAAAGCCGCCGAATTACTTGGGGTAACAAGGCCCACGCTATATTCGCTAATAGATAAATATCATTTAGACGATTTAAAGGCGAGTAGTTAATCGCCAGTTCCCATTGAAAAGAGTATGGTAAGGCCTAACTACTGAGTGTGTTACCTAACAGATAAGGAAAAATAATGACGCATCCCGCAGAAGCAACGAATATGGAAGGCAAATCAATTCCACAAACAACTTGGCCAACTCGCGTTGGTGATGAATGGAAAAACCTCACAAGCGATGAGCTATTTTTAAATAAAAAAGTGGTAGTGTTTTCATTACCTGGTGCGTTTACACCAACCTGCTCGTCTACCCATTTACCGCGATATAACCAGCTTGCCGGTGTATTTAAAAAACACGGCGTGGACGATGTCTGTTGTGTTTCGGTAAACGATACTTTCGTAATGAATGCTTGGCTGGCTGATCAAGAAGCGGCTAACATTACCGTTGTTCCTGATGGCAATGGTTTATTTACCGATGGTATGGGCATGCTGGTTGATAAAGCCGACATAGGTTTTGGTAAGCGAAGCTGGCGTTATTCTATGTTAGTAAATAATGGCATAGTTGAAAAAATGTTTATTGAGCCAAATAAACCCGGTGATCCGTTTGAAGTATCTGACGCCGACACCATGCTTAACTATTTGGCTCCGGGAGAAGGTGCGCCCCAAGCCGTTTCTTTATTTACTAAACCCGGGTGTCCATTTTGTTTAAAAGCAAAGAAATTGTTAACGGAACATGGCTACGAATATGAAGAGATTGTTTTAGGAAAAGATACTACTTTAGCCTCTTTAAAGGCTATGAGCGGACGCGATACTGCACCTCAAATTTTTATTGGTGGTAGGCATATAGGTGGTAGCGATGACCTTGCAGCGTTCCTTGCAAGCACATAAGCACATAAGCACAATATTAGGTAAACGCTTTAATTAATTAATGTGCAACGCTAACAAGCTAATATTAAAGAGCCGATGTAGGCTCTTTTTTTCCATCTTTCATTAACATAACCTAAGGTGTGATTACATGTTGAGATTATTTTATTGGCAAAATGCCTTTAATAGCTATAAAACGCGCCGCTTGTGTTTATTGACTTGCTTAATATTAGGGTTTCAGACTATCGCTTGGGCCCAAGATTCTGCTGATAAAATGCAAATTTTGTTTAATAAGGCACAAAGCTTTTCTAATATTTATGAGCAAGAATTAGGCCCAGTAAAACCATGTGATGAGCCCTTTACGAATGGCGTAAAGGCGTGTTTCAATACGCTTAAAAACGATGGCAATGCGCCGTATATTTTATTGCCTCGATTATCTGCCAATATGGCAAGCCCTAAGGGTGTGATTGTGTTATTTCATGGCTTAAGCGACTCGCCTTATTTTATCAGCTCAATAGGTGAGTTTTTACGCATCAAAGGATACGTGGTGGTTGCACCGCTTACGCCCGGGCATGGCAAGAACGATGCCGATGCCGATATGCAAGACAGCCAATTAAAAACGCGTTGGTACACGCATACCAATAGTGTAATGGAGTTTGCCCGTGATATGGCAAGTATCGCAAATTTGCCTGTTGTGGTGGGTGGATTTTCTACAGGGGGCGCGTTTGCGACCTACTACACCATTAATAATCCTGACAACGTTGAAGCGCTCATACTATTCTCTGGTGCACTACAGCTATCGGGTTCTGCTGAGTCTATGGCAAATATTTGGGGCATGAAGACATTAGCTAAGTGGTTAGACGGTAAATATGAAACCCAAGGCGCGAACCCATACAAATATCCTTCAGTGGCCAGTTATGCGGGTCTTGTACTTATGGATATTATACACGATATCCGCGATATTGTTGACGCTAAGCAATTGCGAAAACCTATTTTTGCGGCGCATTCAATGGCCGATAACGTGACCCTATTTGAAGGGGTTGAAAACCTTACGAAGCAGGTAGCAGGTGAGCACACTATTTTTAAAATTGATGAGTCTTATGATTTGTGTCATGCCGATGTACCTATGAGTTCAGTACAAATTGTTAATTTGCAATTTGATAAGTCTAAAATAAATGAAAGTGAAAAATGCTCAGTGCCGCAGGCAAACCCGTTGCATACTAAAATGCTGATGATGCTAGAGCTTTTCTTGACCGATAAATTAGCCAATAGTGCCAACTAGTTTTACGATTAGCCGGTAAAAAAAAGAAGCCTTAAATCAATTTTAGGCTTCTTTTATATGTAGCTTGTGATTTATTTATACTGAATTTGTTTTAGCCAATTTGCTTTGTGCGGCAACGGTTTCTACTGCTAACCAGACTCGCAGTAGGTTTTCATTTAAGATTTTTTGTATGTCAGTTTCGCTATAACCTCTGCCTAACAATCCTTTTATTAGATTGGGAAAAGTAGAAACATCTTTTAGTCCTTCTGGCAGTGAGTCGCCAACACCGTCGTAGTCTGAACCTATACCAACATGCTCAATACCCACTAATTTGACCACATGGTCAATATGGTCAAGCACAGTGTCTAAATTGGCAAACGGATAAGGATTATTGCTTGTATAAGCATCGTTAAAAGACGTAACTTGTTCGCTGTCTTGGCCAAAAGTATCTATTAAGGCTTGACGCTGCTTAGCCATATTGTCGCGCCATAATCGCGCAGTTGGACTAACAAAACCAGACCCAAAGTTGATCATAATAACGCCACCATTACCGGCTAAAGACTCAATCATATCGTCGGTCATGTTGCGTTCAAAACCGGGTGTAAAACGTCGTAATGATGAATGTGAGGCAATTACTGGTGCTTGGCTAATTTCAATAGTTTGATAAAAAGCGGCGTCTGATACATGAGAAATATCTACCATAATACCTAGCTTGTTCATTTCACCCACCATTTCTTTACCAAATGGACTGAGTCCCTTCCATTTCCTGCGTAAATCATACGATGAATCACTTATGTGATTTGATTGTGAATGAGCAAGGGTGATGTAACGAATACCGCGTTCATAAAAATGCTTGAGGATATCTAAGCTTCCTTGCACCGGTGAGCCGTTTTCCATGCCCATTGGCAGAGATATTTTGTTCTCTATGAAATTGCGTTTTACATCAGCCACGCTGTAAGCCATAGCAAATTTATTGGGTGCTCGCCCAACAATAGCCTCTACAGAATCAATTAATCGGTTGGCAAGGGTAGTAGAGGCATCGCTATTATCTAAACTAGCAGGCACATAAATTGACATAAAGGGAGCATCGAGTCCGCCTGCTAAGGCTCTTGGATAGTCAAAGTCACCCTTGGCGGTGGCTTTTGTTACATCTACCCAGCCCGATTCAACTCGGTATGGAACATCAATATGACCATCTACTATAATATTGGACTGGGCAATGCGGTTAGCTTGTTGGTCAATAGATTCAGGCTTATCAGGGGTATTGTTGCAGCCCAAAAGTGCTGTGCATAATACGGCCAAGCTGGTTATTTTGAAGTTCGGGATCATGTATTTTCCTTTTATTCACACGTTTTCTCCACGGCATCAGTTGTGTATGCTTGTGGTCGTGCGTTTTGTAATTTGTTGTTAGCAATGTATTTTTTGGTAATCATAAGCATTAATCAAGACCTACTATACGCCGCTGCCACCATTTTCCCAAAAAAATATAGCAATTTGTAGAAAATAATTTTCGGGTAATTAAAAAAGGAATATGAATATCAGTTACCTATAATAAATCATTGTTAAAAATTGGTTAAGAGGTGACTTTTATGACTGTTTGTACCATACTACGTGGCCATTTCAGGCTTAAAATAAAATTTTTAAAACAGAGAAACTTACATGGCTACTAATTACGTTCCGCTTGATAAAGACAAGCACAGTGCACTTAAAGTTATACCACGAGTCAACTTTGACTTAGTCGGCAAAACCCATCTGGCCGCTACTACCATTCGTGAATTTGCGCAACTTGCTGGTTGCATGCCTTTAGTGTTTATTGAAGATCCTAAATCTAAAAATGTGCATGCTGTTGCTATGTTAGGTCTAGAGCAAGGGCAAAACTTGTTTTATGCTGAAGAGCGCTGGCAGGTGCCGCATGTTCCAATGAACATACAACGTTATCCGTTTGATATTCGCCCCGATGGCGACCGCCTTGGTCTATATATTGATGAGAACAGTGAAATGTTGTCTGAAGAAGGCCAGCCATTGTTTACCGAAGACGGCGAAGTTAGCGATTTCTTGAAAAATCGTCAGCAGTTTTTGACTGAGCTCGCTAATAGTGAAGTGCAAAATCAGCGCTTTATAAAGCAAATACACGAACTAGAGTTACTTGAAGAAATACAAATTCGTATTTCATATACCAGTGGTCAAGTTCGCAATGTAACCGGCATTTTGTCGATTAACGAGAAAAAGCTTATCGCACTAGAAGACGACAAAGTGCTAGCTTTACATAAAGCGGGCTTTTTAGGCGCCGCTTATTCTACTATGTTGTCGTTAGGTCAGTTAAATCGTTTGGTAGAGCTATCAAATAAAACAGATAACCCAATCCAATCAGTTCAAATAACGCCTGTTACCCCTGAAACAGCCGCCAAAGCTGCTGAAGAGCAACAACCTACTACTTAGTGGCAATACAGCCCTGAGCTTAGCGTAAAAGACCGTTTAGACGGTCTTTTTTGTGTCTGTTATGGCCAGCCTTTTTGTTTTACTATTTGGTTTGCATGCGCCTTGTTAGTTTTATTTAACGTGGTAATTAGCCCTTTCTAATTGTATATAGGCTTTGTACCTTCAAACACAAGCAATATATAAACATTCACTGTACTCATTAAAATAAGATGAATAATGTCATTTTATTTCTTTTACTCTCTTTAAATAATAATTTATTCCGTAAGCACCTGATATCTATAACTCTTTATTAAAAGCCTGCTTTTTGCCTGAATTGTGAACGTATTCAAGCACCTCGATATTCGCAATAAAGTGTAAAAAAACTTGACAGGTGGCGTAATAAGTCCATAAACTGTCAAATAGTGGGAGAGAGTGGTAAAAAAGGGTTTATTAATACTTTTTTCTTTTATCAACAGTAGCAGCCAGATTAATAATAAAAATAATATGAGCTACTAACAAACTAAAAAGGCTAGGGGTAATGTTCCGCGGCGCTAACGCAATCAATCTTGACACAAAAGGTCGTTTGACGGTTCCCACAAGATACCGTCAATCACTTATGGATGATTGCCAGGGACAGCTGGTCTGCACTGTTGATAATCGACAATCTTGTTTACTGCTTTACCCACTTCCCGAGTGGGATATTATTGAAGAAAAAATAAGCAAATTTTCGACCATGAATCCTGATGAAAGACGCATTCAGCGCTTACTAATTGGTTATGCTACCGATGTGGAAATGGACAAAAGTGGTCGCGTACTCATTGCACCTACCTTACGCCAATACGCCAATTTAGAAAAAGAAATCATGTTAGTGGGTCAGCGCAACCGAATTGAAATTTGGTCGCAAGATGCTTGGTTCGATCAAGTCGAAGAAGACCTGAAAATAGAAAAGACAGGCGATTACGAACAAACCGAAAGGCTGCAGGACTTCTCACTATGACAGAGGCATTAGCACATAGGCCAGTGTTGCTAGATGAGTCTGTTGAGGCACTCAACATCAAACCCGACGGCGTCTACATAGATGCAACCTTCGGTCGTGGTGGGCACAGCAGAGCCATTTTGAGCCATTTAGGTGAAAACGGGCAATTAATAGCTTTAGACCGCGACGCTGAAGCCATACAAGCAGCGTCGAGCCTTTCCGGTGATCCCAGATTTAGTATTCACCACTGCGCATTTGCCAACATCAAAGCAGTAGTAAATGACCTCGATCTAAACGGCAGGGTCGATGGCATATTAATGGATATTGGCGTGTCCTCTCCGCAGCTTGACGATGCCCAGCGCGGCTTTAGTTTCCAAAAAGATGGTCCGCTTGATATGCGCATGGATACCGGCTCGGGTTTAAGCGCTGCGCAATGGTTAAATACTGCTAGCTTGGAAGAGATAGCCAAAGTAATAAAACAATACGGCGAAGAGAAATTTGGAACGCGCATTGCTCATGGAGTGATAGAACAACGCGTAATAAAGCCATTAGAAACAACCGCCGAGTTCGCGGCCTTAATCGACAAAGCCGTACCGGTTAAAGATAAATTCAAACACCCCGCCACGCGTACCTTTCAAGGCGTGCGTATTTTCATTAATGGTGAACTTAAACAGCTCGAATTAGGCCTAAGCGAATCGGTTGACGTGTTGTGTCAAGGCGGACGTTTAGCGGTTATCAGCTTTCATTCTCTAGAAGATCGAATGGTGAAGCGCTTTATAAAACGCCAAAGCCAAGGTCCTAAATACCCTTCTAAACTGCCTCTCACTCAGCAAATGCTTGATTTGGGGAAAGTTTTAAAGCCAATTGGTAAAGCTACAAAACCCAGCGCCCAAGAGGTTCAGGAAAATATAAGGTCAAGAAGCTCGGTCTTAAGAGTGGCGATGAAATTATGAGTAAGCCCACCACAAGTTTCAATTTATTGTTAATTATTATGTCGGACTTGAGCCGACATTTTTTTCTTTTGGCTTTATTTTTTTCTATGGTTGGTTCGGCGGTAGCGGTAATTATTAGTACCCACGAAAATAGGCAGTTGGTAATTGCACAAGAGCAATTAGTTAAACAAAAAGACGCGCTGGATATTGAATGGCGCCATCTCATTATAGAACAAAGCTCGCTTACCGAACATAATCGCATTGAGCGGGCCATGGCTGAGAAGTTAGGTATGAAAAGACCTACCCGCGAAGACGAAGTCTTGCTGAGGGTGAAGTAATGACCGTTACGGCAAGTATTCAAAAACCGCGCAAACGGGCTACTACAAAAAGTATGCAAGGACGCCAAGCAAAACGCAAAATTGCACCAACAATGTTGCAGTGGCGATTTTTGGTTGTATTATTTGCCGTTTTTTCAGTATTTATTGCTTTAGCATCACGAGCAGCGTTTATTCAAGTAATACAAAACGACGTGTTAATTGAGAAAGGTGACAACCGTACTATTCGTATTCGGCAAAATGCGACCTTCAGAGGCTTAATTAGTGATAGAAATGGACAACAGCTTGCAGTGAGTGTTCCTGCACAGGCGGTGTCTGCAGATCCTAAAGTCATCAAAGATAAAAATTCATTGCAAGATATTCGTAAGTGGCGGGCACTAGCTGAAGTGCTCGATACCGATGTTGATAAGCTTCTTGACCGAGTCGATGGTAGCGGTCGCTTTGTGTATTTACAGCGACAAGTAACTCCTGCGATGGCCACTTTTGTACGAAACTTAGCTTTACCAGGCGTATTTTTGTTAGATGAGTCAAAACGATATTATCCAATGGGAGAGGTGTCGTCTCATATCATTGGAATTACCGATGCCGATGACAAAGGCCGCGAGGGCGTAGAAAGTTTATACAATAAATGGCTTACCGGCACTCCGGGCGAACGGAAAATTATTCGCGATGGGAAAAACAGACAAGTTGAAATATTAGAACAGTCTTTAGGCACCCCGGGTAACGATATTACCTTAACTATTGATCAACGCATTCAGGCAATTGCATTTAGGCAAATTAAAGAAGCAACGGTTATGTTTCAAGCCGCGTCTGCATCTGTTGTTATAGTCGATGTGCATACAGGTGAAGTACTGGCAATGGCGAATACTCCTTCATACAATCCTAATAATCGCTCTACGATGGAAAGTTATCGTGTCCGAAACAGAGCTATTACCGATGCGTTTGAGCCAGGTTCTGTGCTTAAACCTTTAGCCATTATAGCGGCCTTAGAAAATGGCTATTACCAAACAGACAGCATAGTTGATACGTCTCCTGGTTGGCGTCGCTTAGGCGGAAGCCGCATAGAAGATGCTAGAAACTACGGTAAGTTGAGTATTACCGAAATTATTCAGCATTCCAGTAATATTGGTACTTCCGAACTGGCTTTGTCTATGCCAAAAGAAGTGCTTATAGACTTTTATTATAATATGGGCATGATGAGCGATTCGGGCACTAATATGATTGGCGAATCCAGTGGGATTTTTCACGAGCGCCCGCGCTGGTCCGATCATGAAATTTCGTCACTATCCTTTGGCTACAACATTGCCGTTACTACTACTCAGCTAGCCCGTATGTATGCAACTATCGCCAATGGCGGCATGAAACGTCCACTGTCGGTGGTTAAAAACATGAATGCTCCTATAGAGCCCGAACGTGTTATCTCTGAACAAGTAGCCCATGATGTGCTGCTAATGTTGGAAACAGTAACTGAAAAAGACGGCACAGCATACAAAGCGCGGGTACCCGGTTACAGAGTAGCAGGTAAAACCGGCACTAGTAAAAAAGCGTTCGCGGGCAGTTATGGTGAGGAGTATGTGAATATTTTTGCTGGTATTGCGCCCGTTTCTAATCCGCAAATCGCGGTCGTTGTATTAATAAACGAGCCCGGAGGCGATTTTTACCATGCGGGCGACACTGCCGCAACCGTATTTTCGTCTATTGTGTCAGACACCATGCAAATGATGAATATCCCCCCCGATGCTATGAACATAGACGCAGTGCTGGAGCGACAACTTCATGCAGCAAAATAATGCCAAATTAAAGCAAGTGTTGAGCTACCTAAAGGTCAATTTGTCAGGTATTGGCCAGGGTAAATTTACACCCGTCTCTACGTTAACCTTAGATAGTCGCTTAGCCGATACAAGCACCTTGTTTTTAGCCATATTTGGCAGTCAATCTTCAGGCCATCAGTATGTTGACAAAGCGGCACGAAATGGTTGTAAACTGGCTTTTTTAGATACAAATGAGCAACACCAGCACGGTAATGTTGAAGAACGCCATATAGATGAAAAGCATACTATTACTTGTTTATTGGTGCACAATCTACACACTAAGTTAGCCGATGTTGCCTACTGTTTCTATACTGGTAAAAATGGTCAAAACCAACTAATTAATGAGCTTCCTAGTATAACGGCTATTACGGGTACCAATGGGAAGACATCGGTAGCTGCGCTCATGGCTCAAATGTCTAGCTTATGCCAGCAAACATGCGCCAGTATAGGCACGCTTGGCGTCAACCTATTTACTAACGGCAAACAACAGCAAATTGCCGACACTATTAACACAACGCCCGATATTATTTCATTAATCGGAACGCTTGCTTTGTTACAAAGTAAAGGCTGCAAAAGCGTAACACTTGAAGCGTCTTCTCATGGCCTTGCTCAAAATCGTCTAAGTAAGCTTAACGTAGGCTGTGCGGTTTTCACTAATTTGACACAAGATCATCTGGATTATCATGGAACAATGCACTCTTACGGTCATGCCAAACGGCAGTTGCTGCAAGCACAAGGCCTTCATAGCGTGGTCCTTAATGCCGACGATAACGAGTCTTTGCTTTGGCAAAAGGATGCACGTCATGCACATAAGGTTTATTGGTTTTCGTTAAGCAAACTTAATGCAGAAAAAGAGGGGTGTTGGGCCAGCAATATAAGCTACAGCACAAAAGGTATTAGCTTTACTCTACATGCTAAATTATTTTCTTTTGAGGCTGAAAACAAGATAACTACGCCGTTAATTGGTATGTTCAATGTTGCCAACTTAATGGCTGCATTTACCGCTTTGCTCGTGCAAGGCCTGTCATTTGAAGCGCTTGTTAAGGCGACTCACCAAATAAGTGGGGTTGCTGGCAGAATGGAGTTGTTTGCTAGCATTAAAGCAAGTGTATTGGTTGATTACGCGCATACCCCAGATGCATTAAAACAGGCCCTAATAGCGGCCAGAGTGCATACTCAAGGTAAGTTAACGTGCATATTTGGTTGCGGTGGAAACCGCGACGCAAGCAAACGCGCGATTATGGGCGACATTGCGCAGCAGTATGCCGACAATATTGTGTTAACCCAAGACAACTCAAGAAATGAAGATCCTACAAGCATCATTTGTGACATTCAACAAGGTATGCGTTCCCTTAATAGCCATCAAACACTTAATATTGAGCTGGATCGTGAAAGGGCAATAACCTGCGCTTGGCAAACAAGTAATGCTAGCGACATGATATTAGTAGCAGGCAAAGGGCATGAAGATTATATAGAAATCAATGGCATAAGAATGGCATACAATGAAAGGGATGTAGTAAGGATGCTCACCAACAGTAATGTTGCCAATCCTGAGGCGGTCAATGCACAGCATGCGCGGGGTCAGCAATGATACCGGTCTCGTTAACTTGGGTTATGCAAAACACAGGTGCTACGTATCAGCAGGGTGTTATGCCTAAATCGGCTGCAAGTATTGTTATAGAAGGTGTAAGTACCGACTCGCGGTCCATCGCTCAAGGCGACTTATTTATTGCGTTAGTAGGACCCAATTTTAACGGTCACCATTACATTAATATTGCCATAGCAAAAGGTGCGGCGGCTGTAATTGTTAGTGAGTCTGAAAATACTTACAGTATACCTTCTTTGCTAGTGTCAGATACACGTATTGCTTTAGGGCTGCTAGGGGCCGCGGTTAAAGAAAAACTTTCACTTAAAACTATCGCAATTACAGGGTCTAGCGGTAAAACAACTGTTAAAGAGATGGTTAACGCTATTTTAAGCACTCGCGGTAAAGTGTTAGCTACTAAGGGCAACTTTAATAACGATATTGGAGTGCCGCTTACCTTACTCAACCTTGACGAAAGCCATGATTATGCAGTCATTGAAATGGGCGCTAATCATCAAGGTGAAATTGATTACACCTGTGGTTTAGTTAAGCCAGATGTTGCTACTATTATTAATGCCGCTCCTGCTCATATTGAAGGTTTTGGTAGCTTGTTTGGCGTTGCTCGGGCAAAAAGTGAAATCATAAAAGGTTTGCCGCCCCAAGCCGTTGCTATTCTTAATCATGACAGTCAATTTTTCGAGTTTTGGCAGGGTAAATCGGGTACACAACAAATACTTACTTTTTCTTACGAATCTAATAAAGGTGATTTTCGTGCCAATAAGGTCTCTATTAATTCACAAGGGTGTGCTGAATTTGAGCTAATGACACCTATTGGGACAGCGGCAATTAAACTTCGAGTGCCGGGTGTTCATAATGTGGGTAACGCGGTGCTTTCTGCAGCCTTATCAATAAGTGTAGGGGCCAACTTAGCGAATGTTCAACAAGGATTGTTCAATATGCAAAGCGTTGCTGGCAGATTAGCGGTTAAACAGCTAACCCCCAATATTAAAGTACTTGATGATACCTACAACGCAAACGTAGGTTCTGTAAAAGCTGCAATTGATTTACTCGCCAACTTTGATGGCTTTAGAGTATTTGTGTTTGGTGATATGGGGGAACTAGGCGATCAAGCCAGTATGTATCACGAACAAATAGGTGAATATGCCTTGGCGCTTAATATTGATGCGCTTATAAGCTGCGGGCCATTAAGTGTTTATGCTAGTTCGGTTATGCAAGATAAAGGTGTTGCGTGTGAAAACACGCAGTCATCATTTGAAGCGCTAATTAAGCTTATAGGTCCTTTTATTGGCTATTGTAAGCAGAAATTGGCCAGCGATGATAGAAATGTTAACGGTGTAAAAAATACCTTGGTTTATGCGGAACAAAACATACCTGTGACTATCTTAGTCAAGGGTTCGCGAAGTGCTCGGATGGAACAAGTAGTTGAAGCCCTGATGGCGTTCGATTTTATTCAAGGCGACAACAATTTATTATCAAACAAGAAGGAGCCTGTTTAATGTTGTTCTGGCTGGCCGAATGGCTCACTCAATATGAAAGTGGCTTTAATGTAATTAGCTATATTACATTAAGAGCAATCTTAAGCACACTTACCGCGTTACTTATTGCCATTTTAATTGGGCCCAAAATGATTAGATGGCTTCAGCGCATGCAAATTGGACAAACGGTGCGTGACGATGGCCCGCAAAGTCATTTATCTAAATCGGGAACGCCCACAATGGGTGGAGTGCTAATATTAGCCGCTATAATAACCAGTTGTTTGTTATGGGCCGATTTGACCAACAAGTATGTGTTGGTAACACTTTTTGTAGTAGTGAGTTTTGGAATCCTTGGCTTTGTAGATGACTATCGCAAAGTGGTACGCAAAGATCCAAACGGTCTTATTGCTAGGTGGAAGTATTTTTGGCAATCGGTAATCGCCATTGGTGTCGCGTTTTATTTATATGCAACCACCACGATGGCCGCTGAAACCGCGTTTATTGTGCCCTTTTTTAAAGATGTATTGCCTCAACTTGGTATTTTTTATCTAATATTGAGTTACTTTGTCATTGTCGGTACTAGTAACGCGGTTAACTTAACCGATGGACTAGACGGCCTTGCAATAGTGCCGGTTATTTTAGTCGCGGGGGCGTTTGCGATATTCGCTTATACCACCGGGAATGTTAATTTTTCGAACTACTTGAACATCCCGTTTATTCCAATGACCAGTGAGTTGGTTATCGTGTGCACCGCTATAGTAGGCGCCGGCCTTGGATTTTTATGGTTCAACACTTACCCCGCGCAAGTATTTATGGGTGATGTTGGTTCATTATCCCTAGGCGCTACCTTAGGCGTTCTTGCTGTATTAGTCAGGCAAGAAATAGTGCTGTTTATTATGGGCGGTATATTTGTTGCCGAAACCCTCTCGGTTATTTTGCAAGTGTGGAGCTTCAAAACACGCGGTAAGCGTATTTTTAGAATGGCGCCTCTTCACCATCATTACGAATTAAAAGGGTGGCCTGAACCGCGAGTTATCGTAAGGTTTTGGATTATTTCGCTTATTCTTGTGTTAGTTGGCTTAGCCACGCTTAAGTTGAGATAAATAATGACTTTTATTGCACAGCCTCACACCTACACTAATCAGTCTATTGCTATCATTGGCTATGGTGTAACGGGTAAAGCGTGCGTTGAGTTTTTGCTGAATAAAGGCGCGAAGATCTGTGTTTTTGATGCTATTTTGCAGCGGGAAAATATAGCTCGCCAGCATCTTTCTTTTTGTACTTTAACCAATACCGTTGACCTGAGTGAATTTGATCTAGTCGTGGTAAGTCCTGGCGTTAATCTTAAACAATCATTTATACAAGCTTATGTACGCCATAAAGGCGACAAGCAATATGTGGTGGGTGATATTGAATTGTTTGCTCGTGAGCTCAACGTTACTAATAATGAGGCAGCGTACTTGCAAGCGCGAAAGCCAACTACAGTTATAGCAGTTACCGGTTCAAACGGCAAAAGCACGGTAGTAGATATGCTGACCAAAGCCTTCATTAAACAGGGCTTGAATGTGGTTCTTGGCGGCAATTTTGGTACTTCTGCATTGTCGCTCCTTGACCCCGAAAATGACGCTAACAATTATCAGCACAATAACAAAATGATGAAACAACACATTGACTTAATTGTGTTGGAATTATCTAGTTTTCAATTAGAGTCGACTTATAGTTTGCGCCCTAATATTGCCTGCATTTTAAATGTAACTTCAGATCACCTAGACCGTCATGAAAACATGGCGGCATATACGCAAGCAAAGCAACAAATATATGTAAATGCGCATGATGTTGTATTTAACCGTGACGATAGTGCGACTTATCCTGAGCAGTATAAAAATACTATAAGTGTGGGTATGAGCAAAGATAGCGCCAAATCACACAATAGCTTTTACCAAACAGATCAAGGCATATACCGCGCAGAACAATTGCTGCTTAATGCTAGGTTTTTTCCTAAGGTGAGTCAGTTTCAGCTATTAAACATGCAGGTAGTATTGGCGTGCGCACAAATATTGAACATGGATATACCCCTTGTAGTTGCCTCGCTGCGCGAATACAAAGGTTTGCCACATAGGTTTGAAACCGTATACAAAGATGCTACAACAGTGTGGATTAACGATTCTAAAGCGACTAATCCAGGTGCATGTATTGCCGCTGTAGAGAGTCTATCGCAGCAGGTTAATTATATTGTTCTTATTGCCGGCGGCGATGCGAAAGGTGCCGATACTCAAGCGCTTAGCCACGTAATTTCAAAACATGTAGATAGACTCATATTAATAGGCAAAGATGCGCATTTATTTACCCATTTTGATACACCCTTTACCTATGCAACTTCAATTGAAGAAGCGGTTGACTTAGCAAGCGGCTATGCCAGTAGCTATGCAATCAACAGTGCTAACCAAAACTCAGATTTATCAATTAATGCGTCATTGCAAAACACTAATAATGAAGTAAGCACTCCGTATATTGGTGTTATGTTGTCACCCGCTTGCGCCAGTATTGATATGTTTGCTAATTACCAAGAACGAGGTCAGCTGTTTTGCCAGGCTGTTAATGCTCAGGTGGCAGCATGATGAAACAACTTAGCCTTAGCGAAATATTTTCAAATCGTCACGATCAAGCTAATCAACGCCCTTACAGTTTGGTGTTGGTGTTGGTGTGCATTGCCTTATACACAATTGGTTTTATTATTGTGACTTCGGCGTCAATGCCCATTGCTGAGCGTTTGTATGGCAATCCTTATCATTTTGCAATTCGCCATGCTATTTATGTTTTATTGGCTATAATTATCGGCCTAATTACCTTAAACATTCCTATGCAATTTTGGCGAGTAGTAAACCCTTACCTTTTGATCTTAGCACTGGCGCTGCTTGTTATTGTTATAGTTAATGGAAAAGCGGTATACGGCAGCACCCGGTGGATAGTTGTAGGCCCCATTACGGTGCAGCCAGCAGAGCCAGCAAAATTGTTTTTCTTTTTGTATTTAGCCGGCTATCTAGTGCGTAGATACGAGCAAGTTCAAGAAAATCTAAAGGGCTTTTTTAAACCGTTATTTGTCTTTTTCCTATTTGCAGCGCTACTGCTTATGCAGCCCGATTTGGGTACTGTTGTGGTGATGTTTGCCACCACCTTGGCAATGTTGTTTTTGGCAGGCGCGCGACTGTGGCAATTTTTTGCAGTTATTTTTTCGGGCGTTGCTGCATTTGTGATGCTAATTGTTGTTTCAGATTATAGGCGTAACCGTATAACCGGTTTTTTAGATCCATGGGCCGATCCTTTCGGCACGGGTTATCAGCTAACACAATCGCTTATGGCCTATGGACGAGGATCTTGGTTTGGCGAAGGACTGGGCAATAGCCTACAAAAACTGGAGTTTTTACCCGAAGCTCATACCGACTTTATTATGGCTATTTTGGCCGAAGAATTCGGTTACATCGGGGTGTTAGTGGTATTGGTGCTAATGTTCACCTTAATCGTTAAAGGCTTGCAAATAGGTAATTTAGCATTGTCGACCCAACGTCCATTTGAGGCATTTACGGCGTATGGAATTGGTATTTGGATTTGCCTTCAAACAGCTGTAAATATTGGTGCTAGTTCAGGTTTGTTACCAACCAAAGGCCTTACTTTGCCGTTGGTCAGTTATGGTGGGTCGTCTTTAATTATTATGAGCATTGCGGTGGCAATACTGATTCGTATAGACTTTGAATTACGTGTTGATGGCGTTCAAGCCATTGCCCGTAACCCACGATCATCGTCATCTAAAAAAGCTCCGGCTGAGCGATCCGATGATGAATAAAAATGTGTTGGTTATAATGGCTGGTGGCACCGGGGGACATGTTTTTCCTGGCTTGGCGGTGGCTAACTTTATGCGTGAAAAAGACTGGAATATTGAATGGATAGGCACCGCAGATAAAATGGAAGCACAGCTCGTACCAAAGCATGGCTTTGGTATTCATTTTATTACAATAGGTGGCTTGCGCGGCAAGTCTGTCATGACAAAGTTATGGGTGCCGTTTAAATTACTAGCCGCGCTTTTCCAATCAATCATATTGTTGCGTAAGCTTAAGCCTTGCGTAGTTTTAGGAATGGGGGGTTATGCTAGTGGTCCTGGCGGCTTAGCGGCTTGGTTACTTAATATTCCTTTAGTAGTGCATGAGCAAAATGCGGTATTTGGTATGACCAACAGATATTTAGCCAAGCTGGCAACTTATACGCTTACCGGCTTTGATTTAGCCAGTATTCAGCACTTAGGCAATAAAAAGCGGTTACCAGTAAATCTTAACTATGTTGGCAACCCTATTCGTCAAGGCTTTTTTGATGTTGCATCAACACAGCGTCAGCTCAGCAGGGCAGAGCATAGCCCAAGCGTAAACATCCTTATTGTAGGGGGCAGTTTAGGTGCCTTAGCTCTTAACCAAATTGTACCAACGTTACTGTCAACTCTTGCTCGTGACGTTTCAATAAATGTAAAGCATCAGTCAGGTAAAAATAAGCATATACAAGTCCAAAAAGCTTACCAAGACATGCCGGGTGTTGAGGTAATTGAATTTATTGACAATATGGAGAATGCATTTCATTGGTCAGATATTATTATTTGCAGAGCCGGTGCGTTAACAGTTGCCGAAGTCGCAGGCTCAGGCACAGTGGCTATTTTTGTGCCTTTACCTATTGCGGTAGATGATCATCAAACAGCAAATGCTAAGTATTTAAGTGACCAAGGTGCAGCTGTGTTATTGCCTCAGTCTCAATTAGAAGCATCACTACTAAGCATTTTGAACGACTTATGCAATAGTGCACAAAAACGTCAAGAAATCGCATCAAAAGCGAAGTCCTGTTCTCACCCCAATGCCACGACCGAAGTGGCTATGTTTATTGAAAAAGCGGTGAAGACTAAACTGACCTCTAAAAATAGTAACCATAATAATCAGAGACGCGGACAATGAAATCATCTATTACTTCGGCTATAACATCGGCGATGAAATCGCCTTCTAACGCATCGGTATATAAAATGCGGGCTGTAGAACACATTTACTTTGTTGGAATAGGTGGCGCTGGTATGGGCGGAATTGCCGAGGTAATGCTTAACTTAGGCTATAAAGTAAGTGGCTCTGATATTGCCAATAGTAAAATGACAGCACGTTTGCAAGATATGGGTGCGAGTGTATTGATAGGCCACAGCGCCGAAAATTTACAAGAGGTTGATGTAGTGGTGGTGTCAAGTGCGATTGACACGGCTAACCCTGAAATAGTAAAAGCCACCAATAATAGAATTCCGGTTATTCGTCGCGCGCAAATGTTGGCAGAGCTAATGCGTTTTCGTTACGGTATCGCAATAGCAGGCACCCACGGAAAAACTACCACAACAAGCCTTATTGCAACTATTTTTTCGCAGGCAAATTTAGATCCGACCTTTGTTATTGGTGGTTTATTAAATAGCGCAGGCACAAACGCAAAATTAGGCGAAAGCAAATACTTAATTGCCGAGGCCGATGAAAGCGATGCATCCTTTTTGCATTTGCAGCCCACGGTGAGTGTTGTAACCAACATAGAAGCCGATCACCTTGATGCCTACGACGGTGATTTCGGCAAAATGAAAGCCGCATATGTGGAATTTTTACATAACTTACCTTTTTATGGATTAGCAGTTTTATGCGCAGACGATGCCGTTATTCAAGAGCTTATTCCTAAAATTGAAAGAAAATACATCACCTATGGCATTAATGAAGACAATGACTATGTGGCCTATAATATTACATACGGCGTGAATAAGAGTCGTTTTGAAGTATTGCGGAAACAACATACGACTTTACAGGTCGACTTAAATATAACCGGTATTCATAACGTGCTAAATGCGACCGCTGCAATAGCAATTGCCACTGAAGAAGGCATAAGTGATGCCGATATTCTTGCTGCCCTAGCGTCTTTTGAAGGCATTGGTAGGCGCTTTCAGATACTTGGCGAATTTGACATGCCTTTTATTGCGTCCAACGACACTAAACGTTCTGCTAAACAGCAAAGTGAGTTAACGCGTCATCAGCAGCAAACCCGAAACATTACTTTGGTAGATGATTACGGACATCATCCAACAGAAGTTGATATGACAATAGCGGCGGCAAGAAGCAATTGGCCAAACAAACGCTTGGTAATGGTTTATCAACCCCATAGATATACGCGAACACGTGATTTATACGAAGATTTTGTTGCGGTGTTATCGAAAGTCGATGTGTTGTTATTACTCGACGTGTATAGCGCAAGTGAAGATCCAATTGATGGCATTGATAGTCGTTCACTGTGTCGCTCAATTAGGCAAAGAGGTAAAATAGACCCTATTTATGTGGGTGAGTCACAGCAGGTTTATGCGGTTCTCAACGACGTAGTTAACGATGCTGATGTGGTGTTTTTACAAGGCGCGGGCAATATTAGTATTATTGCAGCTTCTTTGGCTGAGCATGAGTGTAAGCTCCATGCGCTAATGGACAATAGAAATTGACTATGACAACTTCTCACACCAAACCCATAGTCGCACCTATAACAATTAGTCCAGAAACCTTTGGTAAGGTTGCCGTATTACTGGGCGGAAATTCTGCCGAACGAGAAGTTAGTTTAGCATCTGGACAGGCTATCTTAACGGCTCTTAACGACTACGGAATTAATGCGCAAGCATTTGACCCCAAGCATCGCAATTTATGTGAGTTAGTTAATGAGAAATTTGACAGAGTTTTTATCGCTCTGCATGGCAGAGGCGGTGAAGATGGGTCTATTCAAGGTGCGTTAGAGCAATTCGGTTTGCCTTACACCGGTTCGGGTGTAACGGGTTCTGCATTATCAATAGACAAAGTACTTAGTAAACTCATTTGGCACGCCCGTAATCTGCCAACGGCCGACTACATAGTGGTATCCAAAAACGATTTTAACGCGTCCAGCGCTAGCCAAATTATATCTACACTAGGCAATGCGGTTATGGTAAAACCTAGTTTAGAAGGTTCAAGCTTAGGGATGGCGAAAGCTACCAACGAGCAAGAACTACTAAGCGCCATAAATACCGCTTTTGAATATGATACTCAGGTGCTTATAGAAGCATTTATCACAGGCCCTGAATATACAGTAAGTATTTTAGGAAAGAGCGCTTTACCCTCTATTACTATGGAGTCTGCTTCAGGTTTTTATGATTATTATGCAAAATATCAAGCAAATACAACCCAATATCACTGTCCCAGTGGTTTAAGTAATACTGATGAGTCTTACGTACAATCTTTGGCGCTAAAGGCATTTAGCGCATTACAAGGAAAAGGCTGGGGACGAGTAGATTTGATGCGCGATAGTGCCACCAATAGTCAAGGCAAACCTTGTGGTAAGTTCTATTTACTAGAAAGCAATACAATACCAGGCATGACCAAAACTAGTTTAGTCCCAAAAGCGGCTAAGCAGGCAGGTTTAAGTTTTCAGCAACTAGTGGTCCATATTTTGGCACAAACCTTGGCGCAAAATTTGCCAGACACGCAGCAATCCTTAATGCAGAATTTGGGAGATTAATGTTGAGTGACGAGCAATTAGCGCCACAGCACAAGTTGAATCAGGTAGCGACCTCTGAAAAGGGCACTTCAATTGATTCTGTTAGCATGAAAATGGAACAAAAAACACCGTTCTTGATTGGTTTTCCTATTTTTGTGTTGGTAGTTGCCTTACTTATTTATGCAGGTTTTGGGGCATACCAATGGTTACAAGATGAACAGCGCCTGCCGGTGCAGGATATTGTTATAAGCGGTGAAATACTGATGCTAGACAGCTCAAGGCTTCAATCAATAGTGCGCAGCCAAGCAAAAGGCAGTTTTTTCGCACTAGATGTAGACCATGTACATACACTTATGGAAGAGCAATCGTGGGTTTATACAGCGTCTGTGCGTAAGCGCTGGCCGAGTAAATTATATATTCATATTGTGGAACAAAAAGCGGTAGCAAAATGGAATAACGATCTATTGTTAAATCGGTATGGTGACACTTTCGAAGGGTTGCCTGTTCAGCACGTAAATAGTAAGAAGAATCATAAGGTTAGTCTGACTGAAACCCAAACTGGCGAGCTCCAAAAATTACCGCAATTATTTGGCCCAATGGGTAGCGAAAAAACTGCTCTAACAGGGTATACTCATATGCAGAGATTGTTGAATACCAGCGGTCAAAAAATTACACTTTTATCACTAAGTGAACGCTTTGCTTGGCAAGCGAGATTGAACAATCAAGTTTTGCTTAAATTAGGGCGCCAAGAATACATAAATAGGCTGCAGCGATATATAGATGTTTATCCATTATTGCAGCAGCAAGAAAAGTCAGTGGCTTACGTAGATTTACGTTATGACACTGGTTTGGCGGTAGGTTGGGGCGCGCTGCGTGATAGCAATACACAAGGCAATGAACTTAGCCCTGAAACCGCAAATAAGAACAATAGTTAAGGGACGGAAAATAGTGTGTCTAAGGCATTAGAAAGAGACTTAATAGTTGGGTTAGATATTGGTACTAGTACTGTGAAGGCGGTGTTAGGCGAAATTCTTGACGATGGCAATATAAGTATTGTTGGCGTGGGTAAACACAAGTCTCGTGGTATGGACAAAGGTGGTGTGAACGACTTGAATTTAGTTATTGATTCAGTTCGACAGGCGGTTAATGAAATGGAGCTTATGGCCGACTGCCAAGTGGCCAGTGTGTTTATGTCAATTAGTGGACGTCATGTACAGTGTCAAAACGAATCTGGTATGGTACCCATTAATAACCAAGAAGTGACGCAAGACGACGTTGATAACGTAATTCATGCTGCACGATCTGTACCTATGGCCGCTGAACGGAAATTGTTACATGTATTACCACAAGAATATGTAATTGACGTTCAAGAAGGGATTAAAAATCCTATTGGTATGTCAGGGGTAAGAATGGTTGCCGCGGCGCATATAATTACTTGTGCAGACGACATGGCAAAGAATCTAGTAAAATGCGTTGAAAGCTGCGATTTAACTGTAGATCAGACCATTTTTGGAGCCTTAGCATCGAGTTATGCAGTTTTAACCGAAGACGAAAAAGAATTAGGCGTGTGTGTCGCGGATATTGGGGGCGGAACCCTCGATATAGTGATTTACACAGACGGTGCAATAAGACATACTGCTGTTATACCATTGGCCGGTAATCAAATAACAAGTGACATAGCAAAAATATTTCGAACGCCAATGAATAGTGCTGAACAAATCAAAGTAAATTATGCTTGTGCATTGAAAAGTATGGTTAATATGGATGAAACCATTGATGTGCCCAGTGTTGGGGGCCGGCCTGCTCGCGCTATGTCGCGTCACACGCTGGCTGAGGTAATTGAACCTAGATACCATGAATTACTAGAAATAGCTTACGAGCACATAAAAGCCAGCGGATTAGAAGAACAAATAGCAGCCGGCTTAGTTATTACAGGAGGCACCTCTAAAATGGAGGGTGCTGTTGAATTCGCAGAAGAAATCTTTCAAATGCCAGTACGAGTTGGTAAGCCCCATAGTGTTAAAGGCTTAGCGCAATACGTAGACGATCCGTGTTTTGCAACGGCGGTTGGTCTATTACAGTACGGTAAACAATATTCTAATAATAAGAAAGCGTCATCTAGACATGACGACGAAAGCGTTTTAAAACGCGTAAAGAGCTGGTTTAAAGGTGCATTTTAGGGGGCCTTTGAGCGCTAAAACAACAACAAGTCTGTTGCGCAGACTTAACGGTATCGGAGAAAGATTATGTTCGAACTGATGGAACCACCTTCAGACGAAGCGGTTATAAAAGTAATAGGTGTTGGCGGTGGCGGCGGTAACGCTGTTCAATATATGGTTGATGAAACCATTGAAGGCGTCGACTTTATAGCGATGAATACAGATGCACAAGCATTAAAAAAATCCACCGCTACAATCAAAATTCAAATAGGGTCAGAGCTAACCAAAGGCTTAGGCGCTGGCGCCGATCCTAACGTGGGCATGGAGGCTGCCAGAGAAGATCGTGAGAAGATTCGTCAAGCATTAGAAGGCGCAGACATGGTCTTTATTACGGCAGGTATGGGCGGCGGAACAGGCACCGGCGCGGCACCGGTAGTTGCTCAATTAGCGAAAGAAATGGGCATACTCACCGTTGCAGTTGTTACCAAACCTTTCCCGTTTGAAGGTAAAAAGCGTTTAGATTTCGCTAATCAAGGTATTGCTGAACTGTCTCTGTATGTAGATTCACTAATTACCATACCCAACGAAAAATTGTTAAAAGTAATGGGTAAAGGCACGCCTTTATTACAAGCTTTTAGTGCGGCAAATGACGTGTTAAAAGGGTCTGTTCAAGGTATTGCAGAACTTATTACACGCACCGGTCTAGTTAACGTCGATTTCGCTGATGTTAAAACCGTAATGTCTGAAATGGGGACTGCTATGATGGGCAGTGGCGTTGGCCGCGGCGAAGACAGAGCAGAAGAGGCAGCTGAAGCAGCAATAGCTTGTCCACTGTTAGAAGACATTGATTTGTCGGGTGCTCGCGGTATTTTAGTGAATATTACAGCAGGCCTTGATTTTGCCATTGACGAGTATGAAATTATCGGTAATGCGGTTAAAGCTTTTGCATCAGAAAATGCAACAGTTGTGGTGGGAACGGTTATAGATCCTGAGTTAGTTGATGAAATTAGAGTTACTGTGGTGGCAACGGGCATAGGCGCTGATCGTAAACCCGACATCTCCCTTGTCTCATCTGAGTCCTCTAAATCACCTCGCGATTCAGTTGGTTCTTCCGAAGGACGTGCAAAGAGTTCGTCGGAAGGAAACCAAGCAGTGAAGTTAGATGAAGAGAAGTCTGGTGAGTTGGAATATTTAGATATTCCAGCATTTTTACGTCGCCAGGCAGACTAGTGAAATCGCACCAAGCTAGAGTGGTTTGGTGCATATTTACTGGTGAGTTTAGTGTTCTTTAGTCTATAGAAATTTTATATTCAATAAGCGTCTAGCTTACGTGGTAGAAATGTGTACTTTCTATTGTTAATGAACTTGCCGGTTGTAATAGAATCAGTGGTGGGATATAGCCATTTTAAGTATTAATAATTCACATTTGGTGGATATTGATACAAAATACCGGCTTTACTAATAGTGGTCTGGACAGTTTTTATTTTGTAAAAAATGCTTGCAAAACAAAAACTCTTTGACTTACAGTGACATGATCTGTAGCATGCTCTCTCCTAAAAAAACGATAATGTGGAAATGTTAAAACAACGTACGTTAAAGACATCTATTACTGAAACTGGTATTGGTTTGCACAAAGGCCGAAAAGTGACAATGTCGCTTCGTCCAGCGCCTGCGAACACAGGTATCGTTTTTAGGCGAATTGATATAACTCCGCCTGCAGATATTCATGCAAATGCAAAAGATGTGGGTGACACCATGTTGTGCACTTGTATAACTAACGCCGATGGCCATTCTATTCATACGGTGGAGCACTTAGCGTCGGCTCTTTCAGCGCTGGGTATAGATAACATTATTGTAGAAGTTAATAGTTACGAATTACCTATTTTAGACGGCAGTGCAAGCCCATTCATCTTTTTATTGCAAAGCGCAGGTATTGTTGAGCTTGATGAACCTAAAAAGTTTATTAAAGTAACCAAAACAATTCGGGTTGAAGACGGTGATAAGTGGGCTGAGTTTAGGCCATACGACGGTTTTCGGGTCGATTTCGAAATTGACTTTGACCATCCTGCAATCTCTCAAACCAGACAACATTGCATTTTAGATTTTTCTAAAGACTCTTACGTTGACGAGGTCAGCCGTGCGCGGACTTTTGGTTTTATGCGAGATTTAGAAATAATGAACTCCATGAATTTAGCTTTAGGCGGAAGCATGGACAACGCAGTGGCACTTGATGAGTTTAGAGTTTTAAATCCAGAAGGCCTTCGTTACTCTGACGAATTCTTGAAGCACAAAATTTTGGATGCTATTGGCGATTTATTCTTAGGCGGTCATAATTTAATTGGCGAACTGGTTGCATACAAAACCGGACACGGATTAAATAACAAGCTACTAAATGCTATTCTTGATGATCAAAGTGCTTGGGAATACGTTGAGTTTGAAAATGAAGAAAGCTTGCCAATAAAGTATATTGAAAACCCAAGGCAGTTAGGAATTAACTTTGCTTAAGGTTTTAAGCGTTTTCTAATGTAATAAGTAAGCTGGCAAAAAGTTGCCAGTTTTTTTTGTCCATTTTTATAATAGGTATATTAAACCGAAATTTTTGCATGACTCTTGCATTTATTGTCAAGGTCGTCAGTAAGTTGACACAAGTAAAGCTGTTTACATCAAGCTACTGAAAAATATAACTTATATTTTGGTACTAATATGATGTAGACTCTTCTTTACAAAAGTATTTTGTAGTTTTGATTGTTTTTTCAGCAAAATACATTAGTAACACATATACAAATTTATAACTAAGTGCTTATTGTCCTGTATTCTCCATCCGATAAGCATTTACACTAATGGACATTATAAACAGTCCTTTTAAACTGTTAAAAGAGAGTTTATTACCATGAGCATCACCATTTTAGTTAGAGGCAAGAATACACGGATTGCGAAGAAGTTTTCTATTCGTAAAACCGTAAGTTTGCTGGTGGGGCTTTCACTGGTTTTTTTGGTCTCTAGTCGTACAACCGAGTCGGTATACGAAAATCAAGTAAGATTAAGTGTTGTTAAAACGGGTTTGAAAAAACAAGTCGACCTTGTTGATAAACTTCACAACGCGACAGATGAAAAATTAGACGGACTAATACAGCAATTAGCGTCTATGCAATCCCAATTAAATCACTTAGACACTGTTTCATCAAATTTGGCCGAAAAGAGTGGTTTAACTAAAGCTGATTTTGTTTTTCCTGAAGAAATGAAAACACATCTAAGCAAAGATGCAGAGTTAACATCTCAAATTGAGAAAATGGCCGATGCGCTTGAGTTCAAAATACAACAACTCACAGCCCTTGAATCTATTCTCCAAGGCCTCACTATAGAACAAGAAAGTAAATTGGCTGGCAGGCCGGTTTATAAAGGTTGGTTATCTTCGTATTACGGCATTCGTAAAGACCCATTTACTGGCAAACCCTCTATGCATAAAGGTGTAGACTTTGCGGGTAAAGAGGGTAGCGACGTTATTGCCACCGGCGCAGGTGTTGTTACTTGGTCGGGCAGACGTTCGGGATACGGTGGATTAGTAGAAATTGATCATGGCAATGGCTTAAAAACTCGCTATGGTCACAATGCTGTTTTAAGCGTTGAAATAGGCGATATAGTTACCAAAGGTCAAGCTATTGCGCTTTTGGGCAGCACGGGACGTTCTACAGGTCCTCATGTGCATTATGAAGTCCTTAAAAACGGCCGACAAGTCGACCCACTACCTTACATATACCGCTAACCTGCCAATTAACACCTTGCTTTAGTACAGAAGATGTTATCTTTGTACACGATTTTTTATCGGCCATATTTTTTCACTTTGTGTTAATATGCGCTTTTTTTAACGCTAATTAAAAATGGACGTCTTCATCGTATGTTCGTGAACGTATTTAGGAAGGTATTTGGTACTCGTAACGCCCGACTTTTAAAAAAGTTACGTAGAACTGTCAATCAGATTAATGCACTTGAAGCTGAGTTTGAAGCACTAAGTGATGAGCAACTGCAAGCTAAAACTCAAGCATTCCAAGCTAGGATTGCTGAAGGTGCGACCTTAGGCGATATTCAGGTTGAAGCCTTTGCTGTGGTACGCGAAGCAAGCAAGCGGGTTTATGGTATGCGCCATTTCGATGCTCAAATGAAAGGCGGCTTAGTTCTGCATCAGGGCAAAATTTCTGAGATGCGTACAGGTGAAGGTAAAACGCTTACCGCAACATTGCCTACCTACTTAAATGCACTTTCTGGTGAGGGTGTGCATGTGGTAACGGTAAATGATTACTTGGCAAAACGCGACGCAGACTGGAGCCGAAGGTTATTTTCATTTTTAGGCTTAACGGTTGGCTGTAATATTCCCGGTATGAATCATGATGAGAAAATAGCCGCTTACATTGCCGATATTACTTACGGTACCAACAACGAGTTTGGTTTTGATTATTTGCGTGACAATATGGCATTTAGTCCTAAAGACCGCGTTCAACGCCCACTAAATTTTGCCGTTATCGATGAAGTTGATTCAATTTTAATTGATGAAGCAAGAACGCCGCTTATCATTTCTGGTGCCGCTGAAGATAGCTCTGAGCTATACAAAAAAATTAACACGCTTATTCCAGAGTTACAAAAACAAGATGTAGAAGACGCTGAAGGAGCTCATGGCGATGGTCACTACACCATGGACGAAAAAGCTAAGCAGGTACATTTGACCGAAAATGGTCAAATATTTGTTGAAGAATTATTGCAAAAAGTAGGCCTAATTGGTGAAGGGGACTCCCTGTTCGCCGCCGCAAATATTCCTATGCTACACCATGTAAACGCAGGTTTGCGAGCGCATAAGCTGTTCACAAAAGACGTTGACTACATTGTTAAAGACGACCAAATTATAATTGTGGATGAACACACAGGTCGCACTATGGAAGGACGCCGTTGGTCTGAAGGTTTACACCAAGCGGTAGAAGCTAAAGAAGGGGTTAATATCCAAAATGAAAACCAAACCTTAGCGTCAATTACTTTTCAAAACTACTTTAGAATCTATAACACCTTAAGTGGAATGACAGGTACAGCAGAGACTGAAGCATTCGAATTTCATAGTATTTATGGCTTAGAAACGGTTGTTATTCCAACTAACAAGCCTATGGTCAGAAAAGACCACGCGGATAAAATTTATTTAAGCGCTGAAGAAAAACAACTCGCGATTATTGAAGACATAAAAGAATGTGTTGAGCGTGGCCAACCTGCACTTGTGGGTACTATCTCTATTGAAAACTCAGAGTTGTTGTCGCAATTGCTCAAACAAGCAAAAATTAAGCACAAAGTCCTAAACGCCAAATTTCACGCTCAAGAGGCCGACATTGTTTCCCAAGCGGGTATGCCAGGTGCAATCACTATTGCCACTAACATGGCCGGTCGTGGAACTGATATCGTACTAGGCGGTAATTTTGATGCCGTTATAGAAAAACTAAAAGATCCTAGTGACACGGTTGTTGAAAAGCTTAAAGGTGAGTGGCAAGAGCGCCATGATGCCGTTTTAGCTTCGGGTGGCTTGCATATAATTGGTACTGAGCGTCATGAATCACGTCGTATAGATAATCAACTACGCGGGCGTTCAGGGCGTCAGGGCGATCCAGGTTCATCGCGTTTCTATTTATCATTAGAAGACCCATTAATGCGCATATTTGCTTCAGATAAAATGAGCAATATGATGAAACGCTTCGGTATGGAGAAAGGAGAGTCTATTGAACATCCTTGGGTGTCGCGTGCAATTGAAAATGCCCAGCGTAAAGTGGAAGGCCGTAACTTTGATATTCGTAAACAGCTTCTAGAATATGATGATGTAGCTAACGATCAACGCAGAGTCATTTATGAGCAGCGTAACGAGTTGCTCAATGAAGGCGATATTGCAGACACCATCATAAAGATTCGTGAAGATGTTGTTAGCACGGTTGTTAATCAATATATTCCTCCACAGTCACTTGAAGAAATGTGGGATGTTAGTGGACTTGAAGAACGCTTGCGCAGTGACTTCATGATTGATATTCCACTTCAGAAAATGTTGGATGACGATGACAAACTCTACGAAGAAAAACTGCGAGATATTATAAGCGAGTCTGTGGTATCGACGTACCAAGATAAAGAGAAGTCTGTAGGCGGCGAAGTACTGCGCTTGTTTGAAAAGCAAATTATGCTACAAACACTCGACACCCATTGGAAAGAGCATTTAGCGGCAATGGATTATTTGCGCCAAAGTATTCACTTGCGCTCGTATGCGCAAAAAAATCCAAAGCAAGAATTTAAACGTGAATCGTTTGAGCTATTTTCAGATATGCTTGATAACCTAAAAGTAGAAGTTATTAGCGTACTAAGTAAAGTACAAGTTCGTCAAGAGGCCGATGTTGAAGCAATAGAAGCTCAGCGAAGACGCGCTGAGGCAGAAAAAATGTTCGAGCATAAAGAAGCCGAGTCACCCATTAAAGGGCCGGTTGCGGCTGCGCCTAAACCGAAAACAATGCAGCGTCAAGGACCAAAAGTAGGTCGTAATGAGGCTTGCCCATGCGGCTCAGGTAAAAAATATAAACAGTGCCATGGCAAGCTCAGCTAAGCACATTCAAGTAGCGGTTGGCGTCATTACCAAAAACAATTCGTTTTTTGTATGTCGTCGCCAAGCGCATCAACACCAAGGTCATAAGTGGGAATTCCCCGGTGGTAAAATAGACCTCAACGAGTCAGCCGAGCAAGCCCTGTGCCGCGAGTTAGCAGAAGAAATTGGTATAGAGGTTAAAGCGTATCAGCATTTAGTGAATATTGCGTTTTCATATCCCGACAAAAAGGTCAGCCTGCATGTATTTGTGGTATCCGATTTTAGCGGTGAAGCTTATGGTGCTGAAGGACAAGAATCAAAATGGGTTTGTTTTGAAGAGCTAATCGCATTAGATTTCCCCGACGCCAATCAAATTATTATTGAAAAGTTATTGGAGAATAGGCGGTAGCTTTACTTTGTATATGTAATTCTATGCACAAAATGCTGACTCACATAAGCGATGGAGCGCTAGCTTATTGGTTAGTAAACAATTTTTCCAGTAGACTTAAAATATACACTTACTTGCAGTAGCAAAGGCAATATTTAAATGGTCATAAGCAGCTTCTCCTATAAAGTGAGGATAGGTTTGCTCTTTCTCCCACATAATATCGTTACCATTAAAGTCAATAAAGCACGCTTGTTCCGGCATAAGCGGGAAAAAATCTTTGCCGTCGAGTGCAGGGTGGATCATGGCTGTTTTTTGTTTTTTAGCGTTCATCGGATAGGTTATTTCAGTGCCTAATCTAAAGGCTTCTACAGGTGCAAGTGTGGGCAAGCTGCCGTTGTTATACAGCTCAATAAAACGCAGTATTGCCAAGCTCATATCAAGTGTTTGCTGATATACTTCAGCGCGCAATGTACCTTGCGTTTGAGGGCCCACTTCAACCATAACACCTTTTTTAGCGACGGTACACAAATAGCCAAATGCTGCAAAAGGTTGATAGTCTTCAATTAAAATAACGCTTTCGGGCATAACATTTTTTACAAAACGAGCAAGTGCTTGATGAAATTCATCATTTTCTAGCACAATAAGAGTAGGCCCCATATTGCTAGTAGTATTATGAATGTCGATACAAAAATCGCTGGTGGCATTACCTTTTGGGCCAAATTCTGCGTTAACAGCATGGGCAACTTTGGCTTCGCTAGGAGCATTTTCTGCTAAGGGCATATTCAATTTTGTTAGCAAGAACTGACGATTCAAGTCCTCATCTACATATCTTACACGAGCGTTAATAGCGGCCTTATTCATCAACGCAAGCTGGATATTTGTACTTGGCGCTATTGCCTGTAATGCTGATGGATTGACTTGCCATTGAGTAATGGCTTGAATTCCCGACATTTCGTTGCCGTGAGTTCCTGCTGCAATAAGAATTTCTTTAATTGTATGTTGCTGTTTGGGCTTGTTTGACATAATAAAAAACCTTACGTTTTAAAGAATCCGTCGTTATCGTTAGATTGCTGTGCAAGCATGGCTTCAATGTCTTCAATATCGATATTGTCAGGAAGTTTATCTAGTTTGTTTTCGTCGCTGGCGATGGTGTGCTCTTCATTTGCCCATTGGCCTAAGTCTATGAGTTGGCAACGTTTAGAACAAAATGGTCGGTGTACGGCTTGTTCATTCCAAATTACCTCAGCTTGGCATGTGGGGCATTTTACTTTCATAAGTTTACTCTGATTATGTTTTCAATTACTAGTGGGTAGTTGACTTAAAATTTTGAGTACCGTTAATTATCGATTTATCCAAAAAGTTTACGTGTACACAAGTATCTAGCAGCACGACAATTGAAACTCTATAGTATCTGTTACGGCTGCACTGGTGCCAGTTTGCGGGTGTAATTGCATAAATTTAACGCCATAGCGATTTCTGCTGCCACTTACCACTGGGTAAATGCCATCTGTTCTGTCACATTGAATTCTGACAAGCTCAATTTTATCTTCAACGGCGCCTTGGTAAAAACCACTTTTACTCACTATATCTTGGAATCTGGACTTTTCGCGTAAAAAGGAAAGCAACATTTCTAGGCTAGCCTCAATAGTATTCAATTGTGCTAGCCACTTATCCATCTTGTTTTGCTTACTGGCACTATCTTGTTTTAACCAGCAAAATAAAGAAGGCAAATCAAAACTAGTAACGCCACCCACAATAGAAAAGCGTTGACGTATGTTGGCAAGAAAACGGTCATCGCGAAGAATCGCACTTAGCTTTTTATTTTTCTTAATATCCACGCCTACTCTTTGTAGGTTGTCCAGGGCAATCTCCAATGCGTTGTTGTCTATATCAGGATGCTGTGACCAATGCAGCAGTTTGCGCTCGTGAGAGTCAATGTCGCGCAAAAAGTCTGTTCGTAAATCTAGGCGATCAACTAAATCAATTACATTAAAAAATACTTCAAAAAAATATAGATATTGATTCTCAGATTGGGCTTGTTTAGCTTCTTTCAATTGCGCAAATAACTGCTCAAGTCGCAGGTAATTTCTCACCTTTTCACAAAGTGGAAATTCATAAAGTGCGACCGACATCAAATTCTCCCTGTAGATTTACTATTTTAACATAAGCAATAAATACAATATGGTGTACGCTTATTTTATTGCACCGCATTCTACACAAAAAAAACCGTCAAGGGGACGTGAATTTCAATCTGTGTAAAATTTATTTATTCACAACCGCGTTTACAAACCGATAATGACTATATTGCTAAGACCTATGTAACTAATTGCGCGGCCAACATGGTGTACTTACTATGTAAACTATCTACCTGTGGCGCAAGGAAGCTCTGGGTTTTACTGTTGTCTATAACATCGTTGGCTAAGGTTAAGCGCTTTTCACGACTTACTTGGGCCGCCATAATATTTTTTATGGTGTTTGCATTGCCGCCATCTCGGCCAAGCGTTCGTTCAAGTTGTTGACTCTGGGTTATGTCGACCACCAAGCACCTGTCCACAAACTGTTGCAGGTTATTTTCAAACAACAACGGCGCCGACAATATACAGTAGTGCGACTGTGTGTTTTGTAATTGGTTCATCATATTTTGACGAATAAGTGGATGGAGTATGCCGTTTACTTTATCTTTTGCTTTGCTATCGGCAAATACTATCTCGCGAAGTGCTCCCCTGTTAAGAGTGTTTTGTGGGCTTAATATTGTATCGCCAAAAGCTATTACTAGTGCGTTGAGTCCTTCAGAGCCGGCCATTACAACGTCGCGAGCTACTAAATCGGCATCTACTATATCTATGCCTTTAGCGGCGAATAAATTGGTTACTGTGGTTTTACCGCAGCCTATGCCGCCAGTTACTCCTACGATATATTTTTTGCTTTTAAGGTTTTCTTTATGTATCGCAGGTTTATTCATTATAAGGTTGCCAAATACCAAGTGGCAATTTCATGACCATAAAGCATGGTTAAAAAGCCTGCGGCTGCCAAATACGGGCCAAATGGAATAGCTAGGTTGCTGTCTTTGCGTTTAACCAACATTAAAGTGACTCCCACAATAGCACCCACCATAGAAGATAATAAAATAACAATGGGTAAGTGCTGCCAACCAACCCAAACGCCTATTGCCGCGAGTAGTTTGAAGTCGCCGTGGCCCATGCCTTCTTTGCCCGTAATCAACTTAAATGCCCAATATACGGTGAATAAACTCATATAGCCTACTACGGCGCCTATTACCGCATCGCTTAGCAACACAGCGTTACTTGCGCCGTCTACATAAGCTGCAACTAATAAGCCTATCCAAAGCATCGATAATGTTAAGGTGTCGGGCAGCAGCATTTCATCAATATCAATAAAAGTCATAGCAACTAGCAGCCATGTGCAAAAAATAAAGCCAAAAGCGATTGGGGTAAAGCCTAAGTCGTATGCTATCCAAGCGCTTAGCACTGCGGTAAGTAACTCAATAAGAGGATAGCGAATAGAGATATTTGTTTTACAAGCCCTGCATTTTCCGCGTAAAAAAAGCCAGCTAACAACCGGGATATTTTCCCACGCCCTTATTTTATGTTTGCAGTTTGGACAAGTAGAATCGGGTTTAAGCAAATTAAATGCAGGCTGTTGATTTATATAATCGTTGCCATTAGTTTGCGCAATGTGGGCATCAATTTGTTCTTGCCAGTCATTTTTCATCATTACAGGTAATCGATAAATTACCACATTTAAGAAACTACCAATGAGTAATGATAACCCGAACACGAAGCTAATATAAAAAGGGGGCGATGTTGCCATGAGTTCAAACATTATTGTGCCTGTAAATCTTATGTAAGTAGTTGGGTGTTTATAAGCTCAGTTTTACCCTTGTATCGCGTTTATGTAATGGGAATAAAAAAGGCTTATTACTCAATAAGCCTATAATAATTACATAAAAAGAGCGAATAAATGTATTTTGTCATATATCGAAGTGATTATACAATTGAACCCATTTCAAATATTGGTAAGTACATAGCAATAATAAGGCCACCAATTACCACACCTAAAACCGACATTATCATGGGCTCTAAAAGGCTAGTTAGGCCGTCAACCATGTCGTCAACTTCAGCTTCATAAATGTAAGCTATTTTACTTAGCATATCTTCTACCGCGCCCGACTCTTCGCCAATGGCAATCATTTGCGTGACCATGTCGGGGAATACATTGGTTGCTCGCATAGCGGTATTCATTTGCGTACCACCAGAAACTTCTCGGCGTATATACAATATAGCTTCACGAAATACGGCATTGCCGGAGGCTCCGGCTGCCGATTCAAGTGCGCTTATTAACGGAACGCCGGCAGCAAAGGTGGTTGACAAAGTACGGGTAAAACGAGCAATAGCGGCTTTTTTCAGAATAGCCCCAATAATGGGGATTTGAAGAGTTTTGGCATCAACATAGTCACGTAATTTTGGTGATTTACGATGAGTGCGTACAAATAAGAAGCACGCAGCTGCGATGCCCGCGCCAATAAAAATACCATAAGATTGGACAAAGTTAGACAGCCCCAACACCATTAGTGTGAAAGCTGGCAGCTCAGCACCAAATCCAGCAAATATTTCCTCAAACTGAGGAACCACAAATATTAGCAGAATAAGCGTTACAATAAGGGCAACTACTAAAACGGCAATTGGGTAAAACATGGCTTTTTTAATTTTAGATTTAAGCGCTTCGGCTTTTTCTTTGTAAAGAGCGATACGGTCATAAATAGTTTCAAGTGAACCCGATTGTTCGCCGGTTTCAACTAAATCGCAGTATAAATCGTCAAATTGGAGAGGGTGTTTGCGCAGTGATGATGAAAGTGGGTTGCCGGCTCTTACCTCGTCGGTAACGTTGCTAAGAAGTTTACGCATGGCGCCGTTTGCATGGCCTTGACCTATCATATCTAAACTTTGGATAAGGGTAACGCCAGCACCTAACATAGTGGCAACTTGCCTAGACATTACACATATATCTTGGGCGCTGGCCTTTTCTTTTCGGCTAAAGAGTGGTTTGCCTTTTTTCTTAACACGGGTGGCGGAAATACCTCTGCGTCTAAGCGAATTTTTTGCTTCTAAAAGACTTTTTGCTGATATTTCACCTTTGCCTCTCTTTCCGTTTTTGTCTGAACCAATCCAAACGAAGTCTTGTGCAACAACTGCCATGATGTGCCACCTATTTTTTGAAACCATAATGTTAAGGACAAGTATATTCTTCAATCCCCTACGGTGAAGTATTTACACATATACCTAAGTGTTGGTTTTGACACAAAAAAATATTTAAGTGAATGATTTTATAATTTACGATTTACAGTGTTGCACTTACATAATTAATAGGGAAAGATCGACCGCCCTTATATGTTTAGTAATTGCCCCAGTTGAAATAAAATCCACATTTGTTTTCGCTAATTCTGCTAGTTTTTCTTGTGTAATATTACCTGAAACTTCTAGCTTACACTGTTGATTGTTAATAGACACTGCCTGGTGGATCTGTTCGGTTGAGAAGTTGTCGAGCATAACTATGTCGGCGCCTGCGGCGATTGCCTGCTTGAGTTCATCAAGGTTCTCAACCTCTATTTCAATGGTTTTTTGGGTGTGCAAGCTCTTTGCTCGCACAATGGCATTGTTGATTGAACCACATGCTCTAATATGATTTTCCTTTATTAGAAAGGCATCAAACAAACCCATTCTATGGTTTTGTCCGCCGCCGCAGCTTACGGCATATTTTTGTGCTTGACGAAAACCGGGGATTGTTTTGCGCGTGTCAAGCAGGCGCGTAGGTGAGCCGCTTAGACACTTAACGTACTGGGCGGTAACAGTTGCGGTGCCGCTAAGCATTTGAAGAAAATTCAAGGCCGTGCGTTCAGCCGTTAGAATTGCTCGTGCACTGCCTTTAATGTCTACTAAGCTAGTACCGGCCTTTACTACTTGGCTGTCTTCACAATGCCAATCTAGGTTTAGTGTTGGGTCAATTAAATGAAAAGCTTGCTGTGCCCATTCACGACCGCACACGGTAATATCTTCACGGGTAATAATATGGGCATGCGCTTGGGTGCTTATATCAATAAGGTTTGCCGTAATATCTTGCTGGACTAGAGCTTGTAAATCGATAGGCGTTTTTTCATCAATATTGTCAATATGCATATTGGTTACGTTTATGGAGTTGGGTGCTAAGTCTTCTATTAATGCACGCAATACATCGCTAGCAACACTGTCTTTGTTAATAGTAAGTGCGCTGAATGGTTCGTTTACTAATTTGTTATTAGGGGTCAAATTGGTGAGCAATACCACAGGTTTTCCTTTTATATGCCGATAAAAATGCGCATTTTATAAAGTAGTTAAAGCAATAAGCGCAATACTACCAATAGGGATTTACATGTTGGCTTAATCTGCGACAACAAACAATGATTAAATATCTGCCAAATGCACCTTTCATGATGCAGATCAGCTATTAATAAGGCGTGAAACTATGTTGCACAATGGTGGCTAGCGATTATACTAACAGCCCATTCAAACAGGATATTAACCCTTGACACTTTTTACCTTATTGATAGTAATGGCACTTGAACGCGTAGTGGTTAAATCTAAAACCTTTCATATAACTACCTTAGCGCAGCACTACTTTTCATTTATTACACGTTTGTTGCAGAAAAAAAATATTCAGCAGCCTAAATATCAGCTTGGTGTTATTGCTACTATGCTACTAGTTGCCGGTTTTCCTTCGCTAGTGGTGTGGATGTTAGTTGTTTATTTGCCTGCTATTCTGGTTTTTTTCTTATACTTAATATTATTGTGGGTGTGTTTAGGTTGCCCAGTAACAAGACAAACCTATAAACGCTATTTACAAGCAGCTAACAAAGAAAACTTTGAGGCGTGTTCACTATATTCAGAACAATTTGGCAATAAAGGCGGCGATTTATCGAATGTTGGTAAGCAACTCGTATTGGTTAACTACAGGCAATATGCAAGCGTCATAATATTCTTTGTCTTATTAGGGCTTCCAGGCATGGTGTTTTATTCCTTGTGTAAAGAATGGTATTTTTTACAAACAAGTAAAATACACAATGATGATGCCCACAATAGCCAAAACGCACAGTGTAATATAGACTATTCAGAGGCGATTTTAGAACCTCAAAGTGATAACGGACACATTACTCAACACAGCGTAAATGAACCCGCAAGTGAGCGGCTAAACGAGCATCATGACGGGGCAAACGACACTCAAAAGGTCTTGTTTATTCTAGACTGGATGCCAGCACGTGTTACCGCGTTTGGATTTTTGTTAGTAGGGCACTTTAGCCGCGGACTGCCCGTATGGCTAGAAACCTTTGCCAATGTAAAGCTTAATGCATACGACGTGTTAGCAAAAGTTGCCAAGGCAAGTGAAGACTTGCCTACCTCTGAAAACCCGCATCTGCAGGAGCCTTTACAAATGGTTAAGTTAGTAAAACGTAACATTATTTTCTTTTTGATGGTAATTTCGGTTATGACTTTGGTAGGCGTTGTTAGTTAAACACTTTACTTTTGTAAAATATTCCTTAAAATGCTCTTTGGTCAATTGGTAATACCATCGCTGGAGCCGAAGTGTTTCACCTAAAAAACCAGAATTAAGAGTGTTGTGAAACTGAGATAAAACGCGGAGAAAGATTATTTTCAATACCAGGGCGCAATGATTAAGCAAGCTAAACTTTCAGATGTTATTACCGAACGATTAGAGTCAATGATAATTGATGGCACTTTAGCGGCTGGTGAAAAGTTACTGTCGGAACGCGAACTAGCAGGTAAATTCAAAGTGTCGCGTCCTTCACTGCGCGAAGCTATTCAAAACTTGCAGGCTAAAGGATTGATAGAGCGTAAACAAGGTGGTGGTACCTTTGTGTCAAAACACCTTAACAAACGCTTGTCGGACCCGCTGTTAGAGCTCATTTCAAAACGTCCAGAAACCCAGTTTGATTTATTAGAATTCCGCCACGCCCTTGAAGGCATGGCGGCATTTTATGCCGCCCTTCGTGGACAACGCCAAGACCATATTGCCCTTACTCAAGCGCTAGAAAAGTTACAATCACCTAGCAGTCAAGCCAATCCAGAGGCTGAAAGTATTGCGTTGGGTGAATTTTACTTTGTGATGGCGCAAGCTTCTCAAAACATGGTGCTTGTACAGGTAATGCAAGCAATGCGCCTTATGTTAGAGGACAACGTAAAACAAAACCTGGCTATGCTGCGTGGCGGTGCCAATGTTGAAAACGAAATCTCCCAACAGCGTGCAAACATTGTGTCGGCTATTTTATCAGGTAACCCTGAAGCGGCGCGCGATGCAAGTCATCTACATTTGTCTTTTATTGAAAAGACCTTGTTGGATATCAATAAGAACAACGCCAATGTTCAGCGAAGTTTGCGAAGAATAGTGAGCGGCAGTTAGTACCCGTAAAATTTAAGATTTAGGTGGCGTAAGCAAAAATGTGCACCTTATTAATATACAAATAGAGTTGAACCAAAGAATAGGAAAAAACTATGGCCGATATGAAACAACCTGATGTTGACCCAATTGAAACAAGTGAGTGGATAGAATCGCTTGAAGCGGTATTAGAGACTGAAGGCGTTGACAGAGCGCATTTTCTTTTAGAGTCGCTAATTGAAAAAGCCCGCCGTAACGGCGCGCATATGCCCTTTGATGGAACAACCGCGTATCTCAATACTATTCCAGCAGGCCAAGAGCCAACAATGCCCGGTGATCAAACGATTGAGGCAAAAATAAGAAATGCCATTCGTTGGAATGCACTTATGATGGTACTTCGTGGTTCGAAAAAGAACCTGGATTTAGGCGGTCACATAGCCAGTTTTGCCTCTGCAGCTATGTTATACGACGTTGGCTTCAATCACTTTTTCCGCGCTCCAACCGAAGATAACGGCGGCGACTATTTGTTTGTACAAGGTCACGTATCGCCAGGTATTTATTCGCGCGCCTTCATTGAAGGCAGACTAAGCGCTGGCCAGCTTGATAATTTCCGCCAAGAAGTAGGCGGTGAAGGTATATCTTCTTACCCTCACCCTAAACTTATGCCCGACTTCTGGCAGTTCCCGACGGTGTCGATGGGCCTAGGTCCTATGCAGGCTATTTACTTAGCGAGATTCCTTAAGTACCTAACTAACCGTGGATTGCGCGATTGCTCTAACCAGCGTGTATGGTGTTTTATGGGCGATGGCGAAGTTGATGAACCAGAAAGTTTAGGTGCTATTGGTTTAGCCTCAAGAGAAAGCCTTGATAACTTAACGTTCGTTATTAACTGTAACCTGCAGCGCTTAGACGGTCCTGTTCGTGGAAATGGAAAAATCATCCAAGAACTAGAAGGCACTTTTCGCGGCGCAGGCTGGGAAGTGATAAAAGTTATTTGGGGGCGTTATTGGGATTCATTGTTAGCCAGAGACACTTCAGGCAAACTACTCGAAGTCATGAACGAAACCGTAGACGGCGAATACCAAAACTACAAGGCGAAAGGTGGTCAATACACCCGCGAAAACTTTTTTGGCAAACATCCTGACTTAAAAGATATGGTTGCTAATATGTCCGACGACGATATTTGGCGACTAAACAGGGGTGGTCATGACCCCGTAAAAGTATACGCAGCATACAAGCGTGCGACAGAAACAAAAGGCCGTCCACAAGTTATTTTAGCCAAAACGGTAAAGGGATACGGCTTAGGTGATGCTGGTGAAGGTAAAAACATAGCGCATAATGTGAAGAAAATGGACGTTGATTCTGTAGTGGCATATCGCGACCGTTTCAATATACCGGTGTCGGATGAGGCCTGTGAAAACTTAGAGTATTTTAAGTTTGACGAAGATAGTCCTGAAATGAAATACCTGCGTGAAAAGCGTGAAGCGCTTAAAGGGTATATGCCGGTTCGTCGTGCAAACAGCACAGAAGAATTACCTGCGCCACCATTAAAAGCATTTGAAGCGATTACTAAAGGCTCGGGGGAAAGAGAAATTTCAACCACCATGGCCTTTGTACGAGTGCTCACCGTTATGCTAAAAGACAAGCAAATAGGTCAGCGTGTGGTGCCCATTATTCCTGATGAAGCCCGCACCTTTGGTATGGAGGGTTTATTCCGTCAGGTAGGTATTTATAGCAATACGGGTCAAAAATATGTACCGCAAGACAAAGACCAAGTGGCTTACTATCGCGAAGACAAAAAAGGACAAGTATTGCAAGAAGGTATTAACGAGCTAGGCGCAATGTCATCATTTGTGGCGGCGGGTACCTCGTATTCTTTAAACAACTTGCCAATGCTACCCGTTTATATTTATTACTCAATGTTTGGATTCCAGCGAGTGGGTGATATGGCTTGGGCTGCTGGAGACTCCCAATGTAGAGGGTTCTTAGTAGGCGGCACGGCCGGCAGAACTACCCTGAATGGCGAAGGTTTGCAGCATCAAGACGGTCACAGCCATGTGCAAGCAGCACTTATTCCAAACTGCATAAGTTATGATCCTACCTACGGTTATGAAGTTGCGGTTGTGGTGCAAGATGGTATTCGTAGAATGTTAGAAAACCAAGAAAACGTTTTCTTCTACTTAACGGTAATGAACGAAAACTATGTGCAGCCAGAAATGCCTAAGGGCTGTGAAGAAGGTATTTTACGAGGAATATATTTACTCGATAAAGTGGGCGATGCGAAAGCTAAAAAGAAAGTTAAACTTTTAGGCTCGGGTACTATTTTGGTTGAAGTACGCAAAGCGGCGGCCATACTTAGCCAAGACTATGGCGTGCTAAGTGAAGTGTATAGTACGCCCTCGTTTAATGAGCTTGGCCGTGACGGTATCGATTGCGATCGCTTTAATATGCGCAATCCAAAAGCGAAGCAAAAAGTCCCTTATATTACCGAAGTCATGAGCAGTGGTAACGATGGTCCTACTATTGCGGCTACCGATTATATTAAATCGTATGCTGATCAAGTGCGGGCATTTGTGCCAGGTGTATATAGAGTATTAGGAACCGACGGTTTTGGTCGCTCCGATAGCCGAGCTAATTTGCGTCGCCATTTTGAAGTAGATGCAAATAACATTGCCTATGCTGCCCTATATGAGCTACACAAAGCGGGTAATTTAGACGCCGCTACGTTAACAAAGGCGCATAAAGCGTTGGATATTGACGGCGATAAAATTAACCCACTGTACGCATAAAGAGGAGACTGAATTATGGCAGATTTACAAGACATTATTGTTCCTGATGTGGGCGGCGAAGAAGTCGAAATTATTGAAGTGTGTTTAGCTGTTGGCGACACCGTTGAGGCAGAAGCTTCGTTTGTTACGGTTGAAAGTGACAAAGCCAGTATGGACATACCAATTCCCTTTGACGGCATGATTAAAGAAATATCGGTAAAAGTAGGTGACAAAATTAAACAAGGTGACTTGCTTGGAAAAGCACTCGTGGCGCAAAACGCGCCCAGTGCCGAGCTTGCGTCTGAAGCGCCTAACGTTGAGTCTCCTGCTGCATCACAGCCGGCTCCAGCAACTACTCCAGCGCCGGCTTTAACAGCACAGTCGCCAGAGGCTGCTGCTTCCAGTGTAATTGAAGTCATGGTACCTGATATTGGTGATGCCAGCGATGTTGAAATTATTGAAATATTAGTTAATGAAGGCGACACCGTTGCCGAAGAAGATGGTTTAATCACACTTGAAACCGACAAAGCAACCATGGATGTGCCTGCTCCTGCGGCAGGTAAAATTGTATCGCTTAAAGTTAAGTTAGGCGATAAAGTCTCTATGGGTTCTTTGGTATTGACCATGGAAGTTGCAGGTCAAGGCGAGGCTACTCAAGAAGTGCAAGCTAGCGCACCAGTACCTGCGCCAGATAGCGCACCAGTACCTGCGCCAGATAGTGCACCAGCAACTGAACCAGATAGCGCACCAGCATCTACGCCAGTTAGTGCACCAGCACCAGTTCAAAAAGCACCACCTGTGCCACATCATCCGTCTGCTGGCGAAATAAGCAAAATTGGCCGCGTTCATGCATCTCCATCGGTAAGGCGAATTGCTCGTGAGTTTGGCGTTGATTTATCGCTGGTAAAAGGTTCTAGTCGCAAAGGTCGTATTGCTAAAGAAGATGTGCAATCTTATGTTAAATACGAGCTGTCTAGACCTAAAATGGGTCCAGGCACAAATGTAAGCCAAGGTGGTGGCGGGCTGCAAGTACTGCCCCCCCCTAAAGTCGATTTTACTAAATTTGGTGAAGTTGAAGAAGTTGCGCTTACTCGCATTCAAAAACTATCGGGTCCTAATTTGCATCGCAATTGGGTAACTATCCCTCATGTTACACAATTTGAAGAAGCCGATATTACCGATATAGAAGATTTCCGTAAGCAGCAAAATCAAATCAATGAGAAACGAAAGTTAGGCGTAAAAATTACACCTTTAGTCTTTATGATGAAAGCGGTGGCCGATGCACTGAAGCATTATCCTGCTTTTAATTCATCACTTTCTGCATCGGGCGAAAGCTTGGTCATGAAAAAATATTTCCACATAGGTATTGCGGTAGACACTCCAGGAGGTCTTGTCGTGCCAGTGGTTCGTGATGTTGATAAGAAAGGCATAATGGAAATATCTAAAGAACTAAGCGAAATAAGTGTAAAAGCCAGAGATGGCAAACTTAAAACTACTGACATGCAGGGTAGCTGTTTCACTATTTCAAGCTTGGGCGGCATAGGCGGCACGGCGTTCACCCCTATAGTAAATGCTCCTGATGTTGCTATATTGGGTGTGTCGAAAAGTGAAATGAAACCAAAGTGGGATGGTAAAGAGTTTTTGCCACGATTAATGTTGCCGCTTTCGTTGTCTTACGATCATCGTGTAATAGACGGTGCACTAGCGGCGCGCTTTGCGGTACACTTAGCCGAATGTTTAGCCGATATGCGTCGCATATTGATGTAGGTTATGTTTGAGTAAATAGCCGTAATGAAATGTTGTTTACTTTGTGTAAAGTATAAAAAATACCGCCCATATAATTGCCTCCTTATAATAAAGCCAATTATGTGAGTGAATTGCCGCATTAATTCAATTAGAATAGGCGGCTCAGATAGAATTAAATTATTGAGGCCATATTAAAGTTATGAGCGAAATCAAAACACAATTAGTGGTACTTGGGGCCGGTCCTGGCGGTTACTCAGCAGCTTTTAGAGCATCCGATTTGGGCGTTGACGCAGTCATAGTAGATGCAAGAGAATCGCTAGGCGGTGTATGCTTAAATGTAGGTTGTATTCCTTCTAAGGCCCTTTTGCACGTAGCAAAAGTTATTCAAGAAGCCAAGCATCTGTCAAGCCACGGCGTGACCTTTGGCGAACCTACAATTGATTTAGACAAAATTCGCGCATGGAAAGATTCAGTGGTAAGTCAGTTAACAAAGGGCTTATCGGGGATGTCTAAAATGCGCAAGGTAAATCATGTGCAAGGCTACGGTAAATTTACAGGCGCCAACACCCTAGAAGTAGAGGGTAAAGACGGAATAACAACTATTACCTTCGAGCACGCCATTATAGCGGCGGGTTCTGAACCCATTGAGTTGCCATTCGTACCTAAAGATGACGACCGTATCATGGACAGCACTGGCGCATTGGAAATGAAAGACATTCCAGAAAAACTGCTTATTCTAGGCGGCGGTATTATTGGACTAGAAATGGGCACTGTTTATCACGCTCTGGGTTCAAAAATTGATGTGGTTGAGTTTTTAGACCAGCTTGTACCTGCGGCCGACAAAGACGTAATGAAAGTGTACATGAAAACCATCAAGAACAAATTTAATACCATGCTTGAAACTAAAGTAGTAGGTGTTGAATCTAAAAAAGACGGCGTATACGTAACTTTTGAAGGCAAGCAAGCACCTGCCCAAGCGGTTCGTTATGACCGCGTGTTAGTTGCGGTAGGACGTCGTCCTAATGGCTCTCTTGTGGCGGCAGAAAAAGCAGGCGTAGAAGTCAATGAACGCGGCTTTATAAATGTTGATAAACAACTGCGTACTAACGTACCAAATATTTTTGCCATAGGCGATTTAGTAGGCCAGCCAATGCTTGCGCACAAAGCCGTGCACGAAGGTCATGTGGCGGCTGAGGTTATTGCCGGTCATAAACACTATTTCGATCCACGTGGCATTCCATCAGTTGCGTATACTGAGCCAGAAATTGCTTGGGTAGGATTCACTGAAAAAGAAGCAAAAGAGCAGGGCCTAAATTATGAAGCCGCTACATTCCCATGGGCTGCGTCAGGCCGCGCAATTGCTAGTGATGCTACAAATGGCTTAACGAAATTGTTATTTGATAAAGACACTGGTCGCATAATTGGTGGTGCTATTATTGGCACCAACGCCGGCGAAATGCTTGGTGAAATTGGTTTAGCTATTGAAATGGGTGCTGATGCTGAAGACATTGCTTTAACCGTTCATGCTCACCCAACACTAAATGAGTCTATCGGCCTTGCCGCAGAGATTTATGAAGGCAGTATTACTGATATACCAAACGCAAAAGCGAAAAAGAAGTAACGTTTTGTTTGGGTAAATAGTTAGTCTGAAAAACCGATACCTTTTTGTGTATCGGTTTTTTTATGTCTGTGTTTTACGCCCGCCTATTTGCTGCAGTTTTTTGAGTGCTGTAAAGCTATTTTACAGCACTGTTTATTATAAGCAGTAATCTATCGAGTTTAACTAGCGAACTTTATAAAAGTGCTTATAATATCGTTAACGTCATCGCAAGTATCTAACCGAGCACAATTATATATGCAGCAAATGGAGTTTTTCAACATTCCAAGCCCATGTATTGGTGTTTGTGAGTCGGGTCCCCGAGGATATTGCACTGGGTGCTTTCGAAGTAGAGAAGAACGCACCCACTGGCTTGCTATAGATGACCAAACTAAGCGAATTATTGTGTCTGCTTGTAATAGGCGAAAAAGAGCGTTTAACGCCCGCAAGTCTCAATCACAAGAAACCGATACCCATTTTCAGCAAGGTGATTTGTTCTAATTCTGCTGCAAATTACACGGTGTAATAAAATAGTAAAGCACTGCCTAATTACCCGCGACAGCGTTTGGTGCAGTGCTCGTCTTAATAAATTAGTTAGCATAGGTATCTAACCAACATAACCCGTATAAATCGACTTACCTTTGCTTGTATTTACAACAGTTATACTATCGTAAATTCATTTGTACCCCAAATGTATGCAGAATAACTGAGATCAAGTATGTCGATGAACCCTATAATTAAATATGCTAACAACAGCTTTACTTTACCCAACACTTGTCTGCGGCTTAGGCAAATGCTAGACGATCCTCGTTCGGGTCTTAGAGATATGGCAAAAGTAATGTCGGTAGACCCCTCTTTAAGTGCCAAGGTGCTAAAACTGGCAAATAGTGCGCTTTTTCGGTTTCCTGCACAAGTGACAAGCGTACCCAAAGCCTTAAGCGTTATAGGAGGCGAAGCTGCTTATAATATCTCTATGGCAGAAACGGCTAACTTGGCCTTTAAAACGTTTAATTCATCGTTATTAGATTTCACTCTTTTTTGGGAAAAGTCGGTCCGTACTGGGTTAATCGCACAATCAATTGCCCAGCAAATGAAAGAGCGCGGCAGTGAACGTTTTTTTGTAATGGGTATTCTTATGAATTTGAGTGAGCTGGTGTGTGCTGCTCGTATGGAAGAAAAATATCAGCGGTATATTAATAAAGATGCCCATGCCTTGCCTGTAGAGGCTCAAGAATTGTTGTTCGGTTTTACCTTTAGTGAGTGCTCTGGGCATATTCTTGCGGGCTGGAAACTACCCGAAAATCTGTATACCGCAATGCTTGGTTTGTCATTCAATAAGCAAAAGCAATTTAGCAAAGATGAGAGTATTTTGTACATGGCAACAACTATGGCAACTTTAAATCAAGGGCAGTCACTTTTACAAAATTCGAATTTAAACCAACAAGCTGTTCATTCCATTGGATTAAATGACTATGAATATGATATTATTGAACAGTTCGCGCAATCTGAAACGAGCAAGATTGCTCAGGTAATTAATTAGGTATTTTACCCTTAGCTACTTTTAACTATGCGTGTTTTATTTTTTAAGAATGCGTTATGTTAAAATTCCTTATGACTGCTTTTTGTATACTCATGTTGCAACTGCCTAGCGCGGCCATTGCCCACGCAACTGTATCTGATAAAGCCTCAGATTTTTTCAAGAACCTCAGCAAAGAAAAAAACTTACTTGAAGCCCTTTACAGTAAAAACCCTGATAAACCAGAAAAAACTACAAAACTACAACCTTTCACTTTAGCCGGGGAAGCAGGGGTTTTAAGTGCATCAGGTAATACCGACACCAGTATTGTTAAATTAGCCATTGAGTCTAATCATGAAATGACAAACTGGAGTAACCGCTATGAAACTCAGTTTTTACGTCAAACCAACACTTTACCCAATAATACTGAGGCCTTGGGAATTGAAACCACTAAAATAGTGACCACTCGAATAGAAATGTCGGCGCAGTTTGACTATAAGTTAGTGCAGCCCAATAACCGTTTGTTTGCTTATGTAGAATATGACGATAATCAATTTAACCGCCTGCGTGACCAAGCAACTTTGGTGTTGGGATGGAGTCAGGTAGCGTGGGAAAAAGAAAATTCGGAGTTTAGATACAGTATTGGGCCAGGGTATAGCCATTTACGCCAAACACGCAATAATATAACCATTGAAGAGATGATTGTAAGAGGTACGCTTTATTACAACTTACAATTTGGTGAAAATGCGAGGTTTAGACAAACACTGTCGGCTGAGTTAGGCGAAGAAATTTCAAAAACAAAATCGCAATCATCGATAACCGCAAAGGTATTCGAAAAGCTGGCGCTGAAGTTCAGTATAAACCTGATTTATAACGACAATGTTGCAAGCCAAGACAGTATTTTGTCAACCCAAGCGAGTATTTCTATGGTGTATCAATTTTTTTAGTTTAGTTACTAAGCTATAGCCACCTTAAGGTTGATTAAAAAACATACTAAAATAACGGCTATATTGGCTTGTAAAACATTAAAAAGTATTTAAAATACGCGCCCGTAACAATTTTATTATCGTTTGTATTTTTTGTTGCGAACGCATGGATACTGATTTATTTAAAAAGGAAGAGTAATGAAAAAACAATTAATCGCATTAACGGTGTTATCGGTGTGTTGTTCAACCCCGGTTTTTGCAGAAGAAGCAAAAGATGTAGAAATGGACGGTGAGTTCGGTTTTATTTTCACTTCAGGAAATACTGAAACTACCTCGGCAAGTATAGGCTTAAACGCTAAGCAAGAATTAGAGTCGTGGAGCAATGAGTTCCTTCTCAAAGGGCTTTACAAAAAAGATACCATTGAAAACGCAATGGGCGAAGATATAGAACAAACCTCGGCACAAAAGTTTTTCGTATCAGGGCAAGGTAACTACAAGCTAGAAGATCCAAATCACCGTGTTTTTGGCTTCGTGTCTTATGAAGACGACAGATTCAGTAACTTTAAATACCAAGCAACGGTCGCCGCTGGTTGGAACCAAAAATTATGGGATGATGAATCAAGTAGCTTCGACTATAGTATTGGACCGGGTTACTCATTTTCTAAAAACCAATTAGATGAAAGTATTGATGGTACGATTGTTCGTGGTGCGGTTAATTATAGTTTGAAAGTATCTGAAACCGCTCGTTTTACACAAACCTTCAGCACAGAAATTGGATCTGACAATACTAAATCACGTGCAGAAAGTGCTATAACTGCGCAAATAGCCGGTGGTTTGTCTATGAAGCTTTCTCTTAAATTCGATCACAACACCGACGTAAATTTAGATGCCGAGAAACTAGACACCGAAACAGCGGTTACTTTGGTATATACTTTTTTCTAAACGCACAATGTTATACAGGCTGCTGTTTAATAATATTTAGTAGAAGTATTCAATAAAAAAGGTCAGAATGATTACTCATTTTGACCTTTTTTGCATCTATTGTTCGCGCGGTATTTTTAATGTAGCAAGCGCGTTTTAATTGTGCCTTGAATATTGGCTAGCTGCTCTAAGCCTTCGGCTTCATTTTTTGACTCAATATCTACAACCACATAACCAATATTTTCGCTTGTTTGTAAATATTGAGCAGCAATGTTGATGTCTTTATCGGCAAAGGCTTGGTTTATTTGGGTAAGCACGCCGGGTCTGTTTTCATGAATGTGTAATAAGCGCGACCTATTAGTATGCTCGGGTAAAGATACTTCAGGAAAGTTTACGGCCGACAGTGTTGAACCATTGTCACTGTATTTAACCAATTTACCGGCAACTTCAATACCAATGTTTTGCTGAGCCTCTTGGGTTGAACCACCCACATGGGGGGTGAGTATTACGTTGTCAAATTCACGCAGAGGGGAGGTGAATTCTTCAGAGTTTGATTTGGGCTCTACTGGGAAAACGTCGATAGCCGCGCCCGTTAACTTTTTGCTTTTAAGCGCTTCGCAAAGTGCATCAATATCAATAATAGTACCGCGTGCAGCATTTATTAAAATGGCGCCGTCTTTCATTTGATTAAGTTCTTTTTTGCCAATCATATTTTGGGTATGCGGGGTTTCAGGTACATGCAAACTAACGACATCTGAGGTGTTTAGCAGCTGTTTAAGCGACTTCACCTGCATTGAATTACCCAATACAAGCTTGTCTTCTATGTCATAAAATTGTACCCGCATGCCCAAGTGTTCGGCTAATATGCTTAGCTGTGTCCCAATATGGCCATAGCCAATAATACCGAGTGTTTTGCCTCGTGCTTCATAGCTATTGACGGCGCTTTTGCTCCATTGTCCTCTATGTGCCATGGTATTTTTTTGTACAATGCCACGTAGCAGAATAATGATTTGCCCGAGCACAAGTTCAGCTACCGATCGAGTATTAGAAAAAGGCGCGTTAAATACCACAATGCCGCGTTTTTCTGCGGCTTTTAAATCAACTTGGTTGGTGCCAATACAAAAGCAGCCCACAGCTATTAGCTTTTTGGCTGCGCTTAACACTTTTTCAGTTAATTGCGTGCGAGACCTGATGCCAATAAAATGTGCATCTTTAATTTTGGCAATAAGCTCATCATCGGCCAAAGAAGTTTTAATCGATTCTATATTGGTATAGCCATTGGCCTTAAATGTTTCTAGAGAACTAGCATGCAGCCCTTCAAGCAACAGCACTCTTATTTTGTCTTTGGCTAACGATTTTCTGCTCATTACTACCTACCTTGCCCTTTGAATACTAATGCGGTTAAAAATGTATACTAATTATTTTTTAAGACTTCTTTACGCCATCGTTTGTGCCGGTTAGCACAATATCGGCGCATCTGTGCGCAAATAAACCGTTGGTTACTACGCCTACAATTTGGTTTAATTGACTTTCTAGGGCCAGCGGGTCGAGTATCTCAAAATTATAGATATCTAAAATTTGATTGCCGTTATCGGTTACAACACCCTGACGATAAATAGGATCACCGCCTAGTTTTACTATTTCGCGGGCTACATAAGAGCGCGCAAGCGGAATAACTTCTACAGGCAAGGGGAATTTACCTAATATAGGCACAAGCTTGGTGTCATCAATAATACAAATAAATGTTTTAGCCACCGCCGATACAATTTTTTCACGAGTAAGCGCAGCACCACCGCCTTTTATCATATGCTTGTGCTTGGTGATTTCGTCGGCACCATCTACATAAATATCTAGGGTGTCTACTTCATTTAAATCAAACACCTTAATGCCGTGTTTTTTGAGCCGCTCGGTAGAGGCCTCAGAACTAGACACCGCGCCGTGTATTTCGTATTTATGTTTGGCTAATTCGTCTATAAAAAAGTTAACAGTAGAACCTGTGCCTACGCCTACTATTGCATTGTCGGTAACAAATTCAATAGCGGCAACTGCGGCTGCCTGTTTCTTTTGATTCTGGTCCATGCTGAGTCCTTTAAAACGAATATAGTTTAGTCGGGGTTAAAATTTCCGGCAGGGGAATATCCCATACTTCGGTAGGCAATGATAAGGTTTTTTGTACATCATGCGCCAAGCCTATTATTTTCGTCTGTTTTATAGATGAATTTGCCGCTAACTGTTTGTTATTACCGCGGGTAACTGGCATATGTTGCAACGTTCGGTCGTAAAAGCCACCGCCCATACCCATACGATTACCTTTTTCATCAAATACGACCAAAGGCGTAAAAATAACATCAAGTTTGTTAATGGGGCACAATTTAGTGACGTCTAACATAGGCTCTATAATACCAAATTTATTGTGTTTCATAGCACTTGTTTGGCTATATTCGAGAAACACAAGGTAGCCTGCGCAAAAGGGATGCAGTACCGGAAGGTACACTTCTTTTTGCTGCTCCCATAAATAGCGTATTAAATACTGTGTATCAAGTTCGCCGTCTTGGCTGACATACAGTGCGACGCGTTTAACGCCACTTAATAAATTATGCTCAATGGCTGTTGTGACTATATTATGCGCGGCATTTTCTTGCTCGCAAACACTAAGTGCCATTCGTTTTTTTCTAAACGACTGGCGTAGTTGTTTGCGTTCATCTTGAGTGTTGCCTTTAACCTGCATAATCCAAGCTAACTATTTTAAAGCGTAGGTGTTAACAAATAGGGTTGATAATGCACTGTGGTCAACTTTAGTTGCTACATTTACCATGTGCGTATCGAGCCAAAACGGACTCATAGTCGTGTTTTGCGGTGCAAAGCTTGTTTGGCCTTGGTGCAGGCTGTCGGTGCCTATGCGCATGTGTCCGGCGGTCAGTTCAAACAATTCGGGGTGCATAATATAAGCGAGTGGGAAAGCGTCGTGGAAAAAACAAACGCGTTCTTCTTTGCCCTGTGAATAAAAGTCTGAATAAAATTCTGAAGCTTTAGCCACAAACCCGCCTAACAGTGGATTGGCTGTTTTTAATGAAGCAATAAATTCTGGCTTAAAAGGCACATCGTAGGTGACGTCCAAACCAAACATATTGATTTCCCAGTCGGCTGCAAATACTATTTCAGCGGCGTATGCATCGTTCCAAATATTGGCTTCTGCTATGGGCGTAACATTCCCTGGCACAAATGCAGCGCCGCCCATAATATTAACGGCTTTGATTAATGATGGTAAAGCCGGCTCTAAACGTAATGCTAACGCTAGGTTGCCTAATGGTCCAACCGCAACAAGTGTAATTTCGCCAGGGTGTTTGCGTGCCATATCTATAATAAACTGCGCAGATGGACGAGAGTCAAGCGTGCGCGTAGTGTCCGGATGGTCAATGTTACCAAAGCCATCATCGCCATGCACAAAATGAGCATACGTAGACTCTTCACCAACCCATGGGCGAGCAACGCCTTTGCATACAGGAATATCTAGCCCAGCAAGCTCGACCAAAGCCAAACCATTTTGTGCAGCCATAGCGGCGGGCACGTTGCCATACACAGTAGTGAGGCCCAATACTTCTATTTCTTTGGCTTGAAAGGCAAAAAATATTGCCATTGCGTCGTCTATACCTGGGTCGGTATCTAGAATGATTTTGTGTGTCATGTGTGTATCCAAAAAGGTAATTTGTGTGATTTGGTATATTTAATTATGTCGTTATTTTGCTAAAAAGTTATTTACTTCACTTGCACTTGGAATAGAGGGCGCTGCACCTTGTTTGGTTACGCAAAGCGCCGCTGCCGCGCAGGCATTTAGTAATGCTAATGCGGGGTCGCTTATATTTGCGGCCAAGTTTTTGATGTAGGTGGCAAGAAAAAAGCCTGTAAAGGTATCGCCGGCAGCGGTGGTATCAATGGCATCTACTTTAAAGCCACTTACGTTAACTTCATCACCCCTATAGAGGTATTTCACGCCGGCCTTACCAAGGGTCATAATGACTTTGGTATTAGGGTATTTTTCACGCATGATATGTGCAGCATCGTCAATGTTTTCTGTTTGTGTAAGTTGCATTGCTTCAATTTCATTCACAAATAGCAGCGTTACTTTGTCAAGCGCCAAGGTAGCAATGTTAGGAGTCATGGGCGCTGGGTTAAAAGCAATTGCTAGCCCAAGGGCTGAGGCTTTATCAATAATGTCGCCAATAGCATTGGTTTCGTTCTGCAGTAAAACCCAGTCGTCTTTGCTTGCGCTGTTAAGTACATTATCTATTTGCTGCGTGCTGAGTTGATGGTTGGCACCGGCAAAAAGTACAATAGCGTTTTCGCCGTCGCTATTAACCTGAATAATCGCATGGCCAGTGGCCGTGCTGTCTTGTTTTTCGACAAACTGGGTGTTTACACCCGCTTTATCTAAAATATCGATAAAAGACGCGTCATTCGTATGCACCGAACCAACGTGCTTTACATCGCCGTTTGCAAGTGCACAAGCAATAGACTGATTAGCGCCTTTGCCGCCAAGAACCGATTGGTAATTAGATGATGATAGTGTTTCGCCTGGGGTAACAAAGTGTGCAACCGTATAAATATGGTCAATATTTATTGAACCAAAGTTAATGACCGCCATGGCAACTCCTAAAGTTGAGTAACTAATTTTGTGTGAAAACGAGCTCAGCATTGCGTAGTACTGACTAAATATGCCGGTTATAAAAAAGTGGTGCTTCCCAAAATGCCGCTTTACGCTTTTCGTCCGTGCGCCGAATAGGACACGGCGGATGTATCATCACTGCCGTAGGCTTCTCGATACATGTCGAGCTTGCACAAAAGCAATCGAGTCAACTTCCTAAGGTTATAGCATCGGCCAGGAACATGAAACGTACATGCAAACATTCCAGGAAGCATAGGATGTTCATTGGTAGTGAAGAAAAACCGGCTGATGATTTGTTGATAGCCAATCGCCCCTTCATTATCTGCAATAAACCTTGCTTTTACAATTTCGCTTTAGTCATATATGTTGCTCTAATATTCTACAAGCATCACAACATCGGCGAAGACGAATATTACAACAAACCGCGAAGACTTTAAAGAGCGAGACGCCATATTCACGCACAAAATGCTTTTCTTTAAAAAGCTTGGTAAGTTGTCGTGACAACTGCACTAACTTTAGTTTCAAAATTGCGCGCGCTTTGCTACGATAACGCTATTGCCCTCAAGTTTTCATCAATAAAGTGAGTCGCCTGTGACCAATCAAGATGCATCTTCAGAATTAAGCTACGAGTTATTTACCAACATGCTAAAACAGCACAATATTATAGTTGATGCGTCGGAGGTGCAGGGTATTTTATGTGGCATGCTAGCGGGTGGAATGAACATTGATGACCAAGAGTGGATTCAAGCGCTTGCTGATGTAATTAATCAAGGCGATATTATACCGGCAAAGGCGCAAACTCTGATTGAAAAAATGTTTGACAAAGTATGCCAAGAATTTATTGAAGCCGATTTTGCTCTGAAACTTTGCCTTCCAGACGATGCCATGCCGATTAATGATCGCGGTGCTGCTTTTGTCAATTGGGTGCAAGGCTTTTTACTTGGCTTTGGTTTACATCAAAATGACCTTACAAGCTGTTCAGCTGAAGCAAAAGAAGCCTTGGAAGACTTTAGTGATATAGCCAAACTTGATGAAGCAATGGAGCAAAGCGAAGAATCAGAACAAGCTTTCTTTGAAGTACTTGAATATGTGCGAATAGGCGCCATGCTATGTTTTAATGAAATGGGCAAATCGCTTATTGATTCAAGGCAGCAATCGCCTTCTGTTCATTAGTTGCCATTGTTACCAGCTAGCTATTAAACTGCATTAAAAGAGAATAGGCATGAATACAACTATCGACATCGCGCAATTTCAAGCAAGGCGTGCTCGTTTGCTGAGTATTGTAAATAGCATGGTGAATAAAAACGCTATTGTTATAATACCCAGCGCCCAAGAAGTTACGCGCAGCAACGACACCGAATATTCGTTTAGACAAAACAGCGATTTTTATTATTTAACAGGATTTAATGAGCCAGATTGTTTTTTAGTACTGTCAAATAAAGGGCTTACCAATTCACAATCTAGTACCCATCAGTCAACGCTGTTTTTGCGTCCCAAAGACGACAGTGCCGAAATATGGCACGGCCGCCGATTAGGCATCACCGACGCGCCAAAAAATTTATTAGTAGATACAGCCTATTCCATAGAGGATATAGACGAAATTTTGCCTGATATGCTAGACGGCCACGATTACTTGTTTTACTCATTAAGTGAAAACCTTCATGCAGATGACCTTGTACAAAGTGCAATGGCTATATGCAAAAATGCGCCTAAGCAATCTAAACAAGCCCCTTCTTCAATTGTAGACGTAAGCCAACTTGTTCATGCAATGCGCTTAATAAAATCGGCACAAGAAATTTCGCTTATGCAACAAAGTGCAGATATATCATGTAAGGCACACAAAGCAGCAATGGCCTTATGCAAGCCAGGTGTATATGAATATCAGTTAGAGGCAACAATATTGCATAGTTTTGCCATGCAAGGGGCTCGTTACGCTGCTTACAACACCATTGTAGGGGGCGGTGAAAACGCCTGCGTTTTACACTATATAGAAAACAAAGATGTATTGCTTGACGGCGATCTTGTGTTAATTGACGCCGGCAGCGAATATCAAGGATACGCTGCTGATATTACTCGTACATTTCCTGTAAATGGCCGCTTTAGTCCCGCGCAAACAGAAATTTATAACTTAGTATTAAGCACGCAACTAGCATGCATAAACCAACTCAAGCCCGGGCGTACTATTGCCGAAGCAATGCAAACTGCGGTTTTTATGATCACCCAAGGTTTACTAGACTTAGGCATATTAACAGGCGACCTACAAAGCTGCATAGAAGACCAGGCGCACAAAGCTTTCTTTATGCATGGATTGGGACATTACTTAGGACTAGACGTACACGATGTAGGAAACTACAAAGACAATGGTAGCGATAAAGTGCTGGAAAAGGGCATGGTAATGACGGTAGAGCCAGGCATTTATATTAGCACCAAAGCCAACGTACCTGAAAAGTACAAAGGCATAGGCGTAAGAATTGAAGACAATATAGTTATTACCGCTAAGGGTAACGAAGTGTTGACGCGCAATACGCCCAAAACCGTTGAAGACATTGAAGCATTTATGGCTAAGCGCTAATGTTCATGCAATATCATATGGTTAGTTGCTGCTCAAAGTTTTACTTTGTTGACAATAAACAAAAGCGGCATACTTAAATAACAATTTGCGCAATTTGCTACGAGGCTACGAAAAACGCATGACTAAAGCATACGACATTATTATTGTAGGCGCCGGCATAGTAGGCCAAACCTTAGCCATTGGCTTGGCCAAACAGGGCTTAAATATTGCGCTTGTAGATGCGGTCAAAGAGCCCAAGCAAGCTGAAGTTAAACATAGTGACGAAGCGCCGGTGTTTAACGCCAGAGTAAGTGCTATTAGTTCTGCTAGCGAGGCTTTGTTGAAAGGCTTGGATGTGTGGCATAAAATTGCCCGAATGCAGCCCTATACACATATGCATGTTTGGGATGCCGATGGTTTTGGCGACATTATTTTTGACACAAATTCAGTACCCAGTATAGGTAAAGCAAAGGAAGCTTTAGGCCATATTATTGAAAATGATATAATAAATGTGGCATTATTTGAACAGCTTAAAACGTATCCGAATGTTAACTATTATTTTAACGCACGTGTTAGTGATTTACACACCCTTGCCGATGGCGCGCATGCAAAGATATCGCTAAACGACGATACATCATTTAATGCAATAGCCAAGCTGTTAATAGGTGCCGACGGTGCCAACAGTAAAGTACGCGCCAGCTTTGGTTTTACGCATACGTTTTGGGATTACGATCATCATGCTATTGTGGCCAACGTTACGGCGCAGTTCCCACATAACAAAACTGCTCGACAGGCGTTTACGCCATTTGGTCCGCTTGCATTTTTACCCCTGCCCGATGCACATCAGTCGTCCATTGTATTTTCGCAGCAAAGTAATCAAGCCGCCAAGTTAATGGCCTTAAATGACCGTGATTTTGAAAAAGCCCTGCAAGTTGCAATTAACAATCACTATGGCAAGGTTCACCTAAATACCCAGCGCGTTAGCTTTCCTTTACGTATGCGTTACGCAAATAAATGGACCTGTAAACATATTGCGATAATCGGCGACGCTGCTCACACTATTCATCCACTTGCGGGACAAGGCGCTAACTTAGGCTTGGCTGACGTACAAACCATGCTAGATATTGTTTGTGAGCACAAAGACACACTGGGCGAGGTTAGTATGCTGCGCAAATACGAGCGCTGTCGTAAAGCTGAAGCGCTAAAAGTGGTTGCTACTATGGAAGGGTTTAAGCAATTATTTGATGGTCAACAGCCGCTTAAAAAGCTTGCGAGAAATATCGGTTTGTTGGGAGCAAGCAAATTACCGGGTGTAAAAGCGTTTTTTATAACCCAAGCTATGGGTTAACAGCAGCACAAGCGATGACTGTTGCATAAACGGCAGATAAAACGTTTGCATTTATTAGGCTCCCCACTTCTTTAAAAATATAAAATAACAATATTGAAAGGTAAACAATGAAAATTAGTCGTACAGGGCATAGATATACAGATTCAATAAGTGGTAAAACCATTGACGTTTGGTTTCCACGCGACAACAAAAAATTACAAAGAAGCTGCCTAGCCTTAAAGGTAGGCATTATTAAAAGCGATTTTGTGACCGTTGACATTGAATCTTTAGACTCACCAGCACAAAGTGCCGAAGAAGCTTATTTGCGACTGCATTTACTGTCGGAATGTGAAGTTAAGCCAAATGGACAAAACTTAGACGGCATATTTGGACTATTAAACAACGTAGCATGGACCTCTGCAGGGCCTGTATTACCAACAAGAGTTGATGAACTTCGCAGCCTAATTGCCAATGAACACCATCAGCTAGCGGTAACTTCTATTGATAAATTCCCTCGTATGACAGACTACGTTATACCACCAGGGGTAAGAATAGGCGATGCTGACAGGGTTAGATTAGGCGCGCATTTATCTTCAGGTACAACCGTTATGCACGAAGGTTTTGTGAATTTCAATGCCGGTACCTTGGGTGATTCTATGGTTGAAGGCAGAGTTACCCCCGGCGTAGTGGTGGGTAAAAATTCTGACATTGGTGCGGGCGCTTCTATTATGGGTACACTTTCAGGCGGTGGTAAACAAGTTAATTCAATTGGCGAAAGAAGTCTTGTAGGCGCAAACGCTGGCATAGGCATATCGCTTGGCGACGAATGTATTGTAGAAGCGGGTTTATACGTTACGGCCGGCACAAAAGTAAAAACACCAGATGGTAGGGTAGTTGCTGCCAGAGAATTATCGGGTATGTCTGGTTTGTTGTTTCGTAGAAATAGTCAATCTGGGTCGGTTGAAGCTATTGTAACTGATGCATCAACATGGGGCGGGTTGAACGATAGTTTACACAGTAATGACTGATGCTTGCTAAATTGCTAAATTGGTAAATTAGTTTGACAGCTTCATTGATGTTTTGCAGGCTACAGGCATGCTAT
>JBLIGC010000002.1:0-105002 GCA_047636735.1 Glaciecola sp. | reverse complement strand
CAGTTTTTGCTACCCGAAAATGTTATTTATCTTGATGGCAATTCATTAGGTCCATTGAGTAAAGCTGCTAAGGCAAGAGCGCTAGAAGTAGTTGAGCAGCAATGGGGAAACAGTCTTATTGCGAGTTGGAATAGCCATGATTGGATAAACTTACCCAAAATAGTTGGCAACAAAATAGCCAAATTAGTTGGTGCTAGTCCCAATACGGTTATTTGTTGTGACTCTATTTCGGTCAATTTGTTTAAGTTACTTAGCGCCGCATTATTGCTAAGTGTCAAACAAACATACACAGCGCGTACTTTGGTGCTATCACAAAAAGACAATTTCCCGACTGATCTTTATATGGTGCAGGGCCTGCAGCAACTCATGAACAGTAACTCACATGCACCGTGCGAATTAATGAGTGTGGCTAGCAACGAACTTGAAAATGCTATTGAGGTTCATGGACATCGTATTGCGGTGCTCATGCTAACTCATGTGAATTTTAGAAATGGTGATATTCATGATATGCAGCGCCTAACCAATTTAGCTCACAACAAAGGAATACTGGTTTTATGGGACTTAGCTCACAGTGCAGGTGTGTTACCCCTAGCTTTAGAAGAGTGTGATGTGGATTTTGCCGTAGGCTGTACTTATAAATACTTAAATGGAGGCCCAGGTGCGCCTGGTTTTGCGTATGTTGCGAAGCGTTTGCTGCCCAAATTACAACAACCGTTAAGTGGCTGGATGGGGCATAAAAAACCCTTTGAGTTTGCCCATGATTATGAAAAAGCAGCGGGCATTGAGCAGCTTTTATGCGGCACGCCGAGCATAATTTCAATGAGTGTTTTAGACGCCTCTCTGGATATATTTGAAGATCTTGATTTAGCGGTTTTACGAACTAAGTCAATAGCATTGAATGGCTTTTTCCAATCTTGCATTGAGCAAATGACAGTAAACTCATCGTGTTTAAAAACACCGCTGATATTGGCATGTAATAAAGAGGCAAGTATGCGGGGAAGTCAAATTTCTTATCAGCACCCCCAGGCATATGCCATTTGCCAAGCTCTTATTAGTGATGGTGTAATAAGTGATTTCAGGGCGCCAGATACTTTACGCATTGGCTTTTCACCGCTTTTTTTAAACTTTACCGATATGCTAAAAGCAGCCCATATATTAACCAATATTTTGCAAACGCAACGTTATGAAGAGCCGCAATATCATGTTAAAAACACGGTTACATAGCTTTTCATATGGAAGTATAAGATTGCTCGCTTACCTAGTTTGTTTACAAATTGCGCTAGCAAAGGGTAGTTCATATGTCAGGTAATCTAACATACGAACGCATTTGGAAAACCGTCAATACTATTCCCAGTGGTAAAGTGTCGAGTTATGGCCAAATAGCCGACTTTGCTGGATTGCCTGGCCGAGCTCGTTTAGTTGGTAAAAGCTTAGCTTACGTGCCCAACACGCTTAACGTTAATTGGCATAGAGTCGTTTGCAGCGATGGACAATTGGCATTTACGAAAAGCAGCGAACAAGCGCTTAAACAAACCGGTTTGTTGCTAGCAGAGGGCGTGGTGGTAATTAACAATCGCGTTAAAATGAAAAAGTTTAACTGGGTCCCTGATTTAGCCACTATGCTTCAAGGATTTTCTTATTAAAACCATGGTGCACAGCCAGGTTCGGTTACAATAGTAGCTGAAAACTTACAAGAGTGAATTGCAAACGCTAATGGATACTTAACACAAATTAACAATACATCGGTATAAGAGCTTTAAATTTAAAATAAATACCATTATTATGAAAGTTATTGCGTGTTTCATCGGTTTAATACAGTAACTCGTGTTTATAACGAGTTACTTAATTTACAATACAACCAAGCTATAACTAACTATAAAGAGAAACGATTATGAAAACAAATATCGCAGCAGCTGCCGCACTCGCTACTATTATGTCTTTAGGTGTTGTTAACGCGGTTGACGCTGCAGCCAAAAAGAAAGAGAAATGCTATGGTGTTTCACAAGCTGGACAAAACGATTGTGGTAACTTAGCGGGCACCCACAGTTGTGCGGGTCAATCTACTACCAGCAACGATATTGGTGAATGGAAACTTGTACCAACAGGGTCATGTGCAGAATTAGGTGGAGTTGACAAAGAGGCTGCGAAAAAATTGTTCAAAGAAATGCAGGCTAAGAAAAACGCCGGTAATTAGTGTATAACTAGCGTATCGTTAATGCTTATTCGTTCTTTTATTAAGGAACTAGCTTGATACCATTTGCAGCTATCCCGCGGTCCAATAGCCTCATAGGCGTTGGGCTGCGTCATTCCCATTATACGCAAGCCCTGTCAGACATTCCTCTCAATAAGCACATCGATTTTGTTGAACTACATGCCGAAAACTTTTTTGCAAAAGGCGGTATTGCCCTTGAATTATTGTATGATGCTGCTCAAAAATATGCGATTAGCATTCATGGTACTTCGTTAGGCTTAGGCTCTAACATGCCGGTGCCAGCGGACACTCTGGAACAGTTTGCGCAGGTTGTTGAAGTGAGCCAGGCAAAGTGGGTATCGGAACATTTATGTTTTAATAGAGCCATGATAAATGGGCGCATTATGCATTCTGGGGATTTACTGCCCCTTGCCTACAATCAAGCATCGTTAAAGGTACTGGCAACTAATATTGGACAAGTGCAAGATAGGCTAAAACGGCCTATTTTAATTGAGAATTTGTCAGCGTATATTAGTGCGTCGGCAATTGATGCAACACAGCAAGACGACATGAGCGAATTTGAGTTTTTAATAGCGCTTTGTAAGCTAGCGGGTTGCGGGTTATTACTTGATATCAATAACCTTATTGTGAATGCCTTGAATCAAAAACAAAGTAGTGTGATTGATCATGTATACGCCAATATGCAAAAAATACCGGCTAAGCTGGTGGGCGAGATTCATTTAGCAGGCTTTAGTAATAAACAAGTGAACGGCTTTATTGTTGACGATCATGCACATGCAGTATCTGGACAATGTTGGACCTTATACAAAAAAGCGAAGGGGTTGTTTGGCAATGTCCCTACTTTAATAGAGTGGGATAACAACTTGCCCGAATGGGAAGTACTTGTGGGCGAAGCCCAAAAAGCTAGGCTATAGCATGTTGTATCAATCGCTGCTTATACAGGCTGTGTTTAATCAGCCAAAGGGCTCATCTGAACTCGCGTTAAGCGAATCGGTAAAAACAATAACTAACTTATCGGAGGGTTGTGAAAAGCAAGCTAAAAAGCATAGCGCATTTGCTATTTATCACAATAATTATATTGAAAATGGCATACGCGCACTGTCAATAACGTACCGCAGCGTGTTTGCTATTATGGACGAAGCCGACTTTCGTAAGTTGTGTGTAGCATACTTAAACACCTACCCTAAAACTTGTTTCGATTGGGCCGACTATGGCAAAGGCCTAAGTGAGTTTATGTTTAACATAGATGCACTTGCCAGCATGCCATTTTTACCCGAGCTTGCCGATATCGACTGGCGCTTAATGCATATTGAAAGATCTTCAGACCAATATTTTGACGGCGTTTCCTTTTCGCTGTTGCAAACCAATCCATTAGACACGCTCTATTTTGTATGCGCGCCTGGACTGCAGCTTACAGAAGCAATTTTTCCTATCCAAGAGTTGTGTCAACTCGCATACCAACTTGGTGACGAAAAGCAGAGTGGGACACCAGCCGCGCAAAAAAATGCGCGCGTAATTAAAATAAATAGCTTAATAAATATTGCAATAAAATCTCCAGTTTACAGGTCTATTGTGCTGTGGAGAAACCAGTACAAAGGATTATTTGAATATTGTGATAGTGCATCAACAGGCGCCTTTAGCAGTATGATAGCAAATAAAAGCATTAGCGATGTACTCAGCCATTTTGGCGATGACCAAAATGCTATGACAAATTGGCTACAGCAGCATATACAGTCAAGAAAAATTTATGCGGTGGTAGAAAAAGATTAGCATTTATTATTTACAAGTAGGTGCGAGTTTTACCCAATACTTTTAAATAAAAAAGCGTTCGATTAGGTAAGGCTTGGTATTACTTCTTACGGCTTACGGCTATAAAAAAACGGAACCCCAATGAAAAAATTAATTAATTTATACAACACTATTTTTGGTAAAGCTAACTATCTTGCAATTCCAGCTTTGCTAGGTGCTCGTTTATATGTGGCTTGGGTATTTTTTAAATCTGGACTAACTAAGCTAAACGATTGGCAAGGCACCTTAGAGCTTTTTGAATATGAGTATGTTGTACCAGTACTCGATTCGGTAACCGCCGCATATTTAGCCACTTTTGGGGAGCTGTTACTGCCGGTACTATTAGCTTTTGGCTTGTTTACACGTAAAGCCGCTATGGGTCTGTTTATCGTTAATTATATAGCCGTAATTAGTCTAGAAGATATTCCCGCCGCAGCATACAACATGCATGTAGTATGGGGTGTAATGTTACTTGCTGTGTTTATTTGGGGGGCTGAAAAAATTTCCGTCGACCCGCTATTAAAAATTAAATAAGCACTTCAAAAAATACCCAAGCAGGTTACACTTGTCTAATAAATATTAACACGAGTAAGGTGTGACCTGAATGAGCTTATTATCTTCAGTCGCTATTTTTTTAGGCGCAACTTTAATTGCCGTTCCATTATTTAAACGTTTCAAGCTAGGCGCTATTTTAGGCTATTTAGTTGCCGGCGTGCTAATAGGGCCTTCTGTTTTTAACTTCATTGCCGACCCTTACACTATTTTGCATTTCGCCGAATTGGGCGTGGTGCTATTATTGTTTGTGATAGGTTTGGAGCTTGAGCCGTCTACTTTATGGCGAATGCGTAATCAAATAATGATAAGCGGAGGCAGTCAACTAAGCCTCAGCGCGCTATTAATTGGTGGGGTATGCTATTTGGCATTAGGCTTAAGCGTAGCCACTAGCATCACTATAGGCCTTGCATTGGCGTTATCGTCTACGGCCTTTGCTATTCAGCTAATGAATGAGCAACGCGTATTAAACACACCACCCGGACAACAAGGTTTCTCGATGTTGCTGATGCAAGATGTGGCTGTTATACCTATTTTACTCTTAGTTGCGTCGCTTTCACCGACCCAGAGCGAAGGCGGTGTACAGTGGTACATAAGCCTAAGCGCGGTAGTTTCTGTGCTAGTAGTAGGGCGGTTCATGGTCAATCCTTTGCTGCGAATTATTGCGCGATATGGCAGTAGTGAAGTCATGACAGCGGCGGCATTATTCTTAGTTTTGGTAACTGCACTGGCAATGTCCAATGCAGGCTTGTCTATGGGAATGGGCGCTTTTATAGCGGGTATTTTATTAGCCGATAGTAGTTTTAAACATCAATTAGAAGTAGAAATAGAGCCCTTTAAAGGTTTGTTGTTAGGGCTGTTTTTTATCGCCATTGGGATGAACTTAGATTTAGCTTTGCTAGTGTCACAACCTATATTCATTGTGGCCATGAGCCTTGCTTTAGTTTCGCTTAAAGGTGTCATTATAGGATTGATTCTTATTGTCAATAAAGAGTCGCGACGCGACGCGACACGCATAGGAATAATGTTGTCACAAGGAGGCGAGTTTGCTTTTGTAGTTATGACTTTAGCGGTAAGCTCTGCTGTGCTTGCACCCGAAATAGCCGCCAGAGTTAATTTAATTGTAGGGCTGTCGATGGCGTTTACATCTCCCTTAATTATTTTGTATGCCAAGTTTTTTAATATACAAAATTCCTCTCCTGTTTATGAATCGCAAAGTGTGTCGCATGAGCCGCAGGTAATTATTGCTGGTTTTGGCCGCTTTGGACAAATTACTGCACGGGTATTGTCGGCTAATAATATCGTGTACACCGCGCTTGATAAAGATGCTGAACATATTGAATTTGTTAAAAAGTTTGGAAGTCGCGTATTCTTTGGTGATGCCTGCCGCCTCGATTTACTTAAAAAAGCGGGAATTGAAAATGCTCGAGTGTTGTTAATCGCAATCGATTCTGTTGAGCAAATTGATTTACTCGCCAAGTTAGTAACAGTTGAATTTCCACATATAAAAATAGTTGCCCGGGCGCGCAACCGAGTGCACGCAACAGCGCTTGCTAAAGCCGGTGTTGAGCATTTTGTTCGGGAAGTTTTTGATGGTGGCCTTAGCGCCTGCAGTCAAGTATTAGAAGCATACGGTTATACCCAAGGTCAGGCACAGCATATGACGCAAGTGTTTGCAAAACATGACCTTCAAATGCTAAACGAAATTATTCAATCTGATCTGGAATTTGATGGTTTAGTTACCACTGCGGCGAGAGGCCGCGAAGAGCTTGAGCAAATATTTATTGCCGATAAGAAGATAGTGTAGAGCTTTACTGCTTAGTTTCACTAATTATTTTGTACAAAGCGTCTGTATAAGAATATGCGCCGATAAAAATTATTCAGCGCATCAAAAACACCGCATAAAAAAGCTAGTGGTTTGTTATTTAGTTACCACCTTAATAAATGTCATATCACGATATGCATGATTTACAATGATGTCTACACTAAACGGGTGAAGCGTTGCTGCGGTAACGTCGCGTTTTACATTTAGGGTGAAATGCATAAAGGCATCGCCGGCGGCATTTTTATTGTCCCACTCTATTTTATATGTAGCATCTTGAAATGGAATAAGAGTGCCGGTGAGTGTTTTCATTCTATCTGAGCTTATGCGAATTATAGGGCTGGCGTTGGTCGTGTTTTGAGCGCTGCTGACTATGTTAAAACTACCAAACCATTTGTCTTTATATTGCCCCAGTATTTGCTCGCTATTAATACTCATAGGCGCGCTTGGAACAGGGGCCTCATAGCCTTCTAAATATGCTTGCTCGCGTTCATCCAAATGTTCTATGTAGGTATTAATCCAGTCTTGTTGGTCTGTGTCTAGGTAACCGCTTTGCTGCATATAGGCTTTAACAATAGTTTGCATAACCGAACCCCGGGCTGCCGAGTTAGATCCATTGCTTAAAATAATCACGCCCAGTTCAAGTTTAGGTACCATCAAAACATAAGCCTGATAGCCCGACAATGTGCCGGTGTGAGAAATAACCTTAAGCTCGCCAATATTGGCCATACGCCAGCCTAAACCATAGCTTTTAAATAAAGTGTTATCCCACTGGCGCTCTCGTTTCGACACCCATAAAATTGTTTGCGGATACCACATTTGATTGAGTTGCTCATCTGAAAAGGGCAGGTTCTTTCGGGTCAATAAGGCGCTCACCCATTTGAGCATATCTTCAATATTACAAACCATACCGCCTGCGGCTGCCGACATAAGTCCTTTTTGTGAAATAGCATTACGAGGAATCGCATAAATACCGCGTTCATCGTTATGACCATAGCCCATAGCAACATTGTTAAGGTTTAATTTAGGAATATCGCCTGCAAAACAGTTCATACCTAGGGGCTTAAAAATACGTTGCTCTACAAAGTTTTCAAAACTTATGCCGCTAATTTTAGCAACTAATTCGCCAGCCGTAATGTACATTACATTGGAGTAAGCATAGCTTGCTCTAAAACTATATTCGGGTGTTAAGTACTGTAGATTAGCAATAACTTGTGCGCGCGAAAATCCCGAAGGTTCTGGCCAGATCATACTGTCGCCCGCACCACTTAATAGGCCGCTGCGGTGCGTTAATAAATCGAGAATGGTAAATTCGCGGGTAACATAGGGGTCGTAAAGCTGAAATTCGGGCAGGTGGGTGATGACCTTGTCGTTCCAGTCTATTTTTTCTTCATCAACTAGTATGGCCAAAGCTGCGCTGGTGAATGCCTTGCTGGTAGAGGCTAGGCGGAAATAGGTTTGCGCGTCAACGGGTGTTTGTGCATCAATATTTGCTGCGCCAAAGCCTTTTGATAAAACCACTTTATTTTGATATAAAATACCCACGGCCATGCCGGGAGTTTGAAAGCTATTAAGGGCCTTTTCAATCGTATTTTCAAGGGATCTTTTGTTTATGCTGCTGCTTGCTTGGACTGCAGTAGCAGTAAGTGCACATAAAAATATTATAAGAGCGCGAGTTACTAAAAAGCCAACGAAAGTTGACACTTTAACCAAGGTGCTAAAAGGCCTATTTGAGGCAGCAAATTCATAAGGATTCATAATTTTTTAGTATTCTCCATAAGTAGGTGATTAGAGTGCCTAAAGCCAATATAACAGTGTGCGCAAGATCAATGGCGAACCAAGTATTGTATGTTAATACGTATTATTTGCCGTTTTATAAAAGGTAGCGGTAGCATTATTAATGAGCATCGCTTAGCTTCGTTTTTTTGCGTAAAAAACTAAAAGTGCCGCGCCAACATACATTACTAATCCATAACCGCCCGCAATAATTGCGTAGGCAGGCTCTTTAATAAAGGTAACGGCAATTAAAATAGCGAGAGCGGCATTTTGTGTCCCCACTTCTATGCCTATAGTTAGGCAGTCTTTGTTATTGAGTAAGAATAGTTTTGCCAAAAACAGGCCCATTAAAGTTGCGAGTATATTTAGACTAATAGTGAACATGTATAAGTCGGGAAAACCATTAATAAGCATATCTCGCTCATCAAAACAAATTTTCAAAATAAGCAATAACATAAACAAGATAGAGAGCTTACGAAAAATGGGCTCTAATTTAAGCGCGACGCTAACATAACGGTGGCGGGTAAGCATACCAACTGCTACCGGCAAAAGCGTAATAATAATGAGCCCCAGCGAGGTTGCTAGTAGAGAGAATTGGGCAGGCTCACCTTGGGCAAAGTAATTGATGGAAAACGCAATTAAAAAAGGCGTAGTAAATACACATATAACCGTGGTGATAGCCGTAAGTGAAATAGACAAGGCTAAATTTGCCTTGGCTAAATGCGACAATAAATTAGAAGTACTACCTCCGGGGCAAGCGGCTAATACCATCATGCCTATTGCTACTTCTTTTGGTGCATTAAATAAAACAGCTATAGAGAAGGCCAGCGCGGGCAAAAATAGTACCTGTCCCACTATTCCGATAAAGATTGGTTTGGGTAATCGCGCTAATCGTGCAAAATCTTTTACCTGTAAACTCAAGCCCATACCAAACATAATGCTGGCAAGGACTAAGGGCAAAAATATAGCGGTAAAAATTGAAGACTGCATGTAATTTAACTCATTTGGACCGGCGTTAACTCATTTTAGCGAGCATCGACATGGGCGCTACACGCATAATTAATTGAATAATCGCCCATGGCCACGATGGTACGTAGCTATTTCCACCCTCTTTTTCAATCGCCTTAACAATGGCTTTACAGCCCGTTACGGTGTCAACCAAAAATGGTGCTTTTTCGATTCTTTCATTAATTTCACTGCGAATAAAGCCCGGGTGAATGGTCGATACTTTTATAGGTGTTTTGGCTAAATCCATTCGTAGACCTTCGCTTAAAGAGCTAAGTGCGGCTTTTGAAGCGGCATAAACATTAAGCGCCCGCCGAAATCCACGCACCGCGCTGATAGATGAAATAGTCACCAAATGGCCAGAGTTTTGCGCTCTAAATATGGTTACAGCGGCTTCGCACTGGGCAAGTGCGGATACAAAGTTAGTGACTGCCGTTTGCTTATTTGCTTCAAAATGGCCGGTGCCAATTGAGGCACCTTTGCCCATGCCGGCGTTAACTATTACCCTGTCGAGTTGTTTGAGTTCTTCTTTAAACTCATTGAAAACAGTAAATACAGCCTTGTGGTCGTTAACGTCGAGTGATTTGATAATAACCTTAATAGTGGGGTTTATGGTAAGTAACTCTTGCTTAAGTACTTCTAATCGGTCTATACGCCTGGCACACAAGGCTAAATTTCTTCCTTTGCGCGCAAATTGCACCGCCATTTCTCGCCCAAGGCCTGAACTTGCTCCAGTAATTAGGATGTTTTGTCTCATGGTTATAATTTCCGTTATTACTGCTTTAGTGTGTTGTAATTTTTATTGGTGTTTAATAATTTTATTGCATCGGTAAAGTAAGTAATGCACAAACACCCACATATTTTTATAGGCTTTGTTGCGCGTTTGTTTGTGGTGGTAGCGATAATAAATTTGCTGGACTATACCAGCTAACCTAAATAAACCATATACTTCGTAAAAGGCAAATTCTTTTGGCTCCAACCCTTGTTTATGGCAATAGTAGTCAATTACCTGCTGGCGCGTCATCATGCCTGGAATGTCGGTAGGTTGACGCTGCGTACTGTGAGCCATAAAGTCGTCGTCGGCCTGTATCCAGTAGGCTAGGCTGTTGCCTAAGTCCATTAGAGGGTCGCCTAAAGTGGCTAGCTCCCAATCAAGTACACCTAGTATTTTGGTGGGATCTTTTGCATCAAGTACTAAATTGTCAAAACGATAATCGTTGTGGGTCATGCAAATAGTTTCTTTTGCTGGCAAATGCTTTTCAAGCCAATTCATCACTTTTTTGCCACTGGGAACATTCCACGTTTTTGCATCGGTGTAACGTTTATTCCAACCAAGTATTTGCCGCTGCGCATATCCTGCGCCTTTGCCTATGTGCGACAAATTAGCCGCCTCTATATCAACATTATGCAAATTAATAAGTTCATCAAGGGCTACTTCACATAGTTTATTTGCTTGCTGCTGGGTTAAATTAACGCCTCGCGGAAAATGTTTGCGTGGAATAATGCCGGCAATTTTTTCCATCACATAAAATTCAGCGCCAATTACGCTTTCATCGTCGGTGTAGCCAAGCATGGTAGGCACTTTACTATAAACCGGTTTAAGTGCGTCTTGTAGTTTGAACTCACGTCCCATATCGTGGGCACCTCTGGCCTTGGTGCCGGCAGGCGGTCTGCGTAATATCAACTCGCGATTGTCAAAGCTTAGACAGTAGGTCCAGTTAGACGCACCGCCTGAGTATTGGGTAACGTTCATTTTTCCTACTAAAGACTTACCGTCGGCAAACTTAATTTCGCTATTGAGCCACGTTAAAAGTGGTTCTACCGGAAGTTCTTCACCTTCACGTACTTTACTGCCTGTATCTAGCACCGAAGGTGACTGGTGTGTTATTTGCGTAGTCATATTGGCCTATTTATATTTTTTTAGCTCTAATCTAGATACCATGGCCATGTGCACTTCGTCTGGCCCATCAGCAAGGCGAAGCGATCGCGCGCCTGCAGCAAATCTGGCAATTGGGAAGTCGTTACACATTCCGCCGCCGCCATGAAGTTGTAGTGCTATATCAACCACCTGTTGCGCCATGTTGGGCACCACTACTTTTATTGCTGAAATATCTACCATAGCATTTTTAACGCCTAAGTTATCTATTTTCCATGCGGCTTGCAGCGTAAGTAAACGGCTTTGTTCAATTAGCATACGCGCTTGTGCAATACGTTCTTTGTTGCCGCCTAATTCAATTAGTGGTTTGCCAAAGGCAACGCGTGCTAATCCGCGTCTTATACCTAGTTCTAAGGCTTTTTCTGCCATGCCAACAGCGCGCATGCAGTGATGAATTCGGCCTGGACCTAAACGCCCCTGTGCAATAGCAAAGCCTTTACCCAAACCTACTAATAGATTTTCTTTGGGTACGCGAACGTTATTTAAATGTACTTCACCATGACCAAACGGTGCATCGTAATCGCCATATGCGCTAAGCATGCGTTTTATTTCTATACCTTTTGTATCTAAGGGCACCATAACCATAGAGTGTTGGCTGTGGCGGTCGTTTTCTGGGTTTGATAAACCCATGAATACCATAACTTTAGCATTGGGATGGCCTAAGCCTGTGGTCCACCATTTTTTACCGTTTAAGATGAGTTCGTCACCATCGGCTTTTATGCTGGCTTCCATGTTGGTGGCGTCAGACGAAGCTACGTCGGGCTCGGTCATGCCAAACACTGAGCGTATTTCGCCATTTAGCAAAGGAGTTAACCATTTTGTTTTTTGAAAGTCATTGCCAAAATGATAAAGCACTTCCATATTGCCGGTATCAGGGGCGTTGCAGTTGAATATTTCGGGGGCGAAAATAACCCTGCCGGTTTCTTCCGCTAGAGGCGCATATTCTAAACAACTAAGGCCTTGTCCTAATTTAGCATCGGGTAGGAACATATTCCATAAGCCTTGTTCTTTAGCTAAGGCTTTTAAACGGGTAATATCGGGATGTACTTTCCAACTTTTCCAATTACCGTCTGGGTTGGCTGCATGAATTTCTGCATAGACTTTGTCTTCAATAGGGAATACATGCTCGTCCATAAAGCCGCGTATACGGGTTAAAAAGTCTAGTGTTTTTGGGTTGTGAGAAAAATCCATGCTGGCCTCTTTGAATATAAAATATTAAACAAACCTTAGCATAGTAGATGTTTGGTATAAGCGATAATTGCTTTAAGTGACGCAAGTTTATAAAGAGGGCTTATACAAGCTAGCGTTTTGAATAGTCTTGCTTTATGGCCGAATCCTATGGGAAGAAGCCACTAGTTGGTGTAAAAATCTGTTTTCTCACAGTAGTGCTTGCGGCAAAGCGACACGTACCTCTCATTTCCGCCAATTTCTATTTGCGCGCCATCTTGAATAACGTCTCCGTTGCCATCTAATTTAGCCACAAAATTGGCTTTGCGGCCGCAATGGCAAATGGTTTTGAGTTCGTTCATTTTGTCGGCCCACGCTAATAGGTAATGGCTGCCAACAAAGGTTTCGCCTTTAAAGTCGGTTCGTAAACCATAGGCAAGTACAGGAATATTTAGTCTATCGACAATTTGTAAACACTGTTTTACTTGCTGGCGGCTCAAAAACTGAGCTTCGTCAATAAACATGCACGACAACTTGTCTTGTTTATGCCGAGCAGCAACGTCATCAAAAAGATTCGTTTTATTGGTAAATAAATCGGCTTTAGACTGCAAGCCAATACGTGAGGCAATTTTACCTTCGGCAAAACGGTCGTCAAAAGCAACGGTATAAAGTTGGACTTTCATACCGCGCTCTTGATAGTTGTAAGCCGATTGTAATAAAGACGTCGATTTGCCAGCGTTCATTGCTGAATAGTAAAAATATAATTGAGCCATAGTATTTTTTTATTGATTTTCTAAATAGTGGATAAAGTAAGCATGTAAATAAGTTTACTTTTTTCTTATTATCAAATAATAACGTGTAATTCATGATAGCCATAGCTGTTTTATAGATTTTGTCGACAAAACCCGACGATATTTAATATTGAACTAGGTCATTAGACTGTTGGCGTATAGATCAGATATTAATCATTTACTTTCACGGGCTATTTTTTCAAGTCCATTTATATCATCAACAATATGCTCAACTATCGATTTTTGGCATATTCTGACTTTATGCGAGTTGTTTCAGTCGCAGTAGCGACACCAAGCGCTAATACTCAAGGTGAATACACCCCAGTTACTAATGGTCCAAGCTATATACAAACAGTCACATGGGGCGCGAATGGTCCTATCGCAGAAGCTTTGTTAGGTACTTCGCAGTCGGCAAACTTCGACAGCCCTTATAATAGAGAGAAAACTAGGCACTATTCGGCGAAAAACTGGATCCCTTCACCTTTTAGTTCGGCAAAAATTGCAACTCAAGCGCTGGTAAAAGTATTAAACTGAGTGAGTAAGCTTATAGTTACATGACTAAAAGCATATTCTTAGGCAAAAAAATAAGGCGCTTTTGCGCCCTATTTAATTTTCATGAATTTCAACAAACCAACTACTTAAGCAGCATTCGCTTTTGTATCAGCTTGTGTATCTTGCCGACCACCTTGTGTAAAGTCATCTTTAACGACAGCGGGTATTATTTCCATATCGAATGTGAACTCGTCTACACGTACCGACAATTTACGTTTCTCATTATATTCTAATAAAATGACTCTTTCGGCTTCAGTAACTTCGCCTTTTTCCAAAAGTATGTTCACTGCGTTTTCAAACGATAAAAACGGCACAATAGGTGCTTTTCTCAGTGTTTTTTGTACTCTATTTAGTAATGGCATAGCCGCATGTTTAGCTTTAAAAGCTTGTTCGTTAATGTCGTTTCCGTCGCCTTTCACAACGTGTACCGCGTGAGTAAGCTGTGTCCTTATGCTGCTGTCTTGCATAGTTGCTGCTGACAACTCACGTACCAGATCATCACTAATGCCGCGTACCGATGAGGTGTAGGTGTTTGTTAATACTCGCATAAGTAGTTTAGTGGGCATATTTGGGAAGTTGTTGACAAAATTAACAAGTGCTTTTTCGCCTTGCTGCAATGACCACTCCATTGCGTACTGGAAGTATGGCAACGCTTCTTGACGGTTTTCAACACGCTGCTCGTAAAAACGAATCGCAGCCATGCCCGCATATACATAGCTAATTATGTCGCCTAAACGTGCAGACAGTAATTCAGCTTTCTTTAATTCTCCGCCAAGTACTAGCAGCGAGAAGTCAGCCAATGGCGCAAGTTTAGATGACAGTGAGTTTAAGCGCTTTTCGTAGCTTATTACTTCAGGCAAACTCGACTCTGCATTGCGTAAAAATGGTAAGTAGCTGTTAGACAGACTTCTAAATGCATTTTTAGTACTAAACTTGATAGTTTTACCCAGCACTTTATTGAATTCAGCATCGGCTTTACTGTCGGTTGAATGAATCAAGTCAACCATTTCTTTAAGATGCGGATGGCAGCGCATTGCGCCTTGGCCAAATATCATCAAATTACGAGTAAGAATGTTGGCGCCTTCTACTGTAATAGCAATTGGTAATGCCGAGTACCCATTAGCCAGTGTGTTTTGCGGACCACGTTGAATAGCTTTACCTGCCTGTACGTCCATGGCCGAGTTCATTACATCACGACCAAGTTCGGTCATGTGATATTTAGCAATAGCGGTAACTACCGCTGGTGTTAAGCCTTCACCCAATCCTTCGGTGGTGAGAACGCGCATAGACTCTAATAGAAAAGTTTTACCGGCAATATCGGCTAACTTTTCTTGAATGCCTTCAAAACGGCCAATGGGCACGCCAAACTGCTCGCGTACAAATGAGTACTCAGAAGTAGACTTAAACGCTGACTGCGCAGTAGCCACGCCCATTGCTGGGAGCGATATGCCTCTACCTGCACCTAAGCAGCTTACGAGCATTTGCCAGCCTTTACCGATATTCTTTTGGCCACCAATAATGAATGACATTGGGATAAATACATCTTTACCACGGGTGGTACCGTTATAGAAACGCACTCCCATTGGGTCGTGTCTATTGCCTAGCTCAACGCCTGCATGGGATTTTGGTAACAAGGCGCATGTTATGCCAAGTTCAAGCTTATCGCCTAGCAATTGATTAGGGTCAAATACCTTAAAGGCTAAGCCTAGTACAGTTGCAATGGGTGCTAGCGTTATGTAGCGCTTATCCCAACTTAGGCGTAAACCAAGTACTTCTTTGCCTTCATACATGCCTTTAGTGACTATTCCAGCATCGGGTATTGAGCCTGCATCTGAACCTGCCTCTGGGCCGGTAAGAGCAAAACATGGAATATCATCGCCAACCGCTAGGCGTGGTAACCAATAATTTTGTTGTCCTTGTGTGCCAAAGTGCATAAGTAGTTCGCCCGGGCCCAATGAATTTGGCACCATAACGGTAACGGCTACTGCCCCGCTTTTAGTCGCGATAATGGTAACAATGGTTGAATTTGCGTAAGGGCTAAACTCTAAACCTCCAAATTTCTTTGGAATAATCATCGAAAAGAATTTTTGTTTGCCTAAAAAGCTTAGAATTTTCTGGGGAATATGTTGGCCATTTTGTAATTCAAAGTCGTCAATCATTTCTAATAATATTGTTACTGGTCCGTCAATAAAGGCTTGTTCATCGGCGCTTAATTTTGCTTGTGGAAGTTGACGAAGGGCAGCCATGTCAGGCTTACCTTGGTAAATTGATGATTCAATCCATACGTCACCCGCATCTAAAGCTTCTTGCTCGGTTATCGAAATTGGGGGTAATACTTTTTTTAGATTGGTTCTAATACTCATAATTAACATATCCGCTCATCTGACCAGTTGGGTTACTATGAAATCACAAACAGGCATTGAAGTCAAAAAATTGCTTTACACCGCCTGAATGCCGCGCTTATTTTTAGTAAAATAAACCTTACAGATAAGGACAAGGTTATACATAGCGGTACGCATGTATGTGCTGGTAGTTTGTTGTATAAAAAATAATGCTCATGACGCGTATTATTCGTCATGTTAAGATTTTGGCGTGTGTGCTATTAGTCTACGTAAAAGAATTGTTATTCTATAAATCTGTGAGTATTGCTTATGCTAAATACATATAAATATACGATGTTACCGCGAATGCTTGACTCTGTATTGCTAGATACTGCGAGATCTTTTAAGACAAAAATTTGCTGATATTATGTATGCTATACTAACGTTCAGTGCACAAGAACAAACAAAGCGTAAAACGATATTTATTTTGTGCTTTGGCATACATTGGGAACATATATGAAAAATGAATTAGACAGCCGATTTTTACTATCAGTTTTTGAGAAAATTAGGCAAAATGGCAAACAACAAGACGGTAAATATTCTCTTGATGGTGTTATCGCGTTTACTGATTTTGACGGTTACACACTGTTTATAGAAGACGCACTGGTTAAACTTAGTTTTGGCTTTCATAATCAATATCACTTTGATTATGAGTCGAGCAGCAATTATGAGGCATTTGTGAAAAAGTTGAAGAATATAGTGGCTAAGTATTAATAGCAGCTGCATTTCCATACCAGTTGCATGCTTTTTAAATGAGTAGCGGTCTTACATCAGTCGTGGCCAACCCTAATACAGCATTTCATTACACTTCAATCTGAGTTTTAAGTGGTAGGTAATTATCGGTTATTGTAGACTATGCAATAGCGTTTTATATCCTTACAAAGGAAACACATTGTCTACACCATCTGTATCTTCAGAGTCTTCCTCTGCAAAAGCGCCTGCTGCTATCAAAAAAGTTATAGCGCCAAAATTCTCATGGCGTTTTTTATTGCCAAACTACTGGTTGATATGGATAGGCGTTATTATTCTTTACAGTTTGAGCTGGTTGCCCTTCACGGTAATTAGAAACTTGGGTGCAGGCTTTGGCCAGATTATCAAATTTGTTGCCCCCAAACGTGTGCAAGTAGCAAAGCGTAACATAGAACTTTGCTTTAACGACTGGCCTAAAGAAAAAGTTGACGAAATATTTAAAGCCAATATAACCCGCACTGGAATGGGTCTTTTTGAAACTGCTATGGGATGGTGGTGGCCAAGCTGGCGGGTACAAAAACACTGTACGGTTGAAGGTTTCGATGAAGTTCAAAAAATACTCGACAGCGGCAAAGGTGTTTTTGGACTCGCGCTTCACAATGTAAACTTAGAAATTGGCTGCAGAGGCTTGGGCTATACTCATCAATCGGTTGGTTTTTATCGTAAGCATAATAATCCACTTATGGACTATTTACAGTACCATGGCCGCACAAATTCGAATAAATACTTCGTAGATAAACGCAACGCAAAGGCTTTAATTCAAGCATTAAATGACGGTGAACTATGCTTGTACTTGCCTGACCAAGACTACGGTGCCAAGCAGTCATTGTTTGTTCCTTTTGGTGGCGTGAGCAAAACGGCAACTACCACCGCAACCCTCATGTTTGCTAGCAGAGCCAATGCGGTTCCATTCTTGTTGACCTCGCAATACACCAACACCGGTTACGTTGTTAAGTTTATTTCAGCTCTCGAATATCTTGCCGATAACAAGGTTAGTAAAGAGGAAGCGTTAACATTATTAAATACTGACATTTTAAATGCTGTTGAACAGCAGCCCGAAAGTTATTTATGGATGCATAAACGTTTTAAAACTCGTCCAAGCGACTCGCCTGAATCATTTTATAAATAGCCTTTACTGCGAAAATTAGTAGCTACACAACAATGCAGCGACATTGTTACGCAGAGCTTGTTAATTTTAAATATGATAACCGCGTAGAAGCGAAGTATATAAGCTAAATATAAACAATGGCAATGAGTAAAAACACAAAGTTTTGGGTAAGTCGCATTGGCGTTATGGTTGCGGTTGTCGCTTGCGCTTTTGCTTTCTTGTCGTATGAGCCAAAGCTTGGCAAATCGCTGGCGGTTTCTGCAAACTCCGATGGTAAACAAGAACAGGGCATAGCGGCTAGTGTTACTCGTTTTTATGCAGAGTTTAAACAATCCTCAAGCGATCCTATTTTAGAGCGCTATGGCAAATATACTATTATGCTAGAAGCGCAAAATGAGTTGCCCTTAGGAAATGTTATTGAAGAGGTAAGTCCGAAAAATTATAGGCCAATTGATAATTGGGAAGGAAATTATAAAGAACGCTCTTTCTCTGCACAAAGCACCCTTATGCAAGAGGCCAATGCGCATGTTGCCAGTGAAGGTTTTAACCTTGTTTGGGATCTTAACCAAGACTTTATGGTTCGCCACAGATACCAGTCAAACGCTACCTTAGTGGGTATGCTTGAAGAAATTGCAGATGCAGTAGACAGCAATTTTAACCAACCAATAATGGTTTATTTCTGCACCGATAAACGTGCACTCGTGATTACCGTGCGCGAGTCAGATTATTTAAGAGACAACTGCAACAAGAGCAATGGGTCTTTGCAGTATTATTAAAACTTACTTTATTAATTAAATTTTAATTAGTCCTCAAACCAAGTCCTTACCAAATAGCTTATCAAAATGCTGTTGCACATCTTCAAAGCTTTTGATTAGTTTTTTACTGAGTTTATTGCCGCCGCGGGCTAGCTTTCTATTGGCAAGTTGAATTCTGTGGGTGGCATGGCGTAATGTTAAATAGGCGCTGGTGAGTTTTTGCTGCTGTATATCATCAATTGTGTTTATTGATAGCAGGGCGTCGAGTAAGCGCAAATTGTCAGACCATTTTGTTATTTCAGGGTGTTTATAAGCATTTGCCAGAATCCAATATTGCACCATAAATTCAACGTCGACTATGCCGCCTTTGGTTTGTTTTATATCCACTTGTTTGGGCTGCTTCACTTCTAAATGTAGGCGCATTTTTTTACGCATTTCTAGTACTTGTTGTTTCAGTAATATTGGGTCGCGTGCTTTACAAAGTATAGTTTGACGCACCTCGTTAAACTGCAGCGCTAATGAAGGGTTACTTACTATTACGCGACTTCTTACTAAGGCTTGATGTTCCCAGGTCCATGCGGTCGACTCTTGGTAATGTAAAAACGTATCTATATGGCTGACTAACAATCCAGAATTACCTGAGGGCCGTAAGCGAAGATCTATATCGTATAAAATACCACTATATGTTTTAGTGGTGCATATGTGGCAAATTCGCTGAACTAGCTTTATATAAAACTCTTGGTTGGATATCTGTTTGCGACTGCCGCTGCTGTCGGTGCTAAGAGATAAATCAGCGTTATGTAGAAAAACTACATCGAGGTCGGAACCATAGCTTAACTCTGCGCCCCCAAATTTACCGTATGCGATAAGTGCTATTTGTTTGTTATGATCATTTTGATAGTTTGAATTAGCGTAAGTATGAAAATTATCACTTAGCTTTTTATGCATAATTTCATCAGTTTTTTCAACATCAGCAAGGCTAGGTTGTCCAAATAAACTTACAATTTGCTGCCAAGCTAAGTCAATAACTTGTTGCATAACAACCTCTGCTAACAGAGTTAGCTTGTCGCTTACCTGATTTATGGCAATTGTACTTGATATATCGGCTGCTGCTATACGCAACTGACTGGTGTGCTTAAATTCGCGCAAGCGGTCCATAGTTTGCTCTTCGTCTTGAATGTCTAATCTGAGCATAAATTGACGTAGCTGGTTGGCGCAATTGGTTTTCCATTGGGCCAAGGAAAGTTCGTTTTTGTCTAAGTACAATGGATGTAATAATTCATCGAGCAATATTGGGTATTGGGCAATTTGTTGAGCAACCCATAGGCTTTTTTTACACAAGTGCAACAATTGATGACGTACTTTAGGATTTTCCAGCAACAAATCTATATATGTTACCCGTCCGCAAATAGTTTGCAGAATATCAAAGATGCCCTGCGCTTGATCAGTAAATACATCGTCGTCGAAATCGCCTTCTATAATTACCATTTCACTTAATAGCAGTGGCATAAGTTTATTAATAGATTTTAACGCCCGGCTACTAACGCCAGCTCGTTCGGTTTTCTTTTTAAACTTCAAAATAAAATCAATGAAAGTTTCGGCGGCATCTTCACTTAGACTTTTTTCAAGAGCGTCTATGCTTTCTGATTTTGGCAGTGAGAGTTGCCAAATATCGTCAAGGGCATTTGCGATTATAGTGTTTGGGTTTACGTCAATTGAGGCGTCTTTTTTATCATTAGCATAGCGCTTGTTTTGGTTGTCTAAAGCACCTGTGACATTAGGTGCTTGGACCTTATTAGCGTCTCTTACAATACTTTTAAAAACGTCGTGGATGCGGGCCATACACACAATAATGTTTGCGCTGGATTGCGCATAATTAGTATCGCCTAACAAGGCGCTGAGCCGAGCTTGATTGATAAGTGCGCCTGCTTCATTGGTCTTATTATCGGCAAAGGGAAGCGTTTGGGTTTGTTCATCGTTAAACATTTGCAGATAGTGTTCAACTTTGCGTAAATACAAATAGTCAGTTTTTAACTGCTGCATATTAATATTGCCGGTAAGCTGCGCATTTTGCAGTGCTTGCATAGACTCCAAAATAGATGACAGCTGACAATCCGGATGTCTACCAGCATGCATCAACTGCAAACTTTGTATAAAAAACTCAACCTCTCTAATACCGCCTTGGCCAAGTTTAATATTGTGGCTAATTTGTCTTCGCCGTACTTCTTTTTCTATTAATCCTTTCATTTCACGAATAGACTCAATGGTAGTAAAGTCGATGTATTTTCGGTAAACGAAGGGCCTAATAATATCGTAAAGGAACTGGTTATATGGGGTTACATTTACAACGCGCATTTTTTGCATAGCAAAGCGTTCCCACTGACGGCCTTGTTCTTGATAGTAGCTCTCGAGTGCGCTAAACGGCAGCACCAAAGGTCCGCTCTCACCCATGGGTCGAAGGCGCATATCTACTCGGTAGGCAAAGCCGTCTTGAGTTATTTGGCCTAGCATCGTAATGAGCTTTTGCGCTAATCGCGTAAAAAACACTTGATGCTCTATCGACTTCTTGGTGTGTGCTTGCCCTTGGGTTTCTCCTTGTTCGGGATAGGTGAAGATAAGGTCAATGTCGGATGAAAAGTTTAGCTCATTACCACCCAATTTCCCCATCGCCATTATTAACAGCGGCTGGTTATTCTCAGGTGCACCGTAGCGCTTGCACAACGCTTCATATAAACATGTGTAGGCCGCATTAATAATACTGTCAGCTAATTGTGAAACCGCTAGCAGTGAGGTTTCAATAGTTTGTAAATGGTGTATGTCACAATATGCTATTTCTAACATACGAATATGGCGAAATTGACGTACCAACTTGCCTGCTTGAATTTCTAGTGTTTGCGGTGTAGAGGAGGTTTGAACCAGTGCAGTTAGCTGTTCACTTAAACACATGTGATTATTTGTATAAAAGGAAGTATCAAGTAAGCGACCTTCGTTATTCACTGTTTTATGGGCGCTGTCAATTTTGGTTAGAGCTTGTGAAAATGCTTGCGGATATTGTAGGGCGACTTTTTTAATAAAATCGCTGTGGGTAAACGACAATACTACATTTTGCTCGTAAAGAGCTAGTAACGCATTAGGCAAGCCAAGCTCAACCAGCGTTTGGGTAAGTTGATTGAAGTCGAGTTTGGCTAATTGCGTTTGTTTATCCACAGGTTTATTTCACTTCATTACGTTAATATAGCGTGAATGGTGTAAGCTATTAATATAACACGATAGCTGGTTTACCTTTGTTACACATCATAATATAGCTACTTATTATTAGGCTAGTAAACCACAGTTTAGCAAATTAAACTCTTTTCTATGGCTACCAATTTGAAGATTTATGAAATGGTCGTTATTGTGATAACGCTTATTTTACACTACTCAGTGCTTAATTATTGAATGTACAAAGGGTAAGTCTTTTGCCTGAGTAATTATGGCAAGCTTGTTCGCTTTTGACTGCTTTTTGAGCCAAATTTCGGCTTGCATAGCGGTGCGCTGGTCAGGTAATTCTATACAGTATTGTAAGCTGAGCGGCCCTTTACCTTTTAAGGCTTTTGCACATTTAGGGCTATTGCTGGTGTGCTCTTCAAACCGGCGCTGCCAATCAAGACTTATTCCCGTATACAAATGCTTGTATTTGGTTTCAATCACGTATAAAAACCAAGAATTTTGATTCTTCGGGGTTTTTACTGATTTTTGGTGATTTTCCAATGGGCACTGTATACTTTTGCTATTAAATTGCATTTTACTTAACGAGTATAAGATCTATATGACATCTTCACAAAATTCTGCTAATCAGGCAAGTACGTACAAGCGTAAAGTGAGCGATATTCCCAATTTCAATGATGCAAATCTACTTGTGGTCGGTGATATTATGCTGGACCGCTACTATTTAGGCACTACCCAGCGTATCTCTCCTGAGGCGCCGGTGCCAATAGTAAAAGTAGATGAATGCGAAGACCGTCCTGGTGGCGCGGCTAATGTAGCGGTAAACGCCGCTATGTTGGGGGCAAATGTCACATTAATGGGGTTTGTAGGGGTTGACGAAGGCGCTCAAGTTCTCGAAACAGCGCTGCGTGCCCATAATATTACCTGCCAGTTTATGCCGGTTGTGGGTTACAACACAATTACTAAATTACGCGTCCTTAGCCGCAATCAACAACTCTTGCGCTTAGATTTTGAAAAGTCATTTAAGGCTGTTGATAAATCGGAATTGCTTGCGCGTTATAAAGCTCAGCTAGGCAATGTCAATGTTGTGGTACTTTCAGATTATGCAAAAGGCGCGCTTTCACAAGTCGAGGCATTAATTGAGGCCGCCAACGAAGCTGGCGTGCCGGTGGTGGTCGATCCAAAAGGAGAATTTTTTGAACGTTATAGAGGAGCGACGGTAATTACTCCTAATATGTCTGAATTTGAAGTAGCCCAAGGTTTGTATAGCAATGAACAAAACCTACACGACAATGCTATAACTTGCTGTATCACCAACAACATACAACATTTACTACTAACGCGTTCTGAAAAAGGGATGTCGTTATTTTCCATTAACAATACCCAACGCGATGTTGCGCCTATACACCTACCTGCATTTGCGCGCGAAGTATATGATGTTACAGGGGCAGGTGATACGGTAGTGTCTGCCTTAGCATGTACACTGGGCGCAGGTGGAAGCATCGAGTTGGCTTGCCAACTAGCTAACCATGCAGCAAGTGTGGTGGTGGGTAAGTTAGGTACATCTAGCGTAACCACGACCGAGCTTGCTGTGGCTATGAATAGATATAAAGCAATAGACGGCGGAGTACTGAACCAAGATCAACTTATAATTGCAGTACATCAAGCCAAGAAAAAAGGCGAAAAAGTGGTAATGACCAATGGCTGTTTTGATATTTTGCATGCGGGACATGTGAGCTATTTAAGCGAAGCGGCGGGCTTAGGCGACAGGTTAATAGTTGCGGTTAACAGCGATGCCTCGGTTACTAAGCTAAAAGGCGAGGGTAGGCCGATAAATAACGTGAAAAGACGCATGGCAGTCCTAGCCGGCCTAGCATCGGTTGATTGGGTGGTCGAATTTAGTGAAGAAACGCCACAGCGATTCATTAGTGAATTGTTGCCTGACATACTCGTAAAAGGCGGCGATTATAAAATTGAAGACATAGCCGGTGGCAAAGAAGTGATGGCAAATGGGGGTAATGTAATGACCCTTGGGTTTGAAGAAGATGTGTCTACCACTGCAATTATTAAACAAATAGTAGGTAGTATACGATAACATATATAAGCGATGGTTTTGAGGCACATTGTTAACTGTGATCTTGAGCAAAGCGGATGCTTTTAAAGCTTATTTAGTATAGCATACGATACTAGAAATTAAGCTCTTTATTCTAATTCCCCAAGGCGTACAAGCGTTTGTTCACGTAACTTCATTCGCCTTGGCTTGACTGCTACGGACATATTATAAATGTACGAAAGTTATTACGGTTTAAATTCAAAACCATTCCAACTTACGCCCGACCCAGCCTTTTTCTTTGCCAGTAAGTTGCACAAGCGCGCAATGTCATATTTGCAGTATGGTTTGTCGCAAGCTGAAGGTTTTATCGTCATTACCGGCGATATAGGCACGGGTAAAACAACTATTGCTAATAGTTTGTTGAATGACATTGAAGCCGATATTTATGCCGCACAAATAGTCACGCCCAAACTTTCTCCTGATGAAATTGTTAAAATGGTAGCGGCTAAATTTGGCATAGATACCACAGGCAAAACTAAAGCAGATTTATTAGACGCCTTACAAAAATTTTTAGAGCAACTAGCTAGCACAGGTAAACGGGCCTTATTGTTGGTGGATGAAGCGCAAAACCTACCGCTTGAAACAATTGAAGAACTGCGCATGCTGTCAAACTTTCAGCAAAACGGTAAGCCTTTACTACAAAGCTTTTTACTCGGACAAGCCGAGCTTCAGCCAATATTGCGCGCACCGAACATGGAACAGTTCCGTCAGCGTATTGTAGCGTCTTGCCACCTAACGCCATTGAACTATGAAGAAACCTGCGCTTATATCAATTACCGACTAGAACATGCAGGCGCCACAAGAACCGATTTTTTTAGTGAAGATGCTTTTAAAGCGATTCATAAATTTACCTCGGGTGTACCGCGTAAAGTCAATACGCTTATGGATAGGGTATTGTTATATGGGTTTTTAGAAGAAATAGAAACCTTTGATAAATACGACGTTGTTCAAGTAATTGAAGAAGTGCAGGCTGAGATGTTTCTGCCTGAAGAAAGTACGGTTACCGATGGGGGTAATCATCCAACATCAGATGACGCTGAAGCTGAGTCAAGTAGTAATACGCAAAGGCCGGTGCACGTTACCAAAAACGGTAATGTAGTGCATGAGGCTCAATACTATAAAGATATGCTTGAGGAGCTAGTAGATGCTTTAGACGATGCTATAAAGCATAAGATTAAGCTTACTCAGTATGTTGATAAGTTATTAAAGAAGAAGTATCAAACATATGTGAGGTTGAAGAATGATGATGGTAAGTAGATAAGGAAGCCAATACAAAGTAAGCCAATGCAAAGTGAGCTATCAAACTACCCGTTAAACATAAATAGCTTTGTTAATACTGTTGGTGGGATAAACAATATTACTGTTTATTGCCAAATTGGTAGCTAACCTTTAGCGTTATTCTTTTATCAGTTAACGAGCCGTTTAACCCTCCAAAGCCGGCATTGCCTCTATTTAATTCTCCCACTCTATCTAAATGTCTAAGGCCTATTGAGGTAGACAAACGGCGCGTAAGTTTTCTTGTCAATTCAATTGACTGTTCTCTAGTTGTTTGTCCCTCCAACTCGCCAATATCGACTGTTTCTATAGACGCATACTTAGATGACAGAGTTAAGTTTGTTCGAGCGCTTAATTTAAATGCTAGCTCGAGATTCACGCTAGCGGTATCGAAAACACGGTCAAATTCAAGCTCTTCAATTTCTGATTTTGTACCGGTTAGAGATAAGGTAGTTCTTCTTCTTGTAACGGCGGTTTGTGCTGTCAGGTTTTTGTTCAAAATCACACGATCATTTAAACCAAAGTTTTGAACAACAATAGGCTGAAGTGTTTGTCCGGCCCCCAGTTCAGGATTTAAAGTATCAGACAACGAACAATCTGCAATACTAGTGCTGCCACCTTCACAAATAAACAAAGCAACATCAGTACCGTTGGCTAACTGTGAGGTAGTATTAACCGATTCTCTATACGTAAGGCTCGAGCGCCAATTGCGCAATCGATGACTAATACTTAAATCTCCTGCGTCACCAAAGAATCGACGAGTGAAGGTCCCTTGTATCTTGGTTCGGTCAGAAAATGCCCAATTTACATCATAGCTTATAAAGTCATTTTCTTCCGTATCACCAATATCACCTTGGGGCTTGTTATAAGAACGGTTCCACGCTATTTCTAATGACCTTTCGATACTTGATTGCCACACTATCCCGGCGCCTATTGAATAGAACTCTCTAAAACTATCAAAAGAATCGTCGCTTTGAGCTTTTAGTTCGTTGTTTTCATAAGATGTATTAAACGCAAGACCAAACTGACTATAGACTTTGATATCATTATTGAAATTTACGTTTTGACTTACGAAATCTTGGTTGTTTCCGCGCTTTACATAATTTAGGCTACCGGTAATGCTTGAGCGTATTCCCTTAATTCTTTTTCCTGATGATGCCGAAAGCGAAACACCATGACTTTGAGAGTTGAAAAGGCTACCTGCGCTGCTAGTATCATTGTTATTAGTATCAGAATTGTTTTTGCTATAAAAAGTAGAAGCAACTAAGCCAAAATACTTGCCTTTTGGAAGTGTCAAAGATGCGCTAGCCTGTTGTGATGATATTTTATTAAGGCTATCTCCGTTTAAAAGAAAATCATCAACTAAAAATGAAGATATTCCCTCGCTTCTATAATTTTGTGAGCCTTTAACACTTACGTTAAGTAAGCCTTTGATCGCATCATAGTCTGCTGAGTAAGCTACCGTTGGGTAGTTCTGCGTTAAATGTTCGCTATCTAGTTGCCTACGAACATGATTATGAGTGCCTTGTATTGAAGCTCTAATATCACGACCAACATAAGAAATGATAGCGAAGGGCTTTATGATTTGGTTAGATGAATCGATATTCGTATCGTCATCTACAATATTTATAGCTTGTTCAATCCATTCAGTATCAATGCTAGCATTTACTTTTAAATCTCCGGCCGTTAAGATGTTCGCGAAAATAATTAAAACGCTTGCCAGCGCTATTTTATAAGCTCTACGGCAGTTCATTAACATCATAGCTTGCCTACGGTGAATTAAACGCAATTTACATTAATCCTTGTCAGTGGTTCCGTAATACTGATAGCCGTAATACCCGCCTTTGTCAGAAAATGTAGTTGATTTATTTACTACAAAACCAATAGCCATATCTGGGTTAAGTCTTTCTACGGCTCGTTGAATATCGTTTAGCTTAGACCGCCCCTCTTCAACTACAATGACTGCTTGCCCCGCTAAATTTGCTAAAACGGCGGTTTCATTAATTCCAATTAATGGAGGCGTGTCAATAATAACAACACGATCTGGGTATCGATTAGAAAACTCTTCAACGGTTTTTTTCATTACAGCTGATGCAAGCAATTCGGTCGATAAGTGGTGAGATTGCCCCGCGGGAATCAATCGTAGTTTAGGTACACTTGTGTGATAAATGATATCGCTAAGATCATCAACTGCTCCTAACAAGTATTCCATTAAACCGTTTTTGGGTTCAATGTCTAGTGTTTTAAATACGTTTGGTTTTAGAACATCAGCATCTACTAATAATACGGTTTTGTCCTGCTCAGCAGCTATACTTAATGCCAAGTTAACCGCTGTAAATGTTTTGCCTTCTGCCGGCCGCGCGCTACTTATCATTATAATGTTGCTGTTTGACATTGTAGACGCAAGTGGACCAAACGCATTCGTTAAGAGTTTCCTCTTAATTTCTCTGTACTCTTCATTGATAAGGTTGCGAGAGGTTTCAAGGCCAACAAAGCCCATTTTTTCTAGTCTTTGAAGATCTATATGTAGCAAGGTTTGCAAGTCTTTGACATGATTTTTTTCTAGAGGCGATTCACCTTTGAGCGTGCTATCAAAAGAGGGTTCCTGATTGCTTTGAATACTTACATCGCTAGAAGGCTGCACAGTCTCACTCGTAAAATTAGCGTTTGTAGACTCAGAATTTTGATTGGTCAATTTATTTTTAAGTAGCGCTTCTTTTTGCTTTTGTAAGGCCTTTTCAATCGTGCTTTTCATCACATCACCTTACTTAATAAGTCTAAATTTAAAAAGTCTGCTGCCACTAACATCGCATACATAAATAAAATAGTGCCAGAAGAAGCTACAAATACCGCCAATTTAAAGCGCTGTTTTTTCTTCATATCGTCTAAATCGAGGTGGGTTACAACGCCCAAAATAGGAAACCCTGTTACAAACGATAGCTGATGTCCTCGCACCAATATAGGCGTTAGCTGACTAAGTAGAAATGCCAAACTAATACCTGTACCAAAACCCAATATTAGTACGCCAGTATAGAAAACAGCTCTATTTGGACCCGTGGGCTCAGGCGAGACAAGTGGCGGCTTGATAATTCTAAATTGTAATTCTTCAGAAGACAAATCTGCTCGTCTAGAAATGCTAGCGGCTTCTTTTCTTGTTAACAGTTCTTCATATTTCTGCTTGATAATATCGTAATTTCTATTCTTTGCTATTCCTTCAGCTTCAATTTGCGGCACAAGATCAATTTTAGTTCTCAGCTCTTCAATTTTGCTTACGAAGTCGGCCTCTCTAACATTTAGTGACGCTATATCACCCTCTAAGCGACTTATTTCTAATGTTATTTCTTGATTGAGTTCACTCAGTATAGGCGGGTTGCCGTTGGTATCTTGGTTTAAATAGGTTTCAATGTCTCGGTCTCGTGCGGCTTGTAGACTAAGCAATAACTGTTCTGCTTCTATGACGTCAGGATGTAGTTTTGTAAAACGAAGTTGTAGGTCGTCAAGACGCTCCTCTAAGCCAATAATCCTTGCGTCGAATCGAGTGGTTATAATGGGGGCGCTATCACCGCCCTGCACAGAAAAACTGTCAGAAGCTTGCCTACCCTGTGTTAAACGGCTATGTAAGGTGTTCGCTTTTTGCTCTGACTCTCGAATAAGCAAGCGAGTATTAGACAGGCTCTCAACAAGACCCTGTAAATTGTTATGAAACGAACCCTGAACCGGAATTATATCGGCGTGCTCTCGCTGGAAGGCAGCGCGCTGTTGCTCCGCTTCTGAAAGACGAGCTTCGTACTCGGCTATTTGTTCATCTATAAATCTGGTAGCTGTATCGGCGTCTCGTCTGTTGCCGCCTAGTGAACCTTCCACAAACACATCTAAAGTTTCTTGGACTACGGTCCTAGCTACCTGCGGATTACTGTGTGTGTATGAAATGGTATAAATATTACTTCTTCTGGTAGAGCTTAAAACTAAGTCATTGGTAAGACTCAATATTAACTTTTCATAATCGGCGTCGGTTGTTACCGTAACGTCTAAGTCAGATTCCCGCGCAATTTCTTCTATGTTCGCTCTACTTTTAAGAGTTTGCGCCATCATCCTTACTTCTGACTCAGGGTCGTTATATAGACTAATGCCTTGAAGCAGTGGTTCTAGCATAGAACGAGTGTCTACAAAAACTTGTGCTTCAGATTTATAAATATCAGGCATTGATGCCACATAAGCAAATCCGATTGGACAGATTAACCACGAACAAATAATTAGATACCGTTTGCGTATCCAAATTCCCTTAAGATAATCTAATACTACTTGTATCGTTTGTTGTAAATCTTGCATTAATATTTAAACTCTAATTACTTTGTTAAAACCAAGCTTCAGGAATAATTATTACGTCCCCTGGAAGTATATCGACATTCTTTGATATTTCGCCATCTTTAATCAGGTCTTCAATATTGATAGCAAATGTTTTTTGTTTATTGTTGATGACGCGCACCAGTTTAGCGTTGTTTCCGTTTGCAAATTCAGTTAAACCACCAACTTGAATCATAACATCAAGTAAGGTCATGTGTTGTGTGTAGCTAATAGCCCGGGGATTAGCCGCTTCCCCAATAACACGTACCTGCTCACTAAACGGACCATTGAACCGGCTTAATGAAACGGTTACACGTGGGTTGTTGATATATGTGGCTAGCTGTTCTTCAAGCTGGCGGGCTAGCATGGTTGGTGTTCGCCCTGAAACATCAACGTCTTCTACTAGCGAAGTGGAGACCTTTCCATCGGGCCTTACGGTGAAACTTCCTGAAATTTCAGGATTTCGCCAAACGAATATTGTAAGCTGATCGCCAGGACCAATTAAATATTGGTAGTCATTTACATCGGTTGTTAATGAAGCGCGGGCTGTGGCTGTTAATATTTGTTCGGTAGCACAACCTCCTAAAAGAGCAGATATGCCTAAGACACAACTCATAGTAAACCACTTGATTTTATTCATTTTGTTATTCCTTTCCTTAAGTCCTAATTGTAAACGACCAATGTTGGAAATATCTATTAAAAACAGCGCTAATATGCATTAATTGAGATCAGATTTCACTATAAAGTATAAAATGGGCTGTTTACCAATTGGTTAATTCGATTATACTCGTACTTTTAACGAGTGTACCAGTTTGATTTTTGAATGCACATTTTAATTACAGTACGTTTTGGCGGAGTATATATGACGAATATTTATGGCGGGTAATTCAACGAAGGGACACCGATCTCTTAGATTGGTAGCGTTTGAAGGCGCATTAGTCGCTTATACGACTTATTTTGCGGCTTTGTCATTAGACTGGTTAGACTTATATGCCAGCGCCAATACGGCGGGCACTTTAATAAACGTAATTTTATTTACGATATCGGTCACTATTATTAATTTGTCTGTTGGTCTATATGAACAGGGATTAAGAGAACCATTTCGAGGCATAATACGCCGAATATTTGTGTCCGCTATTATTAGTTATTTTTCAGTTGCAGTAGTATCAAGTATTTTGTTTGATGACAAAACAGAGCATTATTTACATTCTCCAATTTCTGTGGCACTAATTATCATTGTACTTGTGGTGTTTCGTTATTTTGTCCATAACACCGAATCATTTTCAAATAAGCCAAATATTATTGTTCTGGGCAGTGGGGTTAGAGCTGCGGTAATTGAAAATAGAATGAGACGTTTGGTAGATCGTGCCAACTTTAATGTCATTAGTTTTATTCCTATGGAAGGTGATCAAACCGACAAAGGCGTTCAAAAAGAAAACTTGGTAACCGTTGATGTTTACAATGACCTAGGCGATTACCTTATAGATGAAGATATTAGCGAAATTATTATCGCAAACGATCAAAGGCGCGGTACATTGCCAATCGATGTGCTTTTTAATGCAAGGCTCAAAGGTATAATTGTAACCGACTTATTGGACTTTGTTGAGCGAGAAACAGGCCAAATAGCAGTTGACTTAATGTACCCAAGTTGGGTTATATATTCAAATGGCTTTCAATCCCAGAAATTATTTAGAAAAGCTGCCGATTATTGGTTAAATATATTTTTAGCCTTTTTTGTTTTGTTTTTCACATGGCCTATAATGCTTATTACAGCGCTTAGTATTTATGTAAACGATGGCTTTAGGACTGGCGCTTCGGTGCTTTACAAGCAACAACGCGTGGGTAAAGACGGCAAACTATTTAATATTTTGAAATTTAGAAGTATGCGCCCAGATGCTGAAAAAGATGGTGCTAAATGGGCCTCAAAAAATGATAATAGAGTCACTGGTATTGGTGCTTTAATTAGAAAGTACAGAATAGACGAGTTGCCTCAGTTACTTAATGTAGTTCGCGGAGACATGTCATTTATAGGACCCAGGCCAGAGCGCCCAGAGTTTGTCAATCAGCTTGTAGAGGAGGTGCCTTATTACGCACAACGACACAATGTTAAACCAGGCTTAGCTGGCTGGGCTCAACTAAATTATCCTTACGGCGCAAGTGTAAAAGACTCCTTAGAAAAACTAAAATTTGATTTATATTATGTTAAGCATCAAAGCTTATTGCTAGATTTGTTAATATTGGTACGAACGACCGAGGTCATTTTATTCGGTAAGGGTAGGTAACACATTGAGTACTAAAGACAAACAAAGCAATAGTGGCAGACTGCATGCTATGACCGTTGACGTTGAAGATTACTTTCATGTGTCTGCTTTTGACTCTATCATTGACCCCGATGATTGGGGGAGAATGACGCCTAGAGTAGGAGATAATACGCATAGACTGATTGATTTATTTAACGAAAATAACGTAAAGGCGACGTTTTTTACGCTGGGTTGGGTGGCCAAAAATTGTCCTGATGTTGTAAAGCGTATAGTAGCTGAAGGACACGAGCTTGCTAGCCATGGCAACAACCACAGACGCAACACATTGATGACACGCCAACAAGTGTTTGAGGATATAAAAGAAAGTAAGGACATATTAGAACAAGTTGGTGGTAAAAAAGTAATTGGCTACAGGGCTCCAAGCTTTTCAATTGATAAAACCAATGAATATGTTTTCGATATTTTGGTAGAGCTAGGATTTCAATATTCCTCTAGCAGTTATCCAATAACGCACGATTTGTATGGCGTGCCAGAATGGCCGCGATTTATTCACAAACGAAAAGAAGGAATTATTGAGATCCCAATTCCTACTTTAGAAAATGGTGATAAAAATAAAGGGATAGGCGGTGGTGGTTATTTCCGATTATATCCATATTGGCTCTCTAAGCGCCGAATAGAAAAATATTTAAAAGGGACAAACCAACCATATAATTTTTATTTCCATCCATGGGAAATAGATGTAGGACAACCGCGTATAGAAAATGCACCGTTGAAGTCAAAGCTAAGGCACTACATTAACCTCCAAGCAATGGAAAAAAAGTTAGTTAAGCTTATGCAGGATTATAATTGGTCTAGCATGCGAGAAGTCTATAAAGGAACAATAGATGGACGATGATAATAAAACAAGAAATCAGTGGATAATATTCAGCAGTTTACTCATAGTGAGTTGGGTTGTTTTAACCTATGTTGGATTAACAACTGCTATTAAAATCTGGACTGTTTCTGATATTTTTAATCATTGTTATATAGTATTACCTGCCAGTTTCTATCTTATCTGGGAAAAGCGTAATGAAATAGCATGGGACAAAATAAAACCCAGCATGTTGCCGATCCCGTTGTTAATTGGTCAAATATTAGTCTATTTATTTGGCTTAGCTGGCGATATTAATGTGCTAATGCACATTGCTACTTTTACTATGTTACCCGTTATTATTTGGATATTAGTGGGTACTATGGTGGCTAAGCAGATTATGTTTGCGCTGTGCTTTATGGTTTTTGCCATACCCATTGGGGAAGAGTTAGTCCCATTTTTACAAGAGTTAACAGCCGATTATTCTGTTTTATTATTACAACTCACAGGAATTCCTCTATTTCGTTCCGGTTTATATATTGAAATTCCGCAAGGTAAATTTTTGGTTGCCGAAGCATGTTCCGGGATTAGCTTTTTAATAGCCTCGGTAGTACTTGGGAACTTATATGCATATATGAATTTAAGGCGCAAGCGTACGCGTATTCTTTTTGTATTGCTAAGTATTGCCTTTCCAATCTTTGCTAACATAATTCGTGTTTATGGCATTATCTTAATAGGATATAGCTCTGATATGGAATATGCTGTTGGCGCAGATCATCTAATATATGGTTGGTTTTTCTTTGCCTTCGTTCTGGTATGTTTGTTTTTGATTGGTGAATCTATTCGGCGACGAGAAGTCAAAAAGTTAGGTCACATAAAGCGGACTCAGGAAAATGAGCCGAAAAGCTTTAAGTCTAGTCTTAGAGTAAGTTCTGCAAACCTTAGCCTTAGTTGGCTATTGCCTTTGTTTATTATTGGTTTGAGCATCGGTAAATCTATTGCACTTAGCACAAGTTCTGTAGTTGTTGTTAAACCGCCGTTTTCTATTAGCGGTGAGACCATGTTTGACAATGCAGTGCAAGAACAGCAATCGTTTACTTCCAGACAATGGGAGCCTTCATTTGCTGAAGCAAGCCAAATAGTTGCCGGTAACTACAAAATTGATGATAAACATTTTAAGATCTTTACTGCCTTGTATAGACCCAATGCAGGCGAGCTAATTAATTCTCAGAATAAGATTTATGGTGAGAAGAGATGGTCTAGAGCTGACTCTGGAAATGAAGTAATAGATGGTCTAGGTTTAAACAGGCTCTATTTAAGCTCTTCAGATGGTAACTACATGCGAGTGTATTTTCTATATATTATAGGGGAAAACAGTTTTACGAGTAAAACTCATGGCAAGTTATATGAAACTTGGTTAACGCTATTAGGGGAAGAGTTTAACACCGCGTTTATATCTATTAGTTTTGCAGGTGAGGGCAATCGGCAGCTAGACCTTGAAGAAAAAATAATTGTTCAAGCGCTTTACAAAAATGTGAGTTATCACGTTAAAACAAACTCGCCTAATGCTAATTAATAGTATCAAAAAGTGAATAAAATAAACCAAAATATTATGCTCCTTACCGAGAATTTCCCGCCGCGCTCAGGCGGCAGTGGCAGATGGTTCTGGGAACTATACACCCGATTGGATGCTGCAAAAATTGTAGTGGTTACACAAGAGCTTTCCCCCGAGTATGAAAATATAAGTCACCCTAATTTAGACATTATTTACATGCCATTAAATTGTAGTGAATGGGGTTTTAAAAGTGTAAAAGGACTTACGTTTTATATACGTACGGTACAAAAGTTAAGAACAATAGTGAAGCAACACAATATTTCTCATATTCACTGTGGCAGAGTTATTCATGAAGGAGTAAGCGCTTGGTTACTAAGTTTTCTAACTCGAGACCTTCAGTATTTATGTTTTGTTCATGGTGAAGACGTAGAGACCGCCGCAGTAAGTGGTGAACATAACCTTATGGTTAAACAAGTATGTAAACGCGCAACGACCTTAATTTGTAATAGTATGAATAGCATTAATATTCTTAAAAGGTTAAATTATGCCACGGACGAAAAAGTTGAGTTACTTCACCCAGGCGTCGATTGTAGCAAGTTTACAATAGCAGATGAAGACATAGCGTTTAAACAGAAGCTAGGCTGGGAAAACAAGTTTGTAGTGATTACCGTAGGAAGATTACAGGCTAGAAAGGGTCATGATCGAATGATTGATGCGGTAAAATTATTGTCTGAAAATATACCTAATATTCACTACGCCATCATTGGAAGAGGCGAGTGCAAGCCTTCATTAGAAAAACAAGTCAAACAACTCGGTATTGAAAAGCATGTTCAGTTTCTAAGCGAAATTTCTGATGATGAAATGATTGCATGCTATCAGCAATGTGACCTCTTTATTCTAGCAAATAGAACGATAGAGAATGATATTGAGGGATTCGGTATGGTATTGGTTGAAGCCCAAGCATGCGGCAAAGTGGTAATTGCAGGTGATTCGGGAGGCACCAGAGAAACGATGGATGTAGGTTCCACGGGATTAATTATAGATTGTGCTGACCCCAAAAGCATTGAGTTGGCTATCAAAACTCTTTGTGAGAGTCCAGCGACTTTTATGGCGATGGGGAGTAAAGGTCGACCATATGTAATGGAGAACTTCGATTGGACGGTACACCTTCGAAAAGCTTCACAAATTTTTTCTTAATTAGTACCATAATATCGAAGAATTCCAACGGCCAGTATAACGGCGAATGAGTATTGTTGTATGGTAACTCCGCCCCCCCTATTTGATTATATTGATTAAATTTTAAGCGCGATAGCTAGTCTGACATAAAGGAATTTTGCTGAAGTATTTTCCAGATGCCAAGATTATTTGGATGCTCAGAGACGGACAGGATGTAGCAAATTCAGTATTACAAAAAAGCTGGGGGAGCAAATAACATCTATTATGCTGCTACAGAGTGGATACGCGCAAATTACCAAAATTCTGCTTTGAACGACCCTAGGGTCTTATTTGTAAAGTATGAAGAACTATTGCCTAAGCCCTCCAGTGGGTTGACTAGAATGTTTGATTTTTTAGGTTTTGACTGTGACCAAGTTTCAAAAATGAGTAAGTCTATTAATCCGAACAAAATGAATCGTTGGAAACAAACACTTACCCAAAGTCAAATTAGTATGTTTGAAGGCGTTGTGTTTGATGCTTTAACGTTTTTTGATTTTGAAATTATGAGCAAGGTAAGATCAGATATAAGTTGGTATCATAAATTATCGTATCAAAATACATCATCGATTTAAATTAGCCTTGCACTTGTTAAATGAAAATGTTTTTAAACCCATTTTAATAAAGCTTGGCTTAAAACAATCGTTTTTTAGAAAAGAATTAAAACTGTATATATTCTGGTTTTTTACATACCCCCTTGTGCCAGACTATATATCGTAGAAAAAATATTTAAATAAACAGCCAGTGGTAAATATTATGTTATGCAGTATGAAAGACGTACAGAAAAATTTAAAGAGGATATTTTCTAGTCTCTCACTGGAACATATACTAATTAAGGATTAACGAACTAAAACTGCATTATTTAAATCATGAAATCTAACTGGAATAAAAGGTTATTACTTAAATGAAGCCAACTCTTATAATCATAAGCGGGATGCATCGCTCTTCAACATCTCTAATTACCCAACACTTGCAATTATGTGGTTTGTGTTTAGGCAATAACCTTCTTGGAACATTTAGGGACAATGAGGATGGATATTTTGAGAACAAGACTATAGTTCATAGCCACCAGTTGCTCATTCAATCAAAGAATGAACATATGTTCACACTGCTCCCACAAGAAACGTATCCAGATGATGTAAAGTTGATAATCACAAGTGAGGTTAAGTTGTTATCAGAAACTTCTCACGTGGTAGGTTTTAAAGATCCTAGGAACTCCCTCTTTATAAATCCATTGAATGACTTGTTTGTTGACGCAAAAAACCTAATGGTTTATAGGATTTATGAAGAAGTTATTGATAGTTTGATAAGAAGAAAAACTGACAAGATTTTGCGTTTTAGACCTTGGATAGCGGCAAAAGCATGGATTAGATACAATGAAGAATTAGTTAAATTTTATGATCAAAATAAATCTAAGTCTCTTTTGTTTATCGATTCAAGTATTATTAAAGAGCCAGAGTTGTGCATACATCTAATCAATCAAAAATTTGATATATCTCTTAGAGCGGAATCAATAAATAAAATCTACAAACCCCATTTAACAAAAAGAGATGCCTCTTATGGTTGGAAGACTAAATTAGCTTGCTTTTTATACAGAGGGCAACTTAATGAAACGCTTCAAAAACTTGAAGAGCGTCGCGCTAAATAACACTGTAAAGTCATGGCGATTTATAACTAGCTTGGCTTTGTTAAATGAGGCTTAGGTCAACAAATAGCATGCACAATAAAATTAAATATTAACGAATAACAAATAAATTTTTGATAAATGGGTGCAAGATTAGAATAGTTTATTCTGAATCACAGTTTTAACTTGATAGGCCAAAAAATTTTTTGGCTACTAAATAAAAAAAATGAGCATGATTTTTTGCGGTGAGATCAATTTTAGGCTGTGAGCGGTAGTGTTTGATATAATTGGCGCTTGATTCGAAGTAATAAATTTGCTTGCTAAGGGCCTGTCGCTCTTTCCGAATAGCTTTCTTTGTAATCAGCTTATGTGGCTCACTCAAATTATAGTTGTTATACAAATCTAGTAAGATATTTAAACCACCATGTAGGTTTGATGTGTAAGAGCCAGACATATTGTCTCCTTGCCTACCTAGTTTGACACGTACTTGGTTTATAAAATATGCTTTTTGTGTGATTGCTGAACGCCTTATTATATGGCTATCTTCTGACGTTTGTATGGTTCCTAATGCTAAATTATTAAGCGTTTTTGATATGCCACCAATGTTACGATAATGTTCACAAGACAAAGCCTGACATGAACAAAATATCGGTTGGTAGTAGCTTAAAGCGGCGTACAAATCTATAAAATGATAAATATCCTTCCCTACTAAATTAGCGTTGTTTGCTAACCAACCTTGCGTTTCACTTTTATTAAGATCAATACGCGGTCGTTTTTCTCCCTCCACTATGTAGTTGGTAAATACGAAATCGGCGTTATATTTAGCAAACACCAAATGAATGGACTTTAGATAATCAACATCCCAAATATCATCGCTATCACAAAAAGCAAAGTACTTCCCTTTAGCTTCATTACAAGCTTTCCTGCGAGCTTGAGTCTGGCGATTGTTATTCTGATAAAGAACCTTTATCCTAGAATCATCATAAGAAGATAGTATTTCAAGTGTATTATCGGTACTGCCATCGTCAACAATGATTAACTCAAAGTCGGTAATTGATTGGGCGAGAAGTGCATTTATTATCGGGCAAAATACACAAGCCCTATTATAAGTCGGCATTATTATGCTAAATAGAGGCTGCCTCATAAAATTTCCGTTTTAATTAAATAGATAGCTAAGTAAACCTAAAAGAAGATTGCTAGTGTATAAAATACTACTTTTTACTACAAACCTTCTTAATTTCGACGCCGAAGCATAAAAAATCAGCAAGCTGATTTTGACTTTCTTTAGTTATTTTACTAAAGCGGTTAGCCTAAAATACCTTGAAAAAACTCTATAAGCTATCTTAATTAAAATGTAAGCATCTTGCAAAAGCCTTACGCTAATGCTTCGGAATATGCTGCAAACCACTGTGTTAATTTAATCGTAAGTTTTTGCATTACTATATATCCTTAACACAGGCGGTCGCATCGCTTTTGTTACTCGTGCTTTTTTGAATACGCTTTGGTTTTAATTAATTATTCCAACTAAAATTAGCAGTACTCACATTTTTGTTACCAGAAACATCCTTGATCTGTACTTTTAAAATATAATTTTTATTCTCTATTAAAGCCGGTAAATTAAAAGTAACTATATTTTTATCAGTTCGAGTAAATGTTGTTATTATTTTTTCGCTATCCGAACCGTCTATGGGATAATATGAAATTATCAAGCTATTCCATTCAAGGCCAGATTTTGCATCAGCAAAACCTATTATCCCTTGAGTGTCGGTGTTAATACCTCGTTTAGGTTGATGGATATTGATTATGGGTAATTGATAATCGTCGGTATATCGAAACCCGGCTTGACCTTCCATACTCAACTCAGGAAAATCAATTGGCGCGCCTAAATCTATCCAGCGTGCAATAGATCTTTTGTCCAAATCATCTAACATTACGGCTGGATGAGATGAAGGAAAATCTACGTCGTTATCCCTATCGTCGTTTGTTCTGCCATCGAGGCGCTCTCCCCAAGCAATCCAAGTAAACAGGCTTTGCCGAGCTTGTGGTATGCGTAAATATTTACTTATCTGCGGCAACCTATAAATATTTTCGTCATTGTTTGTTAGCGCAGCATAAGCATTGCGCATAGGATTGCTGTCGTCTAATATTAACATGCTGCCGGTACCACCGGGGGTATGACACGAAACACAGCTAGTATTAATTATAGGCAGTATATCGCGATTAAATTCAACCCCATACGAGTTACCGCTTTTTAATTCTACACCTGCTTGCGTAAACAAGGGGATGTTACCTTGCGTTAAGTCCCACAGCCCTTCTTGAATGATAGGATTGGAAACGCTCATATTCGCAAGACCAGAAATGGGTTCACCTAATCCAGCTTGGGTTGTTTTGAAATCCAAAGGTTCAATTGAATGTGTATGACAGCCGCCGCATGTTGCCATTTCTCCAGACTTTACGGATCGCCACGTTAATTCACTTATAACAGTCATACCATTTGCATCTAATGATTGAATTAAAAAAGGCGTGTCAGCTGGTACTTTTGCTAACCATGAAGTATCAGGATTACCCTGTTCATCAATTGTGTTTGTATGAGTTAGTGGAAATTCACCTAGTATTTCCCATCTTTCATTGTTAAGAGAACCAAAACGAGCAACGACTTCTTTCAGACGGCTGTCTTCTAAATGTCTTTCAATTGATTCCCAATCTGCCGAGTTGCGACTTTTTCTAAGTGGCTTGGTAAATGGTATAGGCGGTGTTGCTATAATGCGCACTCCGTAAATATCTTGGTCACTAAAGACGCCTGCTTCAGCGCCTTCAATTCGCCAATTACCATCATTTACTTCACGCCTTTTGTTTGGGGTAAAGGGATCTGGCTCGCTTTCATTTAAAGGCTCCCTGTTAATCATTGATGACGCGCCAACGAAGCCTGCAGCTTCACCTTTGTTTAGCCTATCATCTAAGGATTTAGGTACAATAATGTCTGGCTTGTCTTGTCCATGTATGTCGTAATAACTGGCAACTACTCGAGGCCAAATTTCATTGTAGTTAGGATCATCTTTTATAGCGATTAATGATGCTGGGTCAGTAACCATTGCATTAGGTGCATCTTCAATTAGATAGATACCTGATCTTAATGGCTCACATAAGTTCACCTCTTTGTTGCACACAGCATCAAAATGATTAACCGAACCCGATGAATAAGCCACTAACAGGCCGTCCCTTACCGTTGCTGATGGCATTGAGTATTTACCTGAGCGATTTGGGGCTGGTGTATCAGCGCCGGTCGTGTGAGGGGTAATACTTAGCGAACCTTTTCGGTCGAACTCTCTTCGGCTGATTTTCAGTTCTCTACCCCATGTGAATCTTTGCTCAATACTTCCGCGCAAAAAATCAGGTCCTTCAGGGTCAAGTGGATATTTTTTCAGGATACCGAATCCGTAATCAAACGAAGGATAATAATACCCTGCAACAATACTGTCATCGCTTAGTTGGGTTGCAAAATGGTCTAAGCTTTTACTATGGTCATGTGGCTCTGTAAACTGCGCTAAGTTTGTTCCGTCTGGGTAAATGGTAAACAATGAGGTCATGGCATAAGTAAATTTGATAGCAACATCTTGCCAAGTAGAGAATAATATTCGTCCATCTTTTAGTTGAAATGGGTGTTGTACTAAATGTAGACTCCCAGTATCAAGGATGTGCAAATTGGAAAGTGCTTTTGTATTTGCTGTTCCGTCATGATCATCCATTACATAAAGTTGTTGAACGCTGCCTTTTACAATAGCATCTGTTTGTGGACGAAATGTTGTCAATGCTGAACGATTTGAAGTGAAAACAATTCTGCCGTCTGCCAGAGGAGCCGGAGCCATATCGCGAATGCCTCGGGTACTCGCTTGATCATGTTCTGGGCTTGTATTGTTGGCATACAATGCAGAATCAAAGCCATCGTTAAAGGTTAATCGAATTGGTTCATAGTTGTCGTCACTAAGGTTTATTTTATAAATCCAACTTGCCGATGCAAGCGAAGGTTCTTCTATTAATGAATAATAAACTGTTTGTCCGTCAAATGAGATAAATGGATCCATGGCGCTGCATTGATCACAGTCTACAAGCACTACTTCACTGCCATCAGCTTTAAGTAACATTAAATCTGCTCCAGGTGCTATGTCATAAGCTTTTTCTCCTTGAGGTATATTCACGAAAAGGTCATCAATTGTTTCGTTTGGATATCTTACATAAACAATATCGTAGGTCTTATTTTTGCAATCTACCGTTATGCTGTTTATATCCTCACTTACAACGCGACCACTTGCGTTTGTAATATTGCAAGATTGTGCTTTGGGTTGAACCAAGACAACTACATCGTAAGCAGCGCCTTGTGCTAAATTTGCAGAAAACACAAAATTACCATTATCCATTTCGATGATTTCGTCAGACACATTGTTTTTTAAAATAACTTGGGTATTGAAAAGCCCTGTTATAGAACCGCCAAGGCTATATGTAAGTGTTGGGTCCGGCACAGGAGAAGGTGAAGGAGTTGGGTCAGGCTCAGGTGAAGGAGCTGGCACTGGAGCAGGAATTGGGTCAGGCACAGGTGAAGGAGCAGGAATTGGGTCAGGCACAGGTGAAGGAGCCGGTACTGGAGCAGGCACAGGTGAAGGAGCCGGCACAGGTGAGGGAGCCGGAACCGGATCGGGTAAAGGTGAAGGCGCTGGTATTGGAGTAGGGATTGTTGATGGTCCCGTTTGAGTTTCTTGACTACTTTCGCCACCACATCCATAAACAAATAGTAAAGCTAAAAATATAAATAGAATGTGAAATTTTTTCAAGGATTGCCCCATTAAGTTCCCGGTTATGCACTTCCCGCATTCACTAATGCGGGAAGTGCATCAATGTTTTTGATTAGACACCGAAGAGTAAATTAATAAGGTAAGGTAGGGTTATATATCCATGGTTAAAGGTATGAAATAGGGTAACAAAGTCAGTCAGTTTATTTAAAATTAGGCATCTTAAATAAACTGACATCCAAGCAATTAGGTTTAGTTTAATAGTAGGCAGTAGGGCCTTGCATTTTGTGTGAGGCTGATAGGGAGCAAATCACTTACTAGAATGGGACAGCCACCGCAAATCGTTGGTAGATTGAAATCGTTATAAAGCTTAATTAGACGCGAAATTTTCTCTAGGAAAATTTTCGCTAATAATTTCTTTTCCTAGAAACGGACTAAGTTTGTCATAGCCATCACCTTCACAAACGTCTAGTTCTAAATAATTGTCTTTTCCTGCAAAAAAATTTCTAACATTAATGGTATGTTGAGTATAGGCATTTAAAAACTTTTGCCGATCAAATTCTATAGAATCATAAATATCCAATCTAACACGGTTTCTATGATGTTGAAATATAGACCGAATACCCACCGTAAAATGTTTTTCTGCGCTATTCAACCAGCTATCTAAATCACGAGTAGTTAAAATAAACTTAGCATCTGGATAATGCTCGTAAAGCTCTTTGTAATACAAAGCGAGTGGGAGGTCACAAGCGGCTTCATAATTTTCAAAGAAGCTAAGGTTAAAGTGATTATTGTAATTACGATATAAAGTTTCTCGATATGAGAACGTCTCTTTTCCAAATAGCCTATTTATTGTATTTAAAACGGGTAACACGACTTTAGCTGCTTTAGGACCAGTCCACTGTGTGGATTCAAGGGGATAATGCTTTACTTTGTATCCTAATACTTTAAGAGCTTTAGCCAAACTAGACGTTCCAGTTTTTGACAAACCGATACCAAAAATCATATCTAAAAAAACCTCTGTTTTATAATCCATGGTTATTATTACAATTGATTAAAAAAAAGCAACAAATTATTATAATCCACTATTGCTTGATGAAAAATTAACAACGGTAATTAAAACAAGAAAATGAATCCAAACACCATCAATTGTGCATATTCAGCTACCGACTCGAAGCATATACACAAGGCGTCAACCTTAGTTAGTCTCTATTAGCCTGTCGATTAAAAAATAGGGTTAAGTTTGAGTATTGAGGATTATTATATTTGGCTTCAAAATTTTCTATGCGAAGTGGCCGATGTAAAATTTTCTCTAATATTCTCACACTTAATGAGCGTTTATTAAATATACTCAATTTATTGTCTTTATTTTGATTTAGGGAAACAACCACCTCACCAGTTTTACTATATCCTTTTACGTTAATGTTAATGGATTTAAAATTCACTTCAAAGTCACCTAACTCTACAGGCATTTTTACATCACTTGAATCGATGGGTTTATCATAAAAAGCTAACAATGATAGCGATAATGACCTTAGTCCCCATAGCGAGCTTGCTCTTCCACTATAGTTTTCGAGTAAGTCCACATCTTGTGCAAAATAGCCCTGCGTCATGTTACCGCTTTGCAATCCATTTTTTGATGCGTAAAACCTCCAAATGTTCTCATTTGCTTTATGCGCAAATCGCAAGTCTTCACTTTTACATGTTGTTAATGCTTTGCACAGAAACGGTACTGAGGCAGCAAACCGATAACTGCAGCTCCTACCATAAATAGGAACTCCTTTTTTTGACATGAAATATTGATAATCGTCGGAAAATTTTACAAGACATTCTTTTATGAAATCGTTATTAAAATCCGCCGCTATTCTGGTTATCCAAAAAAGCATGTACTGCATTTGCCACACATTATAATAATCAATTTTTCCTTGAGTACCATCTGTGAACCAACCATTTTCAACATGATATGCTGAAAACGTTTTCCAAGAATGGCTAGCTTGGTCGAGGTGTTTATCTTTATTTTCGGCTAAAATATGCCTTAAAACTAAATTAATCACTATTCGAAACAATAACCAATTACCCTCATAACTGTTAACGGAGTTTACTTGTTGTAGCCATGTACACACACTTTTTATAAGATTATCGTTTAACTGACGATAACAACTCAACTCAAAAAGTGTTATTGCTATGTCTGCTGCTTCAACAATTCTCTGATCGTTGTCTGTAAAGTCTCCCCAGTATCCACTTGAATTTGGATTAGTTCCGTTTTTTAATCCTAGTAGTAAATGGTCCAGATTATTTGCTTCATGTTTGTTCATTAATAGGATTGATTTGTTATCAGTTGCTTTTATCCAGCAAGCAAGAAGTGTAGATGTTCTGGCGAAACCTTCTAAGCCTTCAACGGTGAGACCTCTTGTGCCGCTGTGTCCTGGATAAACAATAAGACTGCTATATTTATTTTTGTAGAACCATACGCCTTCGCAGAAGTAAGTGGTTAGTTTTTCATACACAAAGTCGTTGAAAGGCTGCGTTACGGTTTTTTTAATATCTGCATCAATTTCATTTGTGTGTGGTAGTAAGCTTATTATTTTGTTGAAACCACTTGCTGGTTTAATAAACTTTTTAAAGGCAACTCCACATGCGATAGATATACATACCAAGAATATAAATAACAAAACAAAAATGGCTATTGGGTTGCTCATTAATTAGCTTTTCCTACGTTTTAATGAAAACATAATTAGGATAAATGGAATAATCCAAATAGCCCAGTAAGAGGCCTTTTCAAAATAATATTTGTTCGTTATAAATTCTTTTGGACCATCCCATTTTCTAAACGGCTTTGAAAACGAATTTAAAAAAAACTGTTTGTCGTTAGCGGTATATCCGGCACGAGTATAAAATTCAGTTGCAGAAGATAAATTGCGACCAACTTCCTCAGCTGAATATGGCAGTGAAACACCAAAGTCTGGGTCAAATAGACGATCACGGCCATCAATTTGAGCTGAAACTAAAACATGCCCTGGAAATGTTATTAAAGAAGCCTCAATGTTATTTCGCTCCAACAATTGAGTCATTAACATCGAAACATCTCCGCAAATTCCAATACCTCGTTCGATACTCTTTTCGATGTTAACGAAATGATATCTCTGAAATTCAGGTATACCCGAAACATGACCCATTAAATATAAAATCCAATTCTCCCATGCGGGTATTAATTGATTAAACAAAGCAGGGTCATAGTCTTCCCAATGAATATGAGCAGTGCCTGCAGCAATTACGGTTGTCAGCCGGTTAGCATATTCATAATCACTCTCAATTGGTCCGCGAAGTATTCCTGATTTATATTCTTGAGCCGACAGGGTAACGTCTACATTACCGAAACGCAGTTGATTAGCATCTATGTTTTGTGGTCTTAGAGATTGGGTCAAACCATACAAATTTAGTAATAGAATAGCTACTCCAATTACGCCAAAAAAAAATTTAAGCTTATAAAATAATGTTTTCAAAATTTTCCCATAATATAATGTTAGATATTTAATATGTATCGGATACGAGCTTGTAAAAATTTGTTGAATCTTTTAGTGGATATTTAGATTACCGCTAGTCAACCTTATTGAGCAATCCTTAAGTTGGACCCGACTTAACAATTTAAACAAAGGTCTTATATAAATAAATCACTGAAATTCTTCCTTGAAAGAACTTTTACTTTTTCAAGGGTATTACCGATATGTTGTTTAATGTTTATTGTCTGAGTCAACCGTTCACTCATTTTAATCGAAACATAGTCCTTTTCTCCCATACGGCTCCTATCTAAACCAGCATCATCGAGCTCAAAATGTTCGAATAAGCCTTCAAATTTTCCAGCATAAGGCAAACAAGTAATGGCAGTCCCCATGCCTAGGCTTGCTATGGCAACGTGCATTCTGGACGTAACTACATGTTCGCATATGCCTACTAATGATTTAACATCGGGTGCAGTTGGTAAGGTTTTAATGAATGAGAATTTAGTAAAGCCTAAAGTAGTCAATTTTTTTTCAACCACTGTCAACATAGCAATATCACCAGGATGATGTGGGATCAGCAATAACTGGCCTTCATGCTGTTTGATTGCAGTAACCAGACCTAAGAGAAACGGTTCCAATAACTCACTAGTTTCTTCAGTCATAAAATCCTCGTCACGTAAGCATAGGCCTACAATAAAAGCGGACTGATCTATATTTTCGAGACGATGGCGTTTCAACGCATCATTCGTTAATGACGGCTTCATCAAGAATGCACAATCTGCGCCTAGTTCACATTTAGCATATTGCGACATTCTAAGCATTGAAACAGGATCTCTAGCAACAAAAATAGTGTGCCCATTTAGTTGAGAAAAGCGTGCTGAGCACTCTTTGGAAATGTTTTCTGATAAACTAAAACCAACGACTTTAGTCTTTAGGCCAATTTTATTGCATGTATTAATTATGTCTAGCTTACGAGAAGCTTCAAACGAGTTATATCTTCCGTCTAACACATCAGCACCTACTAGTACTAAAGAGTTTGCGTCCTTACATAACCAATAAAACAATAATAATTCTTTAAATGCTTTATCAGTCGCAAATATAATGTGCAAATTTTGAATGATAATTACTTTGCTTCTAAACTCTTCAATTTCTGATAGTTGGTCTATCTTTTCAGGTCCATTTGCAACGACAAATATAGGATGTATATTACGCTCAATTAATCCCGTTAATGCCCCAAATAACAGAGCTTGATCGCCCATATTACTGACTGGAATATCTGGAGCGAGAAAAACCACCCCCCTATTTTGACGCAGTATAAAACGCCTTAATCTTAAAAATATTATGAATGCTTTTAATATTATAACTTTAATCGCTTTTGTCATTAACGACACTTTCCTTTTTCAACTGTATCGGTATGGTACCAAGAAACGCTGAGTACCTATATTAATCAGATTTCCTGAGTTGCCTTAATCTACTATTTGGTTAATATCATTTTAATTACTGCAAATAATAATGTTTTACAATACTTCATTCTCATTCCGCCTATGCTTATCCCCTTTTTATAGGCAAATATTGCGCTCTTATAATCCCCTGAAGCTTGGTAAAGTGAGTATCCTAATTCCCAAAAAATTTCGTCTGCTAACTTACCTTTATGGGCCTTTAACTCTATGTCGTTTAAGCTCACATAATTTTCTAATTGTTGCTTTGCATAAATCAATTGTTCGAGTGAGGATATTCTTTTCTTGAAGGAAGCTTTGTTGTTGGTATCAGAAATATTTTCATCATGAATATGGTAGGTAACATGAATGTCATCAATAAAAGCCATTTTAAACCCATATTTAAGCATCATAATAATAAACAAACGATCTTCACCCACTCTGAAGTTTGGAATTGATAGCTGATTAAAAACTTCGCTCCTTAACAATGAATTTTGCAAACCACAATCTAAACTATCGCTTAATTGTAAAATAATTGCTTTTTTCTGGTCAAGTAAGTGAACATCATCTTCTTGTATTTTTGAGATACTAAAAAGATTATTTTTTTGTCCTTTTGTATAAAAAGTACTTTTCTGAACACACTCATTTGTGAAGTAATTAACTCGTTCACAGGCACCATAAACCAATCCTAAGCTTGGATGCTCAGCGAAAGCATGGAGGCAATTTGCCAAATGGTGCGGCTTCCATAAATCATCACTGTCAAAAAATGCTATATATTCCCCTTTTGCTTTCTCAACTCCAGAGTTTCGGGCAACCGCGGGTCCTTGATTTTCTTGCGCTATAATAACAATGCGTTGCTTAACACTACGGGTTAATAATTTGATTAATGACAAAGAATCATCTTCACTGCCATCATCCACAACGATTAATTCCCAATCCTTATAAATTTGTGATTGAATTGAATTGACAGCGCCAGCGAGAAATTTTTTTCGGTTGTAAATTGGCATTACTATGCTTACAAGAGTTTTGTTCAGTTTGCCATGTTTATGTTTATGTTTATTAGTGAGAGGTTCAACCGCCATATATAAGCGCCTCATACATAGCTTCAAAGCGTCTAATAAATAATTCAGAATTAAAATTTTGTTGGACTCGGCTACGTGCATGACCCGCCAGTTGACTTCTTAAACTAGGGCTTTCTATTAACTTTGATGTCGCACTTGCTAGTTGCTGCGGTGAATATGGGTCAACAAGTAAACCCGATTCGTTATCTATTATTGCCTCGGGTATACCGTTAACGTTGGTGCTAACAATAGGTTTTTGCATTGCCATGGCTTCTAAGATTGCAATGGGAAATGCTTCTTGATGAGATGCACAAACAATAATGTCCATTTCGTTTATTTTGGAAAGGACGTTTGATACCTGTCCATGAAATGTGAAAAGATGACTTAAATCTAAATCTGCAACCATATTTTTTAACAAATCTTCGCGAGGCTCCTCTAAAATATCTCCGCCAATAATATGAAAACAAAGATTGTCATATTTTGCTTTGAGTATAGCTGCCATGGCAATAAATTCGTCGTGGCCTTTTCTTTTTTGAAGGTTTGCAATAATAGCAATATTGATAGTTGTTTTGGACTGCTGTGGAGACGGCTGGAATTTTTCTACATCAACACCATTATGGATTGTTATAAGTTTAATGTGACTGCTAATAGCTTGGATCTTTGGACCAATATCTAAGTGTAAATTTTGACTACAAAATACAGCGCAGTTTGGTTTAGGGAAACGGTACATTAACCAACGTAATGTATCTGATTCAAATGGAAAGTGATAATGAGCTATTACCTTTACAGCGCAGATTTTTGCGGCTACAGAAACCGCCCTTACGCAATAGGGATCGGCAGTGTGGATCATATCTATATTGCTAGATTTTAGAAACTTAATCCACCTAACAACTTGTTTTAAGCCTCCAAGGAAGTTTGATAAACCAAGGAGGTTAACTGGGAGAATAGTAAACTTTATATCATGCTCTTTTGCCCATAGACCCAAGCTGCCCATCGTTGGGCATACCAACTCACAGGTGTACTCCTTTTTATTGAGCCCGGCCATTAGCATTTGGGAGACCCTTTCAGCGCCCCCTATTTTTGCAACGCTATGTACAAAAACGATTTTTATCATCTAAATTCTCTATTAAAGTAATCATTGTCTGAACAACATTTAATAAAATAATCCTTCATTTAAAGTCTTCATCTTTAAAATAATGTCAGGACGCTCGTCTTAGCAAGTAAGTATTACTCAATCTTTTTAGGTCTTTTAAACCGTGCAAATACTGGAGTGGCTATTCTTAGAATAATACCTTCAAGATATTTCCACTCAGGTAATTTATTAAAACCAAAAACGTGGAACAGTAACATACTTATATAAAAGGTAGCGAAGCAAGCAACTGAGATCATTACTAGCTTTAGGAATATTTGATCAACATATCCTTCGACGATAAACGATGTCCATACCGCAACTATACAACTTAAACTCAAAGGAAAAAAAGAAGCAAATAAAGAAATACAGCTTTTTACCCCCGTGTATTTAATACTTACATAGAACAAAAAGCCAAGAGTTACCAAGGCTTCCATTGCTACTCGTATAAACGTAAATGTTTCAATATCATTTAGTCCTACACCAAATAACATTGAATAAATGATGCTAAAAGCAATACATTCATAAATAAAAATATGCTTTGTTTTACCAAAAATAATTAAGATTCTTGTGCACTGATTTAGCAGTACAAACGAAGGGATTAGTAAAGAAAATACTCCTAGCAAGGCAGAGTATTTTATCCAATTTGGTCCTAGTAGTACTGCTGTTACGGTTTGATGGTGAAAAAACATGACACATGTAATTGGCAAAGCAATAAGCATCGTAATTAGAAACGTCGCATTAAATTGCTTCGCGAAATAGCTAGGCGCATTCTTTGTTTTCCGTTGTTCAACCAAAAATGGCTGAATAACCGGCAGAATAATATGTGCACTTGGGATATACGCGATATATTTCATTGTATGGTACGAGCCCAATTCTGACTGACCGAACGTTGCGCTAACTAAGAAGGTATCTAGTTGTGTTCTGGCGTATCCAAATATAGATTGAGGTATTATCCAACCAGAAAACTGCCATTGTTCTTTAGCGTTCTTTAGCGTTAGCTTGGGCCTATGCGGATGCACTATATAAGTGCCAACTAGCATTAAGCTTGAATTTGTCAATTGACCAAGTACTAAGGCCCAATAATTTTGTAAGGTTAATGCTGCTGTTATAGCAACTCCCACAGATATTATTTTGGCAAATATGCTCATTTTTACAATATTTACATAATTTTGCTCTCTTCTTAAGAACGCTATTCCAGGATTTCTTAAGCTATTTAGAACAAAGATACCTGTGAGTGATAATATAATTGGCGTAAGTCTTGGATCGCCGTAGAAAGAGGCCACGAGAGATGCCGACAGTGCCAATGCAACGGCAATAGAGCCTTTCAAAATAAGGTTTATTGTGAACGATGTGTTGGTTTTTTCTTCATCTAAGGTATCGACCTTTAATAAATATTGCATACTGCCAGTTTCTGACAATATTTGAATAAACCCAATCATAAGAGTTGCAATTGCAATTATTCCGAAATCTTCAGGTAATAGAACCCGAGCGAGTATTAATGTACTCACTAAGCCCACAAGCTTTTTTAAGATGGATTCGCCGACTAGCAATACGCTACTTAGTGCGCCTTTTTTTAAATTACTCGACATAAACTCATATATTGTCTGTTTTCTGTTTAAGTGAAGAGCGCTAGTTCATTGCACTCTGTAAACAAATATTGTTGTTTATACAATGTATGTTAAACGTCATATTTGGTTGTATGTACCCTGTATTCCTAAAGATTAAGAAACCACATAAAAATACGGATACGTTTAAGCAAGTACCTTTAACTTGTTGGCTGAAGCATATTTATTTATTAAGTTGTTTAATCTTCTTTTTACTAGATATTTCTTTATTGCGCCTAATTGCTTAGTTTTAGCTTCAAAATTTGCTTTAATATCTACATTGATACCATGCATATCGGTAGGCCAATTACTAAATGCTAATTGATCTAGGTAAATCTCTTGAATTTTACCTAATTCATATCGAGCAATTCTGTTTTTGTATAAGGTAATATCATCGATTTTAAACGGAGATAAACTGTCAAAATTAAAACCGACATTTTCTAAATGGGTAACTCTATTAACCAAATTATGGTCTAAAAATTGAATGTCAGTATTTGCGGCTTTAGTTAGAAATGAATCTATCCAGTTAAGTCCTATAGGTAGCCTGAATGATTTTTCTCTTATCATCGTTAGATAATGTTTATGCATGCCGTATAAGTTGCCAAAAAAGCAGCTTTTTGTAGTAACCAAGCTTTGATAAAGTTTAACGTTTCTTCCCGTTAATGGCATTCCAGCTATTATATTCACCTGGCTTGCAGATTCATAAAGCTTGGTAGCTAACAGTGGAAAACAGTTTTTACTAAAAATACAGTCTGCGTCTATGAAAAAATGACAATCTACATTATCTGCAATATCGTGAACATAAACATTCCAAGCATTACATTTGTCACCTAATTTAATTTCTACTATTTCTAGTTTATCAAACGAGTGCTCTTGTTTTAAAGAATAAGCTAACTCCACCGTTTTGTCAGTACAGCCATTTGCGAGCAAATAAACCGTCTTTAAACTGCTGTTTGAATTTGCAAACACAGCTTCCAAAGACATTTTAAGATTTGTTTCTTCGTTATATGCAAACATCGCTATGTTGTACGAAATTTCATTATTCATTTATTTTAGGTCTACTTTATAAACTAGCTAAGTGAATTAATTTATGTTTGTTGCTGTCTAGCAGATATGCTTATTCTGCTAGGTTTAATGTTCGACTTTTCTTTTTCGTCTAAAGCAGTCGCTGTAGAGTGTTTCTTTAATATAAAGTTATTTGCAATAATAATAATTAGTAGAAAAAAGAAGGGCTCGAATATGATCAGGTCTAAGAATAACGCTCCAGTGAAAAACCCAAGCAAAGAACAGAAGCTAGCATTATTAACATAAGTGTGAAATCTATCTTGTGACTTGCTTAAGTGCATCTTGTTCCATTTATACATTCTCCATGAAAGCCAAAAAAATGAAAGGTATATGAAACCTGCGATTAAGCCTATATTTGATGCAAAATTCAAAAATGTATTATGTGCAACATGCGGTGATTTACCCGGGAAATGAAAGCGAGAAGCCTCTTGAAACCTCTGTGGACCAGCTCCAAATAAAGGGTACTTCTTGATTAGCTCTATGCCAACTTGCCACGATAAAATACGTGGATTGATTGTCTCGGTCTGCTCTTTGGTTTCCGCTCTTTCAACAGTAGTTAGCGTCCTTGAAACCATTTCTCCTCCTTGAGTGATCATGAAGCCGATGAAACCAGCTAGAAGGACTACGTTAAAAGATTTGGACTTAATCATCCAAGCAGCCGCCAATGTGGAAACTCCGGCACTTAGTAACGCGCCGCGAGAAGCACAAAGCACCATAGCATGCCAAATAAGAGGAATAACTAATATCAACGCTAATTTTTGCCATTTCTTATCAACATTATAAATAGCGAATAAAACAAAGGGTAGTCCGATCACAAACAATATTGAGAAGATGTTGCCGTCTTTATAGGGGCTGCCATTGGGCCCTCTTAGTCTGTTTTGCGTAAATTGTGACCAATTACTTTCGAAATAAGCTATATTAGCCCACCAAGTGTAGTATAGCGTAACGCCAATGACTGTATAAACGATCCATTTCAAGGCTTTTTCATGGTCAATTATTCCCAAGACTATGAAAAACATTATTACTATTGTTGTATAAATATCCATCACCAGAGTTGAACCAACGCTAGATGAATAGTTCTGAAAAGGAGATAGGGATTCTGACAAATAATATAAACCGCACAGTATTACTATTCCGTAAAAGATACCGTTGTTATAAATCTGCCAATTCATACCCCCCCGCAACATTTTAATGAACCAAGCTACAATGGCAATACCTGCCGTTATTTTAAATATAGAAATGCTGTCAAAAGCCCAAAACCACACATGTTGTGGTTGTAATAACGAAACTGTCGCATATGCAGCCGCTGCTATATAAGGAGCAGCCGTTATTAATAACAACGAACCCAAAACACTAAAAAAAGTAAGTATCTTAATCATTTAAGCACCATAACACTGGTTATATTCTGCTGACATGTGCTGTTCATCAAATTTTTCATCGAAACATTTCTCTGCGTTTTTGCCATATATGAGGTTTTTGCTTTCATTAAAAGAAAGTAAAAGCATTGCATCGGCAAATTGCGTCATATTGTTGTTATCGACAACTAAGCCCGTTTCCTCATGCCCAACAATTTCTTTGTTGCCACCGGCATCAGTGACAATACACGGCTTACCCAATGACATTGCTTCAAGCAGAGTCATTGATGTACCTTCACTTAGCGATGATAGTAAAAATATGTCAAAAAGTGCTAAGTAATCTTTGGGATATGAAATATATCCGGTAAGGATAACATTGTCTTTTAAGCCTAATTCTAGCACTTGCGCCTGCAGGCTTTGCATTAATTCGCCGTCGCCCACTATAATTAACTTTACCTTGCTTTGTTTGCTTACTACCTTGGCAAAGGCATTGAGCATCATTTCATGATTTTTGACTGGATCGAGCCGTGCAATAGTGCCAAATATAAAGTCGTCGTTATTAAGCCCCAATGTTTGTTTGATTTTTTCTATTGCGGCGGTATCTGCATGAAGCGGTTTAATACCGTTATAGATGACCTCAACAGCATTTTCTTTCAAAAATTCATAGTCTAACAATGCTTTTTTAGTTGCTTTAGATATGGCGGTTATCTTGTAAGTAAAAGCGGCTAAAACAGGATTTACAATCCGCCTCTTCCAACTGCTTGAGTCTGGATAAAAACGACCGTGTTCAGTAAATACCACTTTGGTCTTTAAACCAATCGCCGCTAATGTTCCATAAACCCAAGGCGTATATTGATGACAATGTAATATGTCTATGTGGTTGGTGCTAATATGTTGGCGTATAGCTTTTATTAACTTTGTATCAAATCCATCTTTGCGAGCAGTAGTAGCGACGCTAATACCCCTTTGCTGTAAATCTTGTCCCCAAGGCCCTAGAGGTTCTTCTATGCAATAGATAGACATTTCAAAACGGGCGTTATCGCAGCCTTCAATAATGTTTTTAATTACCATTTCTGCGCCGCCAATGCGCATGTCATACGTTATATGCAGTATTTTCTTCTTATTCATGCTAATCCATATACCTTTGCCACCACATCTCAAACATCAACATAGACCACAATAGCGAAGAGTGGTCGTGGACGCTGCTTAAATGTTCTTGCCACATGTGTGCAATTTTTTTGATATCAAAGACTGTGTTTAAGCCTTTGACATCATCTACTAAATAACGCTGGGCAATGTCTTTGAGTTCTACCCTAAGCCATTGGGCGAGGGGCACTGAAAATCCCATCTTTTTACGGTATAAAATATCGTCGCTTAAATACGGTTTAAAGGCTTCTTTTAACACATACTTTTTTTCTTTATTTCTAAACTTAAGTGATGAGGGCAAGGAAGCCGCATATTCCAATATTTCTTTGTCTAAAATAGGGGCGCGCACTTCTAATGAATTTGCCATGCTCATGCGGTCTACTTTTACTAAAATGCCGCCGGTTAGGTATGTTTTCATATCGGTGTATAATATTTTGCTTAGGTGATCGTTGCCGTCGGCTTCTTTGTATTTTTGTATCGTGTTTGCTGAAGGATGGTAGTCACCTAATGCCGATAAGGTTTGGGGCAGGGCAAGGTGTTGCCATTGTTCGTCATTTATAAAGCTGTTGGTAATATAAAAGCCCATATCGGCATGTAAACTTAAGCTGTTAAGTAAGTTCTTTGCACGTTTAAATAGGTTTATATTTATTAGGCCACATACTTTGGCAAGCACCGGGAACATTTTTTCACGAATCATTTTAGGAAATTTCTCGCGCAACTGGTTTTCTATAAAGTCGTTGGTGTACTTTTCGTAGCCTGCGAATACTTCATCGCCGCCATCGCCCGCTATCGCCACGGTTACTTCTTTGCGAGCAAGTTCTGATACAAAGAAGGTCGGCACCAATGACGGGTCGGCAAAGGGTTCGTCAAAGAAACTGACTATGTGCTCTAGGGTGTTCGCGACGTTTTGGTGCACCAACAACTCGTGATGCTCAGTAGCATATTGTGTGGCTACCGACTGGGCAAATTTAGCTTCGTTAAATTTTTCGTTGTCAAAAGCAATGGTGCAGGTTTTTACCGGTTTGTCGCTTAAGCTAGCCATGGTCGCGACAATGCCGCTTGAATCTACGCCACCGCTTAAAAATGCGCCCAAAGGCACATCGCTTATCATGCGGCGCTTTGTGGTTTGTTTTATTAACTCGCGAAGTTTTTCAATAGCTTGGGTTTCGCTAAGCTGAGATTGTTTAGCAAAACTCAGCTTCCAATATTCTGCAATAACTATAGGCGGGTTTTTAATGCTTAAATCCATTGTTAAATAATGCGCAGGCGGCAATTTATGGATGTGCTTAAAGATACTTTTAGGATCGGGTACATACTGATAAGCGAAAAAATCATGTACCGCATCCAGCCTCAGCTCTTTTTTAATATTGGGTAGGGTTAAGATGGCTTTAATTTCTGAGCCAAATGCAAATTGATGCGTGTTTTTATCGTTGTAATAGTACAACGGTTTTTTACCTAAACGGTCGCGGGCAATGAACAGTTGCTGCTTAGTTTTGTCCCATAGGGCAAAAGCGAACATGCCGTTAAGCTTGGCTAGGCAGTCTAGGCCTTCGCGTTCATATAGTTTGATGATTACTTCGGTGTCGGTGTGTGAAACGAAGCTTATGCCGTCTTCTTCAAGCTCTTTGCGTATGTCTAGAAAGTTATAAATTTCGCCGTTAAATACAATTACGATATTACCGTCGCTTGAAAACATAGGCTGATTACCAGCTGGCGATAAATCTAAAATGCTTAAACGCCTGTGGCAAAGGCCAATGTCATCATCTAAGTATTCGCCCTTGGCATCGGGGCCACGGTGTGCAATAGCATTACCCATATTAAGCAAATGCTGTTGGGTGAGTGCTGCGCCATTATGGGTGAAGTGACTATTTGCTATAAAACCTGCTATGCCGCACATATTTTCCCTACAAGCTTATGAATTTTCGGATTTTGGGACCAATAGCAGTGGTTAACCCAAGGGGCAATTTTTGCCATATATTTTCGACCTGCCTGCGAAGCGACGACTTTACCGACGTTGTTTCTTCACGTAATTCACCATCGCATAGGGTTTGCCATTGCAACACCTCGGGTGTGGCTCCCCATTGTTTCTTAAATCTAAAAGTACCTTCGTTGTAACCGGAACGGCCAAAATCGAAGTTGGGCAAGCCGCGGCGAATAGTTTCGCTCAATACTTCCCAATACATGAGCATATTAGGTGCCAATTTGTTGAAATCGCGTAGGGTGCTTGCCCAGGGAATTACTGCTTTGTTATCTGTATGAATAACAACCGCTCCGCCTACGCATTGCTCTTCGAAATACACCAGTACCAAAAAAGCGTTTTTACCGTAAGCACTAAAAATAGATTCAAACCACTTTTTATTGTGTACCGGAGAACCTAAATCGCGCATATTGGCGGCGAATACTCGATAAAATGCGGCAAAGTCATTGGCAGTGGGTGTTGCCAAAACGGTAGATGACACGCCATTTTTAATCGCTTTTTTAATTTGGCTGCGTAGCTTTGGTTTGAAACTTGCCATTTGAGCGTTTACGTCTTCGCTAAGCGAATATAGCATACGCACTTTTGTGCCATCAACAATATCAGTGTTGTGGGCAACTGCATCGTCGTTTTTGCTATGTATTTTGTCGCCATATTCAAACAACGCGCCTCTGTACTCAAAGCCCCAATTTTTATCAAGAGCAAGCTGGGTTACTTGTTGCTTTAGTTCATTCGCACTGTCGTTATCGTTGGCTAATATGCCACCTAAATCACAATACGGTAACGAGCATAAATTGGCTCTACCTCTTAGTGTTTTCATTAGTACACATGGCATGACCGCTAGTATTTTACTGTTGTGTTGCAAGGCAAAATATTTGGGCGTAAATCCATAGGCACTGGAGACAGCTTCTCCCCAAGCTTTGTTGTGATAGGCCGTCGCATGCTCGTGCTTGTCAACAAAACGTTGATAATCTGCTATGTCGCTAAGAGTGAATTGGTGTAAGTTCGCCATTGTCTATTGCGCAATTTGTTGTTGATTATTTTTCAAGAAAACTTTGTACTCGCTTGGGGTCATAAAGTTTACGTCGTACTCATTGTGTAAATGATTAAGTACTTCACTTATACGTTCGCATATAAGCTCAAATGGCTTGTCTGACTTTAAAAATCCGGTGCCATTGCTGATAAGGTTGGAGCTATGAAAGTACATATGCAAACACTGGTGTCCATTTTCAATGGCACTGTCGGCTAGCGTGATCATATCTTGGCTGCTGGTGACTTCGGGGCTAAAATAAATTTTACGAAGAAGTTTGCTATGCCAAAGCATAGCCGTGGTTTTCATGGCTTGCAACATGGAGGTTTCAGACGCATCGTGTACTTTGGCTGCTGTTTCGAAAGGTGTTCGGTTAAAGCCCACGGTGACCGGCACTTCTAAAATATTGCGCTGGGTGCCGCTTTTTAGCACGTTGTCGGTAGCGGGCCAATAGGGCACAAGCGGCGAACCATAACAGTCGAAGTATTCATTTCGGTAAAAAGGATATACGCTAGAGTCTATGTCGAATCCGCGTAAGTAGAGCAAGTTCATAATATCCTCAGAAATGCCCCAGCGCCCAGTTCTAAAAGCTTTAGGTGTATAGGCTAAGCGTTGACTAAAAACATCCAGTAATACATCTAGTTTGTCTTCAACTTGTTTTAATGGCAAATTAATTACGTGTGAACTTTCTTCGGTAGGTTTACCATAGAAGGGAGGATTTGCCCAAGGGTGTAAATGGGCGCCCAGTTCACACTTACCTTTTAACATGCGCGCCAAAAATGCTGTTTGTTTTACTAAACCAACAGCAGCGGCATAATCAACAAAATAGCAAGGGCGAAGGGATTTTTTTTCACAAAAAGCTTGAAAGGCAGGCAGCATATGAAGGTTTTCAACTGAAAAGTCTGACTCGGGAAATGGCCCATCCCAGTCCCATTCTTCCTCAGTATCGACACTTAGTAGAAATGTTATTTGTTGCCTGACAGTTGCCATCAAACATTATCCTTATGTTCAGCGTTAATGAGTTGTTTAAATAATACAAGGTATTCTTGCGCCATACGAGTAGCCGCATAGTGCTTATTTACATATTGAATAGCGTTTTTTCCAAGTGCTAGGGCATCTTCAGGGCTGTCGTAAACCTGCAAAAATAGCGTTATTAACGAAGACTTATCTTTTAATGGAGCCAAAAGGCCTGTTTTGTTGTGCGTGATTAACTGGTCAACGCCATCAATGTCGTAGCTTACGACTGGTGTGCCCATTGCGCAGGCCTCCATTAAGCAGCGCGGTATTCCCTCAAGTGTCGAGGTCATGGCAAAAATATCGAAGCTTTTTAAGTAAGCAAGACGGTCATCGCGATAGCCTAAAAAATGAATATCTGCAGCGCAGCTAAGCGTGCTAGCGTAATTTTCAAGCTGCGCACGCTCGTCGCCATCGCCTAGCATTACTAATTCAACGTTGTTGCGTTGTTGGTGCAGGGCGGCAAAAACATCGAGCAAGTCTTTTATATTTTTGCGACTAATCATTTGGCCTATAAAACCGACTCTAAATTTTTCTTTGGATGCCGATGGGAAATTATCGCGCGCATGCTCGACTTCGCTTAAGTCGACACCGTTTTGGATATATTCGAGTTTTTCTGGCTTTACGCCAAAGCCCTTAACGTCATCCATTAAAGCCGGTGAAAGCGGAACTACCTTATTGGCAAAGCGCATTGACTGACAGCCTAACCAAATAAAGGCGCGCAGTTTGAAGTCGGCAGCATTTTCAAAACCGTGCGGGGTAACGACTACCGCTATACCCGATTTTTTGGCTGCTAGCACCCCTAAAATATCCGACTTATAGCCATGAGTATGAATAATATCAATCTTGTTTTCACGAATATGTTGGGCGAGTTTCCAGACTATTGAAAAATCAAATTTGTGTGCCATAGGTAAGGCTGTCGCTGTGCCGCAATCGCGCCTGAAATGCTTTACTAGCTCTAGATCTTTGGAGTTGTCTTCGTCGGTAACTGCCAGGCTATACTCGCAGTCGGCCTTGCTTGTATTTTTACACAGCGCGAGTATCCAACGTTCTGCACCGTAAAAACCAGTGGAACAAATAAATTGTAAAACTTTGGGTGTTTTGGCTATTGCCATTATTTTTCTGTACCTGTTTCAAGCGTCTTTAGAGCACCCATTACAGTGCCTATTGTGCGGGCTGGAAAGTATAGTGTATAAAATGCCACAATCGCGAATACACTAGGATACTCAAGTCGTTTTTTCCATAACCGAAGCGTATATAAAGCCAAAATGCCACAACTGCCTGATAAGCTTAACAATGCAAGTATAGGATACTGGGCTAATAGCGCCACCAAAAAGCCTAAAATCCCTAAGGTAAAAACAGGAGGTGCAATAAAACTAGGATATTCCGACAAAGGCACGTGCCTGCCTTTTATAGAAGCTAAGTTTGATTGACCCCGCCACACTTCTTTTTTAGCCATGGCTAAATATTCTTTATCTTCACCTAAATGCACATAGCTAGCGGCAGTTGAATAATAAAGCTGCCCGTATAGGCCTACGTTTTGAGTAAACACGTAGTCTTCGCAGGTGACTAATTCTCCTGGGAACCCACCGGTTTGATCAAAAATAGCGCGCGATAATAGTAAATTTCGTCCGGGTAAAAATTCCATAGTGCAGTCTACTGATAAGTTACTCAGCAGTACGCGTACATTTTCTAGTTCGCTTGCATGCTCACTGGCTTTTTGTACTGCGCTTGCCAATACAACGTTAGGTGATTCAAGCACCTTTAGCATAGCGCTTAACCAGTTGGGTGACAGGGCAATGTCGGCGTCAATAAACGCTAAGTAATCACTTTGGGTGTGCTGAACGCCCATGTTGCGTTGGTTTGATATTGTTACCTGTTTGCTAATGGGAAGAAATACAATAGACAATGACTGCTTATATGCGAGTAATTCATCGCTAAATGATTCATTTTTACTAGCAACTACAATACTTATGGTAATGCCGTTTACCTTAAGTGCTACAATTGAATTGAGCGTATCTATAAGTAAGCCTTCACGCCCCATATGGGGAATAATAAATGCAACCGATGTCATCGCCTAAGCACCTTTTTGACGGCAGGAATACGTACGCACAACATATCGATTTCGTTTTTGATTGAGTAGGCTTTTACGAATATGACAAAACGTGAAAGGTAACTTTTGTTAATGTTCAGCGTAGTTACACTCCCTTGTTCAGCGGCGTGCTGACTATGTTGTTTTAGTATAACTTGGAGGTCTTTAAAACTTCCGGAAATGCTTTCTTGGCTAACATAATTTTGCATTATTAATGCTTGGATTCTAGTGTAGGTGACTTCTTTGCTGGCTAATAAGGCTGGGTAAACTACGTCGGTAAGTTGTTTAGCTTTACTTAGCATTTGAGGGTTGTGAGTTAGTTCATAGCCACACAGCAACACGTGCACTTTGCGTAAGTCTTGGCCGGTCCATGTGTCGTTAGGGTATTCCAATATAGCGGTATTGGCTAAATAATGTTGCTCATGCTTGGCCATGTAGTTCACATAGTGTATAAACGCATTGTGGATAGCGAGTACTTTATGTAAATTCACAAATTGACTCGACGCTACCGAAATTTGTTGGCCTACTATGGCTAAGTATTTGGCAACGGCCTGCAGAAAAACTACGTAGTACCAGGAGTTTTCAACGTCTTCAAAATTACGCGCGTTAATATTATCGTTTTCGCTAATGGTATTTAAGATCACATATTGTGCTTGCTCAAAGTATGACTTTTGAAGGGTTGTTTCAAAACAATCAAGCAGCACGTTTACATAGTTACCAGTGCCGCGGTCAAGCGGATACTCGTTGGTGAATAAATTGCGTACTATGCCAGTACCTTTGCCAGGCAGTAATTTATTCATAAACGCAAGCGTAATGTTATTGGCATTTTTGGCGCGTAAAATTAAACCCAGCAGGGTGCCGTCACCTTCGTAGATGTTTCGCATCCACTGCCCTAAGCCTAAAGTTGCTTGTTTTGCACGCTCGTCGCCGGTCATCAAATAATACAGGGCTAAACCCGAACTATAACAGTGGTGTGCACCCGGACCGCCACCGCCAGCATGATCCATATACACGCCCGTTTCTTGATGCTGGGAATAGGTGCGATGCGTAGCGGTTTTGGCAGGGACGTAATGGTCTGTATGCCAAAATAAACCTTGGTTATACTCTGGTTTGTCATGCTTTGTGTGGTAAATATCTATATGAATAATGTGATCAAACAAATCTTCAGCTAATACTTTAAAAGTCGAGTTTTGAGTTAGTAGCCATTGTTTTACAAAGCCAAATAAAGGGTCGTATTGGTTATTGTAATGTGAAACAAAAATACCTTTGCCTTTATGTTCTGCGGCCTCATGATCGGCGTACAAATCGCCAAAGTTACGCCAGCCAAACTCATCTACCAATTCTCTTTTATGCAACCAATTAACATCGCCTTGGCCGTTAACAGCGGGCATCAGTGGGTGCTGCCCCAAGTGCTTATTTATAAATGGGTTAGCTTGACTTTGCTCTAAGTTTTCGGGGTTAAGTACATAGTTGTTATTAATGGTTAAGCCATTTATTGCGTTAGCTTTGCCCATTGAAAAGCCAAGGTTATGAGATTTTATCTCGCCAGGTTGAAGCTCTACATCGCATTCGCTGCGTTGGTCGGCAAAGTCTATAATGGTTTGGGTATTATCACTGCCTATACCCGTTGGGTATTTTTGCCAAAAGTGCTGTGGGTAAATGCTTAATTCTTTGGCGTTTAATTGAATGTTAATCAGTGGCGATGGGCGGTTTGTGTGTATTTTTTGAATACCGCCTTCAAACGCCAACTGGCCAAGTGCGCCTTTATGCTTTAAATTTACGTTGTTATTGCTCGCTACGTGGTTTTCACTGTTCCAATGCTGGCCGCCGCTGCTGTATTGCACAAGTTCGAAAGTGTCGAAACATTCAGATATTGGCTGTTTTTCGGTATTGGCTAGCAACTGCACTTCTTGTTTGGTGCTTGTATACGCTAAAGTGATTGCTAAGCGTTTTACCTTCACGCTATGCTCATTGCCTAAATCCCACTGGCCGTTATGATGCACTATGGCGTTTGAATTGTGCACACTTATATTAGTTAGTATAGCGGTATCGGCATAGTAAACGACTATATTGGCGTATACTTTTATAGCTTTCATCCTAGCTAAGTCTGGGTTTGCCGAGGAAGCCTGGGTTTGTGCAAGTGAAATTTCTGCTGTTTGTTTGACTTTACACAGCAATGGTTGCTGCATACTTGTGAAAACAACTTCGTATTGTGTGCGAACGTTGGTAGGTTTGCTAGTTATGAACACCCCTTGTGGTGAGTTGTGGTTTTCAATGTCAATATTAGCTATCACATTTACTTGCTCGGCAAGCGACGCCCTTATAAACTCATTAACATTTAATGATACATCACCATTTATGGTGTTAATTACCAATTGATTATTAGTTTGTTTAACCCAGTCAACGCGTTTTAAAGCTTCGGTGGGCTGCTTGTTTGTGAGGAAAAGACCTTCGTTTTCGTCTACACAAATGTTCAATGCGCCTTCAATATTGACCCATTTAATAGATAAGTCGGGCCATAGTTGAATAGGCTTAATATGAGCACTTATTACTGTGCCTTTTGCATTTACAAGCGTTATACATTGGTTTGTATAAAACAACCCTTTTGGCAAGGGACTGCCGACTTGAAACTTATCATGCTTGCTTGCAGCTTTTGTAAAGTGAAAAATGGGTTGCATTGTGGGCATAATAGTTATTTTCTTGCCTTATCGTTTTTTAGCACTTTGGATAAACCAGCGCTTTATCTTCACACACAACTTAATCGGCCAATAATACCACTTGTTTACATAGAGTTGCAGGCTGTGTAGTAAATACTTTTGATTGCTAAGGGATGTTTTATACCGAGCATCGCCGGCTAGAAAGTCGTAACTTGTGTAACCTAAGCCTTCAAAGTGCTGCATGGCAAGTTTGTGCATGAGTAAGCCAGGTTTGTATTTGTTGTCTTGTGTGGCGTAGTTAATGGCCGACAAGTAAAAATACACCTGCTTGTTACGCGTGAAAAAATAGAGGTAGCCTAATGTTACATCACCAGCGCAAAATTTAGCTAAATGCACCCAATCACTATTGGTCGATTGGTTGTTTTGCGGCAGTAATGGTTGTTGTAATTCTGGCTGCATTCCTTGCTGCATTCCCTGCTGCATAATCCGTCGATGAAATTCAACAAACCTCGGGTTAGTAAATCCACTGCCATAGTCATGTTTCCCCCACTGTTCAATGTGTAAATTAGCCATGTCTTTAAGTGCAGCTTCTACTTGATTAGACCTGAGCCAAGTTACTGTTGTTTCGCCGTATTGTTGCTCTATATATTTCTGAGATCGGGATATTTGGCTTTTAGTATTTTTTGAAAAATGGGCTATAAGTGAAGTATTCGATGCGCTGGCACAAGAATCTGCTGGCGGCTTTGTTGAAGCTGCAATAAAGCCATTGATTGGCTGCAATGACCATTCTCGCCAGTGCCTATGAGACCAAGCCTGCATATTATTAACACCAACAAATTTAAACGTGTTTCGTTGTTCTGCCAAATAGTGTAGCAACGCATTTCTGCAGGCCTTATGCTGGCTGGCACAAATCACGTCGTTGTATTCAATCCAAACTTGGTCGTCTTGTTGATTGCCCGTTTGATTAAGAAAAAACACTTTACCAAGGACTGAGTCGACACAGCCTATAAACGCAAAGCCTACAGGCTCATTAACACAAGATGATATAAAGGTGGTTAATAGCGGTTTGTTAGAAGCGCACTGCAGCCACGTTGAAATCCATTCGTAGCTAAGGAATATGTTGCCTGCAGGATTGTTTTTGAACACGCAGGTGTATAATTTCTCGACACTTTGCATACTGTAGTCAAAAGAAGTTGTTACCGTTATATCAGGTTCTAAGCTGTCCATATTCGCCGTATTCGGTGTGAAAATCAATTTTACATCGCCGTAAAATATATTGTTATCTATTTATACCGGCCGAGCAAACTTAAAATGCTAGAGCAGTACTGTATATGTTATCGTTAATTTTTGCTGTATATTTAGATACTTATTGATTTTATTTTGTTTAGCTAGGGTTTTTGCAAGTGAAAAAAGCGTTAATGGTTGCCTTGCCAATGTTGTTTGCCCTGCTAAGTATTACTGCAGGTTGGTATTTTTTAGCAGATAAGCAGCAAAGACACTTGCTAAGTTATTGGTGGCAAGACTGGCAACGTTCTGTTGAAAGACCAACTGAAAGCTACACTTTGTTTATAGGCAGTTCGTCAATTTCTCGACTGCCTGAAAGTATGCTTAATGACTGCAAACCTTTGGCAATATATGGTTTTAATAATGGCACAACTGAAAATATACGTGCTTACTTGGCCAATACGAGTTTGCAAAATGTAGCTCGAGTCGTTCTTTATATTGGTGAAAACGACATTGCTATAGGTGAACCACCAATGGACACCGCACAACAGGTAATCGACTTGGTAAGCGATATAAAAACAAAAACTGAGGCGCCAATTGCGCTTGTGAAACTTAAGTACAGTCCCGCTCGTGAAAAGTTTCACAGTGGCTTTTTACGTTTTAATGAGGCTATAGATAAACACTATATGGGCTTGTCCCAGGTTTCTTTATTGCCGTTTGACAAATTAACGCAGCAGTCTTTGTATGTGAGCGACGGCATACATTTAAACATGCTAGGATATGCTGGGTTTACGCATCTTATCGGTAGTTTTTGTAGGCGGACTAATTAGTATGACGCGTTATTTATACTTAGACAACTTACGCGCCGTTTTAATGGTACTAGGGCTAGTATTGCATACTTGCGCTGCATTTTCGGCGGATCAATATTGGCTAGTTAGTTATACCCAATCGTTGCCGTGGGCTTATGCAGCGGCAGATGCTATTCATATTTTTAGAATGCCTCTATTTTTTATGGTTTCAGGCTTTTTCGCTTTTGTGTTATTGCAAAAACAGTCTGTTAGAAATTTTTGCCTAACAAAAGTAAAGCGAATAGGATGGCCGCTGATAAGTGTACTGCTGCTTATTAATATCCCTTCGTTTTATATCCTCAGTTATGTGAGCGGTTTAGCACAATACACATATGTAAACGCCGGTGATTTTGCTGGGCATTTATGGTTTTTGATTAACCTACTGGTGTATTTTTGTGCCTATGCTTGCATTCATTTTGTAGTGGCACGCATTAGGCCACCTGAGGACAAACTACGTGCAGCAATGTTTATGTTGCTGATACTACTCACTATTCCTATTTTTCATTTATGCATACTAGCCCTAAACAAAGTTGGTATACCTATTTATTCCTCGTTACCTGTTATTGGCAGTATATATAGTATATTTTCGTATTTAGACTATTTTTTAATTGGCGTCATGTTCGCGCTTTTGACACACCAGTCGATGCTGCTTGTGCTTGCATCATATATGGGTGTTTTAGTATTTTTGCCATTGTTGCTTATTGGAGCATTACCTTGGTGGCTGCCAAGCATCATAAATGTTATTACGCTTCCGTATATTGAGCACATTCAGGCTATAACGGTTTCATTGTTTGTTTGGTTGGGCGCAACCCTAATTTTTGCTACCCAATCTTGGTGGTCTAAAGGTTTATCTGCTGCGTCATACTCAATTTATTTATTTCATCATGCTATCATTATAGCCCTTGTATTGGGCTTGAATACTATTAATCACGCTGCCAATATTGTCATTAATCCTTACTTGGCGTTTACGCTTGTGCTGGGCTTGAGTTTTGCGTTTACCGTATTTATACATTTCTTGGTGGTGACTAGAAGCACCAAGCTGCAGTTGATGTTTAATGGCAGGTAGTGGCCCTGCCGATTTAAGCTATGACGGCTAACAGCAGCAGATGCACAAAAAATACTAATGACTAAAGAGTATTGGGTTGCTGGACTTAAATAGCCGGGCTAATTTTCCAGCCAATATTTTACCAGCGCTGCGTATTCATAAAATGCTCTTTGACTTCTTGCTAAGGCAGCGTTAGAGGGCATATTCAGTTTGTACTGAATAGAGCCTTTAGCAAAATAGTGAACAGGAATAAACACATAGTTAATCTTATTTGCGGCTAATATTTTTGAAAGTCGTAAACCGTGAGTGGCTGACGACACTACCGCAAGCATATGTGGTTTGTTTAGCTGGTTTAGGGCAGTGGTTATTTGTGCGGCCTCTGCTGCCGTATTTTCGCCTTCGCTTTTAATCTTTATATCGCCTTTTGCGACACCTAATTCGATTAAGAACTTAGCGGCTTCGGTGGCATGCTGTAAGCTAGATTGTTTATTAAAATCGCCACCCGTTAAGTAAATAGGCATAGTCTTAACGCGGTACATATTCGCGGCATGCACCAGTCTTTCTATTGAACAATGGTTGAAACGGCTTACGCGGGGAAGCTTTTCAGCCTCAAAATGATAGCAAGCAAGCACCCAAATCGCGGTGGCGTGCTGCCATTTTTCGCTGGTCACCTGCACCGGCGGGAATACATTTTCTAAAGGCGCCGCTAGCCAATGGCTAAAAAAATATTGGGAGCACAAAAAGCCCCACATAACACTCATTACCACAATAGATTTACCAACCCAACGTACAGTAGGTGTAAATTTTAGTATGGCTAGCCCGAGCAATATACCTAATACAAATTGATTTAAGGGAGCAATAAGAATGTGCGCAATATGTTCTAGCATAGGGTCTTATAGGTTATGTATTATTGGCTATGCAGTTGCCCGCTATATGATAAACAAAGCACAGCGTAAACAAGCCATTTGATAGCCCAAAGCATACGGTAAATAAAGCACACGGTAAACAAACAGCCTGTAAGTTTCTTCCCTGTGGATTAGATTTAACTATTAAATTTTACTATTAGCCCGACTAATACTAGAATTGCCCATTGTTTTAATTTGACCTGATTTCACAAGGAATCGCCAAATATGTCAAGGATCGTGGTATTAGCGCACAGAGTGCCGTTTCCGCCTAACAAAGGCGAGAAATTACGTACTTTTCATCAAATAGAAGAGATGGTGCGTAAAGGCCACAAAGTGACCGTGCTGGCACCCTATGAGTTTGAGAGTGAACTGGCCGATGCTAATGCACTTGCGGCTAAATTTAGCATTAAAGTGATATCTAAAAAGGTTCCTAATAAGTTATATAGGCTGGCATTAGCGGTGATAAAAAACTGCTCCTTTAGTGAAACTAATTTTTATTCAAGTGAATTAGTCAGCGCGTTTAACGAATGTGTGCAACATGCTGATACTGTGTTGATAAGCGCTTCATCGCTAGCACCGTATGTTTTTGGGTCAGGCTTGCTTACTCAGGCGTCTTCACAAAAAGCCATTCAGGCTACTGTAAAACCGCAGTTGTTGATGGATTTCATGGATGTGGATTCTGACAAATGGCGGCAATATGCGAAAGACTCGGGCTTTTTGAAGCGAGCACTATATAACCGAGAGGCCAATAAAATAGAGTTGCTAGAAAAAGCCACTTCTGAAAAATTTGATATTGCGTTTGTTATTGCCAACACCGAAAAAAAGTTATTTGAGTCTAGAGTAATTAATACAGGAAAGGTCAAAGTACTGGGGAACGGCATAGACCAAACACTATTTAATCCAAGTTACACAAAACCAAACAATGTGACCAACTACTTATTTAGCGGTGTAATGGATTATAAACCAAACATTGACGCTATGCTGTGGTTCGTAGAACAATGCTGGCCAAGCATTGTACACAGTGTGCCAAATGCACACTTAATTATTGCCGGTATGAATCCTAGTGCTGAAATCACTAAATTGGGGGCAGCATCTAATATTGAAGTAACGGGCTTTGTAGACGACATCAAACCATTTTTTGATAGGGCGCATATATTTGTGGCTCCATTCCAAATTGCCCGAGGGGTTCAAAATAAGGTTTTGCAGGCGATGGCCTGTGCATTGCCGGTGGTGTCAACTCCGTTAGGTGCAGAAGGTATCTTGTGCCAAGACAAGTTTGATATACTTCTGGCCAGCACGCCAGGCGACTTTAAGCAACACGCAATAACCCTAGCAAACAATTATGCCCTACAAGTAGAAGTGGGACAGCATGCATTGGCAACCATTAATGCAAATTATGCTTGGGAGTCTGTGCTGCAACCATTAACCAAGGCCATTGATAATAAATGAAAGCTATTGTAAAACAACTTGTCCATGGCATTGCGATGTTGCTAATGTTGCCGTTCACGCTTACGTATTTTGTCTTATCTTTGCTATTAAAAGGGGCCAGCAAAGATGCATTGTTTGCATCGTATAGCCAATTGCTAAGCTTGTTTCCTGGTAAAACAGGTGCGTATTTACGCTCAGGCTTTTACTCACTCGTGATGCAGAATTTTCATCCTAATGCCCATACCTCGTTTGCAACTTTGTTTTCTCAGCTTGATACCGAACTATGCGCTGGTGTTTACGTGGGACCACAGTGTAATATAGGTAAGTGTATAATAGGTCAAGATACCCTGCTTGGCAGCGGTGTGCATATTATGAGTGGCAAACAACAGCATAGTTTTGAAGATGCAACTAAGCCTATTCGAGAGCAAGGCGGCGTGTTTGCAAAAGTGACTATTGGGCAAAACTGTTGGATTGGCAATGCCGCACTCATAATGGCGAATGTTGGCGATAATTGCATTGTGGCAGCAGGCTCGGTAGTTATAAACGAGGTGCCTGAAATGTCCATTGTGGCGGGTAATCCTGCAAAAGTAATTAAAAAGCGATAGTATATAAATTTACATATAACGGGTATATAGGGAATTCATGCATTATTCATTGTCATCGATAAGTCAGGTTAAACGCACGTTTACTAAAGTGTATTTAGTAGTTTGTATGTTTATGATAAGCACTGTGTCATTGGCGCATGATCAAATACCCTTAGTTGATTTGGTAAAACAATCTAAAGCATCTATTGTAAGCGTTGCTTTGTACACGCCACTTGAGTCGCGAACGCCTAGCATATTAGGAACAGGCTTTGTGGTAGGCAATGGTCAGTATATTGTTACCAATTACCATGTAGTAGCAAAAGAGCTTGATAGTAAACTAGTGCAATATTATGTTGCACTTTCTGGTGAAGGGAAGTCACCTAAAATTAACAGAATGACATTAATAGATAGCGATCCTGTGCACGACTTAGCGATTCTGAAAATTGAAAATACGCTACCTGCAATGACGTTAGCGGGCGACGAGTTTGCCCAACCAGGCACCAGCATTGTAATGACCGGTTACCCAATAGGCGCCGTGTTAGGCTTATATCCTGCCACCCACACAGGGATAATTGCAGCCATCGCGCCCGATGCTAATCCAGCACGTAACGCCGACGAGTTAACCTTAAAAATGCTTGAACGTTTACAGGAACCTTTCTTGATTTATCAGCTAGATATTACCGCTTTTCCAGGAAACAGCGGCAGCCCCATTTATGATCGCAATAGTGGTCAAGTACTGGGTGTTTTGAATAAAGTTTTTGTATCTGCAGGCAAAGAAGCAGCGCTTTCCAGCCCCAGTGGAATTAGCTATGCCATTCCTGTTAGACAGGTAAAAGCCTTGGCTAAAAAGAACAACATCACTTTATAATTTAGTTAACAAGAAGTCGTTTTATTATTTGAAATAATTGACGTAACAAAAAGGTTCTTATATGAAAATCCTTGTGACTGGCGCAGCCGGCTTTATTGGCGCTCACACCGCGAGGCAGCTTTTAGGTATGGATATAGACGTAGTTGGCATAGACAACATAAACGACTATTACGACACATCACTTAAAGATGCGCGCATAGAGTGGGTTAATAGCCACGAGCAGGCAAACAGATTTACCTTTATTAAAATGGATATAGCAGACCGAAGCGCTATGGCGGCATTGTTTGTTGAGCATAAATTTGAGCGCGTAATCCATTTAGCGGCACAAGCTGGGGTAAGGTTTTCAATTACTAATCCGCATGCCTATGTTGACTCAAACCTTGTAGGATTTGTTAATGTTCTGGAAGGTTGCAGACATAATAATGTAGCGCACTTATGTTATGCATCTAGCAGCTCGGTTTACGGCGCAAACGAGTCTATGCCATTTTCGGTAGAAGATGCAGTAGACCACCCGGTGTCTTTATATGCAGCTAGTAAAAAAGCCAATGAGTTAATGGCACATACTTATAGTCATTTATACAATTTGCCGACTACAGGTTTACGTTTTTTTACCGTATATGGGCCATGGGGCCGCCCCGATATGGCGCCATTTAAATTCACAAAAGCGATAATTGAAGGCCAGCCTATTGATGTATATAACTACGGTGAGCACAGGCGAGACTTCACCTACATAGACGATATTGTTGAGGGCGTTATTCAAACTACGATGCACATTGCTGCCCCTAACAAAAAATGGGATGCAAAATCGCCTAGCCCTAGCAGTAGTAAAGCGCCTTACAGGGTTTACAACATTGGTGCGCAAACGCCTGTTCACCTGCTCACATTCATTAAAACGATTGAAAAAGCACTGGGCAAAACGGCTGCAAAAAATTTGTTGCCTATGCAGCCTGGTGATGTGCCGGATACTTACGCTAATGTTGAATCTCTGGTAGATGCAGTAGGTTATCGACCTAGCACTGGACTTGATGAAGGTATTGAAGCTTTTGTTAAGTGGTACAAAGACTTTTACAAACTGTGAATTCAGTTTTGCTTCTCAGATGAGTTAATATTCTTTAGGATCATAAAAAGCCAGTCATTTAAGTGACTGGCTTTTGGCTTAGTGTTCTTATAGTCTATGTTTAATCGCTCATGTTCAAGTGAGCTATTTAACACACTTAGTACTTAAGATTGACTCTTATGAAATGCTCTAGCAATTCTGTCTTCTACATAACGCTTGTGGATTTTACTGGCGTTGTTGCCTCTAGAGTTGTCAGCCATTTTGGCTATACGCCTGAGTTCGCTAGTTGCGGTTGCTTGGGTAATAGTATCGTAAGAGCTACTGCCTTCAAGACCCGATGCAGCAATTAAGCGCTCTACATATTCTACCTGCAGTTGCTGACGATAGGTGTTCACATCGCTTTTGATGTCGGCGCTAAACATACCGTTTGTTAAATCGTTCATCATTTTGTCGAGGGTGTATTGATTTCCAAATAGTGCGGTGTCGGTAATACGCATGGTCACATTCGGGTGTAATAAATGATCAAGAACGTTCTTTTGGGCAGCCAGCAACATAGCATGTATTTTAGGTGACTCGTCGCGTCCAAAGCCGCTGAATCCACGTCGTTGACGCTGCAAGTAGGCATACAAAGGCTCTAAACTAGTAATCGCATTTGGAGCAAAAAAGTGCTTGTTTAGCGTCATCATAGCTTTTTGTTGATAATCAGCGGGCACCGGCGTTAGGGGTTGAGTGTAACCTTGTTGACCAACCATCGCGCGGTTTAAGTAAACACCACCAATATAGCGACTAGTTACCGTAGCTTGATTACGAAATTCTCTGAATAAGATATTTACGCCTACCACTAAATCGTTGTGTGAACGCCCGTCTACTAAAATTTTATCTTTTATTTTTTTTGCCGACTCACTTATTAATTCGAAGCGGTCTGCAGCATATTGAACGGCATCGTTGGACATATCAAAAATATTTATACGCGGGTCTACGTGGCGACCGGGTGCACGCATGTCATCTGCATCGTTACCAAAGGCAAGGCTAGGCTGGGTTGAACGATTTAGTATTTCTGTTAAGCGTGCTTCTTCAGCTTCAGGATCGGCTAACGCAGTGGAGTAGCCATATTCAATTACCCAGTCGTCGTAAGGACCCGGTTTTTCTGAGTAGAAATCACCTTGTTGCATGCCCACAGGTGCATAGTTTACAGAAGGATAGTCCATTATCGAGCCGGATAAAATACCCTGTGTAATATTGATGTCATGGGCTTCTTTTGGACCATGCATTTGTGTGCCCATCATATTGTGGTTTAAACCAAGCGTGTGACCCACTTCATGCAAAATCAGATAATACATAGATTGACGTAGTAAGCGGTTTTTTTCAATATCGCCCATACCGTTGGCAATCCCTGCGTATTGGCCAAACTGCTTACCCATGGTGAGCTCGTGACCCAATGAACAATAGTTCATGCTAGTTGGGTGGTTGCCGCTTACAGGTAAAGATGAGGTAAGGCTTGATGCGCCATCGGTAAGCATTTTACTCGCTAACCAACGACCTTGTAAAAAGCTGTACTCAAGCATAATATCGGCTGCGAGTATTTCACCTGTTATAGGGTGCGCAACGCTTGGACCATAGCCGCCAAAGGGAGGGTTAGGTGATGATGTCCAGCGCAATACGTTATAACGAACATCGTCGGCGCTCCACAAGGCATCGTCTGGCTGAATTTTAACTTCTATTGCATTGCTAAAGCCTGCTTTTTCAAACGAGGTATTCCAGCCTAATGTTGCACTCTTGATGGTTTCACGCCATTCTACAGGGGTAGTGTTTTCTAGCCACCATGTAATAGGTTTTACAGGGTCTGAAACTGCCGCTTCAGGGTTTTTCTTGACCAAGTTCCATCTGTTAATAACGTCGCGGTAGTTGGTTGTTTGATAGCTTGTTAAATCATCTACTTGTTGACCAAAAAAGCCTACACGGGGGTCGTCGCGTCTGGGCGTAAAGTCACTTTGTGGCAATTGCACAAAGGCGTGCTGTACGCTCAGTGTGGTATATCGTTGATCTGCTATTTCAGAGCCACCCGAGTTTTTAGGTGTGTCGTTTTCAAATACGTAATCTACAACTATATGTGTGTTTTCAGGGAAGTTGCTTATATTGCCAATGCGCGATTTTTCGCTCGATAAAGTACCTAAACTAAACATGTCTTTAGCTTGTTCAGGGTCTGCTGGCGGCATAGGCGCTATACGATGTAACGATTCGTTTTTAACTAAATCTTGCAGTGAAAAAGCGATTTTCCCATCTTCTTCATGCTTAATTTCGGTCGACACTAACACCGACTCACTGGTGTTTGCATCGGCTGCCCGACTAATCGCGTTTTGCGGGTCAAAATAGAAAGAATTTGATTTTGCAATTACGTCAATTCTGTTGAAATAGCGTCTAAATTCAATTAAGCGAGCTTGGCGATATTGACCTCTAAAAGCACCGGCAGCAACCACTCCATCTACGGTTGATGCTATATACAAAAATTGTTTATTTAAGTCACCCTCTTCAATGACCACCAAGCCTGTACCGTCTTCTTTATCTCGATAAATATCTAGAAAGCCTTCGTAGCCTGTTTGTTCTGCTAAAGTTTCGGAGAGTGTGACTTCTTCTTCTTCTTCTTTATCGGTCTTTTCATCTTCAGCGTAAGCTAGCGAGCTAAGCGTTATTAACATCACACCAGCAATAGCCGATAGGAATGCTTTGTTTTGCAATCTTGTCATTAGGTTATGTCCGTTATTTTAGTTGTTTTGTTGCCTATAAAAATGCTGTGTTCAAAAATGTTCGTATATTTACTTTTATGGATAGCCAATTAAAGTGATATGTAGAACTTGCTAACATTATAATACACTGCTTACAAAAAAAAGTGCTTAGTAGGGCAAAGGGAATTGTGTCTAAATGTTACATGGCTACCTATTAATAGGTAAATCAGGAAGATGCCTGTTGCTATTAAAAGCTTACCTTACTGTTCGTTAAACAATATCTTTAACAAGGGCCTATGGAGTTTATAAAACAATAAAAACCCGCTGCTTGAGCAGTGGGTTTAGTTAAATAGCATTATCCAAATAAAAATTATTCTACCAGTTGTAAATCAACGAACTCTTTATAAACTGTACTAGATTTATACAACTCGTGATGTTTACCTTGAGCAATAATTTGACCATTATCTAATACTAGAATTTGGTCGGCGTTTACAACTGTAGACAGCCTATGCGCTATAATGATTGTGGTTTTTTTCTGCATAAGTTGTTCAAGGGCTTTTTTAACAAACTGTTCACTGCTGGCATCTAACGAACTGGTGGCTTCGTCTAATAATAAAATAGGGCGATTTGCCACGATGGCTCTGGCAATAGCTATACGTTGTTTTTGTCCGCCACTGAGTTTTACACCGCGCTCACCTAATTCACTGTTATAGCCTTGCGGTAGTTGTTCAATAAACTCATGTGCAAACGCCATTTTGGCCGCTTCTTTAATATCATCTATACTGGCGCCTGGGTTTGAAAAGCCTATGTTTTCGCTCACACTGCCGGCAAATATTACTGCATCTTGAGGTACCAAAGCAAAATGTTTACGTACTTCATCTAAAGGTAGCTGTTTGATTGGCTGGTCAAAAATCCGAATTTCGCCGTTATCAACATCATAAAATCTAAGCAGTAATTCAAATAAGGTCGATTTGCCGGCCCCACTGTGTCCAACAATTGCCAGGCGTTTACCACGGGCGACTTCAAAGCTTACGTTTTGAATAACCTTTTTATTTGCTTTAGTAATTGATTTATTTTTCGGGGTTGCCTGTTCCGTTTTTGCCATAGACGTCGATGCTTTTTCTTTATCGCTGTCTTTGAGATTATTGCTAACAGTAGGGTAAGTAAAGTCGATATTATTAATGGTAAGCGCAATATTGCTATGTTGGTTTGTATCTATTGCGCTGCTAGTGCCAGGCAATGGCTCAGCAATTGAAGGTACCTCTTGCATTAGTTCAACAATACGTTCTGAGGCACCAGCCGCTTTTTGGAGTTCACCAATTACTTCGCTAATGGTAGCAATAGCGCCGCCGGCTAATACTGCATAAAAAACAAATGCGGTAAGCTCTCCTGCGCTTATTCTTTGGTCAATAACCATTAGCGCACCCACATACGCCACTATAAATATGGCGACCATGCTAATGACCATAACAATAGCTATAAGCAGCGCTCTAAAGTGAATGCGTTTACGCGCCTGGTGCATGACACCTTCTACTTTCTCAGCAAATAGATGACTGCTGGCATGCTCATGGTTATAGGCTTGCAGAGTATGAATTTCATGAAGACTTTCATCTATCATGCCGCCTACTTGAGCAACTTTATCTTGGCTAAGCTTGCTGTGCACACGAACTTTATTGCCTAAGACGCGAATGGGAATAAGCATTAAAGGTACGGCAACAAATACCAAAATGGTTAAGGTAAAGCTAGTAATAGACATCAGCACCAAAGCGCCAATAAACATCACTATTGAGCGCAGCGCCATAGAAACACCCGTACCTACCACCGATTGTAACAAGGTGGTGTCGCTGGTAAAACGTGAGATGATTTCGCCGGTGCGGGTGTTCTCAAAAAAGCTGGGAGTAAGCGTGACTAAGTGTGAAAAAAGTGACTTTCTGATATCAGCACATACTCTTTCACCTAGCCACACCATCCAATAAAATCGGAAGTAGGTGGCAATGCTGCCAAACACAACCACGGCTAGTACAACAAAAAGAGCTTGTTTGAGCGCATCTTTATTACTGGCAACAAAACCCTGATCAATCACATATTTAATGCCCTGGCCAAGCAGTAACCAAGCCAGTGAGCTAAGCATTAATGCAGTTAGTGCTATTGCCACTTGTTTTTTGTAGGGCTTTAAGTGGCCAAACAACCACTTTATAATTGAGCGACTAGTCTGTTTATGTTTTCCAGCGTCCTTAGTTGTGCTTGAGGCCTTGCTTGGATCTGTTATTGGAGATGACTGAGTGGTAATGTGAATGCTTCCTAAATATGATGATTTATGTGCTACTGCAATAAGTACCTAGAGGTAGCGAGCGTGTTGCTATTTTGTATTTACGTTATGGGGCTATTTGTAGATTTTCCAATCTATTTCTGTTGAAAGTAATAGTTCTCGTAATGACAGTGCACGCGGAATACCTTTGCCTCTGGCGTTCCAGCAGTGACCCGCACACGCCGCTGAAATAATACTTTTGGTAGGCTTTAATAATAAATACTTAGCTTGTTTGGGCACTATTTCAAAATATTCGCCGCTTTTAGAAAACCAGCCAAATTTATTTAAATGCAGTCTGTCGGATTGCATAACATCAATGCAGTCTAACTCTATGTGTGTTTGCCCTAAAGATTCTACAAATATAGGCACTACATCACCTAACTTTGCAGTTTTGGTGTACCACTGCAACGTACGCTCGGGGCTTTGCGAGCTTAACGGACACTTAATGCTTTGTTTTGATTGCCAACTGCCATTATGTACGTCTACTGAAATAGGAGCTTTGCCGTCTAACAAATGCATAGTGGCATTTTTAATATGGTGGCTAAGCCCTTTTAACTTTCGTTTGAGTAGACTGGGATCACTTATTGTACTATTCGCCAATACCTGTAATTCGCGCTCGTATAGCGCGTTGCTTAGCTCAGCAAAATTTGGATACTTTGCTGATAGCGAAAAAATAGTTTGTTGAAGCGTATTGTTGTTAACTGCCATGGGTATTATTTAAGTGCTCATATTAAGTTCGTTTACATAGAGCATTTTGCTTCAAAATAGCAACTATGTAAACGTAATCACCTTACTGGCCTTTAATTTCGCTGCGTCCTTTGTATACAGCCGCTGTGCCTAACTCTTCTTCAATACGCAGTAACTGATTATATTTAGCAACCCTATCTGAGCGGCATAGTGACCCCGTTTTAATTTGACCGGCCGCGGTGCCAACCGCTAAATCCGCAATAGTTGCGTCTTCTGTTTCGCCACTGCGATGTGAAATAACGACAGTAAAACCAGCATCTTTTGCCATTTTTATGGCATTTAAGGTTTCGGTTAAAGTGCCTATTTGATTGAATTTAATCAATATGCTGTTGCCTACGCCGTTGTCTATTCCACGCTTCAATATTTTTGTGTTGGTTACAAATAAATCGTCACCCACTAACTGCACTTTGTCGCCTAGAATTTTGGTTAAATATGCCCAACCGTCCCAATCACTTTCATCTAAGCCGTCTTCTATCGACAAAATTGGGTAGTTAGCGCTTAGGTTGGCTAAGTAATCACTAAAGCCGTTTGAATCGAATGATTTACTTTCGCCGCCCAATACATACTTGCCGTCTTTGTAGAACTCAGAAGCCGCGCAATCAAGCGCCAGGGTTATATCTTCATTCATTTTGTAACCCGCGTTTTCTACCGCAGCTACAATAATAGACAAAGCTTCAGCATTAGACGTGAGATTAGGCGCAAAGCCCCCTTCATCGCCTACCGCAGTACTAAGGCCTTTTGCGTTTAGCAGTTTCTTTAAACTATGAAAAATTTCAGCGCCCATTCTTAAGGCTTCTTTGAAGCTTTTGGCGCCTACCGGCTGCACCATAAATTCTTGAATATCGACGTTGTTATCAGCATGTTCGCCGCCATTAATAATATTCATCATCGGCACAGGCATTGAATACTGGCCTGGTGTGCCATTAATATCGGCAATGTGCGCATATAAGGGCTTGCCAACACTAATCGCTTGAGCTTTCGCTACCGCTAATGACACTGCTAAAATCGCGTTTGCGCCCAGATTTTCTTTGTTTTCAGTGCTGTCTAAATCAATCATTATTTGGTCGATGTTGGCTTGGTTTGCTGCGTCTTCGCCCATAACGGCACTGGCAATCTTATCGTTAATTGCGCTTACCGCTTTTAATACGCCTTTACCTAAATAGCGCGCTTTGTCGCCATCGCGCAACTCAAGAGCCTCGCGCGAACCGGTTGAAGCACCCGACGGTGCAGCAGCGCGGCCCATTGCGCCACATTCTAAAAAAACGTCGGCTTCTACAGTGGGGTTACCTCTGGAATCTAATATTTCGCGTCCAACTATTCGGCTAATCTTGGCCATTACTTTTCCTTTTTATACGTTAGCTAATTAATGATTTTCTTTTTTATACACACCTGCCGCTGCTACAAACCCAGTAAATAAGGGATGTCCATCGCGTGGTGTTGAATTAAACTCTGGGTGAAATTGTCCTGCAATATAAAACGGATGATCCTCTAACTCTATTACTTCAACTAATGCTTTGTCGTTAGATAATCCGCTGACTATTAAGCCTGCTTTTTCTATTTCGCCGCGTAAATTATTGTTTACCTCATAGCGGTGACGGTGGCGTTCGTGTATTTGTGTTGCCCCATAGGTTTGGGCTACCTTCGAACCTTCAACTAAATGACAAAGTTGACTACCAAGACGCATAGTACCACCTAAATCGGTAGTAACATCTCTGGTCTCTTTACTGCCGTGGGCATCGAGCCATTCGGTAATTAGGCCAATAACAGGGAAGGGCGTTGCATGATCAAACTCTGTACTGTTTGCGTTATCCATACCGGCTACATTACGCGCATATTCGATATAGGCGACCTGCATGCCTAAGCATATTCCCAAAAAAGGAACATTGTTGGTTCGTGCGTAATGTGCGGCGGCTATTTTACCTTCAATACCACGCTCGCCAAATCCGCCTGGCACCAATATAGCATCAAGGTTGGTTAAAAGTTCGGCACCCTTGGATTCAATGTCTTGTGAATCTATGTGTTTAATATTCACCGTTAAGCGGTTTTTAAGGCCGGCATGTTTTAAGGCTTCATTTACCGATTTGTAAGCGTCTGGTAATGCAACATATTTGCCCACCATGCCTATATTAACTTCGTCGACTGGGTTTGATTCAGCATATAGTACTTGTTCCCATTCGCTTAGGTCTGCCTCGGGCAAGTCGTAACCAAAGCGTTTAACCACTAGTTCGTCCATACCTTGGGCTTTTAAAGAAGCTGGGATTCGGTAAATGCTGCTGGCATCGCGCAGTGAAATAACAGCTTTTTCAACAACATTAGTGAACAGCGCTATTTTGCTGCGCTCATTATTGAGTAGCGCAACTTCTGAACGACATACTAAAATGTCAGGCTGAATACCAACCGAGCGTAATTCTTTTACCGAGTGTTGAGTGGGTTTTGTTTTTGTTTCGCCAGAAGCGGCTAAGTAAGGAACCAATGTTAAGTGCATAAACAAGGTGTGGTCGCGACCGCGTTCTACCCCAAGTTGCCTAATGGCTTCAATAAAAGGTTGTGATTCAATATCACCTACAGTGCCACCAATTTCAACAATGGCTACATCGTAACCTTCTGCGCCGGCTATTATGCGGCGTTTAATCTCATTCGTAATATGCGGTATAACCTGAATGGTTGCGCCTAAATAATCTCCTCTGCGTTCGCGTTTAATCACCTCTTCATATACACGACCGGTGGTAAAGTTATTGCGACGGGTCATGCGAGTACGAATAAAACGTTCGTAATGACCTAAGTCAAGATCAGTCTCGGCACCATCATCGGTGACAAATACTTCGCCATGTTGAATAGGGCTCATGGTGCCGGGGTCAACATTTATATAAGGGTCGAGCTTTAACATGGTAACGTTTAGCCCGCGCGCTTCTAAAATAGCAGCAAGTGAAGCCGCCGCTATTCCTTTCCCAAGCGATGAAACAACACCACCGGTGACGAAAATATAATTTGTCATCTTGTTCCTAACAATCAGGTTTATATAGTGTGGTGATTTTGAATGGCTCTATTTTATTATGTAAACATAACTATATAAAAATGAGCAAAACACACACAAATAAGGCGGCTTGAATACCGCCTTTGTTGGCTAAATAGTATACCTACATTTACACTATTTAGTAAGTCAAAAATCGAATCAATACGAGATTTAGTATTGCTCAGGGTTACGACGTCAGTTGTATTTAGCCGCTTAGGTTTTTTCAGCCAGCCGTGTTTTTAATTGATACAGTACCGCTTGGCTTTCACGCGGGGTAAGTGAATCTAAATCTAGAGCCGCAATAGATGTTTCTAACCAGTGCGGCTCATCTAGCAAAATATTGAGTTGTCTGTGCGCGTCTCCTTGCAGGTGATTGCTTGCTTGAGCCTGCTGCATTTTGGGAGGTTTTTGCAAAGTTAAGGGCTCGTTGTTTTCTAGCTGGGCAAGTTTTTGTTTGGCTAAGTCAATCACAGGCTTAGGTACCCCGGCTAATTTGGCCACTTGAATACCAAAACTACCGCTTGCCGCGCCTTGTTCAACTTTATGCATGAATTTAATATCTTCGCCATATTCAAGCGCGGTCACATGTACGTTTTCTACCGTTGAAAATTGCTCAGCAAGCTCGGTTAATTCAAAATAATGCGTGGCGAATAAGGTAAAGCTTTTGATTTTATCAGCAAGCTGTTGGGCGCATGCCCATGCTAATGACAATCCGTCGTACGTACTGGTACCGCGGCCTATTTCGTCCATAAGCACTAAGCTGTTTGCGGTAGCGTTATGCATAATATTGGCTGTTTCAGTCATCTCTACCATAAAGGTAGAACGACCAGAAGCTAAATCGTCGCCAGCGCCTATACGTGTGAATATTTGGTCGATAGGCCCTATTTTTGTGTCGTTTGCGGGCACAAAACAGCCAATATAAGCCAAAATCACAATAAGTGCGGTTTGCCGCATATAGGTTGATTTACCGCCCATGTTTGGCCCTGTTACCATTAACATGCGCCTTTTATTATCCATATAAATTGGGTTAGCAATAAAAGGCGTTTGCATTACTTGCTCTACCACTAGGTGACGGCCGTTGTTATATGAAAGGGTGTTTTCATTCACCAACTCAGGCTGGTATAAATGCAAGGTATTTGCACAGTGTGCGAAGTTTGTCATTACATCCAGTTTAGCAATATACGCTGCGCTGTTTAAAAGCGGCGACAGTTGCTCAATTATGATATCAAACAAGCCTTCGTATAAACGCTTTTCTAAGGCTAGCGCGCGGCTTTGGCTGGTGAGCACCTTGTCTTCATGGTCTTTTAACTCTGGGATAATATAGCGTTCGTTATTTTTGAGTGTTTGTCTTCTTATATAATCGACGGGCACTTGTGCACTGTTAGCGCGACTTACTTCTATATAAAACCCGTGCACTTTATTGTAGTTTACTTTAAGGGTGCTTATGCCTGTGCGTTCGCGCTCTCTAGCTTCTAGTTGATGTAAATAACCCGTTGCGCCATCTGCTAAGTCGCGTAAATGATCTAGTTCTTGGTTAAAACCTGGCTTTATTACGCCGCCGTCTCTTAACACTACAGGCGGATTCTCTATTATGGCTTGTTGTAGCAGCAGCGCTAGGTCGGGGTAGTCGTGAATTTGCGTTTGATAGACGCTTAAGTGATGGCCTATAGTTTCGTTTTCTTGCGATAACGCCTTTGATGATGCTGACGCTACCTGTTGCGACAGGGCATGCAACAACTCTTGTAAATTCGGGATACTGGACAAAGCAAGCGACAAGCGCGCAAAGTCTCTTGGTCTTGCGCTTCTTAATGCAACTCTTGCTAATATTCTTTCGATATCGCCAATTTGTCTTAAAACACCTTGGAATTCTTCTATGTCTGCATTTAATAGACTATTAATAATAAAATGCCTGTGCGCAATTTCTTCATGGCTAGTAGTTGGCCTATGTAAATAGCGCTGTAGTAAGCGCGATGCCATATTAGTGGAGGTATGATCAATAGCAGCAAGTAAAGTATGCTGGGTACCACCAGACAAAGTGCGAGTAAGCTCTAAATTTTGCTGTGTGGCTGCGTCCATCAATAAACTGTCGGTAAGAGACTCTTGATGAATTGCACGGATATGCACGAGTTGAGTGCGCTGGGTTTCATTTATATATTGTAAAACACACCCTGCGCTGCAAATACCCACCGCATTGGCATTCACTCCAAAGCCATCTAAGTTGTGTGTATCAAACTGTTGGTTAAGCTTACTAATTGCGGTTTGGTGATCAAACTCCCACTGGGGCCTTTTACGTTTACCATTTATGCTGCCTAACAGATGAATGAAACTAGCGCCCTCTGGATAAAGTAATTCAGTTGGTTTTATGCGCGCCAAATTTGCTTGCAGAGATTGTTCAGAGTGGCAATCAAGAAAATTGAAACGCCCAGATGCTAGCTCAATATAAGCAATGCCGAAGGTATGACTGCTGTTTTGGTCTGAGCCGTTTATTTCAGTTCTCTTTGTTTTACCCGCGCACACGGCGGCTAAAACCGATTCACTGCGCCCGTCTAATAAGGCCTCGTCGGTAATGGTACCTGGGGTGAGTATACGCACTACTTTACGATCAACGGGTCCTTTTGATGTGGCAGGGTCGCCAACTTGTTCGCAGATAGCCACCGAAAGGCCCATTTTTACGAGCTTAGCTAAATAATTTTCGGCTGCATGATAAGGCACACCTGCCATTGGAATAGGATCGCCATTAGCTTTGCCGCGAGCGGTGAGTGAAATATTGAGTAATTGCGACGCTTGTTTGGCGTCGTCAAAAAATAATTCATAGAAGTCGCCCATTCTATAAAAGAGTAATTGCTCAGGATGCTCAGCCTTTATTCTAAGGTATTGGGTCATCATTGGAGTGTTTTGAGGTGTAGTTGGTTTAGCCAGCATAGTTTGTTATCATTTTTGAATTTATGCATATTACGTGTATTCTATGAGAATTACACGCAACTAAAAAGATGTAGACTTGATTAACTTTACAATAAATCAAAAAAAAGAACTTGCTATTAACCTTGGTGAACTACTCTTAGCCAATAATGCCAGTGTTGCAACTGTAGAATCGTGCACAGGCGGCGGTCTTGCCAGTGCAATTACCGAGATTGCTGGGTCGTCGCAATGGTTTAATCAGTCGTGGGTGACTTATTCTAACCATGCTAAACATACGCTGGTAGGCGTAGATACCAACATTTTGGACTTATTTGGCGCTGTTTCGGAACAAGTGGTGACGCAAATGGCTGAAAAAGGAGCGGTTCTTGCAAACGCAAATTTATGTATATCTATTAGTGGTATTGCAGGTCCCGAGGGCGGTAGCGAAGACAAACCTGTGGGTCTTGTGTGGTTCGCAATAGCTGGAGATGCAGTTGATAAAACGTATACTTTTAATCGCCGTTTTACTGGTGACCGTTCTCAAGTGCGAGAACAGGCTGTTGCTCTTGCGCTTAAAAAACTGATCCAATGCCTAGCAGACTAATCCTTATTGTGTTTGTTACCATATACACTGTATTGACCACTGGTTTTTATGATATTACGCGTGTTGATCTTCAGTTTTGTTTTTTTACACACTACTTTTAGTGTTTAATTTCATTAAAAACAGCTAGTTAAAAAATAATAAAAATAAATTATTGAAACTGTATGATTATACAGTATACTTGCGATATAAATGATTACATGCATGGTTACAAGCTTGTTTTTATAAGTGTTAAAGATAACTCGTCTGCCATTCATCACGCAAGCCGAACATAAGTACAAATTATATAAAAGGATATCTATTGTGAGCGACAAAAAGAATCAAGCGCTAGCAGCGGCCCTAGGGCAAATTGAGAAGCAGTTTGGCAAAGGCGCAATTATGCGTTTAGGCGACAACCAAGCATTAGATATTGAGTCAATATCCACAGGCTCTCTTAGTATCGATATTGCCTTAGGCATAGGGGGTTTGCCTTGTGGTCGCGTGGTTGAAATATACGGACCAGAGTCGTCGGGTAAAACAACATTAACTCTTCAGGTAATCGCTGAAGCTCAAAAAAAGGGCAAAACATGCGCCTTTGTAGATGCTGAGCATGCGCTCGACCCTATATATGCACAAAAGCTAGGGGTTAATATAGACGACTTATTAGTTTCACAGCCTGATACTGGCGAACAAGCATTAGAAATAGTCGACATGTTAGTGCGTTCTGCAGCGGTTGATGTAGTTATAATCGATTCGGTTGCTGCACTAACTCCACGAGCTGAAATAGAAGGCGATATGGGTGCCTCACACGTTGGCCTGCAGGCGCGTTTAATGTCACAGGCTTTGCGTAAACTCACTGCAAATATTAAACGTTCAAATACATTGGTTATTTTCATAAACCAAATTCGTATGAAGATTGGCGTGATGTTTGGTAATCCCGAAACCACAACCGGAGGTAACGCGCTTAAGTTTTATGCATCTGTTCGGTTAGATATTCGACGTATAGGCGCAGTTAAAGACGGCGATGAAGTAGTGGGTAACGAAACCCGTGTTAAGGTTGTGAAAAACAAAGTTGCACCGCCATTTAAGCAGGCTGAGTTCCAAATAATGTATGGTTCGGGTATTTCAAAAGAAGCTGAATTGATTGATTTGGGCGTTAGCCAAAAACTGGTTGAGAAAGCAGGTGCTTGGTATAGCTACAATGGCGAACGTATTGGTCAAGGTAAGGCTAACGTGGTTAAGTATTTAAAAGAACACGTTAACATGGCGACGGAAATAGAAGCAAAAATTCGTGCTGAGTTGTTAATGCCAAAAGCTAAGCCGGGTGAAGAAGCCGACGCGCCAAAATCATCAAAAGATACAAAAGCGATAAAAGAAGTCAAACAGGCAAAAGCCTAAACAGAAGTTAATTGGCCCATTTAAACCGATAGTAAATCAGCATTATACAATTAGCTCTTCGGTTAAGTTATGTTGCATTTGGCTACTAATTTAACCTTTTACCCCGTTAATTTTTATTATAATTAGCGGGGTTTTTTATATTTATTGATTGAAGGTAGCGCCAGCGAGTAAAATAATTTCACGCAATTTGAACAATAGCAAAACACGCCGCAGTCATAAGAACAACTATTGCAGTGCCTGTCGGAGAAAGCACAGTACCAATAATGTTAAACAAGTCAAAGTTCGATGAAATCAAAGGAGCGAGGTATGTGCAGTTTCCGGCTGACCTTTATCGCAAAATACAGAAATACATAAAAGTCCGCAGACGACAATTAACGCGAAGTGGAGTTAAACATGATAATGCATTATTTCTATCATGCAATGGACTTGCCCTTGCATTGAGCTCGATAAATTATGTTCTTGAGAAATATAATTTGAGACCTCACGACGGTGCTGTCAAGTTAACGAGCCGACTCAGAAGTATGCGATAATCCGGAAATGAAAAATACCCATATTTATGCCGGATTTCGCTATCCACCCCAAATAATCAGTCACGCTGTGTGGCTTTATCATAGATTTACACTTAGCTTGTGTGACATCAAAGAATTGCTGGCAGCAAGAGGCATTATCGTCAGTTATGAAACTATCAGATAATCTGTCTTATTACGCTAGGAGCATGAGTTGGCTAGCAGGGACTGCAAAAAGGCTGGTGATCGGCGAGTGAGAACGTGTCTTCAACATAGACATTACCGAATGTGAGAAATGTCAAGGGCATAATGTGAACATAATTAGCTGCTTTACTGATGTTTTTACTATCAATAATATACTGACTCACCTTGATAATAAGTACCTTTTATCAGCGCAGACAAAGACTTTACTGCCGCCTTTGCGAGCCCCCCCCCACACACACAAAAATATTTCGACTAGGGGACTTAACACCATCTAATTTTTTGGGTGATCCTGCATTCTTACAAAAAGGGTGGAAGTCAACATGCCTACGCAACGATTGTTTGCAATTTACCGGATAAAACCTATACGTAACGCTATCAAATCCAAACTTTATAATCCATGGACCTGCTCTAATAGTCAGTGCAATGACTCTGAACCCAACAAAATCAGACCCTGTTGAATAAATCAGGTATGTGGCTTGTTTTTCTTATACTCAATAAATAAATATTAATATGAGGATTTTTTTCTTCAATAGAATAAAATGTATTGAGATGTTGAGATTATAACTATACTGTATGATCCTAATAATAAACAAATTTTAATGAAAATTGGGAATGTCCATGAGTCACTTTTTTTATGTGTTTTTGTCGCTTGCCTTAATACTTTGTAGTCCGTTTTCTTTTGCGGAAAATCTGCAGCAAATAATTAAACTAGCGCAAACCCAAGATGCTACCTACCAAGCCGCTATTCATAAAGCTTCTTCAGATAAAGAAAACTATACTCAAGCGCGTTCTCGTTTTATGCCGACTGTTTCACTTCAATATTTAGATACTCGTACGAAACAAGATGTGATTGAAAGTGCTAATTTTTTAAGCCCGGCCGGCAGTGACCGTTTTGGTTCAGTCGATAAAGGTCTAACCATTAGTCAACCGCTTTTTGACCTTGAAATATGGAATCGCTTTGAGCAATCTAAAAATACGGTTAATCGGGCTGAATCAGAGTTGCTGCAGGCCAAGCAAGCACTTTTTCTGCGTACCTCTGAAGCTTACTTTTTAGTGTTGGAGCGTGAAGATCAGCTTGCAACCGTTAGCGATGAAAAAACGGCATTAAACAAGCACTTTTTGATGGCTCAACAAAAGAAACGAGCGGGACTTGGTCGCAACGTAGATGTGGTCACAGCCGAGGCACGTTATTTAGAATCTGTCTCTAAGGAACTTGAATTGGAAAGCCGCCTAGATGATAGTCACTACGCGCTCGCTGAAATTACCGGTTCGGTCATGAGAAACTTGCTGCGTTTATCAGAACGGGTTGAGTATCAATTACCTCAACCCTCAAATGTGCAAGTTTGGGTTGATCGAGCTAATAATGTGAACCCGGCTATAATAGCCAAAGAACAAGCCCTCTTGGAAGCCGGCCGGGAAGTTTATGCCCGCAAAGCCAAGCATTTTCCTACGATTAATTTAAGCTATACACAAGGCAATGTTGACACACAAGAGTCGATATTTGCTGACCCAAGTAATATTGATACTCAGCGTGTTTTACTACGGGTTGAAGTGCCTATTTTTCAGGGTGGTTATCACAACTCGCGAGTAAAACAGGCTATTTCTTCTCGCTACCGTGCCCAAGACGAATTGCGGCTTATGCAGCGTGAAAATGAAAGAAGTGTGCGTGATGCGTTTCGTCGTATTAGTGCCTCTATTATGCAAATTAAAGCCTTAACTCGTTCAGTTGAAGCCCAAGAAAATATGTTGCGTCTTAAAACGAAGGGTTACCAAGCCGGTCGTTTTACCTTGATTGAAGTACTAGACGCTCAAAAAGACTATTCAAACCAGCAACAAGGGCGCACTAAAGCCCGCTACGACTACGTTTTAAATTTGCTCCGCTTAAAAGCCGCTGCAGGTATTATAACCACCCAAGATATTGACAAGGTCAATGGTTGGTTAACCGTTAACGAAAAGTCGTAACCGAGCGCTATATGTTGCGCCATAAAAGCATCTATTACGTGTACACAATTGCATCTGTAGATGTGCAAATAAATATTACATCCCCCAGTAAAATTGACGGAGTATTTCTATGCCAGCCTTTCTAATTCGTGTACTGCAGTCTCGCTACGCAAGACTAAGAGAGTTACGAGGATATATCTGGAACCTACGTGCTAGAAAAGCGCGCAGTCGCAATATGTATTTAGCCGAGCAAATGGAAGTGCGTCATTTATTGAGTGCAGACGGCGCGCCATTGGCGATGGATGAGTTATTGCGCTCACAGTTAGACTTTGCAGAAATTGTTGAGCAACTAATAGATATTGGAATGGTCGACAAAGCGGCTAATGATGGCACGCAAATTGAGTTGGTACGTAAAAGCAGTGCGCCAAGCATAGTAGATGATCAAAATGAATCTGATCTAAGCAACAGCAGCGTTAATGTAGATGGCATAGTTAGATTTGCTGACGATTCGCAAAACGGCATTGATGTTACTCAAATAACTCGCTTACAAGATGTTGATGGTCATCAATTTGTGGTGGTAGACTCGGCAGTTGATGACATTAACATACTGCTAGAAAGCTTTATTGGCGCAGACGCCATTGAGCAATTGCAATGGCAAACGGTTACTCATGGTGAATACTCTTTTAAAAGTGCCACTATTACGGCCGATAATAGCGATCAATTAGCCTCAAGTACTGAAGCTGCGAATGGCACATTAGTTACCCTGATTATACTCAACGCAGATCAAGACGGTATTGAACAAATATCTGCCGCATTGGCCGAGCAAACAAACATTACCGCATTGCATATACTAAGCCATGGCAGTGAAAGTAGTGTGCAATTAGGCAACACCGACTTAAGCAATGACAACATCGAAAATTACCATCAACAATTACTCGCTTGGGGAGGCGCGTTAACTCAAAATGGTGATATTTTACTTTACGGTTGTAACATTGCCGCTGACCAATTAGGTATTAACTTTATTGACCGATTAGCGGGTATTACCGACGCTGATATAGCTGCCTCCACTGATTTAACTGGGAATGGGTTTATTGGTGGAAATTGGGCCCTAGAGTTTGAATCGGGCATTGTTGAACTGAGTTCCGCAGAATTTTTTGCGGCGAATGATCCTCGTTATGAAGGTGTATTGGCTGCTGTACCGCCGAAATTTGAAGGCGGTGTTGGCGTTGATACTTTCATTATTGAAGCGAATTCTGTCGACAATAAACCGTTTGCTGCTAATGCTGCAGCTATAGCCGATGCAAACGTTGAAATTGAAGGGGGAGGCGGTAACGACACCTTTACGTTCAAGGCCCTATGGGACTCGAAAACCATGAAGATTGATGGTGGTGATGATACGAACACCGTCAATATTGAGGATATCAAAAGCGATATTAAAATTGTGGTTAATGCTCAAGGTGCGGTTACTCAAATTGATTTAGACATTGCGCAAAAAACCATTGAGCCGATAGGCGCAAACAGTACGTTAAAAGTGCAAATAATAGAGGCAAGACAGAATTCAGCAGTCTCACTCGATATGAGTGCTTATGCACAGGGTGACCTTGTTTATACAATTAAAAATGTTCCCGGTCGGGGCAATCAGGTAATTGTAAAAAGTGCCACTGCTACTGTAAACGATGAGCCGATTCTTACCGTTTTCAACGTTAGCGATATTATTGGCGGCGCAAAGAACGATACCTTTATTTTTGAAGAAAATGCTACTTTGACAGGAACAATAGATGGGAAGGGAGGTGTCAATACAATCACGTATACAAATTATACTCGCGTGATAGATGTTGACTTGAGTAAAGAAAAATTTGGAACCGATTTTTCCCCATCCAATCTGCCTGTAAAGGGCGTCAAAAATATAAGAAATATAGAAGGTGGGAAAGATAAAAATACGCTTACCGGTGATAGTGAAATCAATAAATTGACTGGAGGTGATAAGGACGACAGGCTTACTGGCGGCGCAGGTGCAGACATACTGGAAGGCGGACAAGGCAACGATACATATGTTTTCTTATTTGACGACTTTAAGACCGGGAATACGGTCGTTCCATCGGACCACCAGAACACGGTTACAGATGTTCTAAACATGGATCGCAGTGAAATAGATACTCTGGACTTTTCCAATTTTCCAGTAAATGGGGGTGGGCTTAATTTTTGGGTTAATGCTGGTAAATCTCAAAATAGTTCACCACAAATAGGTGTCAGGGTGAGTTTTAGCAATTTGCCCCTCGATAAAGACAAGCTATTTAAAGAACCTGTTAAAAACGTAGAGAAGGTTATAGTTGGACAGGGCGAGAACACTTTCCATTTCGGCAATGACTGGGCCAAGTTGGATCCAAACCAAGCTCTAAAAGACTACGACATTTTCCGGATCGCTTCTCTTGATGAGTTACACAAGCCATTAAAGCTATCGCTCAATTTCTCAACGACCACCAATGATCTGCTTTTCGAGATTGGAAAAGACGGATTTGTAACGGTTACAGAAACGAATCCCGTTTCAGGTGAAATAGGGTCTGCACTCAAAGCTACAAATGTTCACGACCTAATTGGCGGTAGTGGCAATAATACCTATCGCTTTCTCAAAGATGGCGCACTGCTGGGCAACTTGATAGCTGGTTCAGATGCACAACTCCTAACAGGCAAGCAAAACGTTCTTGATTATAGTGATTATGGCAGTAGCGTTGAGGTCAATTTGACGAAAGACCCAATTTTGGGCGGGTTAAATAACCCACAGCCAGAGCTAATTTCTCTTGCGTCTGGAGTTTTGCCTAAGCAGCCCGTTTTTGTGTATGCAATTCCTACTGAATGGTTCAATGATGAGAATCCCAAACTCGCCTTTACCATTAATTCAGATAATACGGTAAAGGAAACGCTTCAGTTTACTCTTAACAGTCCGGATCAAAGCACCAGAGAGCAACGATTTAAAGCAAAGTTGGCAATTGAACTTAAACGCGCTGATTTTACGGTTACCAATGAGTTCAAGAAAGACGCCCAGGGTAACCTTACAGAAGAACTGTCAAACATATTTACGGTAAAATTTTCGTCAACCACGAGCGCGGTTCTTCCTGACTCTTTGCCAATACTTAAACATGTCATTCAAAACGAAGTGATTGGCGGCGGTAACACGGCAATGCAGACAGTGTTGAATAGACTGGCTATTAACGAGACGTTTGAGGTGTTCACCCGTGCGCGCGAGGGCAAGTTGGAACTAGCGCTCAGTTTTTACGACAAGAACGGTCAGGAAGTGGGACTGGCAACGGAACCTTTTTCTTTTAAAGCATCTCCACATGAAGTTCGTATTGCGCTGCAGGAAAAGATTGATAAGGCAACAACAGTGCTTGATCAAAACGGGAAGCTAGTTTACGACTTTGATTCTCGTCCGATTGTTTTGGTCGACGGAATGGGCACAAAAGAATTCCCATGGCGAATCACCTTCGCCAATATGGGCGCATTGATTCGCTTCGAACAGTCCAGTTCAGCCAATAGTCCATTGCAACCGTTTGCAGGTATAGCCCAAAACTGGGCGACTGGGTTAGCGGTGTCTATAGACCCAAATTTATCCGGATTATCTCATATAACTCAGGTGATTGGTTCAGGTTCAGGCGACCGGATTTACGGCGTACAGATTGCGCCTACTTTGCTACGAGAATTTACGCTGAATGATAGTCAGCCAAATACGGATAAGGTAGACGGAACAAAACTTCAGTTGGCTATTGGGCTAGACAAACAAGCACCCCAAAACGGGCAGGCGGTCTTATACGAGGCGCTTGTACCTGACAAGGCAATTTCAGGCCTCAATAGTGGGAATATCTATTATATTACGGTTGCCCCCGGTAAAGTAGATGGCACCAATCTTATTAGCTTTTATCTGACACAAGAAGCAGCTTCCAAGAAGGTAAATGCAGTCGTCTTAAAGGCCTCGCAGGAGGATAACCCAACCAAGCATTCGCTCAAAACCGTATTGGGTGTTGTTGGCGGGGCCGGAGCGGATTTTATTGTGGTACCTATTAATAACGATGCTGGCACTACACTGGGCGGCGAAGGCGATGATGTGCTCGCTGGCAGCACCGGTACTGACTATCTTGACGGTGGTGCTGGAAACGATGTTTTGTATGGACAAGGGGCTCATGATGGCGGGGCCGATACCGACCAAGACTCCGCTTTCGGAGGCAAGGGCAATGACTACCTATTTGGCCTTACCGGCGCTGATTTTCTGCTTGGTGGTAGTGGCGCTGATCACCTTTACGGCGGTATTGGCAGCGATGTTCTAAAGGGCGAGGGCGGTGATGATACTCTGATCATTTTAGAACAAGGTGCACTTTCAGATTACGACGTGCTTGAGGGCGGTAGCGGCAATGATACCTACGTATTGGGCGGCAATTGGGGCGTTGCTAGCATAAAGGAAACAAAGGGAGATAAGAACAATATAATCGACCTTAGTTCTGCTACCGAGAGTTATGTACATATTCTTAGTAATGGCACTCTTTTCTCCACTGCCGGCTACCTGCAAAATAGCGACAATGCTAGCAAGATAGTTCTTGCCAATTCTCCAAGTGCAGAAGCTCCGACTGATATTAAATTGGCAAACACGCTCAACCAACGCCAAGGTAAAGCGCCTGGAACCGTGCTGACCGAATGGGGCTTCGGGTTACACCAAGCTGCTAGTGGCAAAAGTGGACAAACTACAGTTGAAGCGGCAAAGGCGACTATTACGGCTTTCGGTAAAGTTGACGATAATGTTAAAATCGAAGATGGACAGACTTTCATCCTTTGGATAGACCGCGGTGATGGCGGAAAGACCTATGAAATTAATCCTACACAGACAATGAGTGCGGGCCCTGGAAATGCAAAAGCTGCGTTAGAGGCTGCATTGATAGAAGCACTAAAGAAAGACTACCCCGAAATTGTTGGCATCAAGTCACTTAAGGACGCAGGATTCAGCGTCACTCTGAGCACCAATTTCATAGGTGGTAGCATCTTGGCGAACAAGTTGCAGATATCGGTACTCCCTAAAGGCATGCTGGATGTAAATGGTAAAGTTATTGCCGCAAAAATTGAGTTGACTATCAAGGGAGTGCGCTCGGTCGTGGCCGGGGGTAGCAACAACTTTCAAAATATTAATACTATCAAGCTTGGCGAAGGCGCTCAGACTTTTGTATTTGGTAATGAATACTGGGGCAGCGGTAATTCCGATGCAGGCAAACTATTGCAATCAATACCGATTCTCGATGTTGCTGGTCGAGCCTTACTCGGTGAGTTGACAATAGATACAGATTTTACGGTTAAGGATAATAATCCGCTGACTCTTGATTTTAGCGCGGTTAATCATGAATTGCGCTTTAACTTCAGTCCCATCGAAGGGGAACCAAACAGCGTTACTCTAACCGTCACTACAGTGCAGAACTTAGAGTTGCCGATTGTCGATATTGGACCTATTATTCAGGACCAAAAAATCGTTTTTACCAAGGTCGATAAGAATACCGTAATTATTGGCGGTGGATACAAAAATACTTTTAATTTTGACCTAGGAGCAAAATTTGACGGTGGACTCCAAGGGGGTGTTGGCGGGGGCAAAGGAGGCTTCTTGACTTTTCCGGGCCGCGCGACTGACAGCCTTTTAGGTGCTTTATCTTTTGTTGAAGACAATCTTACTGGCCTCAGTGGGGAAGACTTTTCTGAAATATTCTTTCAGGTCGACAATGATTTAAGTTATTCAAATCCTGGCAGTACATTAAATCGTCCGGCGGAAGCCGATGTCCGCACTTATGTCAACCTAGAAAAGCTTGCACGACCGGGTGAGAGAACAGAAAATCAAACGACTTTTCAGATGCTTGCTGGCAATGCTTTTGGCCTAGCTATCGATAGGCTTCATGGTTCCGATTTGCCAGATCAAACAACGGGCTTATCTGGTGATGTAGCCGGTTTTGCTGATGCTAATCTGGGTAATGTGATTGTGCGCTCCGGCTTTAATCTAGTGCGCGGAACAGATTACGTTAAGAAAGATGTTGTTGATAATTTTGATACTAACCCATTTGCGTTTTTAAAGAGTGGCGCAGATACTATCCAAGTTGGTGACAGTCCATTTTCTGTTACGCCTGGTTTTCATGTGCTCGCCGGCGGTTCTGGTGGTGATACCTACCAATTTAATTCCCAATTTTGGGGCGCTGCATTGGTTCTCGACGATGTACTTACTCCAGATTTTAGCACTAGTGATGCAACGGGAGATGCGGTGCTTGGAGGCTTGATCCCTTCCGACACACTCGATTTCGGCAATGTGTATCAGGATCTTAATTTCACAGTTTGGCGATTATCAGCCAAAGACCTACTCAATTTTTTAGATATCTTCGCATATGTGTTGCCATCAGACGTCTCTTCAGAGCTTATCAACGCCCTTAAAAACTATAAAGTACCCACGACTATTCCAGTTGATGCGGGTTTCAGTGTAGTGATTGTTACTAAAGATCCTGTGACGTTCGATGATGAAGGTGATCTAAATATTGGCGACCTGTTCTTAAATGGACTCCAGAATTTTGCGCTCGCGATCGGGGTAGAAAATGTAATCGGTGGACGTGGCACTAATACCTTCGCGTTTGTGGGCGACGGTTCACTTGGTGGGCGTATCGAGCCTGGTTTCGGCGGCAGCATGGTAATGGACTACAGTGAAATCAAGGGTTCAACAGGTGATCGATTGGAAGGGGTCGAAGTGGATCTAGGTTCGGGTACCGATATCGAGATTTTTGAAAGCCTCGCGAATAGCATGCCTGACGAACTAGCTAATTTTTTCCCGAATGTAACCTACCAGTTTGGCAACGCTACAGGCACTGGCAATGGCAACTTTGGTGTAGCCGTTGGTGGCGACGTTAAAGGAACCAAATACGCCGATAAAATTGCTGGGAACCTGAATGGCCAGACGTTTTGGGGCCTAGCCGGTGACGATGTGCTTTCTGGTGCAGACGGTGATGACGTACTCGACGGTGGTGCAGATAATGACACGCTAACTGGGGGCTTAGGTAACGATACTCTCATTGGCGGAACCGGCAATGATTTGCTGTTCGGTGGCGAAGGCGATGACTTCCTGCTCAGTGGCTCCGGCGATGACCTGATAGAGGGAGATAGCGGTCAGGATACTTATATTATTAGTTCGAATACGAGCCTGTTGGCAATCACAGTCCCTGTATTAACGGCAGAGAATGCTGACATAACGCCAGCAGTGTATTCTGCGCCTGATGATAATTTACTAGATTATTGGGATGTGACCCAGTCTATTTCACAGATTAATGCCGTTGAATTCACTTTGTCCTTGTCTGGCTTATCTAGCCTTGTGACGATATCTCCAGGAAACGATGGTCTTATTAGTGCAGACACAATTAAGAGTCAGTTGACCAGTTACTCTACCGCTTTGAGTGATATTAACATTGAGGGAACAGGGACTGCGATAGACCCATGGGTGGTATCTTACCATCTTAATAAGTCTGCCATAGCCACTGCACTTAAGAATGAGTATTCGACACTAGAAAAGCTGGATATTCTGCACAATGTTGAGACTATCTATATTGGCCAGCCACCTTTTTCTGATGGACTAGATTTACCTTCAGACGCGACGTTTTATCTGCGAGATGGTGTAGAGCAGACGGTAAGGATAGACCCCAGGAACATAAAGGCAAACGAAGATGAAACGCCCAGAGTTTATAATATTTACCTAGATGCTAACGACAAAATCGATATGAAAGGTTTCGCGTCAAGCAAGGTTGATTTCGGCTATGACAATTTGGTTATTGATGAGGTGACCCAAGAGCTCATTCAGACATTAACTATCTACCCGTCGGCTACTCAAACTGGTGTTGCTACAATGCAGCTGGTAATTCATAGTCTACCTGCCCAATTGATTACCGAGCAAGATCTTGAATTTAGTAAAACCAAATTAAGCTCAGTCGAGGGAACTGGCTTTTTCAGTGCCCCACCAGACGTAACATTTTCAGCCCCTGAAGTTGGCAATGGCAATATAGCAGCAGAAGGTGAAGCAAAACTGGGTTTGAGTGCGGAAAGCTTTGTTATCAAAAGTGGCGACCTGCGCTATACCGTAGCACCTCAAGTTTTGATTAGTGGCGTTCATGACGACGGCTTTAAAGCTGCCGCGGTCGCAGTGCTTAATGGGAATGGCGCAGTCATTGGTATTCGTGTTACTGACTATGGTAAGGGATATACTGTTGCTCCGACGATTGAGTTCACTGGCGGCACGGTTAAGCAAGTGCCATTTGATTTTATTGAGCCAGAGCAACCTTCAGGTGAGGGCAATGACAAGCACTTCATAATCAGCGAAATAGCGGTTACTGAGCCTGGTCAGGGTTACACCGCAGCCTCGACTGTGATCATTAGCGTTGACGGTGTAGACGTCGCCAAGTATGCGACAAGCCTTGACGGAAATCCTCAAAAAGGTGACCTGATTTCTCCTTTTATTGCTTTCTCTGACATTACAGCCGCAGCGGTAGGACGATGGCTCGAAGCAGCTCAAAATTCTGATGATCTAAGTGCTATCGAAGAAACCTTAGCGGAAGGAAAGTTAACATTTGAATTAACGGAACTCAGTGATGGCCAATTAGCCACTATTTCTGGAGACAAAGATAACGGGTTTACGGTGCTAATCGACACGAATGCATCCGGCAATGGCTGGTACGTCGATACCAATGCGCTTGGCGTAGATGCCGATACAGAATTTGCACTGCCGGGTGTTGGCGAGACTCTTTTTGCCACGACCGACAGTGACGCTTTTGGCCGCTATGACCTGCTGACCGTTTTGATGCATGAAATTGGCCATATTTTAGGACTCCCTCATCAATTTGAACTATCGAGCGCAACCGATCCGAGACTGATGGCGACATCTATCGGCAAAGGCACGCGTGTTGGGATTAGCACCACTGATGTTACTAATATCAATGTTGCTGACCCACAGCCAGGCGATAATAGTGAAAAGCTATCTGATCAAGAAAAAATTGAACAGGGCTTATCTACCTTTGGCGTTTGGGCTGAGAAGCTAAGTGAGAAAATATCGGATTTTCTTAGTGGCCCTGCAGAGTTGCCGTTTATTGATATTGGACTGGACGAGTTGTGGGACGCAAGCGGTGCGTTAATTGCCTCGCGGACTAATGATGTTATCCGTAATGAGATTCTTCCCGTTTTCCAAAGCGCCGGTGAAGTTACCGCTGAAGACCTTATTGCCCTAGACTCTATTAGCGCGTCAAGTTCAGGCCGTTTAGGAGAATTTCAGGCAGATATAAAAATTACGAGTACATCTACCGGCGTGCAACTGGATCTCGATTTTCTAAAAGAAATGGGGCTGGATTTAACCGGCTTTTTGGAGTTAAACCAGTCGGAACCTCTGCAGCTTGAGGCGGGAATAGATTTGCGCTTCAATTTTGGTATCGATGCAAATGGTGCTTTTTTTGTCGAAAACCCTTCATTGGTCGCCAGTGTAACTGCTCAACACGACCGTCCTCTCGATGTCTCACTCGATGTCGGCCCTGTAGGAATTGGCATTGAAGGCGGCACTATATACTTTGATGCTGGATTTGTAGTAACTGCCCAAGGCCGCCACGGTGTTGATGATTTCAATGAATTCAATGATTTTGTAGAAGAACCGCGTTTTGACGGTCACAGTAGTTATGAAATTGATTTGCCAATCGCGTTACGGGGTGCACTGGCCGGAGATGACGGTGATATAGGACGTATTGTGGGTAGTTTTAATCGCCCAGACAGTGCGACTATTGATACCAGTGAATTGACTGCAAGTGAATTTTTTGCATTAATCCCAGATACTATTTCCTTTGAGGGGGATGGTTTCGGATCGTTGCTAGACTTAAGCAATGTTTCCCTTGATGCCGCACTCGAAGGCATCAAATTGGCCTTGAAGTCTGCCATTTCACCCGATGGCGCTGCGTTTCAACCTTTACCTTTTCTAAATCAAAGTGCTGCAGAGTTATTGGGCGATGGCTCGGTTGATGTAGTGCAGTCCATTGTGAATGCAATTGATGTAGTACAGGCAAATCTTTCTGATATTAATCGTTTCGAAATCGATCTTAATCAAGAACTAAACCGCGTTTTAGCACTTCAATTAGACTTAGATCACTTTAGCTCCGTTCAAACCTTGTCCTTACAAGAAGTTACTGGCGGAAACTTTGCGCTGCAGTTTGGTGAAGATGAAGATAAAAAAACGGCTGACATAACTTATAGCGCTGATGAAAATACTATGGCCCTTGCCATAGAGAGTGCTTTGAACGACATTGACGGTGATATTTCCGTTTTAGTTCGACCAATAGCAGGAGCACCAGGTACTTGGCGCTTGCAATTTAGTGCCCAAGGCACCGTGGACGTCGATATACTGAGTGTCGAAAATAATAATTTGACCGGCAATTCCACAACACCCACAATCACTCTTGAACCAGAGGTTTTGTTTGATTTAGATGCTGCTTACGCGAGCCTTACCGAATTATCACCACGCTTTAGCGGACAATCAAGCGATGACGATATTGCGATAGCACTTGCTGAGCAAATTGATGCAAAGCGTTTCGCTTCATTGCAGGTGGATCGAGATGTATCAGCGGCCTATAAGCGTATAAACGATTTGGGGCTTGATACGAATGCGAGTGATGAATCGATAGCGGTCTTTTTGGCTCAGCGCGATAATTCACAAACCTTTGGCGAGTTAAGCGCTGCACGCAACACCTTACTTAATCATCGCAACGTTGCTGATGAACAGTCTGCTTTCGAACTTGCATGGACTGAGGTTAACCGTCTCAATATTGATTATACCGCCGACGCCAATGCCTTAATGGCACAGCTAGATGCTCTTTTTACCACCGAAGAATTTGTGACACAAACACAGCAACAACGTGACGATTTCCTCGCGGCTGTGCTTTTAGCAGAAACTGATGAAGATGCCGCCACGGCATTGAGAGTTGCACAAGGTATCTTGGCCAGATTTGGCATCTTAGTCAATGAAGACAGCACACAAACAAGTATCGATGATGATATAAACAAGGTAGTTGATAGGCTAAACGCACAACGAGAATCTGCTGAGACGGCCGTTGCAACTTTAGCGGGTGCAGATAATTCGTTGATTGAAGCAGCACAGCGACTGCAAGATGATGGTCTAACAGGGTCTTCAACACTGTTAGCGTTAGCGACCTCAGCAGCGGGTAGTGTTGTACTACAACCATTTTATGCTGATCGCGATTTAATGGTTGAATACCTAAGCGGATCAATCAAAGCTCAGCTTGAATCACTCAGTGCTATTGCAACTGCTACAGTTGTTGCAGGCGCCAGCGGAGAACTTGGGGCGCCCTGGAAAGTTAAATACACGCTTGTTGATCCCACATCACCAGAAGATTTAGTGTCTTTCAGTTCAAATGTTGTCATTTCTTCACCGGCTACAGAAGTGAATGGTGTATACGAGCAAGACATTTATCTCAATAATATGTTTAATCTTACTTTTGGTGAAGAGCTTGGGGCAGTAAACTTTGCAGTGGGTAACAAAACCGCTCCAAGTGAGATTATCGCCGCACTAGCGCAACTTGACGCTATTTCTGCTGCTAGTGTTACTGCTGGACAAGGAACTACTGAAAACCCTTGGTTTGTTCAGTACACAAGTGCAGGATCTGAACTTGCATCGGCCAGTGACATGCTTGTTTCCTCCGATACAAATGTTAGCGTGGGCGAACGTTTGTTGTTAAATTCAACATATCGCCAAGAACTCTATCTCAATGACAATGCCGACAATATCGCTCTCAAATTGGGCGATGACACCCTAATTATTGGTGTACAACAAGCTTATAGTGAGACATTAACGGTTGCCAATTCGCCAGATAGCTTTTTCCTTGCATGGGGTGATGCCAATATTGAAATTACCCTTTCCGGCACTGAAAATGCTACGGAGCAATTGCGGGCATTTTTACGTGCGCAAACAAACGATATTACTAACGTAGAGATAAGTGAAAATGGCTCAAATTCTTGGAACATCTCTTATACCCGGGCAGACAAGCCACTAACAACAGCACTAGCAACAAACGATGCTAGCGTATCGGTAGACGCGAGAGTCGCGGTAACGGCGTATAGTTTTAGCCAAGCAATTGCGGTAACGAATGACGCTGATAGCTTTGACATTGTTTGGGGTACTAAACGAGCAACGATTAGCACTGCGAATGCCGTAGATGAGTTGAGAGATTTTCTAGAAGCGCAATCGACAGATATTGGTAGTGTAATTGTCACTGAAAATACAGAAGGAAAGGCTTGGCAGATAAATTATAGCGATGCCAATGGACCTTTGATTAATAAACTCAAATTTGGTGAAGATACCAATGAAAATGACGATAGCAATGTAAACTTAGCCAATAGAACTGAGCTAGATATGCATACGCAACTTGCTGATGAGTTAAGTTTGCGCTTTACTGATCTTGGAACAATAGCCTCAGTAACTATAATTAGCGGCGGCGGGACAAGTGAATCAGATCCATGGCTTGTTGAATACACTAGCGCTGATTTCGTTTCGCTAGCTGAACTTGGTCTTGAGTCAATTGATCTCAATGCGCAAACTGGCACAGCCTCATTAATCAGTAACACTTACAGACAGACTTTGGCGCTTGGAGACACATTTGAGCTTCAATTAGGCACTGACGGCACAGCGACAGATATATCCATTGACAAAGCCGGTGTGATAGACGCCAGCGATGGATTAGCGCGTCTAACAGCTCAATCGCCTACTCTTGAATATGACTCTTCCGATGGTGATATTGCCCGCAGCTTTTTTGATAATGGGGCGGGTAGTGACTACCAAAATTTAAAGGCAGACCGAGATATCCTTGCTCATTATGATGCAGTGAAGACGATTGACGTTGAATATGTCGACTCTGTATTTGATATCAGATTCGGCCTTGAAAAAGCGGTGAAGGGAGATTATGACTTAGCCTTTAACCTAGAAGATTTACCGGGTTTAGGCGACTTTCTAACTCAGGGCGATATTGTCGCATTAGAACTTGAGACTTCTGGCAAAGTACATGTAGATGCCGATTTTGCTCTAGACTTAAACTTCACTCTCGACTTAAGCAGTTTAGGTGACCCATCATTGTCTATCTATGACGATAGTCAAATTAGCTTCAAGCGCTTTAAGGTAAGTACGCTGAGTCCTGTGGATGCACGCGGTGCACTACTTATTGGTGGTACTAAAGTGCTGGAGTTGGGTATAAAGGGCGCAACGGCAAATGTAGACCTTACGGGTAATATTTCGCTCGTACAAGATTCAGTTGACAACAAACACAGCATATCTGAACTTATCGCCGATGCAGGTCTTTGGAATGTTGATTTAGTAGGACAAGTCGAAGCCGATTTACCGCTTTACTTCCCAACGGAAAGTTTACCCATGGGCGGTTCAGAACTCGATCTCAATGGTGATGGGATTAAAGACAACGTACTTCATGTGGATGGGGAGTTTCGTGGTAAAAATGATTATGATTTAAATTTTGTCGCACCAGCGTTATTGCCGTCGATTGATTTATTTGCGCTACTGAATGATCCTAAAGCTATTGTAGATGGCTTAAACACGATGTTTGAAACTTTCAAATCAGTATTGGATAGTCAGTTTGCTGACCTGATCATTCCGGTGCTGGGTGACGAGCTTAAAGAAGCCGCTAACTTTATCCATGATGGTGATTATTCAGTCAATGATTCTCCTGCTGACCTGCGTGACTTAGTGGTTGGATTCAATACTCAAAAAGATGGAGAGGGTGTTTACACCAGTGGTATCGGTAAATTGCTTAAAGTGGGTGTACAAGAGCTCAATCTGAATGGAGCAACTGGAGGATCGTTTACATTAGCGTTAGGCGATCAGATAAGCGATACCATTATTGTTGGCCCTGACGACGCCGCAACTGCATTTGCTATTCAACAAGCAGTAGCCTTGTTTAGAGACCCTAAGAGAAACGATAATGCAACACTCGGCGAGCGTACCGGAGGGATTGCCGTAAATGTCTCTACACCGGGTGTCTTCGACATCGTTGTAGGCGCCGATTATCCAAAGCTTACAGTAATTAGCATGCTTGAAGGCGCAGTTGATATAGCTGAAATATCTACCAAAACAACCATTGATATTATCCGTGAAGCGTTATTTAGCATTCTTGGCCCGACAAGCGTATCTAATCCAAATGGTGCTGGATTATTACAAATTGCTGATACTAATACCGACGGGTCGCCTAAGTTAGATGACGGCCGACAAGTCTACAGAGATGTTACGAGTCCCGACGAGATCATGCTAGTAGCCGATAACGAACACATTCAGTTCAATGTCATCCTTGCCGGTAATATATTCGATACTGAAGTAGCGCTTAACTTTGACAAGTCGCTACCTGGCTTTGGTTTACAAGTAGATTCGAATATCGATCTACGTCTTGATTACATTTTTGGTTTCGGCTTTGGTTTTCAATCAGCGGACAAAATAGGCGATGTATTCTTCTTCGATACTTCTGGTGTAACCGACAGCGGTGAGGAGTTTGAATTAGCGCTGTCTGCTGAGTTAGCTTCAGGGGACACGATGAATGCAACCTTAGGCTTTCTTGAAGCAAGCCTTACTGAAATTTCTGATTATGACCCCCTTAACGCTGACTATGAAGAGGGTGAGCGTAAAAGTGGGATACGCGGTACATTTACGTTTGACATGATAGACACAGGAACAAGTGCAGCCGATGAACGATTGACACTTAACGAGATAGTAAAAGGGCCCCTCTCGGATATATTTGTCGCGGGATTGACGGGGTCTATTGATGTCGATTTGCGTGCGGATTTAGGCTTTACAGGTATTGACTTTTTTGAATTGGGTACAGATATCCATTTGTATACCGATTTGGAATACAACACAAATACCGGTTTTGGCTATACGCCCCCTGAAGTTCTTTTTGAAGGTGTTTATCTTGATTTGGGTAGCTTTGTATCGGACTTTATTGGCCCAGTATTGGCGAATATTCAAAAGGTAACAGAACCACTGCAGCCCATTGTAGATTTGTGGACGGCAGAAATACCAATGCTATCTGAGCTGTTTGGTACTTTTGTTAGCTTAGAAACACTGGCAAAACAATTTATTGAAACATTGCCACCCGTTGATCCTCGTGTTAAGTCCGTAGAAAGCCTTATTAAGGTGATAAGCTCACTATCAGACTTAATAACAACCATAAATAGCATACCTTCTCAGGCTTCTGGCAGGATTTACTTTGGTGATTTTCAAGTAGGAATGTCTGCAGACGGCACAACACAAAGTGCTGACACTGCCGATGACGCTAATTTTGACCACGAATCGACGCTAGACAATGCAAGCGGTGACTACAAGCCGAATGATGACGCCAAGGCTTTTCTTAAAAAGAATGTTAGTAAGGAAAAAGGTAGCTTAGAATTTCCAATTTTAACTAAACCGAGCACCGTATTTAACTTGTTGTTAGGCAAAAACGTAGATTTGTTTTTGTACACATTGCCATCAGTAGGTCTTAAATTTGACATCGATAAAACCTTTCAATTGGGTGGGCCGTTAATTGGGCGTTTCTTTGGGGGTATTGATGTTGGTTTCGATTTGGCTTTTGGTTTCGATACTTCCGGCTTAAAAACTTATATTGATGAAGTAACCGATGTTGGTATTGAAAATATACTTGGCGTTGACCCTACCGTTATTTTAGATGGCTTATTCCTTTCCGATCATATTTACAGAAACGAAGCAGATTTACCGACAGGTGGCACTGTTGCTTATGAGTTAAATAAAGATAACCCCGAAGCTTGGCTCAGAATGAATCTAGGCGCCGGCGTTGGGGTGGGTATAGCAGGACTGGTTGAGATCCTAATCAATGGTGAGGTCAGTGCTGAAATTGAGTTTGATTTTGCAGAATCAGAATTTATCAACGGTTTACAGCGTACGCCAGAAACAGGTTATAAAGATGGCAAAGTCACGCTTTCAGAGCTAACCGAGCGAATTACTAACTATGGTCCTCTTTGTTTGATTGACACTAGTGGTGAGTTGGCCGCGAGATTGTTTGCGTCAATATGGGTCGGCTTAGATACTGGCTTGTTTGAAATTACCTTATATGAGAACGAGTGGAATTTTTACGATTCTATACTCGCCAGTTTTGATCATGAATGTGCACCAGTAACGCCACCAGTCCCTGCGCATCTAGTCGATAATGGCGATAGCGGCAGTACGCTTGTATTAAATATGGGAGATCAGGCTTATAAGCGTTTTGAGAAACATCCAGACTTTGTTGAATTGCCAGAAACTGATGATTGGCCAGAACATGACGGTGCAGATATTGATACGGTTTATGAAGTGGCTCATGAAGAGATCCCTCAATATAATCTAGATGAAAACTCAGTTGATTTCGGGAGTACTTTAAAAAATCCTGACGGCACAACTGTTACACGTGCTGCGACCGTTGTCAGGTTTAATGGCTTTGTACAATATTTTTATGACTATGAAAAAGGTCACGAAGGTGATGAAAGTCACCGCATTAACAACATTACTAAAATCGAAGGTAGCGGTGGTGCCGGAGTAGATGTAGTGGTTATTGCTGACAGTATTACAGCTGACGTAGTGTTGCATGGTGGTGATGGTAACGACGCTTTGCGCGTTAATGGGTATTCTGCCGCTACACTATATGGCGATGCTGGTGATGATGTATTGGTAGGTGGCAGTGCAGATGACTTCCTCTATGGTGGTACAGGTAATGATGGAATTGCAGGTTTTGCGGGTAACGACCACATTGTTGGTGGTGCTGAGGCAGACATTGCTGGTGTGACCGATAACGATAGTATTGACGGTGGCACAGGCAACGATTACATCCTTGGCGGCAGCGGTGACGATACAATTGTTGCGGGTAAGGCTACCTTAGAAATTGGCGAGACGGATGACGATTATGTTGATGCTGGTATTGGCGATGATACTGTATTGGGCATGGCTGGTTCTGATTGGATTTTAGGTAATGCAGGCAATGACCGAATTCAGGGCGGTAGCGGTGACGACTTTATTTTTGGTGGCGATGAATCAAATGAGTCTGAAGTTGTCCAGAATGAAAACGGTATTGATGTCACCATAAGCCACGGGGATATAATCTCCGGTGGTGAAGGTGCTGATGTACTTCTGGGTGAAGGTGGTAATGATACATTCAATTGGCAGCTGGGTGACGGTGCAGATAAGTATGTAAGCGGCGGCTCAGGTGCAGATAGCTTTGCGGTGACCACTTATTCACGAGATGAGTTCGGCGTTATATCAAGTGCTACTAATGATAAGGTTGAGGTTGCGACAGCACTTGCTGATAGTACGCCTACTACCTTTAGCTTTGCGGGCGCAGGACCTGCTGCAACGCCTATATCACGAACAGTGACGCAATCGAATGAGGGCATAAAAACCCGCATTAGCGGCGGTGCAGGTACACATACTATTATATCGACGGAAGTTGAAAACTTTGCGATTGATGCAGGCGACGGTGCCGACACTGTGATAGTAGGCGACTTACGAGGCAATACATCTAACCCCGTAAGTTCTATGTCTATTGACTTAGGCTTGTCATCTACAACAACACCCATCAGAGACAATTCAGCATTTATAGAAGTGACTCGCTCATCTGCTCCTATTAGTGAGACTGATGAGACTTCACCGGTAATAACACTAACAACGCCAACAGAAGCAACAATTGCTACCATTTTCCAAAACAAGGGACTGTCAACTAAATTAGGCGTTCCGGTTCAGGATGAAAAGAATCTCGCGACAGTGTT
>JBLIGC010000001.1:0-138075 GCA_047636735.1 Glaciecola sp. | reverse complement strand
TTGCTACTAATTGTTAAAGAACGTTGTTTGCCTTCTTTATATCAAGAATGGCTAACTCGCTAGGGGGTGGTCTAAACCTCTCCTCAAGCGGGATGCGAATACTACGTCACTCGCAAATTTTGTCAAGACTTTTTATGAATTTATTTGCAGTAGTTGTGCTTACAAATACGCCTTTCATTTTCACAAACCGCGTCATCTAAATGACGCATAAATCTTGACACTTCAGCTAGTGGGTTTAGTCTTTGTATTCAAAGTCTAATCATCACTGCCCGAAGCGAGGGCGCATTCTACATTGATATGAATAGTGGTCAACATAAATATTAAAAAAACTTCACTTTTAGAGCTTAGTGCTTAATTTTTAGGCGGAGTGTCGTTATCTTCAGGTGTATCTTCGTTATAAGTACTGCCATCAGAAGATTCATTTGTAAAATCTGCGTCTTCTTCAGCTTCCCCTACAACGTCCTCTAAAGTCACTTTATCGACAGTTCTAAAAGTATTAACAGGCCCTGCAATAGCATAAAGAATAAATACAATAAATAAGACTAATGATGGTGCGGTTGCCACAATAATGAAAATCATCATAATCACTAACAGTGCTACAAACGGTACTTTACCTTGCCAATCTACTTCTTTAAAAGAATTGTATTTAAAGTTACTAACCATTAGTAAACCACATAAGCCTGTAATTATAGCAACAACAATCCCGTAATCATGACCACTTATATCGTAGTCTATACTCACCCATACCATACCCGATATTAACGCCGCTGCTGCCGGACTCGCTAAGCCTTGAAAATAGTTCTTATCGGCTATACCAACTTGCGTATTAAAGCGCGCTAAACGCAAAGCCGCGCCTGCTACATATATAAATGCTGCAAGCCAACCAAACTTGCCAAGTTCACTCAAACCAAAATTATATGCTATAAGCGCTGGCGCAACACCAAAAGAAACCATGTCTGCCATAGAATCGTATTCAGCGCCAAAGGCAGATTGAGTATTTGTTATTCTAGCAACCCGACCATCTAAACCATCAAATATCATGGCTACAAATATTGCAATTGCTGCATTTTCAAACTGCCCATTCATGGACATAACAACCGCATAAAAGCCAGAAAAAAGACCCGCTGTAGTCAGTAAGTTTGGCAGCAAATAAATACCGCGTGGTTTTTGTTTTGTCATAAAAGCTCCGAGTTGTGAACTAGACAGTATATCAAAATATCAAAGTAGTAATACACACCTTTTTTAAGCGTATTAAATTTGTATTTACTAATATAATAAGCCGCTGCCCAACTCACATGAATTTTATGTGCTTAGTTACCTAATTTTAAACACCCCTTGCTCATCACAATCTATGCTTACTGTATCTTTACTTTCTAAGCTATCTTCAAGTAATGCTTGAGCCAACGGATTCTCGATTTTGACTTGAATAGCTCTTTTTAGGGGTCTTGCACCATAAATGGGATCAAAACCAGATTCTGCAAGCTTATCAAGAGCAATAGCTGATATTTCAAACTTATAGCCCATGTCATGCAATCGCTTAGTTAAAGATGCAAGCTGTATTTTGGTAATGGATTTAATTTCTTCCATACCCAGTGGATGGAATACGACAATATCGTCTACTCTGTTAATAAACTCAGGTCTGAAGTGCGTGCCAACAACTTGCATAACGCTATCTTTCATTTGTGCGTAATTTTCTTCACCATTTTGCGCTTGAATAATATCCGAACCTAGATTTGAAGTCATAATAATAACGGTGTTTTTAAAGTTTACTGTGCGTCCGTGCCCATCGGTTAGACGTCCATCATCCAATACTTGGAGCAGAATATTAAACACGTCTGGATGGGCTTTTTCAACTTCATCAAGTAATATTACAGAATAAGGTTTTCTTCTAACCGCTTCAGTTAAATAGCCACCCTCCTCATAACCCACGTAGCCCGGAGGGGCTCCTACTAGGCGACTGACAGAATGCTTTTCCATAAATTCAGACATATCTATCCGAATCATTGCGTCTTGAGTATCAAACATGAAGTTAGCCAAGGCCTTGCACAATTCCGTTTTTCCTACACCTGTTGGGCCTAAAAACAAGAACGAACCCATTGGCTTGTCTGGGTCAGCCAGGCCGGCGCGTGAACGTCTAATAGCGTCGGAAATCGCTTTAACTGCTTCTTGTTGGCCAACAACTTGTTTCCCTATTATAGCTTCCATATTAACCAGTTTATCTTTTTCACCGTCTAACATTTTGCTAACAGGAATACCTGTCCATCTAGACAATACATCAGCTATTTCAACTTCCGTTACTTTATTCTTAAGTAAAGTATTGTCTGCGGTTTCATTTTCAGCGGCTTTTTCAAGCTTTTGTTCAAGTGCCGGAATTTTGCCATACTGTAATTCTGACATTCTACTTAAATCTGAGGCCCTACGAGCAATCTCTAGGTCAAGTTTAGCTTGTTCTAAGTCAGCTTTAATTCCTTGAGCACCTTGCATAGCTTCTTTTTCTTTATTCCAGACTTGCTCAAACTGTGCATATTTAATTTCGGCCTGCTCTCTTTCTAACTCAATAATTTCTAGTCGTTTATGGCTCGCGGTATCGGTTTCTTTAGCAAGCGCTTGCTCTTCTAACTTAAGCTGTATAATTCTTCTTTCCAGTTTATCCATCTCTTCTGGTTTAGAGTCTATCTGCATACGAATACTTGATGCGGCTTCGTCAATTAAATCAATGGCTTTGTCGGGTAGTTGGCGGTCACTAATATAACGATTGGATAAACTTGCTGCTGCAACTATTGCTGGGTCAGTAATATCAACGGCATGATGCAGTTCGTAGCGTTCTTTTAAACCCCGTAAAATAGCAATGGTATCTTCCACCGAAGGCTGCTCTACCAATACTTTTTGAAAACGTCTTTCAAGGGCGGCATCTTTTTCAATATATTTTCGATACTCATCGAGGGTTGTTGCACCAACACAATGCAGTTCCCCTCTGGCTAAAGCGGGCTTTAGCATATTGCCCGCATCCATAGCACCCTCGCCTTTCCCCGCTCCAACCATAGTATGTAATTCGTCAATAAATAGAATAACCCGCCCTTCTTCCTTAGCAAGCTCGTTAAGCACTGATTTGAGGCGCTCTTCAAACTCGCCTCGGTATTTTGCGCCCGCTAGTAATGAGCCCATATCGAGTGATAATACGCGTTTGTTTTTTAGTCCTTCAGGCACTTCACCATTAATAATGCGCTGCGCAAGTCCTTCGGCAATTGCGGTTTTACCAACGCCAGGTTCGCCAATTAAAACAGGATTGTTTTTTGTTCTTCTTTGCAACACCTGAATAGTTCTACGAATTTCATCATCACGGCCTATTACAGGGTCAAGCTTGCCTTGCTCTGCTCGTTCAGTTAAATCGGTGGTATATTTTTCTAGGGCCTGGCGAACATCTTCTGCATTTTGATCAGTTACTTTTTGTCCATTTCTAACATGGTCAATGGCTTGTTCAACTTTCTTTTTGCTTAGTCCCAGTTTGGTAAGTAACTGTCCTAACCTGCCGGTATCGTCAATTGCCGCCAATACAAAAATTTCGGACGTAATAAAATCATCTTTACGTTGCTGGGCGATTTTGTCGCACATATTTAACAGACGAATAGTGTCTCGCCCTAGCTGTACGTCGGCCTCAGCGCCTTGTATTTTGGGCAACTTGTCAACGTTTTCATTTAAAGACGAGCGTAAACTATTTAGGTTTATGCCGGTATGTTCAAGTAGTCCGCGAATGCCTGTACCTTGCTGATTAAGCATTGCCGACATCAGGTGTATTGGTTCTATATATTGATTGTCCCGACCAAGCGCAAGCGATTGCGCATCTGAGATAGCAATTTGAAACTTACTGGTAAATTTATCTAAACGCATAGTGAGGTCTCCAATATTTCCTTACCTAATTTATGGGTATTAGGAAATGACAATTCAAGTGACTATGCTATATATTTGACTTATTTATGATGATGTTGCCAATGCTGCACAAATATTAATGAATAACTAAACGCGCAAAACTACGGTAGCCATGCGGCCCGTCTGTAGTAAGCCTTGATGAGTTGCTCGGCGATGTGAAAAACAATTATCGTTAGAATAGGTGCATATTGGTGATTTTTGTATCGCTAACACACCCAAATCTTCTAATTGTTTTTGCGCTATCGCGGCTAAATCGACTAGGTATTTTTCGGTTTCATTATCGCTTGTAAGCGCATCTTTAAAATCGGTAAATTGCTCAACAATATCATGCGAAATTTGAAAGTGGGCTTTAGATATGCTCGGCCCAATCCAGACGTTAAGGGTTTGTGTATTACTAAACGTAGCAACTGCATCACGCAATATACCGTTCAGTAGGCCTCGCCAACCCGCATGAATAGCGGCGACTTGACCGGTCTCATTACAGGCAAAAACAACTGGCAAGCAATCTGCGGTCATTACTGCCAATGGCGTGTTAGTTACATTGGTATATATGCCATCGCAAACATTACCATTGCTTTCATTATTAGCTTCCTTGCCAGCCATACCCACCTCAAAATAATCAACAACAACCGACGAATGCTGTTGGTTTAACCACTTGATAGGTGCTAATGCCTGAATCTCATTGGGCGACATTCTATTAACAACTTGTTGCTTAATAATGGCGTTGAGTAGCTGCCGATTAGTCGCTACGCGAAGTTTATTGTCGCCTACATGCATGGCTAAATTGAACGATTTATAAGCGCCATCGCTAACACCACCGCACACACTGGTGGTAAAACAAAAAACATTCTGGGCTAAGGTCACTTCAGGTAAAAACAACACCTTAAACTATCACCACTGGTCTGGCATATCATGAAGCTTTAAATCATTTCTCATTTGCACTAACAAGGCCTCAAAGTCATCGGGAAGAGGCGCTTTCCAAGTCATGGTTTCGCCGGTAGTAGGGTGCGTTAAACTTAATTGGATGGCGTGCAAAGCTTGCCGTTTAAATCCTCTTAACATAGCAATAAACTCTGCGCTTGCATGTTTTGGCAACCTAGGCCTACCACCATATTGAATATCCCCCACAATTGGGTGATTTATATGTGTCATATGTACTCTAATTTGATGAGTACGCCCTGTTTCAAGTTTCAAACGTAAATGTGTATGTGCTCTGAATTTATTTTTTACCCTGTAATGCGTAACTGCAGGTTTGCCTGATTCACGTACTCCCATCAGAGTGCGCTTAGTTTGGTGACGCCCTATATTAGCATCAACAGTGCCACCGGCAATCATATTACCAAGTACCACAGCTTCATATTCACGACCCATTTCACGGTCTTGCAATTGATTTACAAGACTAGTTTGTGCGCTCAAAGTTTTTGCTACAACCATTAAGCCTGTAGTGTCTTTATCTAATCGATGAACAATACCCGCACGAGGCACTTTCTCAATATCAGGAAAATGACTTAACAGGGCGTTTAAAATAGTACCTGATGGATTACCCGCGCCAGGATGGACAACAAAATCTGTCGGCTTGTTAATAACCAAGATATCGTCATCTTCATATACGATATTTAAAGCTATTTCTTGTGCTTCATTAAATACTTGTACCTCTTGCTCAGCAGAGATAACAATTTCTTCGCCCCCTTTAAGTTTTATTCTTGGGCTTAGTATAGCTTCAGCATTAATTGTCACATTGCCCGCTAAAATCCACTCTTTTAGCTTGGAACGCGAATATTCTGGGAACAAACGCGCAATAGATTGGTCTAGTCTGGTATCATAGTGATCTTCGGGAACTATGGCGTTTAACGATATTAAATTGACTTGTTGACTCATAAACAGGATCATTAGTAGAAATTAGCGCGGAGTATATCAAGCCTTTAGCACAATTGCTTAACCGATAACATAAAAGACAGCGAACAGACCATAAAATACCTGTCGCGCAGTACATTAAATCACATTAAACGAGTAATTCTAAAACATGATAAAGCGAAAAAATTTGTTCACTGCAGTAATCGCAATACTGCTTGCTCTGTCTCTAACAGCATGCTCTAGCGTAGAAGATGAACAACGTGAAGTAATAGAAAGCCAAGGTGCCTCAGCCCTCTACAAACAAGCAAAAAGAAGTATGGACGTGGGTAATTTTTCTGCTGCTGCTCAAATATTAAGTAGTATCGACTCCAAATTCCCATTCGGCCCTTTGTCGCATCAGGTGCAGCTCGATTTAATTTACTCATATTATAAGACCGGTGATGTAGATCAAACATTAGCGACCATTGATCGATTTATACGCTTAAATCCAAATCATGCAGATGTGGAATATGCTATATACATGCGCGGTGTAATTAACATGGAGCAAGACTCCAACTTGTTTCAATCAATTTTTAATATCGATCGTTCTGACAGAGATCCCTCAAAATCAAAAGAAGCGTTTGAAGACTTCAGACGACTTATTGAAAAACATCCCGAATCAAAATATGCAACTGACGCCAAACAACGCATGCTATATATTAAAAATAGATTAGCCAAGTATGAAATTGAAGTGGCTAGGTTTTACATGCGCAGAGAAGCATGGGTGGCGGCAGCTAACAGAGGACGTTATGTGCTTGAATATTTTCCTGATACGGAACAGGTTCAGCCCGCACTAGAAATTATGGTGTCAAGTTATAATGAGCTTGGCTTGGACGAGTTGAAAAATAACGCAGTGAAAACATTGAGGCTTAATTATCCACAAAGCGAATTTATTCAGTAAATTTACCATCATTATTATTGATTGAGCTTTTTGCTACATAATAAAAAAGACGTCTTTTGACGTCTTTTTTATTATGTAGCAAACTACTTTGTTTATACTACGTGTTGGTGTTGGCCTTAAAGTATAACTGGCTCAAAGGATTGACTAGTTTTGCCCAGCCAGATGTAAAATGTAAGGGTTTATCCAGTATAGTAAATACCAAACACCCTTCTGTAGAAACTGGCGTGTGTGTATGCTCATGGTTGAGCGCTATAAAATCGCCGCTGTGATAGTGCTTTATACCGTCTGCAAACTTGCCATTTATAACCAACGTAAGTTCATTGCCTTTGTGAGTATGCTCTGGGACGCTAGCGCCCTTTTCCATATAAACAAATTGTGCCAAAGAACCTCCACCAATATCTACGGGAGCTTGCCAAAGCTTACCTATCATGTACGACCACTCCCCTACTCTATCCGCAAATCGAGCAAGCGTGGCGGGTAGCATAAACACTTTACCTTCAAATTCTATGGAACTATTTTTTTCATATGTCAATGAAGCATCTAGTAATGTGCTGTCGTGGGTTATTAACTCAAACATACTCACGTACTCACGTTGTATACTAGCAGATACGAGCTCGCCACCAAAAACATCAGAGGCGGTTGAATCAGTTATTATCCGAGTTTTCTCGCGGCAGGACTTGCACATATCACAGTGCGCTGACACCAAAAGAGCTTCTGTAGAGGGTAATGCACCCTCCACAAAATTTGTCAATGTTATGTTGTAAGGATGAAGGTTAATCATGTTCCTTTAACATGTCCTTTAAACGCTGGAGTGCTAGGCGTGTTCTGGACTTTACCGTTCCTAACGGAATTTCTAACTCGTCTGCCACTTCTTGTTGCGACTTTCCATCTATATATATGGCTTCTATTACGCGCTGTTGTTTAGCAGGTAATTCATTGAAATATTGACCTACCTGTTCCAAAGTAATTTGCTCGTCTAGAGGTGCAATTTTCGTATCTGCAGTTTGCTCGCACAATACTGGCCACAAGTCATCTGAACAAACATCTTCTTTTCTATTTTGCAGTTTACGCAACATGTCAAAACGAATGTTTCTAGCTATAGTAAAAATCCAAGTAGAAGGCGACCCTTTTGCAGAGTTAAATAAATGTGCTTTTTGCCATACGTTAGACATTGTGTCTTGAACGAGTTCCATGGCTATTGCTTCGTTGCCCATTTGCTTCAGTGCATAGGACCGAAGACGAGGAGCAAAATAACTGAATATCTTAGAAAAAGAAACTTTGCAGCGCTGTTTAGCGACGGTGTCTAAGTAACCTGACATTTCCACAGAACAGTCTTTTGGCTGGCGTGTTTCATTGCGTTGCTGGTTTACTGGAATTCCAATTAACATATCATGTCTGCCTTTTCGTCCGCTCTTGTTATGATGCCTTAATTATAGACACTCAAAACTATTTAACCAGTTAAATAAAGTTAATGTACTGTAAGGTTTTTACGAGCAATTGGTGATCGAATAATATTTTTACCGAGCTAATATCAACAACTATTCTATTAGTTGAAATAAATAATTGAGTACTTTTGAACAATCTTTTTGAGCTAAAAAATGCTGCTTTTGCTCAGCACCCACAGGGAGTAACTCAATCCAGCGATTAATAACCCAGGTTGGATTGTCAAAAGAAGTTTTCGAATAAAGTGAACTTACATCTGGGTAGCGTTCAAAAATTTCTTGCAGACGAATATCTATTGGATTTAGCTCTTCTATTGCCAAATCACAGGTCCACCGCACGTTTGGCTCGCATACACCAATGCGTAGCTCATCGTGTTCGGTTACAACATCGCCAATGGTAACGCATTCTATGCCTTCTACGGTAACACCTAACAGTCCATCAGCAAGGACGTCAAAGTCGATAACCTTGCACAGTGTCCCTATCGGATGTATGTGGCTATTAATTCGGTCATCGCCATTACTATTTACCATGCATATGACAAACCCGGTATTATCAGCGCAAGACTGTTTTATGAGGCGTATGTAGCGTGGTTCGAATATACGTAAAGCCATTCTGCCTTCGGGCAAAATATGTGAAGATAATGGGAAAAGTGGAAATTTCATTTTTATTAACTACGCTTAAAGGTTCGGACTTCGTTTAATTTGGCACTTAATATTTATTACTAATACCGGCAATAAAAAGATTACATGTTAATATAATTAACAAAAAGTAATTTACCGACAATTAAAAAAAGTTAATTAACTGATCTCATTAAATATAGGGGCGTAAATCTTAACATATCATTACGAAACGCGCGTATTTAATTCAAATGAAAGTGTTAGCGAAGTTCTCATCTTTTTACACCGACTTGGCCAGTATGAAAATAGACGACTTATCTTTGATATATAGTTTAGATGTTTTGTTTATAGACCCCATCTCGCAGCACAGAGGCTTAGCTGCGATTGAGATATATTTTGCAAAGCTATTAGAAAACATAAAAGATTGTCATTTTGTTATTCACAGTCAGCAAACATGCGATAATGGTCAATGTATTGTAAATTGGACAATGAAATTCAAAACCGCAAAAATGAAACAAGGCAAGCCCATTACCGTTGACGGTATCACCATGTTAAAGCTAGAAAACGATAAAATAACGTTCCAAAGAGATTACTATGACTTGGGTCAAATGGTGTACGAAAACATTCCTTTATTAGGAATAATAATTAAAAAAATAAGAAGGAGTATGGCGTAATGGCGACGATATTAATAACCGGCGCAACCTCTGGCCTAGGCGAGGCATTAGCAAGAGAAGCGGCTTTAAACGGACATAGTGTCATTGCCTGTGGTCGTAACAAAAGTAAACTAAGCGAGTTATCAAGCCTCGACAACGTTACGGTTCTTCAATTTGACGCAAGCGATGAAATTTCAACCAACAGCGCGCTCGCCAGCGTCAAGTGTGACATTGCTGTTCTTAATGCCGGTACTTGCGAGTATGTTGACGTAAATAATATTGAACCTGATATGTTCAGACGTGTTTTTGACATCAATGTGTTTGGTGCAATAAATGTGGCAAGCGCGCTAATCCCAAACTTAGAAAAAGGCAATAAACTGGTGTTTGTGGACAGCATGGCAAGGCTTCTACCTTTTACCCGTAGCCAGGCGTATGGCGCAAGTAAAGCCGCCCTGCACTATGCCTGCAAAAGCTTTGAAGTAGATCTTAAAGATAAGGGTATTGCAGTTCAAAGTATGTCGCCGGGTTTTGTTAAAACGCCGCTCACTGAAAAAAATGATTTCCCAATGCCTATGGCAATTACTTCCGACCAAGCAGCGCAGTATATGCTAAAAGGTATCCAAAGCGATAAATCAAGTGTTTATTTCCCGCGCCGTTTTGGTGTTATTATGCGATTTTTAAACATACTTCCTGAGGCTTTGCAGCGCAAGATATGCAGTAGTATGCGTAGCTCATTAAAACCTACCTCTGCCACCGATAATAAATCGAGCAAACAGGCTAGGTCATGACGAAACGAGTTGCCATTATTGGTACCGGTATAGCGGGCATGACCAGTGCATACCTTATAAACCAAAAAGCGGATATCACCGTTTACGAAGCAAAGCACTACATTGGTGGCCATACGGCTACCAAAGACGTAGAGGTTGCTGGCCGTAAATACAGTATAGATACTGGTTTTATTGTATACAATGAGTGGACTTATCCAAATTTTATAAAACTCATGAAAACCTTAGGCGTAGCAAGCCAGGCAACAGAAATGAGTTTTAGTGTAAAAAACAAAGACAGCGGACTTGAATATAACGGCAATACTATTAACAGTTTATTCGCGCAGCGTCGTAACATTTTCTCACCTAGTTTTATCAGGCTTGTCTTGGACATTGTTAAATTCAATAAGGTTTGTAAAGCGCATATCGAAGCTAAAAAAGATACTGACAACATAAGCCTCATTGCGTTTATTGAGCAACATAACTTAAGCAAAGGTTTTACCGACAACTATATATTGCCTATGTGTGCGGCTATTTGGTCGACAAGCTTAGAGGCCTCAGCAAGCTTTCCATTATCGTTCTTTTTGAATTTTTTCAATAACCATGGTTTGTTAAATATTACCAACAGACCACAATGGTATACACTTATAGGTGGCTCAAACCAATATGTTGAGCCGCTGACCCAAAGCTACAAAGATAAGATTGCTTTAAATAGCCCCGTACAACTAGTGCGTAAGACTGCTCAAGGGTATGAGGTTACCAGCAACGATAAAACTTTAACATTCGACCAAGTAGTGTTTGCATGCCATAGCGATCAAGCGCTAAAAATGCTCGACTTATCCAGTTTCGAACAACAGCATAGTCAAAACTTATCCAACATTCTTGGCGCAATACCATACAGTGATAACGATGTGGTAATGCATACGGATATTTCGCAACTACCAAAGCGGCCATTGGCTTGGGCAAGCTGGAACTATTTAATAAGGGGCACTGAAAACGAGACTCAATCACCCGCTAGTGTTACTTATAATATGAATATTTTGCAGTGCATTGAAAGTGATACCACCTTTTGTGTAACCTTAAACAACACCCACGAAATTGATCCCGATAAAATACTTGGGCGTTATAATTATGCGCATCCTCAATTTAGCCCTAAAATGGTGGCTGCACAGCAAAACCGTGAAGTAATATGTGGCCAACAAGGGCTACATTTTTGCGGGGCGTATTGGTACAACGGGTTTCATGAAGATGGCGTGAGAAGCGCGCTTGATGTTGCAAAACGTTTTGGCTGCACTTTATGACTGTCAACACGCCTACCACAATGGAAAGTGGAATTTACACAGGCAATGTGTTTCACAAACGTTCTGTACCCAAAGTGCATAAGTTTAATTATCGTATTTACTTGTTTTGGTTGAAGCTCAAAGAAGTTGAGACTCTGGAAAACAATGTGTCTGGCTTTAGTGTAAATAAAACAGGCTTGTCTGTAGTTAACTTCAAACGCGAAGATTATTTAGGCGATCCTAGCATTAATTTAGAAACGGCCGTACTTGAAAAAATGAACGCGTTAAGCGAATTTCCTATTTCAGGTAATGTTTATATGCTAGGACAAGTAAGAACATTTGGCTTATATTTTAGCCCTGTTAATTTCTTTTATTTACGCAATAACATTGGAGAATACACTCACATGCTAGCCGAAGTGAGTAATACACCGTGGAATAAGCGCCACCATTATTTAGTGGACCTTAAGATACAAAACGATTGCGCCAAAGCATTTCACGTTTCACCATTTAATCCTATGGATATGCAATATAAGTGGCAGGTACAACAGCCATCAGACAATCTGAGGCTACATTTAAGTTGTTATAAACACATTAAGCACTTTGAAGCAGCAATAGACATGCACAAAAAACCGCTCACATCCGCTACGCTTCGAGCGTCAATTTTTTCCATCCCCAGTATGACAATTAAAACCGTCGTGGGGATCTATTGGCAAGCCGTAAAGCTTTTTTTAAAACGCGTACCCATATATACGCCCTTTTAATGTACAGGAATATGTAAATGTCACAAGCTGAACAAACTATGCAAAACACTATCTCACCGAGCGTTTGGGAGAAAACGTGCAGGTCTATTTTTTTAGGTGTTTTAAAGCGTTTACCTTATGGATATATGACAATGAGCGAAAACGGCCAAGTAATTGGACAATTTGGCCAAAAAGAGCACGATTTGCATGCCCAAGTAAATATTTTGGATGCTAGTGCCTACCCCAAGCTTTTATTTGGCGGCAGTATTGCATCGGGAGAAACATTTTCGGATAATCTGTGGGATAGTCCTAACCTAACCAACGTAATTCGTATTTTTGCACGTAACTTACCGATGCTAGATGAATGGGAAAAACGCTTTAAATGGATTACTATGCCCGCGCTTAAAATAAGTCATTTCGCCAATCGCAATTCTGCTGAACAGGCAAAAAGGAACATATCTGCGCATTACGATTTAGGTAACAAACTGTATAGTAAGTTTCTAGACCGCTCTATGATGTACTCTGCCGCAATTTATCCCGATTCAAACGCAAGCTTAGCTCAAGCGCAGCAGCATAAGCTGCATACCATTTGTGAAAAGCTTCAGCTCAAACAAACAGACCACTTAGTTGAAATAGGCACAGGTTGGGGAGGTTTAGCTATTCATGCGGCCAAGCACTACGGCTGCAAGGTTACCACCACTACTATATCAGAAGAACAACACTCTTATGCCCAACAGTGGATAGACAAAGAAGGTTTAGGCGACAAAATAACCTTATTAAAAAAGGATTATCGCCTACTAGATGGTGAGTACGACAAGCTCGTATCAATAGAAATGATTGAAGCTGTAGGAAAACGCTATTTAACCACTTTCTTTAATAAATGTTCTTCGCTGCTCAAGCCCGACGGCTTAATGTTGTTACAATCAATCACCATAGATGACCGACGACATGCCAGTTATTCTAACAGCGTAGACTTTATTCAAAAATATATTTTCCCGGGTGGATATTTACCTTCACAGATGATTATTAACAAACATTTGAAGAATGATACTGATTTATCGATAGCCGATATTCAAGACATTGGCTTGGACTATGCACAAACGCTACAAGATTGGTTTGTTGCTTTTATGATGCAAAAACAGGCGCTAGCAGAAGATGGATACGATGACCGTTTTATGAGAATGTGGCAGTATTATTTGAATTATTGTGAAGGCGGTTTTTTAGAACGCGCCATTAGCACACTGCAGTTGGTAATGCGCAAACCACAGCACAGAACAACCCTTAGTAGAGGCTAGCCTCTAGTTTTTTTACTGATTAATTGGGCTCAATTATTGAGAGCGGATCTGAGAACTTGGGCTCGCCTTGTATGATTGCGATTTCTACTCGTCGATTTTGAGCCCTTGAGCGCTCAGTATCTTCTTCGCTAATAGGCTGTGTAGCAGCTCTGCCAACTACCCGCATACGCCTTTCGTCAAAACCTCGAGCCTTTCTGAGTTCTTCTGCAACGGCTACAGCACGCTGCGCAGATAAATCCCAGTTGGAACGATACAACTCATTTGACACCTGAACATTGTCACTATGGCCGGTAATTTCTACTTTCCCAGGTATATCATTTAACAATACCCCTAGTTTACGTACAACCGGAACAAATTGCGGCTGAAGAAATGCCGAACCTGCTGAAAACGATCCATTCTCTCGTATTCTAATAACAATTTGTTGGCCTAAGTTTTCAACGTCCACCGCACCGTCTTTAATTTCTTTTTGTAACAAATCTTCTACTTTCTTTGTGCTTTTTTCTATTTGCTCTTTGTTTGCTGCTGAAGCCGCAGCCGCGGCCGCAGTTTGCTTTGCGGTTTGTGGTGACTGACCGCCTCTAAATGTTCCCTTTTGTTTTTGCCTTCCGCCCGCTGAGTCTTCTTCACCGTCTTGAAAATTAAGCATAGGTTTAGTAATCTCTTGAGTGACTTGTTGTACGGTTTCAATAGGTGTTGGATCGGGTTTGCCTGGCCTGAACTCTAGGGCCACAATACTAGTGCCTTTGGGAATATCTTTTAGCTCAATTTTGTTTTGTACACCAAACGCAAACTTCATTGAGCCTGCGATTTGCTTGAATTTTTTTACATCCATTTCAGAAAATGATAGCAACAATACAAAAAAGCACATTAACAAAGACATTAAGTCGGCGAAGGTCGCCAGCCATGCAGGCAGCCCTTCAGGAGGACATTTAGGGCACTCGTCTTCCATTACTCAGCTTCCTCTTTATTACCGCCGCGTTTTCCTTCTGGTAAATATCCTTTTAACACACCTTCAATAACCCGTGGATTTTGACCATCGGCAATCCCTAAAATGCCGTCTAGTATTAAACTTTGATTGAGCTTTTCTTCACCGCATCTTACCTGCAGTTTAAACGCGATAGGTAAACAGAATAAGTTAGCTAACATAGCACCGTACATAGTGGTAAGTAGTGCTACCGCCATAGCAGGACCAATAGACTTTGGATCGTCCATATTTGAAAGCATAGCAACCAAACCAATTAGAGTACCTATCATTCCCATTGCCGGTGCGACATCGCCAAGTGATTTGAAAATAACAGATCCGGCGTCATGGCGTTCTGTGGTGTTGCGAATGTCTTTGCCCATGGTGTCGCGCACAACGTCAACATCATGGCCATCGACCAACATATCTACACCTTTTTGCATAAAGCTGTTTTCAATTTCAGCTTCTTCTAGCGCTAAAAAGCCTCCCTTACGGGCGGCGTCAGCCATTTCCACTATTTTTTCAATTAGCGCTTCAGGGCGTTGAATTTTAAACGCAAACGCTTTGCCAGCCACTTTGCCAGCCCCCAAAAATTGAGACAAAGGATATTGCATGACAACAACGAATATAGATCCGCCAAATACAATTAGTACTGCAGGCACGTTGAAGAAGATACCTAAATCACCGCCCACAGCCATAGCCATAACCACAAAACCTATGGCGCCAATAAAACCGATGATGGTTGCTAAATCCACAATTAACTCCTGCTAAGATGTTTCGTTTGCCTAAATTTAATAAAACATTGGTTTGAGTACTGGCATGTATGTCGCACGCACACTACCAACCAACTTTTTTCTATACTTTTTCTCCTGTGTACTGGTTAACGGCAATTTATTTACATTCTTTATGGGAAATTACCTGTTTTATTCACCTAATAATTGAATTTGCAGGCCCTGTCGGTTAAGGTTCGTAACAGAAAATTTGAGAGTTGAGCTAAATGAAAATAGAAGATTTATCGTTTGAACAGGCAATGGCGGAGTTAGACACCATTGTGCTTGAAATGGAACGAGGCGAAATACCCTTAGAAGCCTCTTTAAAGCAGTTTGAACGCGGCGTTACACTCGCCCGCCACACACAAAAACTATTGCAAGATGCAGAACAAAAAGTAAAGATTTTGACCAGCGCTCAAGGTAATAATGGTACTGATACATTGACCGAATTTACTGAATAAGATTATTCAGCCTTATATTATGCCGACTCCAGCCTCTTTGCAAAAGACCCTAGCTCGTACTACTCAGCTTATGACTGACTATTTTACGCTTTTCGTAAAACAACAGGCAATAGTTGATGAGTCACTGCGAATGGCGATTGAGTATGCGTTGTTAAGCGGCGGAAAACGCATGCGCCCGCTGCTAGTAAATCTGGTTGGCGAAATGCTTGGTATAAATAAGCAAGATCTTATACCCGTAGGCTTGGCTGTTGAATGCATTCATGCTTATTCGCTGGTGCACGATGACCTTCCGGCCATGGACGACGACGAACTGCGTCGCGGTAATCCTACATGCCATGTAAAATTTGGCGAAGCAACGGCCATACTCGCCGGTGATGCGCTGCAAAGCATGGCATTTCAAATATTGGCAAGTGCAAAACTCAGTCCACATGCAACATTGAAACAGCACACACTAATACAGGTACTTAGCTATGCGGCCGGTCCTGCCGGTATGGTTGGCGGGCAAAGTATAGACTTAAGCGCCACAAACACATCGATTTCACTGGCGCAGTTAACGCAATTACATGCTTTAAAAACGGGAGCTCTTCTAAAGGTCTGTGTTCTTTTACCTTGTTTACTAAGTATAGATATAACAAAAGAAGAAGAAGCGACCTTGTTAAGTTTTGCTGAGCATATTGGCTTAGCGTTTCAAATTCAAGATGATATTTTGGACGTCACCGCCGACACACAAACGTTAGGTAAACCGCAAGGTTCAGATCAAGCAGCAAACAAGTCTACCTTTGTATCGCTGCTTGGTTTAAAAAAGGCAAAACAAGAACTAAATAAACAGCACGATTTAGCGATACAAGCATTACACTCATTGGCGTATAATACCGAAAAATTAGAAGCTTTTACCGATTTTATGGTTACCCGAACATTTTAAACGTAAGTAAAAACAACAGCAGAAGAATACGAAATACATGAGCCTTGATCTTAATCATTATCCACATTTATCGCAGGTGAATATACCGAGCGAGCTAAGGCAGCAACCTAAAGCAAAGCTTCGTGTTATTGCAAATGAGCTACGCCAATTTTTATTAAATAGCGTGAGTCAAAGTAGCGGGCATTTTGCGTCTGGGTTGGGAACTGTAGAGCTTACAGTAGCGCTTCACTTTGTATACAACACACCATTTGATAGAGTTGTTTGGGATGTAGGCCATCAGGCCTATCCTCACAAGATACTAACTGGTAGACGTGACCGTATGTCTACTATTCGGCAAAAAGATGGCCTACACCCCTTCCCTTGGCCACCCGAAAGTGAATACGATACTTTTGCAGTGGGACATTCGTCTACCTCAATAAGCGCAGCTCTAGGCATGGCAATAGCGGCCGAACAAGAAAACAAAGGCAGAAAAGTTGTTGCCGTAATTGGCGATGGCGCGCTTACCGCAGGCCTGGCTTTTGAAGCGCTAAACCACGCTGGCGATATTAATAAAGATCTGACCGTTGTGCTTAATGACAATGAAATGTCTATTTCTGAAAATGTGGGGGCACTAAACAGTCATTTAGCCCGCTTACTTACCGGAAACTTCTTTAACTCTATTCGCGATAGTGGTAAAAAAATTCTGTCTAACGTTCCGCCCATTAGGGAATTTGCCAGCAAAGCAGAAGAGCATATTAAAGGCATGGTTGCACCGGGCACTATATTTGAAGAATTGGGCTTTAATTACATAGGGCCAATAGATGGTCACGATGTAGACGCGCTAGTTGATATGCTGTCAAATATGAGAAATATGACAGGACCTAAAATCTTACATATTGTGACCAAAAAAGGAAAAGGCTACGAGCAGGCAGAACAAGACCCCATTAAGTGGCATGCGGTACCTAAATTTGACCATACTACCGAAAAATTCCCAGCATCAAAACCAAGTAATCCGAACTTTTCGGCTATTTTTGGGGACTGGCTTTGCGATATGGCAAAAGTTGACCCTGACTTAATTGCCATCACGCCAGCCATGCGAGAAGGCTCTGGTATGGTTAAGTTCTCCCAGCAATACCCGAAGCAATACTACGATGTTGCCATTGCTGAGCAGCATAGCGTAACCCTTGCAGCGGGTCTTGCAAGAGAAAATAAGCACGCGGTTGTCGCCATATATTCGACATTTTTACAAAGGGCATACGATCAGCTTATTCACGATGTGGCACTGCAAAACTTGCCTGTTTTGTTCGCAATAGACAGAGCTGGCTTGGTAGGCGCCGACGGCCCTACTCATCAAGGTGCCTTTGATATTAGTTTTTTACGTTGCATTCCGAATATGATTGTTATGACACCTAGCGATGAAGTGGAATGCAGAAATATGTTATATACCGGCCACATCGCGAAAAGTCCAGCTTCTGTTCGCTACCCTAGAGGCCCCGGCATGGGCCTGCAAGTAGAAACTAAGATGACGGCCATTGAGCTTGGTAAGAGCCGAACAATGCGCAAAATAAAAGACAGAACCGTCAACAAAAAGCCTAAAGTCGCCATATTAAATTTTGGTACGCTACTACCTCAAGCTTTAAGCGCAGCGCAAACACTCGACGCTACTGTAATAGACATGCGCTTTGTAAAGCCGCTCGACACGCAGGCTATTTTACTGGCGGCAAAGCAGCACGACTTATTGGTGACGCTTGAAGACGGCGCCCTTATGGGTGGAGCGGGCAGCGCAGTTATGGAATCGCTACAGGCCAATAGAACTCTTGCTCAAGTTCTGCCATTGGGGTTGCCTGACGAATTTATTATGCAAGCAACTCAGCAAGAAATGTATGCTCACCTTGGTATTGACAGTAAAGGAATAGTGGCGGCTGTGACTGCATTTCTCATCTAGTGGGAGTAGTTGCCTGGGTGTTTGTGCAAAATGGAGATGATAATAGCGCTTATAGTGTAGTTTCAAAATAAGCAAGCCCAATATAAATAAGGTGCAAACATACAAGCGAAAACAAGCCTGCGACTAAGTCGTCGATCATAATGCCCCAACCGCCATGCACATTTTTATCTAAAAAACTAATTGGCCAAGGTTTTAAAATGTCAAAAAACCTGAATAACAAAAAACCCATTATCAGACTATGCCAAGTAATGGGAACAGCAATAAAAACGATCATCATTCCGGCTATTTCATCCCATACAATTGCACCGTGATCGTGGGCGCCTAAATCATCACTCACTTTTTGGCAAATAGTAATACCCACCACAGCAGCAATTAGCGTCACAATTAGGTATGGGACGATAGCCAAATAGCTCATTGCTATTACCAGCGGTATGGCAGCAAGGGAACCCATTGTGCCCGGCATAAATGGAAACAAACCCGAACCAAAACCAAAGCCTAAGAAGTGCGCCGGATGTAATAGATTAACTTTACCTTTCAGAGATTTTTCCATAATAGGTTTAGAAATGAGTATATCCCAAGGGTTCAACACAAGACAAAGTAAACGGTTCATCGTTTAACTTCAAATCTAATTTACCTATTGCGCCGGTCATTTGTCCTATGCAGGTATGCTGAATAGAATAGCTATCTAAGGCTGTTTGTACGCTGTTTCGTTGTTCTTCAGGCACCGTGAACAATAACTCGTAGTCGTCACCTGCTGACGTGGCATACTGTAATGCTTGATGTAAATCTTTTACATAACTTCCTAATGCTTCAGAAATAGGCAGTTTTTCTAAATGTATTATCACACCCGTACCCGACGCATTGGCGATATGCATAACATCCTGCAACAAGCCATCGGATACATCTATACAGGCGCTAGCTAAACGCCTAAGCACTGTGCCCGCTAACACCCGAGGTGTTGGACAACGATGTCGGTTAACCAAATAGTCTCGAGCACTAACATTGTCTATAGCCAGTTTTTTACGCAAAATATCTAAACCAGCGCCTGCATCACCAAGGGTACCTGTTACAAAAATCCAATCTCCATTTTTAGCACCATCGCGCGTCAGCACGCTTTCTTGAGGCACAAACCCTTGCGCCGTAATCGTAATGCAAAGCGGACCTTTTACAGTGTCGCCACCAATAAGTTGAATTGAAAAGTACGCGGTTAATTCTGCCACTTTTTCGCTAAAAGCGCTTAACCAAGCTTCATCAGCTTCTGGCAACGTTAGTGACAAGCTCAGCCAACTAGGCTCCGCGCCCATGGCAGCCAAGTCGCTTAAATTGACCGCTATTGCTTTGTGGGCAATGTCCTGAGCGCTTGTATTAGGAAGAAAATGAACACCATTTACTAAGGTGTCGGTGGTGGTTGCTAAACATTGGTTTTGTGGAACTTGCGTAATGGCGGCATCGTCGCCGATACCTACGATTACATCTTTACGCACAAAACTAGTTTCGGCAAAATACTTTTTAATCAGACTGAATTCGTTCAAATCTTAACTTCTTTCATCTTTTCTAAGGGTTTTAACTGCTTTGTCGAGCGCGCCGTTTATAAATTTGTGGCTCTCTTCGGCGCCAAACGTCTTGGCAAGCTCAATAGCTTCGTTTATGACAACTTTGTACGGCGTATCAAGGCGGTTGGTCAGTTCAACTGTGGCTAAACGCATAATCGACTTTTCAATAGGGTCAAGTTCTTCGGGTAATCGCCCCAAATACGGCTTGTACAATTTATCTAATGCTTGTACATCGGCAGTGACACCATTGAGTATATCTTGCATGTATCCCAAGTCGACTTTTGTCATATCGTTGGTAGTGGCAATACTAAGCTCTATTTGTTTTATATCATTGCCACTCATCAACCATGCATATAAAGCCTGCAGGGCAAGTACACGTGCTTGTTTCCTGTGCGCTGGCTTCACTATAGCGCCTCGTCAATAGCCGCTAACACATTAACCATTTCAAGCGAACTAAGCGCTGCTTCAGCGCCTTTGTTACCCGCTTTAGTGCCAGAACGCTCTATTGCTTGTTCAATAGTATCGACTGTCAATACACCAAACGCAAGGGGGATGGTGGCGTCTAAAGATACTTGTGCCAAGCCTTTATTACATTCTCCCGCGACAAATTCAAAGTGTGGAGTTCCGCCGCGTATTACCGCGCCAAGTGCAATAATACCATCAAATTTACCCGACATTGCAACCTTCTTAGCCACGATAGGAAGCTCGTAAGCACCCGGAACGCGAATAATGGTGATATCGTCTGGATTTACTTCACCATGACGCTCTAGGGTGTCTAGCGCGCCATCAAGCAGACTTTCCACAACAAAACTATTGAAACGAGAGACTATCACGGCAAATTTTTTGCCGGTTGCGCGAATATTACCTTCAATTACTTTCATCTGTATCTGCTCCTGTAAAAATCGGCACGAATTGTAGCATAAACAAGCCGTAATAAACCATTACTTATGTGCGCGTAATGAGTACTTAATCGTGGATATATTCCACAACTTCAAGGCCAAAACCAGACAGCGCTGCATATTTAACAGGCTTACTTAACAAACGCATCTGGGTTATTCCTAAGTTCTGTAAAATCTGACTGCCAACACCTACAGTTCGAGAGGAGCCTTCCCATGTTTTGCCTTTCGCAATTTGGTCGTGGTCTTCAGCTTCAAACTGTCTTACTTGTAAAATCACATCTTCTTTATTTCCTAACACAACAATAACACCGCCTTCATCAGCTATACGTTGCATTGCCCTTGATAAAGGCATGGATCGGTTTATTGCTCTGGTCGAGCCGAGTAAATCACTTAATGTGTTTTGCAGATGCACCCTTACTAGCGTAGGTTTGTTCTCAACAACAGGGCCTTTTTGCAAAACATAATGAATTTGTTTATCAATTACATCTTTATAGGTAATTAAATCAAACTCACCATAAGCCGTAGGTAACTTGCACGTGGCTACTTTCTCAATGGTAGTTTCATTTAAGTTTCTATATTCAATTAAATCGGCAATGGTACCTACTTTAATATTATGCTCACTGGCAAACACTTCTAACTCTGGTCGCCGCGCCATTGAACCGTCAGTATTTAAAATTTCAACAATTACAGCCGCGGGCTCGCATCCCGCTAAACGCGCCAAATCGACGCCAGCTTCAGTGTGTCCGGCTCTGTTTAACACGCCGCCTTCTTTGGCAATAAGTGGGAAAATATGGCCCGGCTGAACGATGTCATCACTTATTGCATTTGCATTAACAGCTGCTAGTATTGTAGCGGCCCTATCTGCAGCTGATATGCCAGTAGTAACGCCTTGTGCGGCCTCTATTGAAACGGTAAAGTTTGTTGAAAATTGCGCTCCATTGTCGTCAACCATCAATGGCAACTTTAATCGCTTACAGCGATCTTGGGTCATGGGCAGACAAACTAACCCTCGTGCATGAGTCACCATAAAGTTAATAGCTTGAGGCGTAACGTGCTCGGCAGCCATAATTAAGTCACCTTCGTTTTCGCGGTCTTCGTCATCCATTAAAATGACCATTTTGCCTTGCTTAATGTCTTCAATAATCTCTGCAGTGCTATTTAATGCCATGAAAATCTCTTTATTGTGAGGGTTTTGCGTGTGTTTACGTGTGTGTACTACTTCAAATAACCATTTTCAGCTAAAAATGTCATGCTTATATCACTGTTTGAATCTTTATTGGCATCGGCCGCTTTATCGCCTAACAATAAGCGCTCTAAATAACGCGCAATTATATCGACTTCTAAGTTAACCTGAGAGCCTATCTTGTAATGCCCTATCACGGTTTCTTGTAAGGTATGAGGAATTAGCCACAGCATAAAAGACGCACCTTTCACTTCATTTACCGTCAAGCTTACCCCGTCAACAGTAATAGACCCTTTGTGGGCTATATATTTGGCCAGTTCGTTAGGTGCTTTTACCCATACTTCAACATAGTTACTGTGTTCATTAATGGCTTCAACTTTACCCACGCCATCAACATGCCCGCTAACAATATGGCCACCAAAACGACTGTCGGTGCGCATCGCTTTTTCAAGGTTTACCTTGTGTCCTACCAAATAGTCTGCAAAACCGGTTAATTTAATGGTTTCAGACGATACATCAACCGCATAAAAATCATGCCCTTTGTCTACAACCGTTAAACAAACACCACTGTTGGCGATACTGTCACCTAAATGTACATCGCTCATGTCCATTTTGCCTGGGTTTACCACTAACCTGTAGTTATCACCAAGGTCTGTTAAGGTCGTTATAGTGCCTATTGCTTCAATTATTCCCGTAAACATATTACGTAAACCTTACTTTGTTAATGTGAAAATTCGATGATTGTTTTAGTATCTGAGCCAAGCAAGCCTACGAAACTAACCTCACCCGTTAAAGCCTGACATAAATTACTCTTGGCCGTTGCTCGGGTCAAACCCTTTGCCGAACTGCCTAATATCTTCGGTGCTTGATATAAAATCAATTGATCTACGACACCTGAGTCAAAAAGAGCCCCACTTAGTTTTTCACCCGCTTCAACCCACAACTGGTTTATACCCATGGTGTGTAAATCTGTTAATACTGCGTTCAAATCGATATATTCACGCTTGTGTTGATGAACCGTTGCAATTTGTTTTTGAGAGTATGAAACACTGTCCAAATTGGGCAGGTCTGCGTTGTTATTGGCGTTATAGACTAGGGTTTCGTGACCATCTTGAAATATATGATACTTGCTCGCACTTAATCTATTCTGCGAATCAATCACGACGCGCAGAGGCTGGCGGCCGCGCCATAAGAACTGCTCAGATAAAGTAAGCGGCAATTCTTCAGTGCGCACGTTAAGCTTTGGATTATCCGCAATGACCGTATCAGCACCGGTTAATATAGCGCAGGCTTGCGCCCGGTGACGCTGCACGTCGGCACGCGCTAAAGGACCCGTTATCCATTTACTTTGGCCATTAGCTAAGGCAGTTTTACCGTCTAGGCTAGCCGCTAATTTAACGATTATAAATGGACGCTTATACTGCATTCGAAAGAAAAATGCTTTGTTTAGTGCTATGGCGCTAGCCTGCATTAGGCCCAGCGATACTTCTATGCCAGCTGACAACAGCATTGCAATTCCTTTACCGCTTACTTGGGGATTAGGGTCGGCACAGGCAACAACTACTCTTTTGATTTTTGCATCTATGAGGGCTTGCGCACAGGGAGGTGTTTGACCATAGTGAGCACAAGGCTCTAAGGTTACATAGGCGGTAGCGCCTTCTGCCATACCGTTTGTTTGCTGCAAAGCTAGCGCTTCTGCATGACCCTCACCAACTGTTTTGTGAAAGCCTTCACCAATAATTTGCTGCTGTGAATTAATAATAACGCAGCCGACATGAGGGTTAGGTGTGGTGGACTGTTTACCTTTTTCTGCCAATTTTAATGCGCGCGCCATCATCTTGGCATCGTTAGCAGAAAACTCAACATTGGCTTGAAGCTTTAACATAAGTACTCTTTATTAAATACTAGATGAGGAGGCTTAGCAATATGCTTGTATTTACAGCGCACGTTTTCGCTCCGCCCTATTCATCTGACAAGCGTGCAATCTCTTCACCAAACTCTTTAACATCTTCGAACGAGCGATAAACAGAAGCAAATCGTACATACGCAACTTTGTCCAATTTGCGTAAAGCTTGCATGATGAGTTCACCAATGAATTCGCTTTTCACTTCTCTTTCACCGGTTGCGCGTAATTCTGATTTGATTTTATTCATGGTTTGGTCAATGGCTTCAGTGCTCACCGGTCTTTTTTCCAATGCGCGCATTAAACCAGCAGAAAGCTTATCTTCGTTGAAAGGTTCTCGGGTACTATCTCGCTTTATCACTTTTGGCATTACTAATTCAGCGAACTCAAAAGTAGTAAAGCGTTCAGCGCATTCTATGCATTGGCGCCTGCGCCTGATTTGTTCGCCGCCCGACACTAAACGTGAGTCGATGACTTTGGTTTCTTGCGCGCGACAGAACGGACAGAACATGCGTCCAACTCCTATAAAATGAACATTTAACAAAAGAAATGAGCCGGAATATTCCAGCTCATTTTTACACTAACTTACTCAAGCCTAACAAACTAGATAAAACGGTATAGCGTTTTTGTCACTGACTAATTTTGTAAACTAACCCTTACCCATATACAGGAAAACGCTCACACAGTGCCACAACCTGACCACGAACACGTTCTATAACTGTCTCGTCATCGATGTTGTCTAACACATCACAAATCCAATTAGCTGTTTGCTCAGCTTCAGCTTCATGAAAACCTCGACGAGTAATGGCCGGCGTGCCAATACGTAAACCGCTGGTCACAAACGGTGAGCGCGGGTCGTTTGGCACTGAGTTCTTATTTACCGTAATATTTGCACTGCCTAAAGCGGCATCGGCTGCTTTACCGGTAATGTCTTTGTCAATCAAATCAAGCAAAAACAAGTGATTCTCGGTACCATTTGAGACTACTTTATAGCCTCTAGACTGAAGTACTGCACACATGGTCTTCGCATTTTTCAACACTTGCTGTTGATATGTTTTGAATTCAGGCTCAAGGGCTTCTTTAAAGGCCACTGCTTTAGCAGCAATTACGTGGCATAAAGGACCACCCTGATTTCCTGGAAATACTGCACTGTTGAATTTTTTGTATAATACTTCATCACCACACGCTGACAAAATAAGACCACCTCGTGGACCTGCTAGCGTTTTATGGGTGGTGGTGGTAACGACGTGCGCATGAGGAATAGGACTTGGGTAAACACCGGCTGCCACTAAGCCTGCAACGTGCGCCATGTCAACCAATAAATAAGCGTCTACTTTGTCAGCAATAGCTCTAAAACGCGCCCAATCAACAATACCCGAATATGCAGAAAAGCCGCCTATAATTAGCTTAGGCTTGTGCTCTAAGGCTAATGCTTCAACGTTGTCGTAATCGATAATGCCGGTGTCTGGATGCAAACCGTACTGAACTGCATTGTAAGTTTTACCTGAAAAGTTCACATGAGAACCATGGGTTAAGTGGCCACCATCGGCTAAACTCATGCCCAGCACTGTGTCGTTTGCTTCAATTAGAGCCATAAACACAGCAGTGTTAGCTTGCGAGCCTGAATGCGGCTGTACGTTGGCATATTCAGCACCAAACAATTCTTTTGCACGGTCTATGGCTAACTGTTCAGCAACGTCTACATGTTCGCATCCGCCATAATAGCGCTTACCAGGATAGCCTTCTGCATATTTATTGGTTAACTGCGAACCTTGCGCTTCAAGTACTCTAGGACTGCAATAGTTTTCAGATGCAATCAATTCAATATGATGTTCTTGACGAAGCTTTTCAGCTTCCATTGCTACCGAAAGTTCTGGGTCATAATCGGCGATATTCATACTGCGTGATAACATAGCGGCTCCTGTATTCGCGCACAAGCGCGTAAAATCTATAAACGTGTATTCTATTAATATAAAAACGTACTAGAAAAACGCCCATATTGTAGCGTTTTTAATAATTTTGTATAGGGTCTTAATCGAATATCTGCTACTCCACCTGTAAAGCATATTGAGCTGGGTAAGTGTGCCGTCTTTAATGCGCTTTTTTAGCCGCCTGTTCGAGTGCTTTAACTCTGTCTACTAGCTTGCCAATTTGTCTCAGTTGCACGGTATTTCGTTGCCACTGCCTATTTGGCTCAACTGGCATACCTGAAGAATAAACGCCTGCTTCTTTAATACTTTTTGTAACCATGCTCTGTCCGGTTATTTGCACCTTATCGGCAATATGAACGTGCCCGTTAATTGCGCATTGCCCAGCGACCACCACATACTTACCTAAGATTGCGCTACCGGCAATACCGGTTGCACCACAAATACAAGAATGGTCGCCAATTTCAACATTATGGGCAATGTGTACAATGTTATCGATAATACAATTTTTGCCAATAACCGTGTTACCGATAGTACCTCTGTCTATAGCACAGTTCGATCCTATCTCAGTGCCGTTGCCAATAATAACTGTTCCAGTTTGCGGAATTTTTATCCAAACTCCCCTTTCATTTGCATACCCAAAGCCATCGCACCCAATTACTGTGCCGCTATGAACAGAAACCTCTTGGCCTAGTTCTACTCGATGATAAATGGTTACATTGGCGCGTAAGTTTACACCCGCGCCTAAAACAGCCCACTCGCCTACAAAACAATTTGGACCCACAACAACGTTATCGCTAATAATAGCATGTGCACTAATAACCGCGCCTGCTGCTATGCTCACGTTTTCACCAAGTTTGGCGGTTGCATGCACCACTGCACTAGGCGCAATACCTTTTTCTTGCACCGGAGTGCTATCGAGTAACTGCGCCGCTTTTGCAAACCCCACATATGGGTCATTCACAATAATAGCATTACCTTTAAAATTACTCGCATCTTGGGCACGTAGTATAACTCCACCGGCTTTTGTAATAGACAAATCTTTGGCAAATTTACTGTTCGACAAGAACGACAGTTGATGGGCTTTTGCCATTGTTAAACTTCCCATTTCGAAAATGGATATGTTGCCATCGCCTTTAAGTTCACCGCCAATTGCTTGTGCAATTTGCGCTAGGGTCTTGCCCGCCATATGATTGTCCTGTCTGTTTTATATGTTGTTGACTATAATCTAATTGTTTTATTGAAAATACTACATTCGTAAGTGTATTCATTAATGCTAACGTAATACTAACATAGTTTTTTCTCGTACTTTTTCCCTTACTTAAGCGCGTGATCTAGATTACACTACGATAAATTTATTTTTATCTTTATGGGAACGCAATACACATGGCACAGTACGTTTATAGTATGCACCGAGTAGGCAAAATTGTTCCGCCTAATCGTCACATTCTCAAAAATATCAGTTTAAGTTTTTTCCCTGGTGCAAAAATTGGTGTACTTGGTTTAAATGGATCTGGCAAATCAACCTTACTGCGCATTATGGCAGGTGTCGATACCGATATTGAAGGTGAAGCTAGACCCCAACCTGGTTTGAAAATTGGCTACTTGCCCCAAGAACCTAAGCTTGATGAAAGCAAAGACGTGCGCGGAAATATTGAACTAGCCGTTGCCGATGTTATGGACGCATTAAAGCGTATTGACCAAGTATATGCAGCCTATGCAGAACCCGATGCCGACTTTGACGCGCTGGCTAAGGAACAAGGCGAACTCGAAGGCATAATTCAAGCAAAAGACGGTCACAATATTGAAAACGCATTAGAACGTGCAGCTAATGCTCTGCGTTTGCCACCATGGGATGCCGATGTAAGCACACTATCTGGTGGTGAACAGCGCCGTGTAGCGCTATGTAAACTGCTCCTTGAAAAACCCGAAATGCTGTTGCTTGACGAGCCTACCAACCACTTAGATGCAGAATCGGTTGCTTGGTTAGAACGCTTTTTGCATGATTATGAAGGCACCGTGGTGGCAATTACCCACGACAGATATTTCCTTGATAACGTTGCCGGTTGGATATTAGAACTTGACCGTGGTGAAGGTATACCATGGGAAGGTAACTATTCGTCGTGGTTAGAGCAAAAAGACGCCCGTTTAGCGCAAGAAGACCGCACCGAAAACGCCCGTCAAAAATCAATTAAACAAGAATTGGAATGGGTACGCACCAATCCAAAAGGCCGTCATGCCAAGAGTAAAGCACGTATGGCTCGCTTTGAAGAGTTAAGCACCGGCGATTACCAAAAACGTAACGAAACAAATGAATTATTTATACCACCTGGTGAGCGTTTGGGCGACAAAGTAATAGAAATACGGGGATTATGTAAAGCCTATGGTGACAGACAGCTAATAGACAATATGACGTTTACTGTGCCCAAAGGCGCTATAGTTGGAATTGTTGGACCAAACGGCGCGGGTAAATCAACCTTGTTTAAAATGATCACAAAGCTCGAGAAGCAAGATGCAGGTGAAATTGACATAGGCGATTCCGTTGACATTGCCAGTGTCGACCAATTTAGAGATCACATGGACGAATCGAAGACCGTCTATCAAGAAATATCTGATGGTATGGATATTGTAAAAATAGGCCGGTTTGAATTAAACAGCCGTGCTTACTGCAGCCGGTTTAACTTTAAAGGGACTGATCAGTCAAAATTCATCAAAGATCTTTCCGGCGGTGAACGTAACAGAGTCCATTTAGCTAAATTATTAAAAGCCGGCGGAAACACGCTTTTACTCGATGAACCTACCAACGATCTTGACGTAGAAACCCTTCGTGCTCTGGAAAATGCAATTTTAGAGTTTCCGGGTTGCGTAATGGTTATTTCCCACGACAGGTGGTTTTTAGACCGAATAGCCACCCATATACTCGACTACAGAGATGAAGGTAAGGTCAATTTCTATGAAGGCAACTACAACGACTATGAAGCTTGGTTAAAAGAAACCTTCGGGCAAGAAGCCGTTGAGCCTCATCGCTTGAAGTATAAGAAAATAGGCTAAGAGGAATATAATATTAAAGGCTGTACTAAAGTAGTATGGCCTTTGTTTATTGGCTGTTTCACTATACTAGGCAGTGGCTTACCCTAGTAGGCTACAATGGAGCAATAAGAGGTTTTGTTAACGTCCAAAATTAACATTGGAAAGCTTAGGCTATATAAACCGTACGCATACTATTGCAGTTTTTGGCCCATTAACCTACTAGCATTTTTAAAAATTGTATTTTAATCAGCAACATTAGGAAACAATAATGCTAAACAATGCAGCAAAAACAATTTTGATCACCGGCGGTGCCAGTGGGATTGGTCTAGGCTTAGGCCAATATTTGGCTAAACAAGGTCATAGCATCATTATTGCTGACATCAACTTAAACGCAGCACTGCAAGCGAGTGCTGAAATATCCAAGTATGGCGTTACCACACAAGCACTTGAATTAGACGTAACCGACATGGGCGCAATAGCTAATTTAGACCATGTATTAGGCGCAACTGCTGTTGATGTGTTAATTAATAATGCTGGGATTCAGCACGTTAGCAAACTAGAAGACTTCCCACCTGAAAAATGGCAACTGCTCATCAATATTATGTTGGTAGGCCCGGCTATGCTGACCCAAGCACTGTTGCCAAGAATGCGCGCACAAAACTACGGCAGAATTATTAATATTGGCTCAATTCATTCTGTAGTAGCGTCGCCTTTCAAATCGGCTTATGTAGCGGCAAAACACGGCCTTGTTGGATTTGCAAAAACAGTGGCCTTAGAAACAGGCGATGCTAACATTACCATTAATAATTTGTGCCCTGCTTATGTAAAAACTCCTCTAGTGCAGGCCCAAATAAGTGCACAGGCTGTGCACAATAATATGACAGAAGAACAAGTTGTTGAAAATATATTCCTGGGGCCTATGCCGAAAAAAGTGTTCATTGAAATAGACGAGCTTGCCAGTACCGCTGCTTTTTTAATGGCCGATGGAGCAAAAAATATTACTGGTCAAAATATTGTTCTTGATGGTGGATGGACAGCTCAATAAATACTAGATGCGTCAGCGTGCTATATGCGTGTTGCCGCAGCTTAGTTTGCTGCTACATCTAATGCATTTGTTGTTGAATAAGTTTATAATTTGATAATTTAGTTAACAGGAATAATAAAATGAGCGAGTCAATTGTAATTGTTGCAGCAAAACGAACGCCCATGGGCGGATTTATGGGCGTGTTATCTACCGTTACTTCACCCGTTTTAGGCGCAAGCGTTATAAAGGCGGTAACGGCGGACGTTCCATTAAATGCAATTGACGAAGTCATTATGGGCTGTGTATTACCGGCAGGACTTGGTCAGGCTCCCGCACGGCAAGCAACTTTAGGTGCTAACTTACCAATGAGTATAGGCGCAACTACTATAAACAAAGTATGTGGATCAGGCATGAAAGCCATAATGATGGCGTGTGATTTAATTAAAGCAGGCAGTGCATCGGCTGTGGTGGCCGGTGGTATGGAAAACATGTCGAGCGCTCCGTATTTATTGCCTAAAGCACGCTCGGGCTACAGAATGGGCCATGGTCAAACCCTCGACCACATGATGATGGACGGATTAGAAAATGCATACGATGGCAAAGCAATGGGTTGCTTCGCCCAAGATACCGCCGACAGCGAAGGTATTACTCGTGAAGAAATGGATGAGTTTGCCATAAAGTCACTAACCAAAGCCCAAGCGGCGATTAAGGACGGTACCTTCAAAGACGAAATTGTCACGGTAACCATCTCTACGCGCAAAGGTGTTGTAACCGTTAACACCGATGAAGGTCCAGGCAGTGCACGCATTGATAAAATACCAGGCTTACGTCCGGCTTTCAAAAAAGATGGTACGGTTACCGCAGCTAACTCAAGCTCAATATCTGATGGTGCAGCGGCTTTATTAGTAATGTCTGAAGCGAAGGCAAAAGAGCTTGGTTTAAAACCTTTAGCAAAAATAGTAGCGCATGCTACTCACGCTATTAAGCCTGAAGATTTTACAGTAGCTCCGGTAGGTGCAATTGAAAAAGTACTCAGTAAAGCAGGCTGGAGTATAAGCGATGTCGATTTATTTGAAATTAACGAAGCCTTTGCCATGGTGACTATGTTGGGCATTAACAAATTAGGCTTAGATAGCAACAAAGTAAATATTAAAGGCGGCGCATGCGCATTAGGACACCCTATTGGTGCTTCGGGTGCACGTATTGTGGTTACTTTACTGCATGCCTTACGCCACAAAGGCTTGAAAAAAGGAGTCGCGGCTTTGTGTATTGGTGGCGGTGAAGGAACAGCGCTTGCCATAGAAATGTTGTAAATACTTAACGATAACAAACGGGGCGTCACGTCGGCCCCGTTTTACTGAACCGCCTAAGTTATTAACGCAATAAGCTCATGTATTGTTTTTACAGGCATTACTTTTGCGCCTAGCCCTTCCATAGATTTATGGTAGTTCCTATGCGGAATATAAATTTCTGTGAAACCATGCTGCGCCGCTTCTTTAACTCTAGGGACGCCACTGTCGATAGGTCTTACATCGCCATTTAAGCTAAGCTCCCCCATTATGCAACTGGTCCGTGGAATAACAAAATCGTTTAAACTGCTAAGTAACGCCGCTACCAAAGCTAGATCTATACAGGTTTCCAACTCATCAATTTTTAATCCCCCAACAATATTAAAAAATGTATCGTGGAATATTTTCGTTTTGGTATGTTTACGCAGTACGCCCGTGAGCATTTTTATGCGATTCATGTTTAAACCAACGCAAACGCGCTGAGGATATTCACCTTCGTTTTCGGTGGTTAAACATTGAATTTCCAGCAGTATATTACGGTTGCCCTTGCGAATACAGGTAATCGTTGAACCGGGAGAGTTGGTCGTTGAACCCGATAAGAATATTTCGCTCGGGTTATCAACGCTTAACATACCACGCTCACACATTCTAAAAATGCCAACGGTATCGACGTCTCCAAAACGATTTTTATTAGCGCGAAGGGTACGAATTTGGCCATCGTTTGTATCTATGTGTAGCAAGGCATCAACTATGTGCACAAGGGTTTGCGGGCCCGCTATTTCATTATTTTTGTTCACATGAGCAATAATAAACATGGTCACATTGTTTTGTTTACAATATTGTGTAAGGGCTTGCGCAGCGGTTTTTACCTGAGAGGGCGAACCAGGGCTGCCATTTGCAGCCTCTGTCACCACCGCTTGAATAGAATCGATAACCGCAAACTTAATGTTTTGGGTATCCAACTCTTCAATTATATTCTCTACACTGGTTTCACTGAGTAAAAATAAATTATCGTTGTTATATTCAAGTTTAAGTCTGTCTACTCTGTTTTTAAACTGCGATAAAGACTCTTCTGCAGTGCAATATAACGACGGCATACGCATAGACATTTTCGCAACTAACTCAGACAACAATGTAGTTTTACCTGCGCCTGGGTCGCCTGATATAATATTGACCGAGCCTTTAGTCACGCCACCGCTTAACACTCTATCAAGCTCTCCTATGCCGGTTAAGCTTTTTTCAGCGTCTGTAGACTCTACATCATTGATTTTTTTAGCACCTGACCCTTGCGCACCAGCATACCCCATTACTCCATTTGATTTACTTGGCTTGGTTCTTGATGAAGACGACTCAGCACTAATGCGCATTTCTTGCATAGTGTTCCAACTACCGCATATACATTGTCCTTGCCAGCGCAAAGTATTGTGGCCACAATCTGTGCACACAAACTGGGTCTTAGAGGATTTTGCCATAACACATTCATTCCTTTTTAAAGCATGCACAAATTATACTACATGCGGCTATTAATACGTTTATTTAGCCGATATTTTGGTTTATATTTTTTGCAAACCTTTTATAAGAAGCCATTTTCACTTAAGCTAACATTATTTTATACAATAGATATAAAGGAATTGGCAAAGGCTTCCGATAAGATAAATGTATGCAAAGTAAATTACTCATTAAAGGGCAACCACTAGGCGGTAAAAAACCTATTAATGGCCCAGATTTGTCGCCTTACCGCCAAGTCATTCAAGGATTAGCTCCCTTGGTCCACAAGCCCATTTTCAACAATGAATTTGAACGGCAGACAAAAGCGATTTCGTCAGATCTACGCTTTTTAGTCAAAATGGAGGTGAAACGCCTCGCCAAGCCCTGTATACGATCAATCGATATTCGTACAATTGTGAAAGACGAGTGCCGCCTATTCACCCATCACGGCATAGATCATTATTTGAATGTTATCGGAATTTTAAGTTTTGAAAAACTGATCAAACGATATTCAGAATATACATTTGGCGTTTATGAGGGGGTACTAGAAGAAGCACACAAAGAAAAAGACCAGCGCCTTGTTGTGACTAAAAAAGGGAATACGCTAGCAGAATTGGTTTTACCTGAGGAAAAATATATTGTCCCCTGCCAAGAGCTACTAAACTTCCCTACTCGCAAGCAAGAGAGATTAAATTATGTTGTTGCCGTAGAAGTATTTTTTCCCGACAACAGTAGTGCCCATGCTAGCACCTTAGATATTTCAATAAATGGCCTAAGGATAAAGCTAAAAGAACCCCAAGTTATCCAAAAACTTAAAACCTTTAAACCGCTAAAAATTGTATTTCGCGGCGTCAATAAACAACATGGCTTAAGCCGTGAGTCTATTGAATATCAGGTATCTAGCATTAGCGGGACGGCCGACAAAGCTAATGTCCATTTGTATCGAGAGGCAAGCAGCGGCGATCTTTTTGACACCTTTGTAAGTGATTTAATTAAGCTGAATAAACATAGATACAAAGTTAACTTAGACAATGTAGAAATGGCTATGGCTAGCAAGATATACGAACAAAGTTTTGCCAATACCACGCCGACTTTACCAGTATTTGTATGCCGCGATGAAAATGATTTCTACCACGCTCAATATGCCAGTATGAATTCTCACAGCAAACATCTTCTTGATTACTGGACTGATGAAAAAGGCAATAATTTACTTGGCTTTTTACTTAATCCAGCACGCATATACCAACTGCTCAACAATAGTAGTGCGTATCCGCAAATGACTATTTATTGCTTTAACCATGTTAAAGACGAAAAAGTATACTTTTATTCAGCTACGCCAAAAGAACTTGCGAAGCATCCAGAGTTGGCAGATACCTTTTTTGGCTATGGGTCACGCAAAGTAAGTTGGCGCGTTTATCAAATCACCTGTTCCAATATAAGTCCGCAAGATGCTTTTTCTCCAACCTCTATTCCCGATGGTATAAATAAGAAAATTGACCGTCTAAATCGTGGAATTAGCCCTAGACTGCAGTCTAGGCTAAATAATATTAGTAATATGCTAAGCATTACCGATATTACCTGCGAAACGGGCCAACAATGCTACCAAAATCGTCGGTTGAGTAAACATAAAATAAAACTACTAAAAGCGTTTGGTCATGCCCGCAATAAGCTACCTGTATTGCTGCAATCGTTTAGGCACAAACAACAAGAGTTGCGGCGCCAAACGCGCTATATTCTTAGAACTAAAATAATATTAACAAGCAACACCCAATACATTACCGGAATAACTGAAGATATTTCTGTTAGCGGACTTAAAATTGAATTGGATGAGCCATTTACGCAACGCATGAATAGTAAAGTAGAATTGTCTTTTGTGCGCTTGCAAGAAATTACTCAGCACTTTGAGTTGAAACATTTACAATATCGCGTGGTACATATAAACATCAACAAACAGGTGCTGCATCTTCAGGCTGTTGCCCTCGATGAGATGAGCGTAGCAGAACACTTCTTTACCCAATTAATTACCAACAACAGCGACAAGTTAATGCAGGTACTTGTTGACGAGCCGGTGCCAGGTATTGGCGCTGCACTTAGAAATTTACATTCAAAGAACAGTCCTCAATTTTGTGCTTACATAGAGAAAACACAGCAAGGCTTTTTGCCGGCCATGGCAACGGTAAGTCAAGTGCGCGCAAAATGGATGGACTTTTTGCACAATGACAAAAGTTTAGCTTTGATTAACGTTGCTTGGATGTATCAAGATATTGGCGACGGAAAAGACTTAGTAAATCAGTCTCTAAAAGTCTTAAAAGTGGACCCCAGTGCAATTAAAACTGAAATTTATGTTGCTACTCCCAGACAACACGATGTCGGTGTTAAAATTGCCAAGGCAAAATGGCAATATGAGTTTACTAGCCACCGCGCTAAAAAAAGCTTCATTAAACAGGCATTAAAAGCCGGTGATTTTTTTGCTTTTAATATCACAATTAATAAAGCACTTAAGCCCGATTTAGAAAAGATTGAACAAGAATTACTCTATTTGAGCCAACATGCCATTCACAAAGCCACTTATTTTGAAGAACGTATGTGGGATATAGCCGGCGCCTTATTCCTAACCGATATTACGCCTGAAGTGTTATATCGCTATGATATAGAAAATGATCACAACGAATAACTTAGATCTTAAGCTTGCAAACAATATAACAAACCTTCAAAACCACAGTAGTGAATATTTGCATCGGCGGCAGCCTGTACTTTCGCTTTAGCTTTATAAGCAACGCCCAGTCCAGCGGCAGCCATCATTAGTAAATCATTGGCACCATCACCAATAGCAATAGATTGTTGCGGATCGATATTATGTTGGCTTAACTTTTCTAGTAATATCTGCTTTTTCATTTCGCCGTTAACAATATTCCCTTCTACTTTTCCTACTAATTTCCCTTGATTAATCGATAAGGTATTGCTGATTGCGTGGGTAATTTCAAAAGTATCTTTTAAATAATTAGCAAAATAAGTAAAACCGCCAGAAGCAATGCAGGTTATCCAGCCATGTTCTTGTAAGATTTTAATGGTTTGTGCAAATCCAGGATTAATAGGTAGCCTACTTTTTAACTTTTCCAGTTCAGCTATATCTATTCCCTGTAAACAAGAAACACGTGCATGCAAGCTTTGATTAAAATCTAACTCGCCTTGCATCGCGCGCTCTGTGAGCGCACTGACTTTTTCACCTACACCCGCTAAGCTAGCAATCTCGTCAATGCACTCCATATTGATAATGGTTGAATCCATATCCATTACTATCAGGCCAGGCTTTGACAACGATAAAGTAGAAACCTTAAATGCATCTACAAAAAACTCTTTCGCCAAGTGAATTAATCGGTCTGGCGTTATTAAGGCAAGGGTTTCAACGCCTGTTTTATTGCTATCATCTGTCGGCATTTTCTGATGATACAAAGTGAGTTCAACGGCTTGTTGAGCAAACTCACCATGTAGGTAATGCCCTGAAATAACTACATATTGTGCCGCACTAAAATAATTCAGGATTATTTTTTGCAACACTTCCATATTAATTGCTTGGCCTACCAACACGCACATTTCTGGCGTACTCGCATTAAGATTGTGTTGTGCGATAACATCACTTATTTGCGTTTTACTCATTACCAAAAGCACTTCCTCATCCCCGGGGTGCAAAGCTAAATAATTACCATCAATTAAATTTTTATGTAAATACGCCGTTGATAGATGCAATGGACTTTTAATACTGGATTTGTGTGTTGCTATATTTTTTGCCACTAGAAAAGGTTCCTGTAAATCATTAATTTAGCGCTTTTTCATTCACCACATTATCGTGCTAGCGTTTGAAATAACCGCACCTGTAGTTTGCAAATAGATAATACGTTAAGGTACTTAGCTTATACAGGTTATGTGCGCAATTAGCATAATAATTTGAACATTAGTAGTTCCAACCGGTTTTCACCAACTAATTGTCTTGATTGGTATATTGACTAGATGAGCTTCGGCATTGCAGTTTCTCAAATCAAGATAAAACTAGCTATACTAGGACATCGGCTAGTGTTAATAGGCACGACTATAAATTTAGTCTTAAAATCAGCGTAAATAAAACAAGTGCTTGGCAATTAATACATTTTCAACTAAGGTCGACATATCAACTATGAACACGAAGAATAAAATCAAGCAATATGAATAAATTTAACAATACTCACAATTATTCAATATTTAAGCGCATATCTAGCTTAATAGTGTTGATCTTGTGCGTGGTTATTGGTGTTAATTTATATTTCATGCACTCACAAAATGCCGCTAAATGGTATCAGGTTGAGTCGGAACAACTTGGACGTAGCTTAACCTTACAAGCCGCTAAATTGATTGCCGCACCATTGGCTAAAAAAGATCAAGAAATGCTTGATCATTATGTCTCGGTGGTCAATAAGGGTATGTTTGTAAAAGGGGCGGTATTGTTTGACGAATTAGGTGTGCGATATGCACAACAAGACGATCGTTTGTCGGTGGTAGATATGCTTAAACAAAGTGATATTGAACCTTTGGTTTTTGTAGAAGATATTGTCTTTGAAGGTAACATTATTGGGTACATAAAACTGGTGCTAGACAAACAAGCTATAACTGAGCATCACCGAAATTTTAACAAAAATCAGCTAACGCAAAGTATCCTCATGATCGTGTTAAGTTTTGTAGCAGCCGCATTAGCCACCCGGTTATTTTATAAGCTACGCAAGAGTTACCAGTTGGTAGACAGCGAAGATGAAATGGCCTAACGTTCATTACTGTAAGCTCACTTATTAACCTTGCAGTTTCGGAACTCTTAAAGGAAAAAATAGTTTATTTATAACCGAGTCTTAGAAAATGGATCAAGTGAAATCAATGAAGAAGCGTTCGATTTAATAAATCGGGCGCTTTTTTTTGCTCTGTGCTTATGTATATATTCAATTACCATAATAAAAAATTAACTTTTGGTCAAAAAACCTAAAATTTGGTCGATAAATTATTTTTGATAAAAAATTAGCCTCAATAATGTAAAGCCAAATCCAACAAATTATCTTAACCTACTGAATTATATATTCTTTTTATAGTTGGCATTCTCATTGCTAATTGTTCTTTGAGCACGTTTAAAAAATGTAAATAAGACAATCACTTAACATCAAGGAATTAGAAAATGAAATTATTAACTAAAGTTACCGTAATCAGCGCACTAACCTTCAGTTTAGCTGGTATTGCTAATGCTGGGTCTGCATTAGAAACGACAGATAATTATATTACTTCAAAATTATGCGTAGCAGCAGCGCAAGGTGACAAGGCTAAATTAGCCAGAGGAATGAAAAGCGCGCGTTTATCTAAAAGCTACGTTATCAATAAAATGAAATGTAACAATCTTAGCTTTACCACATTTGTTGATAAGTACGGTACAAAAACCGATGAAGTATTCGACTATTTAATTAGCAGTAAATATAGTAAAGAGCAAAAGGTAGCAGCTTAGTTGATCATTAAAAGATTTAAACAACGAGCAATATATTGGTTATAACTTTATTAGCGTTATTGTGATTGCGCCAAACAATAATGCTAACAAGCAGTTAGAGGCCAAATGTGCCTATTAGGCCAATAAGCAAAACAATAAGTTAAGCTAGGCCTAATCTATTCGACAGGCAGCAGAGGTATTTTGGACTGATGGTAAAGTTAAAATATCATTTAGCTTCTAGCGAAAATATACGCTTGTAGTTGGCAGTAGTACATTGCTCTACTTCATTTAATGATATGCCCTTTAACTGCGCTAAAGCTGATGCAATTAATGGCAGCCTTTCAGGTGTATTTGGCATGCCTTGAAAACCAAATAATGGCATATCGGGTGCATCAGTTTCTAATAAAATATGCTCCATCCCAACGGCTTTTATTGTGTTGCGTGTTTTAATTGCACGATCATAGGTTATTGTACCCCCAACACCTAATGACAAACCCATATCTATGTAGGTTTGTGCTATTTGATAACTACCACTAAATGCATGCACAACTCCGCCACCGTCAAATTTCTCTTGTTTGAGTATTCGAATAAGCGCGTTATGAGATTGCCTGTGGTGTAGTATAAGGGGTTTATTAAATGCTTTTGCTATGCGTATATGCTGCGTAAGTACTTTTTCTTGGAAGGCCATAGGGATTTTTAAAGAACCGTCTATACCGCATTCACCAACCGCGACAATAAGCGCGCAGTGTTGGCTGGCTAAGTCGGCCATTAGCAATGTTTGCCGGGCTAACTCATTGTCAGTCAACAGTGTTAAGAAATAGGGATGGCAGCCTAGGGCTATGTCAATAGAGATGTGCGAGCGCTTTAGGTCTATCAGCTGGCTAAACTGAGTAAGTGTTAATCCTGGAACTAATAACTTTTCAACACCCAGTGTGTAAGCGTTCTTTAGAATTTTCTCACGCTTGTTATCAAATGCTGGTAAATCAAAATGACAATGACTGTCGATCATTTATCGTTCACCTCATGTAAAATTCATTTTGACAGGCTCTTGAAATGGTCAGCCTTAGCAACCACCTAAGGCATTAATCTTGTATTCGACCATTCACCGTTTTGAGCTTTGTTATATTCAAAACGGTCATGCAACCTATGCTCACCGCCCTGCCAGAACTCTATTTGGCTTGGTTTTACCAAATATCCACCCCAAAAGTCTGGTAGCGGAATATTTCCTTTTGCAAACTTTTCTTTCACTTGCATAAATTGACTGACTAACAATTCACGAGTAGAAATAGGCGTACTTTGCTTGCTTGCCCATGCGCCAAGCTGGCTAGATTTTGGACGGGAAAAGAAGTATTTAGCTACCGTAGTCCTGGGCAATGGTTGTGCTGTTCCGCATACTCTTACTTGACGTTCTAAAAAATACCAAGGAAAGTGTAGGCTGATTTTGTCATTGTGCTTTAATTCTTGTGCTTTTCGGCTGCCTAAGTTTGTATAAAAAACAAAACCTTCGTCACTCACATCTTTAAGCAAGACTATGCGTTGACTCGGCTGCCCATTTGCATCAACTGTTGCTACGGTCATTGCATTTGGATCGGGCAAATCTGCCGCAATGGCATCTTGCAGCCATTGATTAAATAAATCCATAGGGTTATTGGTGAGCACGTTTGTGTCAAGTCTTCCCTTGGTATATTCTTTTCGAAAATCTTGTAGTGGTTTCATTTATTCGGCTCCAAAATTAGTTGCAACTCGTGCTCACTTTTTGATGTGTTGATTTCTAGCTTCTAATTGATTGCTAACAGCAATCAATGAAGGTTTAGGAGCGGTAATCTTCCTCGTAACCTAATGAGCGAAGCGCTCGCTCATCGTCTGCCCAGCCCGACTTAACTTTTACCCATAGCTCTAAAAAGACCTTATTATCAAACAAAGCTTCCATGTCTTTTCTGGCTTCTGCGCCCATGGTTTTCAGATGCGAGCCTTGTTTGCCAATAATCATCGGCTTTTGAGAAGCTCTATCTACCAAAATAAGACCGTGAATATGATAAACACCACTAGGTGTTAATGTGAACTGCTCAATTTCTACAGTCACTGCATAGGGTAATTCATCACCTGTAAAACGCATCAATTTTTCACGTATAATTTCAGCGGCCATAAAGCGACTTGAACGATCCGTTACATAATCTTCAGGGTAATAAAACTCTCCCGCCGGCAGTTGATCAAAAATTAATTGGCGTAAATTATCTATTTGTTTACCTTGCTTTGCCGATACCGGCAACAGATGAGCAAAGTCATGCTTTTTGTTAAGTTCTTTTAAGGTATCTAGCAGTTTGCCAGGCTCTGGCACCATATCAATTTTATTGATAACTAACCAACAAGGTAAACCTGACTGTTTTATTTTAGTGAGTACTAAGTCGTCATCGTCAGTCCAGCGTGTGCCTTCTATTACGAACAGCACCATAGAAACATCGCTTAATGAACTTGCCGCAGCTTTGTTCATAAGTTTGTTGATGGCTTTTTTTTCATCACCGTGCAGGCCTGGGGTATCTACATAAATAGCTTGTTTATTATCAAGCGTATCGATCCCCATAATGCGATGGCGAGTAGTTTGTGGCTTGCGTGAGGTAATACTAACTTTTTGGCCTAAAATACGGTTCAAAATTGTGGATTTACCAACATTTGGCCGGCCAACAATGGCAATCATACCGCAATAATTTTCAGTCATAAGGACAAACTCTCTAATATTTGTTTTGCAGCTTCTTGTTCAGCAATACGGCGACTTTTACCCACGCCTATTTTGTGTAACTTTAACGCAGCCACATCGCATTTGACGGTAAAAGTTTGAGCATGGTCTTTACCCTTTATTTCTGCTACTTGGTAATCGGGTAAGTCTAGTTGTTTACCTTGCAGGTATTCCTGCAGCTGTGTCTTGTTATCTTTTATTTGTTCATCGGGATCAAGCGCTTGAATTCTTTTATCGAACAGCTTAGCTATTGATAAGGCCGCTGCATCTAAACCAGATTCAATATAAATAGCGCCCAGAACCGCTTCAACGGCATCGGCCAAAATTGAATCACGCCGACGACCGCCGCTTTTCATTTCACCCGGACCCAGTTTAATCAAATCGCCTAAAGACAGCTCTCGAGCAACTTTTGCTAAGGTCTCACCTTTGACTAAGTTTGATCGCATCCGAGTAAGTTTACCTTCAGGTAAACTGGGAAACTTCTCAAACACTCGTTGAGCAATAACAAGACCAAGTACTGCATCGCCTAAAAATTCTAGGCGTTCATTATGTTTTTTTGCAGCACTGCGATGAGTAAGTGCTTGGCGCAGCAATGACACATCTTTAAAGGTGTAGTCAATGTGTGCTAGTAATTTTATATACGGATCAATCAAGGCTTATCTCAAATACTGAAGTAGGTTTAATAGATAAGCAAAAGTCATATTATTTAATCGCACCGATACGGTCGAAACGAATACCCGTGGGAATAAAAGTAGGCAAAAAATCTTCTTCCTTACGATCAAACTCAAAGCTAGTCCAAATAAATACCGCTTTTCCGACAATATTTTCTTCCGGCACAAAACCCCAGCGACGGCTGTCGGCCGAGTTATCACGATTATCGCCCATTACGAAATACTTTCCCTGCGGAATAATATGGGTGCTAGCTGGACCAATGATACGGGGATCTCGTAAAATTTGATGCTCGGCTTCACCCAGTTTTTCAGTAAACAAGGCTAATGATGCGCCATGTACTTCGGCATTACTGCGGCCCATTGATTTCAAATTGACCGCCATTTCAGGAGCGCATATTTCTCCGGCTACACAAACAGCTTGAATATAGATTTGCTTGCCACGATAGTGGACGGTTTCGCCAGGCAATCCAACCACTCTTTTAATATAATCAACCTTTTCATCTAGCGGGTACTTAAATACAATGACGTCACCTCGCTTTACCGCACCTGTTGCCAAAATTTCAGCACGGGCAACTGGATCTCTTAAACTATAGGCGAACTTTTCAACCAACAAAAAATCCCCTACCAGTAGTGTTGGAAACATAGAGCCTGATGGAATTTGGAACGGTTCATAAATAAACGATCTAAATATCATCACACCAAAAAATATGGGAAACATCTGCTTGCAAAAATCAACCGCTGCAGGCATTTCATCATCGACGCTTAATACTTTTGCTAATGCGCCAGAATTACTTCCATCTGCACTTGCAGACGTCACGACTACCTTTGGTGCAAAAAAGAGTGAATAAACTAACCAAACTAAGCCAGTTAATGCACTTGCTACAACTAGGATAATGGAAAAATAAGTGGCCATTAATTGTCTACCTTAAGTATGGCTAAAAACGCATCTTGAGGTAACTCTACATTACCCACTTGCTTCATACGTTTTTTACCGTCTTTTTGTTTTTGTAAAAGTTTTTTCTTACGGCTAATATCACCGCCATAACATTTGGCAATTACGTTTTTGCGTAATTGTTTCACTGTACTACGTGCAATAACATGATTACCAATTGCAGCCTGAATAGCAATATCAAACATTTGTCTAGGAATAAGCTCGCGCAGTTTCTCAACTAACAAGCGGCCTCTGGCAGATGTATTGCTTTTGTGCGTAATAATGGCCAGAGCATCAACACGCTCGCCATTTATCAAAATGTCTAAACGACACATATCAGCAAGCTGGAAACGCGTGAAATTATAATCCAATGAAGCAAAACCACGACTGGTCGACTTTAGTCTATCAAAAAAGTCTAGTACCACCTCAGCCATAGGTAGATCGTAGGTAATGGCTACTTGTTTACCATGATATACCATTGCTGTTTGCATACCGCGCTTTTCTACACATAAAGTAATAACATTGCCTAGGTATTCTTGCGGCACTAATATATGCGCGGAAACTATGGGCTCACGAATTTCTTCAATGTCGTTAACCGACGGCAGCTTGGAAGGACTGTCCACTTTATATATTTCACCTTGGGTAGTTTTTACTTCGTACACTACCGTTGGCGCCGTTGTAATCAAATCGAGATCATATTCACGTTCTAATCGCTGCTGAATAATCTCCATGTGCAACATGCCTAAAAATCCTATCCGAAAGCCAAACCCCAGTGCTGTTGAACTTTCAGGTTCATAAAACAATGAAGAATCGTTTAGGCTCAACTTAGCTAGGGCATCACGAAAGTCTTCGTAGTCGTCTGAGCTTACAGGAAACAAACCTGCATATACCTGAGGCTTTATCTTTTTAAAGCCCGGCAACGCTTTTGCCGCAGGATTTTTCGCCAGCGTAATAGTGTCGCCTACCGGAGCGCCGTTAATCTCTTTGATGCCCGCGATAACAAACCCTACTTCACCCGTTCTTAGTATCGGCATTTCAGTTTGTTTAGGCGTAAACACACCAATTTTATCTGCTTGGTGGACTACCCCTGTAGACATAATTTTTATTTTATCTCTCGCTTTTAACTCACCGTTAACAATGCGCACCAAGGACACAACACCTTGGTAGTTGTCAAACCATGAATCTATTATTAAGGCCTCAAGCGGTGCGTCTTTGTTTCCTTTTGGGGGCGGTATTTTGTTTACAATGACTTCAAGTACATCATGGATGCCTACGCCAGTTTTAGCCGAACATCTTACGGCTTCTATTGCATCAATACCTATAATATCTTCTATTTCTTCAGCAACTCTGTCGGGCTCTGCCTGTGGCAGATCTATTTTATTCAAAATAGGAACCACTTCTACATTTAGGTCTAAAGCGGTATAGCAATTTGCTAAGGTTTGCGCTTCAACTCCTTGTCCAGCATCCACAACTAGCAAGGCACCTTCACATGCAGCCAGTGAGCGCGATACTTCATAGCTAAAATCGACATGTCCTGGTGTATCAATGAAATTAAGCTGGTATTTTTCGCCGTCTTTAGCATTGTAAAATAGAGTAACGCTTTGCGCTTTTATGGTAATTCCACGCTCTCTTTCTATGTCCATTGAATCGAGAACCTGATTTCCCATCTCACGCACTGTTAGGCCACCGCACTCTTGGATGAGTCGGTCAGCCAAAGTCGATTTACCATGGTCAATATGCGCGATAATGCTGAAGTTACGAATATTCTTGAGTTGCATATAAAAAGAGTTACCTACTATGTTCTATATCCCTTGCAATAAAGGTTAGCAAGGCAAAAAGTTGATGAAAGACTAATTAATTACCAAGCGTATTGCTTTGGAAATTGACAAACAACAATGGCTCATCGATTACACGATTTATTCGCGTGCAATAAAGAAGCCGGATAGTACCGTTTTGCGAGACAAATTGCGACTTATCAAGCACAAAAGCAATGCTTTGATACAATTTAATGTTGAATTTAGATTTACATAACAAACTATTACCTTAGCTCGGTTCTTATGTAAGGTTAACAAATATTTTCTCGCTAAAAAAATCTCGCTAATGTTCAATTTTATGAACAGGAATTTCGTGCTTGTGGGTAACCACTTGGGAAATTGTAGCACCTAAAAAAATAGGCATGAACTGGTGTTTATTGCGAGGATGTTTAGAAAAAGCCGACGCCCACCAAAAGCCGCAAAGCGCGGCGACGCTGGCAACAAGTAGCCCGATTAGTTCATGAACACTTGGGAATATCGCGTCAAAAATAGTCGCACTCACTATTAGCAACAACAACGGCACTATGTACACCATAAGCGAAGCCCACAGTAATGCTTTTTCACTAATCCCAATTTTAACTTGTTGACCTATAGCAAGTACACAAGGCACTTCTATAAAAACATGATTGGCTTTTGGCGTAAACGCTTTTGCAATAGTACTTGTTGGACAGGCATCGCTTGCTTTGCAACCAGCGCAGGTTGTCTTAACTTGAGTTTCAACCCAAACATGGCTGCCGTCTACGGCCACCACTGTTCCCATTTCTTCAATCATTGAAAGCTGTCCGAATATTGCGTTGCATTGTTTTTACAATATTATATTGCCCATACAAGCTACGGTCTATCATTTATTAACACAATAGAGTTTGCCATTTTACTTGCTGTCTCTAGCGGAATTTCACCCACCACGGTCACTTGTATTCGTCCATCTGAAATAGACACTATTGAAGTTGCATCTGTGGCGAAGGCGATATCTTCTTGCGCCACATCAGTGGCCTTCATCACGTAAATTGACACATCAACCAAGCCATCACTCACCATCATGTACTCAGCGGCTTTGCCTGTTAACGATATCCGGCGCAAATTCTCGGTCACCGTTTGCATGCCCACTGGCATATAGCCCAAGGTCCAAGGCAACTGTTGGTTAAGTGTGCTTTGTGTAACCGCAACTGGTGGCATTTGGTCTGCCTGAATATTAACAAAGTGTTGCTGTACATCTTCATTTATCGATAACTGAGTAACTTGAATTTGTTCTAGTAATGCACCTTGCAAATCATACATATTTAGTTTTAGTAATAAACCAGTTTGTTCGTCTAACCACAAATGATATTGATAGCGTGACTTGTCTCTGCTTATAACTCTTATTTGCTGTGCCATGCGCCCAGACACTCTGTTACGTCCCATAAGCAAGACTTCATAACCCGCATTTAGTAGATCGGGTCTATGGGTAAATGCGTGCGGAATAGGCCCATCAATTGTGCTTGCACGAATACTAAGTGGCGCAAAACCCGGTTCAAAAATACTTAACTTGTTGTTAATACGAATTTGCTCAAATCCTGGGCCGTTTAATAAGCTCAGTTGCTCTGCAAAATCTCCATTTTCAAGCTTCGCATGACGCCATATATAAGGCATCGTTTCGCGCTGAGCGCTTGTTACCACAAAGCTAATTTCAAACGATGCTTGTTTAATCGTGTTTGCTAAACGTCTCATCCATGCGTGGGCTGATAATGCGTCAAAGTCATTGTCGGTTGAAAGCGTATTTTTTGGTGTGTTTAGGTCGCTGTCTTGACCATCATTTTGAGACAATACCGGTATATTCGTGTCTACCGAGCCCGAAGCATCAATGGCAGTTGGCGACTCAATTTGTAGTTGACTTGATTCCGCAGCCTGCATCGCACTTGCTGTTTGACTCAGTGCTAATGCAATAGTAAATAAGAAAACAGCCGCCAGTGAAGCTATCACAGGCGGCTGTTTTTTGGCTAATTTTTGTGTCATATTACTGCGTGTTATTACCACTTTCATCAAATTTTTCTTCTTCACCTTCGCTGGCATTAGTGCTTACACCCTCGGGTGCTAAGTTTCGCAATCGCTGTTGACGTACATGATCTTGAATAAGTGAATTAATTTGGCGTCTTTGCTGGAGCAATTGATCCATACGATCCTGCTGAGAATTATTAGCAGCTTGCAAACTCACAGGCGCCAAACCACCTTGTGGACCTATTTTCGGTAAAGCCGTCATAAACGGTTCAGTAATTTCTGGTTTATTATATGTTTGAACACCAAATATTACCATTGCGGTCACGCAAGCAACCATCGCTAATTGACCGCTTTGCCTAAGAACAGGTAATACCGCCGACACAACAGGCAATTCTCGCCAAGTTGATTTAGGTGCAACCATCGCCAACTCGCTTTGTAAGGCTAACGCGATGTTGTCGCTGATGTTAAAGGACACATCATGCGTCATATCGTTGCGCAATAAATCTCGGGTTAAATGATAGCTTCGCCATTTCGCACTAAGCGTCGCATCACTCATAATTGATCTAACAAAAGTAGCTTGTTTGTCGTCTATTATTTCACCGTCGACCATTGCCGATAACTTTTCATACTCTTTTGTCATACACCCAATATCCTGTACCAACACACCTATTCGAGTAACAAATAAGCTGTTCGTTCATTTTGTTGTGTTAAATCTTTTCGTTTTTGCATTAACTCAATGAAAAGACATAGTTTATTTATTTTTTGCAGACTAAATAATGTCATTTTAGTGCACATAAAACAGCGCAAAATAATAGCTCAATTTTCAATTAACGGTAAAATTACTTTATCAATCGCTTCCCTAGCTCTAAATATCCTAGACCTTACTGTTCCTACTGGGCATTCCATCACAGTAGCAATCTCTTCATAACTTAAGCCTTCAATTTCCCGCAATGTTATCGCCGCGCGTAAATCGTCGGGCAGATTGTCGATAGCAGCAAAAAGTTTGGTTTGTAATTCTTCAGACAACAAGGTTTTCTCTGGCGAAGCATTTTCTTTTAAGGCATCGCTTCCATCATAAAAATCGGCTTCTTGTGCATCAACATCGCTTGCGGGTGGCTTTCGACTTTGTGAAGTTAAATAGTTTTTAGCGCTGTTCACCGCTATTCTATATAACCACGTGTAAAAAGCACTCTCGCCTCTAAAATTCGGTAATGCTCTGTAGGCCTTTATAAAGGCCTCTTGGGTAACATCTGCTACATCGCCTGAATTTTTGACATAGCGCGATACTATGTTCATCACTTTGTTTTGGTGCCTAACTACTAACAAGTTAAACGCGTTTTTGTTACCGCTTTGTACTTGCTTAACCAGTTCTTGGTCGGTTATTAGCTCGCTCATTAATATCACGTATCCTTTAATCTACTGCCGTGATGACCGCGGGCAAGTGCTATAATTGACCCGTGCTTTACGATTAAGTTCGAATATTAGCAAAATTACAGTAGAAAAAGGCAATTTTTGATATTTTATAGTTAAGTTATAGCTTATTTAGTATTATGGTCTAATGAAATAACACATTCACCGAGTGCTTGCAAAATAATGTCTGAAAAAGTAATTGCGCAAAGCAAACCACAAGTAGAACACAGGTGCGATCTCCTCGTTATTGGAAGTGGTGCTGCTGGACTCAGTTTAGCTTTAAATATAGCCGATCACTGCAATGTAATAGTGTTGAGTAAAAGTGATATTGATGAAGGCAGCACGCGCTATGCACAAGGTGGCATAGCCGCTGTGTTTGATGACAACGACTCAATAGAAAGTCATATCCAAGATACATTGAAAGCAGGCGCAGGAATATGCAACGAGGAAGTCGTTAGGTTTACTGCTCAAAATGCAAAACAAAGTATGCAATGGCTTATTAGTAAAGGCATGCCTTTTGATCAAGAAAAAGATGAAAACGGTAATGTTAAATTTCATCTAACGCGTGAGGGTGGGCATTCACACCGCCGAATTTTACATGCCGCTGATGCAACCGGCGCTGCAGTTCAAAACACCTTGTCAGACAGTGTTAAAAACCACCCTAACATTCATTTATTTGAGCGCTATAACGCTATTGACCTAATTAAAACAGACAAAAGCGACAGCAGTTGTGTTGGTGCCTACGTGTGGAATCGTAACGCAGAAAAAGTAGAGTCTATAAGAGCAAAGTTTGTTGCGCTTGCCACCGGCGGCGGTAGCAAGGTTTATCAATATACTTCAAACCCCGATGTATCGAGCGGTGACGGTATTGCAATGGCTTGGCGAGCAGGTTGCGATATTGCTAATATGGAATTTAATCAATTTCATCCAACTTGTTTATATCACCCCGATGCAAAAAACTTTTTGATTAGCGAAGCCTTGCGTGGCGAAGGTGCTTACTTATGTCATGGCGACGGCACTAGGTTTATGCATCAGTTTGACGAAAGAGGCGATTTAGCGCCGCGTGATATAGTAGCTCGCGCCATTGACTTTGAAATGAAACGCTTAGGTGAAGACTGTATGTATTTAGATATTAGTCATAAATCGAGTGATTTTATTGTCAAGCACTTTCCCAATATTTATCGCAAATGTCGCAGTTTGGGGATAGACATAACACGCCAACCCATTCCGGTAGTGCCTGCGGCACATTATAGCTGCGGCGGTGTAGTAACCAACCTTAATGCCAGAACTAATTTGGACAATGTATATGCCATTGGCGAGGTTGCTTACACTGGTTTACACGGCGCTAACCGAATGGCCAGTAATTCATTGCTTGAATGTGTAGTATTTGCGCATGCTTGTGCAAAACACATTTTAGCAAGCGGCCAGTTAGGACACAGTAAACAACAGTCTGCCAACGCAAACGTGGCTATTCAGCCTTGGGATGAAAGCCGTGTAATTGATTCAGACGAAGCAGTTATTATTCAGCACAACTGGCATGAATTGCGTTTGTTCATGTGGGACTACGTCGGCATAGTGCGCTCAAACAAACGATTAGAGCGCGCCTTAAGGCGTATTAACTTATTGAAACAAGAAGTTGATGAGTATTATTCTTATTTTAAGGTCAGCAATAATATGCTTGAGCTGAGAAATTTGCTATGTGTTGCTCAGTTAATAGTAAGCTGTGCAATTAAGCGTAAGGAAAGTCGTGGCCTGCACTACAACCTTGATTATCCAAACTTATTAGATGATTCAGGTCCCACAATTATAAATAAAAATATGCCACTATAACGATTGATGAGTAGCACATAACGTAGCGGTTTTTTAGGTACTAGTAGCATATTTTGCCCTGAAGGTAACATGGATGTTTACCCGCAAGCTTGCGATGCAATACGAAATTCAAGGTGTTCGGCTGAGTTAACTGACTGCTCAATACAGTCTGTTTGGGCAGGGCAATCGCTTGTTTAAACACAGTGTTAATTTCAAATTCACCCTGATAAAACCGATAACTATTTGCCAGATCCGAAACCAATAGCGCTTTTGAAAACATACCGTGGGCAATAGCTGTTTTGAAACCAAAGAGCTTTGCGCATACGCCGTACAGATGAATAGGGTTATAATCACCTGAAATTTTTGCGTATTTTCGGCCAATATCACTGGCGAAATTGAGATTGGATCTTGATTGCGTAAAGTCACCAGGCAACGGCTTAGTAATGACACCGCAGAACGCACCTTTACGTGTATTTGTAATCCAGTCAGGCGCTTGCTTGCGCTCAAGATTTTTGGTTTGTGCAGTGTCTGTATGCTTTGCTCGAGCTAAATAAAAACTTGTGGCTTTTACTTGAGGAATAGATGAGCTTAAAACAGACGTGCTATAGGCTGTTGTAATTACTTCGAATAACCAACCTTTTTTATGAACGTAAACATTGCCAAAATGGGTTCGTAGATGAATTTTCTCACTTTGACTAGGCAGTCGATTAACAGTTATTTGATTAGCAACCTGCACCATCCCCATGGGCGAAAAAGGAAAATCTTTGTTTACCATCATCTCTAATTGTAAAGGCAATGACAGTGTTTGCATATAATTTGGATGAACCAGGGCTGCCAGTGGCAGCTGCCATTTAGTTAAAGCATTGTAGGCATTGCAATGCTTTGGTTCAATTGTGATCTGCCGCTCGTAGCTTATATCAGGCATGAGGATAATGCTCTGCGTCGCGTCTTTTTGAAAACTTACGGCGGGTTTATGGGTAAACGCTTTAACATATAGCGCGAGCATTTTAGTATTCATATTCATGCTAGATGCCAAATAAGATGCCTGCATATACTTTTGTATTGCGACGAACTGAGAAGACACTTAGGTATAAAAACCCACTGCACTTTTGCTGACATTAATTGACTCGAACATTTCTTGTCTGAGATTTCCTTAAATGCTAACCAGCATCCAAATGGGGTATACACCGATTTCATTTCACACAAAATAGCTGTACATTGATGTACGCCCCCCACTTTTTGTATGCCAATACATGCCGCAGGCTCAGACTCATGTAGCACAAAGTGAGTAACAATATGCTGCTTTTGCCTGTTAAAATTAGGTCCGTTAAGTAAAACCGCACATAAGCCCGCTAATCCTAGCAAGGCAATATGTGTACCAACCGGCAAACTGTGCTCGGCTATTATCAATGTAAACCCAAACGCTGCGCACAGACAAACATTATTAACCTGCTTAACAAAGCGCTGAGATGAGCCAAGTTCTATTATGCTAGACACAAATAGGGCTTACCTGTTGTTGTATAGTATAGTTATTTTATTCAGCTTTAATTTTTACTCGGTCCAGCACTATCGAGACCATTTGAGCTAAGTCTGGGTCCATGCATTTCTGATGACCCATAAACCATGAAAACAAGTCAGGATCATCGCAGGTTAGTAAACGCTCTAAGGTTTCTTGTTGTTGAAAATTGAGTGTGTCAAATGCTTGGTCAACAAACGGCAATAAAAGTACATCAAGTTCCAACATGCCTCTTCTGCATGCCCATCTTAATCGCGCTAATCGTTTGGGTTCAAATAACTTGGCGTCCAATACAACTTCCTCTTTACTTGGTTTCAATGACCATAGGATAACATTAAGATAAGCCCCAAAAAACTGATCTTATAATAATTGTTACTTTAATCAGTAAATCTTCTCGCGGCTATTGTAAAATGGCCAACAAGCCCTCAACTTTACCTACTGGGGTAAATATTTTCACTACATCTATACATTCTACAGGAGCGTGCAACGTGGCTAATCATTCATTTATGGCAGCATTAGATGACCTAAGTATTATTAGCGTCACAGGGGAACAGCGCTTTGATTATTTGCATGGTCAAATAACAGTAGCCACAAAAGGGTTCAACAGCAAAAATGTAAAACTTGCCGCCCACTGCGACTTTAAAGGAAAAATGTTTGCTGCAATGATGGTAAGCGAATTAGATGGTGCGTTTTTATTATCTATGCATAAAGAGTCTGCGCTTGAAAGCCAAGCCCAGTTGAAAAAATACGGCGTGTTCTCCAAAGTAGATATAGCAATAACCGATGAACTGCATCCGGTTGGCATTGTTGGGGAGCAAAATATCAAACATTTGAAAGTGCTCTTTCCGGCGCTGGGTAGCAGCGCTATGGGCGTTGAAAACAATGATTTTGGGCAAGCAATATGTTTCAACGACACCAGTTTACGCTACTTATGCTACTTAACCGGCAAAGGAAAGCAAAGACTACTGGACATCAGCGACACAACAGCTTTTTACGCTTGTGAAACGTGGAATATGTTAGAAATTGAAGCCGGTATTGCTAACATACAAGCAGCTACTGTGTGTCAATTTGTTCCGCAAATGCTTAATTTTCAAAGCATACAAGCAATCGACTTCGACAAAGGGTGTTATATGGGACAAGAAGTTGTCGCCAGAACAAAATTTCTAGGTAAAAACAAACGGGCAACTTTCCTCTTAGCTGGCAATATTCCGAGCGACTTAGCCGTTAATGCCGGTGACAACATAGAAATACAAATAGGTGAAAGTTGGCGTCGCGGAGGTGTTGTTGTGCGCGCGGCAAGTAGTATAGGGCCGGAAAATGAAAAAAGTGTGGGTAGCAATAGCCACGAATTAAAAATACTTGCTGTTATGCCAAATGACACCGCACCGAACACTGTGGTACGCTTAAAAAATACTGACGTTATGCTTAACCTATTGCCATTACCATACGAAGTAAGCGCCTAGTGTTAACTTCGTAAGCTTAACATTCATATATTTACTTGACGAAAAGGATACTTATGCAAATTGCCGACAATCACGTAGTCACCCTACATTACGCCGTTAAAACACAAAATGGTGACCTTATTGATGAGTCTAAATCTTCCGAACCCCTTGCTTTCATCCAAGGTTCTCACTTTATGATAGCGGGTCTTGAGGACGCACTATATGGAAAGCAAAAAGGCGAAAAATTTGAAATTACCGTTGAGCCCGAACAGGCATATGGGCACAGACAAGACCAACTAGTACAAGAAGTTCCCGCCAACATGTTTGAAGGTATGGAAATAGAAGTTGGAATGAGTTTCAGAGCCACTACTGACCAAGGTGAGCAATCAGTCATTATTATCGATAAAGACGACGATAATATTACTGTAGACGGCAATCATCCGCTGTCAGGCATGACACTGATGTTTGATGTAAGCATTGAGGATGTGCGAGAAGCCGCCGATGAGGAACTGGAGCATGGGCACGTACATGGGGCTGGCGGATGTGGGCATTCACATTAACCACTAAAAGATATAATAAAAGGAGCGTAGGGAAATTAAATAGTCACCACGCTTCTTTTAATATGTTTCTATATTTTGGCTAACTTAGGGCATCTGCGCCCTCTTCTGAAGTGCGGATTCTAATAGCTCGCTGAACGTCATAAACGAAAATTTTACCATCGCCAATTTTTCCGGTTTTTGCTACTTCAATAATACTCTCTACTACTAAATCTACAATATCATCGTTGACGACCACTTCCACTTTTACCTTTGGTAAAAAATCTACCTGATATTCTGCGCCCCTATATAATTCCTGATGGCCTTTTTGCCGTCCAAACCCTTTTACCTCGGTAATTGTCAAGCCAGATACACCTGCGGCTGCTAGCGCCTCTCTAACATCGTCAAGTTTGAAGGGTTTAATTATGGCTTCTATCTTTTTCATAGTAAATTACTCGTTGTCATAAATCGTAGGAATAGGTACACGCTTATGTTGTGTTTTAGTATAAATGTGTATTAAGCGCTCATCAACAGCGTTATCTTTGCTTTTACCTTCTAAAAAATCATCAATTTGAGCGTAAGTCAGTCCAAGCGTAGCTTCATCGGCCAGCTGTGGCTGTAAGGTCTCAAGGTCGGCCGTGGGTGCTTTTGTAATAATATTCTCAGGTGACCCTAAATAACCGGCAACTTGTCTAACCTGACGCTTGCTTAAACCAAACAACGGCGCTAAATCACAGGCTCCGTCGCCAAATTTTGTGTAAAAACCGGTGACGTTCTCAGCTGAATGATCGGTGCCTAATACAAGGCCTCTGGTCAAGCCAGCAATATCATATTGGATAGCCATACGTGTGCGCGCTTTAGCATTACCCTTTACAAAATCATCTAAATAGCTACTAATTTCAGCGCTGTCAAAATTATTAGCGTTGGTTAACGCATCCATCGCAGTTTGGTGAATAGCATCGGCGCCAGCTTTAACATTAGCAGTTATCGCTAAGCTTGGCGATATAAAATCGATGCTGGCCTGCGCATCGGCCTCGTCGGCTTGGTTTGCGTAAGGTAGTCGAACCGCAATAAAACGATATTGCTCAGACTGCTCACCCGCTTCTTCATTCAAAGCATTAACTGCCAACTGCGCTAACCGTCCCAAAGTACATGAGTCTATGCCACCACTAATGCCCAGTACTAAGGACTTCATACCCGAACCTAATAACTGTTGTTTAATGAAGTTAACACGACGTTTCACCTCAAATTCGAGGTCTATAACAGGCAATACACGCATTTCGTCAATAATGGTTTGTTTTGTCATAACAGACTCCGTTTAATATTTATCTTGTATGGTCAATATAATGATAATGAAGGTTTTTATACTGCGTCCGCTGCAAGGTATAGTATTTAACAAGTGTCGGTATATGTGTATACCGATGCAACGACTCTCCTGTTGTATAGTTTACATGTATTAATTAGGAGTAGTGAAGTGAAATCTAGTGACAGTGTGTGTAATGCGTTAAGAAACAGTGACAGCAAATCGCTTATGAATATGCCAGGACAACAAAAACCACGCTACAATAACCTATATAAACCGGTTACCGAAAAAGGTATGACACTTTTGGAAATGTTAATTGCCCTTGCAGTTGTTGCGATTGTACTTACCGTTGTTGCTCCAAGTGTTCAAACTATTCTTGCCAAAAACCGAACCACCTCAGAGATTAATGAATTAAGCGCGGTAATTCAATTCGCTCGTTTTACCGCAATTGACCAAACTAGCACGGCTGTATTATGCCCATCGGCTAATTACTCAACCTGCAGCACCAACTGGAATAATCCTAAAATAGTCTTTATTGATGCTAATAACAACAATACTCGCGATACTTCAGAGCCACTTCTTATGAGCACTACCGCTATAGCAAGCAGCAACACTATGACTGGACCGACTACCGCAATTTCATTTTTAGACTCAGGTGCTGCAAATGCCAGTACTAGTATTAAAATTTGTCCTAACACTAACGAAAATAAATTGGCTCGGTCTATCAACATCAATGCCCAAGGCAGGGTGAGGATGAGTATAGACAGTGATAATAACGATATCTTCGAAGATACCAGCGGCACTGATCTTAGCTGTAGTTAGGATTCTATTCCAATGGTCAGTATTTAAATTCCAATAGACACGTAAGCTATACCTCTTATTAAGACGAATAGGAGATGTAGCTTGATGACCCAAAAAACGGGTTTTGGTAGCGGATTTACCTTGCTTGAGGTGCTTATAAGTATAACTGTTTTATATGTGGTGTTAGGAATTGCTGCACCAAGCGCAAAAAGAATTTTAGATGTGCATAGAATTGCCGCTGATATAAACCATACCAGCGCAATAATCAGATTCGCAAGAACCTTTGCCATTAGCCAATATCAAACGACCAAAATTTGTCCTGCGCCCGACCACACCACCTGCACCAGAAACTGGAACAAATCACTTATCGTATTTGTTGATACTAATAACAACAACCTTCGCGACATAGATGAGCCATTACTAGCAGCTAGCTCTGGACTGAATAAGCAGCACAAAATGAAAGGCCCAAACACATCCATACGCTTTTATGAAAACGGTGAAAATGCTTCGCCTGCAAGTTTAACTGTGTGTCCAAAGTCTAACGACAGCACACTAGCAAGAGCAATTTATGTGAGCCTGCAAGGACGCATTAGGTTGAGTATTGATCACAATAACGACGGTGTACACGAGCGTATAAAAAACGTCAATTTAGTGTGCGCTTCGTTTTAAAATTATTCAATCAAAGGCTTGAACGGTTTTGCCTTGTTAATTAGAAGTGTTGTTGCATAAAAGTGAGCGTACATAGCACTTCAGATTATTGTCAATATACATTAACAATTCCAGCAGTATTCACTCGACTCAATCGTACCGTTGGCATTCACGTCCCATCCTTTGCGACCATCACTGTAAAAATAAAGATCCCCAGTACCTTCAACAAACGAGCCTGCAGCTGGAACCGCCTTAATCAGGTATGCTTGGCCATTTGTACTTACGCTTTCGATTACCAGCGTATACTTTTTGTTCGCAGCAGGTTCAGACGCTGGAGAATAGGCAGCAAATATTGCGGGTTCACCCGTATCACCGCTGGAAACCGCAGCGCCTTTATAACTAAAATTGGAAGCACTATGGCGCTCCATTGCACTGGCAAAGGCCATTAAGTCAGCTTGTGCTGCACCGCGAGCGCTGCTGGCAATCATGCCTTGGTAACTGGGATAAGCAACAGCAGAAATAATTCCTATTATGGCAACTACTATCATCAATTCTATTAATGTAAAACCTTTAGCGTGTTCAACTGGCATTGGGAATTCCTCAAATTTTTTAAAAAAATTACCTAAGTGCGCATTAACTTAGCTATTTAAGCGCTTCAATAACTAAGCCATATGCGAACCTAGGGTTTTTCTATTTCTGTTTTCCAAATATCTTTTTGTACCCGCTCAAAACGACCATATATGTTTTGCGCTAAGCATTCAAAATCACTACCACACGCTACTTCAGCGCCAAACTCATCAATTTTTATCACAGCAGAAACACACTCAGCACCTAAACAAACAACAGGTTTAACGATATTTTCAATCAAAATTTTGGTGTCTGGCGCAATACCGGTTTGAGCAAGTTGCGCGTACCTATCTTGTGGTTCTTTTTCATTGTTACGGTTTATATCTGCAACCGCGTTGCCATTTATCATACTGACTAAATAAGCACGACTATTCCCGGTAGGCGGAGCACATAAACTGTCGCTTGCTGAAGCCGGCAAATAGGTTGTAAAGAACACTTTATAATCAAGAATTAATGGCGATGCTAATACCTTTTCACCGCCATTCGTTAGCCTAATTCTCCAACCTTCTTTGTCTAAGAAGGCCGTTGAAGCAATTTCACGCTCGGTTTCATCGCTAGAGGTTAATAGATGATCAGTTGCATCATATAAACTTTCTTCGGTAAACGCGGTGGTGGGGAGTAAAAATTTACCATCTGCGTCGGTATTAAACACACCGGTGTCTCTAATAAGGTAAAACTGGTCATTAATAGTGGTATCTAGAGGGCCTGCTCTAAAACCAGAACCAATGGCCACGGCATAATATTGTTCTTCGCCTAGTAATATTTCTGACACATCAGGACCATAATAAAAACGCCTATTATCTTGCGCTGTGTCGCCAGAGAAAGTACCCAGTAAACCACCTTTGACCAGCTCACTTATGCTTTCGCCGTTATATATATCGAGTCTGAACAATTGTCCGCCTATATCAGCAACATATAGGTGATCAGCCAAGCCGTCTTTATCTCTATCAACAGCCGAAATTCTTGCGGGAATACTATACTTCATATCATCCAGAACCAAATCAGCATCAGCATCACTGGCAGACCACAGTAAAGTACCATCGTTAGCATCAACTATAAATACGCTGTTACCAACAGAGTCGAATGAGCGAACTGTTTTATCGTCTTGTGCATCATCATAGCCGCCACCAATAATCATTACGTCTTTAACGGTGTCGCCAATTTTAACTTTTGTTAAGATGGGTCTGGACCATGTTTGACCTAAGTTTGCAAAGTCTCCTTCGCCGCCGTTTATGCTAAAGACCAACTTTGGATCTGTCTTTGAAGTTACGTCAAAAACATAATAGTTGTTGCCGCCGCGACGCATGCCCAAGTACAAATAGATTTTGTCGTCAAAGTTGCGGATAACTAAATCCCCGTCCAGACCATATTTATGGTTGAAAGAAGAGGTGTCTCTATAAAAATCGTTAATATTGCTAAGCAATTCTTTCGGCATAATGGCAAAGTTCTCACTGCCATCTTCCGCGTCAATAGAATGTAAAAAACCATGATTGGTGGCAACAAACACTGCACTGTCAGTACTGCTGTAATTAACAATAACAGGTTGAGAATGAATTGGGTCGCCCATTTGCAGGCGCACATCGGTAGTAGAACCATCCCCATCTTCGTCACGAACATCTACACCGCGGGCCCATTTCAAGACTTCTATTCTTAATAACTCTGCATCGGCCATTGTATTTATTGCAAGGTCGGTGGTAGTAATGTTGGTGTTGTTTTCATCAATAACATTGGCACTGTTAAAAAGAGTGCCCGGCGTATTTTCAAAAAAATACAGGTTACGAACAAGGTCTAACCTACTTGCCGCGCCGCCCTCGCGCACTTCATTACCATCGGCAAGCGTAGACCAATAACTATGACTGTTCTCTGCAAAGAAACCGGTAGCAGGATTAACTGCATTTATACCATTTCTATCGAGTATTTTATCTCCCTCGATGCGATATTTTTTAAGGTTTCCGGGCCAAAGAGTACCTTCAGCGGGCTTAAATAAAGCAAAGTAAAGTTCGTCTTTATGCGACAAACGATTCAATTGATTTACCGCAACTCCAGGCGAAACGAAGGTCGAATTAATGTCTTTTACCTGACGTAAAATAGTTTGAAAAGCCTCTAACAATTTTTCGCTATTGTCGGCCTGATAAAAACCACCGCCGCTTTGTAATGCAATTTGATTAAGAAAATTATTAGCAATCGAATCGGCAGCGAAACCTATTGTATGGGTTACAATGCGGGTATCAATGACTGAATCGCCTGCATCACTTATATTTTTAGCCAAATCTAAGCCACACTGTTCACCACCACTACCGGTGCATGTTTTACCTAGCATCGCTTCTATTTTTGCAACCGAATGATTATTATTAGCCTGCCCATCAGACAGCAGCACAATATGGTTGTTTGTTTGACAGGTTAAATCTTCAATTGGTGATATGTAAGTTGCGCCCATAGGAATATATTCCCCGCGACAGTCCCAGTCATCTAAATTATCTTCCTGACATCCAGCTGGCCTTACCGGATCGCTACCAATATAGGAGGAGCGATGACTAACGCGGGTGTTTCTTCTTACACTGCTTGATACGCTGCTATCGCCGCGCCTAAGTCCATAATCTACATCCAGGCCGCCAAAATACAAAGTGGCTTCATACAAAGTATCTACAATTGGCGTGTAGCCGCGCGTGCCTAAATCATCGACTTTACCTATTAAATGTTGTCTTACAGTAGAGGTTGTTCCCGGTGTTGCATTTCCCTCAAACTCAATAACTAAACGAGTAGCTGCCGATGCTTGCCCTCTGTAAGTGAAGGCTCCGCGGCGAACGGAACTAAAATCAGACATGATAAGCATCATTTCATTGCCTGAGTTCCAGCCTGTACGATCAACTATTTCTTGCACAATATTGGTTACTGAGGGACTTTGATAAACGCCATTTCGGTAGAAAGGTGGCATATCTTCCCAATTGATAGAAGCCGATGTTTTGGGTATGTCTCTTAGCTCATATCTGTCATGCGGACTAAAATCCCGGGGGCTGTTTAGGTTTGCCCCCCTAATTGTCATTCTTGCCCCTGGACTTAGTCCATTTTGATATGCAGTAAACTCTAAATATGCATTTAAAACGCTTGCACCTTGGGGTATGTTTAAATTTCTGAAACGAACCGCGGTATATCGGTTATTACTGGAAATAAACGTCAGTTCTTCTCCAGTGCTATCTCTGCCATCAAAGCGTTCTTCAGCGTTGTTGTCTTGCCTATCCACTTGATATATAAGTTTGTCTCTTACGCAACCATTTGCAGTGCTTTCATCATAAGTGATTACCAGCTGCGGCGACCTACTGCTGCCGTCATCGCTTGAAACAGCCCTACGATGAGACCCTGCAGCCATATCAATAGATTCCATAATTACCGCTAAATCATTACCACCGCACCAGTCAGCACGGTCAATTATTTCTTGAATAACGGGGGTGATATCAGGTGTATTGATGTTATCGCCGCTGCTTGGCCATGCGTTATCTGTATCCCAAATAACCTCATTAAACGTGGTTTCTCTGTCAGAAATATTATTAGTTACACTGCTAAATGCTACGGCATTAGCTGTCGCTTCACCAGCAATTCTAAAATTAGTTATTGTGTTATCCATAACGGTAGATGTAAAACGTAACATCGCGCTGGTGATCACAGCGCCACGGGGAATGTTTACATCTTGGTATCGAAAGCCCGAGTAAATGGTGACTAGATCTTGCGATAAAATAAGCTGGTTAGAATCAGTTTCTACCGTCCCATGAACTTCTCTAGCGTCGTCGTTGCTGTCTGTTACGGGTAAAATCAACTCAGGAGAAACTGGTGCGTCAATATCTCTTATAGGGTATAAAATTGGACCACCGAAGTCAGAGAAGCGCATTAATCCTGCATTAATATTTGTTGCACTTCCAAGCGCATCGCGAAGAGCATCTTGTACTTTTTGCATACGTGTGGTGGTTGTGCCATCCCGTCCACTCATGCTGCCCGAGGTGTCCATAATAAAGAGCACATTAGGTTTGTAGGTCACCACTGAGGAACTCGCGCCTAAGTAAATATCAAGATCATCGCCAAGCGCACTAAAGCTAATCATAAAGCTAAGTAAACACGCAGAAAATGAGAGGCCTAATTTTTTAAGAAACATAAGTATTACCTCGTTAATTCGATGCAGGTGCAAATACGGATGCTGTCAGCGTATTGGCTACCACATAGTTGCTACCTTCAGTTTGGCCACAACCTCTTACAATAAATATGTGACAGTTGATGTTACTACCGCCAATCACATTACTAGAGCCTCTGCATGCCTGTTCGCGTACAAAAGCTGTTTTCGACCAGCTATCTACAGGAGGATTATTACTGTAACGGCCTCCTGCCGTATGTCTTACATTAAAATCTAAACCATCGCTGGTAATTGCACGATCGGTACGATCGTCGTCAAAACAACTCATCGATTCTAGTGTTAAATCAATTGCGTCAAGCTGTCTTGCTTCAGACAAAGGATCGGTAAGTAAGGGATCAATCAATATCGATTCATCTTCCGCCTCAAATATCACACCCGCGATCGCAGCTTCCGCTGCGTCAAATGAAACAGATTTGCGCTCTATAGAACTTGCCATTTTGCCCTGCAATAAACTGCTAGATACCGACGAAACTCCTAAAATAGTGATTGATAGCAACACCAACAGGGCAAAGACCATTACTAAGCCATTTTGATTACTCATATACTTCCCCTTACAAAATTGCGCATATTTCTTAGTGTTACCGTTGTTTCAAATGCCTTGTAAAGGCCGTTGTCAGGCGCGGAAACCAAATCTTCATTGAGTAATTTAAATGTAAGTCTTCTATCCAAAGTAATATCGCCTTCTCCTTTCACCACAATTGCCATACGTAAGCTCACCACCTGATGATTTGCAAAGAAAGCATCGGCAAGCCCAGAGGCATCTATGTATTTTGTCGGTAAGGTTTCGCCGTTGTTGCTATTTGGATTAGCAATTCCATAAGTAACTTGAAAGGAAAGCACATCGTCTAAAATAGTGTAGGCGGCGTGTCCGTTATGCCCAATAGCCGCTTTCTGTCCGCGTATTACACGGCCATCAAAACCTCTGCATTTTAGGTTGCCATCTTCTACAAAGTACTCATTAACAACATAAAACTCTTCATCTGCCGCATATCCTAGCTTAAAGCCCCTACAATCTTTTGCACTTTGAAGACTTACCACCAAGGTATCGTTTGCGCCATCAGCCCCTTGATTACTGCCAAGCAACATTCTGTCGCTAAAATCTCCTGGAATTGGAATTGGGTGGTTACGTACAAAAGATTCTTCTTCTGCTATATCTACATCAATATTTAAGTTCGGATTCAATGCATCGTATAGCCCAACCATAAGTAGTTCAGATCGCATTCTGGTGACGATATAACGCCCGCTCTCTTGCGTACTGGCCATTGCCCTATTTAGCTTATCGGTTAAGGAATTACTTACCATTATTTGCACTACAGCGGCAGAAATAACTAACCCTAGCGCTAACGAAATCATTATTTCAACGAGGGAAAATCCACCTTGCTTATTTTTGTTTAAATTTCGCATTAAAGAGTTACCTCTTTTACTACGCAGTCATACTCGACTGAATCAGCGACATTACAATTTGCATTCGCTTTTTTAAAATCACCTCGCCAAGATTGTACAGGCCACTTAACCATTACTTTATGAATTGAACCGGCGGTACAGGCATCGATGTCAGTTGTGTCGTTGTCATTGCATGTTACTTCCAAAATAGCATTGGCGTTTTCTCTTACCGCTGAACAAGACATTTGGTAAGCATCGAAAATAGCTAAATCTGCAGCAACACATTCGTTTGCTTGACAGTTTGGTATCTCGGCAGGAATACTTAAACAATGACACTCGTAAGCAGGCGTTGAAGTTTCACAGGATAAATTATTAAAGTTATACAGATCGTTATCTAAATAATTATTATTGATAACAAACCCGTCTGTCACCTGCGATGAAACGGTGCTTGCACGCATACGTTCAGTCATTTGTTGACTAACTAAAACCGCTTGGGTACGCGCCAGTGCTTCTTTGTTTGAAAATGAACCAATAAATTGTAAAGACGCTACGCCTAATAAACCTACCGACAAAATCACTAGCGTGATAAGCACTTCAATCAAGCCAACGCCTTTTTGGGGATGTAGGGCACTGTTTAAAGTACTAGCTTGCCGTGCATGTTCAATTTCTATATTTCTCATAAGGTATTAAAAAATTTTGCATATAGGAGATAAATGTACTTTACCGACTTTCAGCAATAGATGGTTATTATGAATGAGTGTAACGTATTAAATTTGGATGGGAACTGGCCTTATAGCCAGAATTTCAGCGGGGTTAGGGCTTATTCATTATATCATTAAGAAGGTAAAAAAATGGTTGGTAAATTACTGAATATATTATATTTAGCATTAACAACCAGGGTGATTGTTAATGCTAAGCAAAAATCACGTTACCTGCCTAATACGTAATTCTTTGGGTACCGCAAATTCTACATTTTCTGGGCGTCCGGGACGCTCACTAGCGGCGGTGGCTCCCCATTCAATTAATTTATCGACAACTCCTTGCACTAATACTTCAGGAGCAGATGCTCCCGCAGTCACGCCAATGTTAGTTGCGCCGTGCAGCCAGTCTTTTTGAATACAGTCTTTATCCGCGATTAAAAAAGCTTTGGCACCAATTTTTTCAGCCAACTCTTTAAGTCTATTTGAATTAGATGAATTTTGAGCGCCTACCACTAACAATACATCACAGTCACTCGATAAGTCGCGCACCGCGTCCTGTCGGTTTTGCGTAGCATAACAAATGTCGTCTTTACGTGGACCATCAATTTTAGGAAACTTTATTCGCAAGGCATTAATGACATCTGCGGTATCGTCCACCGATAGTGTTGTTTGACTACAATAGTAGAGCTTATCGGGATTGTTAACCTTAAGAGTTGCAACATCTTCAATAGACTCAATCAAATAAATGCCGCCGTCGGTGTTGTTGTACTGCCCCATAGTACCTTCAACTTCTGGATGCCCTTGGTGCCCAATAAGTATGCACTCGGTGCCTTTTTTACTAGCCCGCATAACTTCCATGTGCACTTTAGTAACTAAAGGGCACGTAGCGTCAAACACTTTCAAACCGCGCAGAGTCGCTTTATTTCGGACAGCTTGAGATACGCCGTGGGCAGAAAAAATCACAATTGCATCGTCGGGCACTTCTGTTAGTTCATCCACAAAAATAGCGCCACGTTTTTTTAATCCATCTACCACAAATTTGTTATGCACTACTTCATGACGCACGTAAATAGGCGGCTCAAATATTTCTAGAGCTCGTTCAACAATAGTAATAGCACGGTCTACGCCAGCACAAAAACCTCGTGGATTTGCTAAATGAATTTGCATAACTACCCCTTATTTAACATCAATGATTTCAACAGCAAACACTACCGTTTGACCTGCCAGTGGATGGTTAAAGTCTACCGTTACAGAGTGCCCGGCTATACTGCGAATAATACCCGGTAACTCACTGCCATCAGGCTGTGAAAAACCCATTATCATACCCTCGGCAAGCTCCATGTCGGCAGTAAATTTGGATTTATCAACATGGTAAATATTATCTGGATTAGGCATACCAAACGCGTCTGTTGGGCTTAAGGTAAATGATTTTTTATCGGCTATTGTTAAGCCGCGCAAACACTCTTCAAAATTAGGCGTTAAACTGCCATCGCCCATCACCATTTTTGCCGGTTTATTGCTTACGCGTGTGCTGTCAGCAGCGGTACCGTCTTTGAGAGTTAAATCGAAATGCAAAATAACTTCACTATTATCGCCAATCACATTGCTGCGGCTTTGTTGTGATGGTGTATTATTTGTCATCGACTTTATTTGCCTCTTTATTCTTAAACATATCTATTATTAATAACGCCGCTCCAATAAAAATAGCTGAATCGGCTACATTAAAAGCAGGCCAGTGGAAAGTACCATAATAAAAATCTAGGAAATCGATAACATAACCATGCATTATACGGTCAAAAACGTTTCCTAGTGCGCCACCTAATATAAAAGAAAACGCAACGGGCAGTAACAACTGTTCTTTTGTAGCTTGACGCAGCCACCACAGGATCAGCGCACTCACCGCTAAAGCAACGGTAGACAAGAAATATACCTGCCAACCACCTGCATCATACAAAAAACTAAACGCCGCGCCATAGTTATGCACATACGTTAAATTAAAAAACCCCGTCAGTTGAATAGACTCAAACAACCGCATATTGCCTACAATTGCATTCTTGGTCCACTGATCGAACACAAATATAATAGTCGATATCCACAAAAACCTAAGCCCTGTTGTCTTAATTAAATCAAGCATAATGACGAACTTCTCCCTTACCGTCTACGTTGTCGATACATCTGTTACAGAGTTCAGGATGTTTAGGATCTATTCCTACTTCAGGTTTATGATGCCAACAGCGGGCGCATTTCTCGTCCGTAGATTTTTCTACCAATACAAATAAATGATTATTTGGCGTTTCTAACGCGTCAATTGGTTTTTGTGCAATTTCTTTCACGAGAGCTTCAGACGTAATTAATACAAAACGAAGTTCTTCTCCTAATTTACTTAACAGTATTGAGGTTTTCGCATCAACAAACAAAGTTACCTTCGCTTCCAATGAACCACCAATAAGCTTGTTAATACGGGCTTTTTCTAATGCACTATTTACATCAGCTTTTACTTGCATTATTTGCTGCCAAAAGTCGTTATCTAAAACCTGATTACTAATATTTGGCAAGCCTTCATACCACTTTCCTGTAAACACAAACTTTTCGCGATCACCGGGCATAACTTCCCATAACTCTTGCGCCGTGAAGCTAGTAATAGGCGCCATCCACCTTACCAACGATTCCATAATATGGAATAAGGCTGTTTGACATGACCTACGGGCTAAGCCATCTGATTTTGCGGTGTATTGACGATCTTTGATAATATCTAAGTAGAAACTGCCCATCTCAATCGAGCAAAACTGCATGAGCGTTTGGCACACAATTAACATATCGTATTGCTCATAGGCCTCTAGAATTTCTTTTTGTACCTGCGTCGTTCTTGCTACTGCCCAAGAGTCTAATGCTACCATATTTTGAGGTGCGACTAAATCGGTAGCGGGGTTAAAACCGTTCAAATTAGACAATAAAAAACGACAGGTGTTACGTATGCGTCTGTATGCATCAGCAGAACGCTTTAATATTTCGTCACTCACCGTCATTTCGCCACGATAATCGGTAGAAGCTGCCCAGAACCGCAATATATCAGCGCCAAGTTTATTAGTCACTTCTTGGGGCGCAACAACGTTACCCACCGATTTAGACATTTTTTTACCGTTGGCATCTACCGTAAAACCATGCGTTAACACTTGCTTGTAAGGCGCATGTCCATGCATAGCAGTTGAACTTATGAGTGATGACATAAACCAGCCGCGATGCTGATCAGATCCTTCTAAATATAAGTCTGCCGGTGCGGGTATATCATCGCGTTTATCAACCACAAAATAGTGAGAAACGCCCGAATCGAACCATACATCTAGCGTATCAGTTACTTTCACATAGTCTTTGCTGTCGTTGCCTAGTAACGCTTCATCGCTCAAATCCCACCAAGCCTGAATGCCTTTTTCTTCAACCGCTTTAGCAACCGTTTCCATAATGGCCTGGGAATTGGGATGTATTTCGCCCGTTGCGACATGAACAAACAAGCAGATAGGCACGCCCCATGTACGCTGGCGTGAAATACACCAGTCAGGTCGCCCTTCTACCATTGAGGTAATGCGCTTTTCACCCCAAGCCGGTATCCACTGTGTTTCTTTAATTTGCGCAATAGATGCTTGGCGCAAGCCTTTTTTGTCCATACTAATGAACCACTGCGGAGTGGCTCTAAAAATGAGAGGGGTTTTATGACGCCAACAGTGTGGATAGCTATGTTCATATTTAACACCTAAAACCAAAGCGTCATGTTGTGCTAAAGCATCAACAATTGACTGATTGGCTTTAAATACATGTTGACCGGCAAACATAGGTGTACCTTCAATATATACACCATTTGGACCAACCGGATTGTAAACCTCAATGTTATATTCTTTACCTACAATAAAATCGTCTACCCCATGTGCAGGGGCAGTATGCACGCATCCGGTGCCTGTTTCTGTAGTAACATGCTCTCCTAATATAAGCGGTACCGTAATATCTAACAGGGGGTGCTTAACCCGCTGATTTTCTAATTCACTGCCGGTACATTTTGCCAGCACATCTACATTTTGCGCTGCATAACGTATAGCGCATTGCTCAACCAGCTCGGTGGCAATTACAAACCTTTGATTAACACTTTCAATTTGCATATCAACAAGTGAGTATTCCAGCTCTGGATGCAAACTAATTGCGCGATTTGCTGGTATGGTCCAAGGCGTCGTTGTCCATATAACAACTTTAGTTAATATGCTTGAAAATGAGGTTTCATCCATTCCAAAAGAAGTGGCCATTGCGCTGGGGTCAGTAACCGCGAACGAAACGTCAATTGCAGATGATACTTTGTCTTGATATTCAACTTCGGCCTCGGCCAGTGCCGAGCCACAGTCGGTGCACCAATGCACCGGTTTGAAGCCTTTTTCCAAGTGACCAGAGTGCACTATTTTAGCCAATGCACGAATAATGTTGGCCTCACTCGAGAAATCCATAGTTTTGTATGGCTGTTGCCAATTACCCAGTATACCTAAGCGCTGAAAGTCACGGCTTTGACCGGCAATTTGCTTTTCAGCATATTGACGACATTTCTGTCTAAACTCGGCCACGCTTACTTTTTTACCCGGCTTGCCTATTTTTTTCTCGACCATTAGTTCAATTGGTAAACCATGACAATCCCAGCCGGGCACATATGGAGCATCAAAGTCTGAAAGCGTTTTTGATTTAACAATAATGTCTTTTAAAATTTTATTAACCGCATGACCAATATGAATATCGCCGTTCGCATAAGGAGGGCCGTCATGAAGGATAAAAGGCGTTTTTCCCACTTTGGCTTGCCTAATTTGTTGATAAAGATTTTGGCTATCCCACTTCTTTAACATTTCAGGCTCGCGATTTGCCAAATTACCACGCATTGGAAAAGCAGTATCAGGCAGGTTTAGGGTGGCTTTGTAATCACTCATATTGGTTTTTCCGTTAAATCATTAATTGGCGAGCAAGCGTTTAGCCTGCTCTGCGTCTTTTCTTATTTGCGCTGTTAGTTCTTGAAAATCAGCAAACTTGACTTCATCACGTATTTTACTAACAAACTCTATCCGCAAGTGCTGGGAATATAAGTCTCCAGAGAAATTAAACAAGTGAGCCTCAAGCTGCATTCTTGTTCCGTTTAAGGTGGGACGATGCCCCACATTTGCTACACCGTTATAAACATTATCTTGGTGCTTTACTTTTACGGCAAATACCCCCGTCACAGGTGACTTATGCCGCTGCAGCAGTATATTCGCTGTTGGAAAGCCAATCTTCCTACCATTTTGCTCACCGTGCACAACGTTTCCGGCGACTTCAAACGGCCGACCTAACATGGCATTAGCAAGATTAAAGTTACCTTCGCTCAAAGCGCTACGTATTGCAGTAGAACTTATTCTATTGTCGTGCATTCTAAAGCTTTGTGTACTAACCACATCAAAATCTTGGGCTTTTCCCTCACGCGCTAACATTGAAAAGTCACCGCTACGGCCAACACCAAACCTAAAATCATCACCTACCACTAAAAATTTTACGCCTAATTGTTGCACTAGTAAGTCGGTAATAAAAGCCTGCGGTGACATACTCGAAAATTGCGCACAAAAACGAACGCACAAGAGCCTGTGAATGCCTATGGCTTCTAGCGCAACATATTTATCTCTTAGCAATGACAAACGCGCTGGAGCATGCTGTGGAGCAAATAACTCTTCTGGCTGCGGCTCAAACACCATGACTACCGCGGGTAAGTTAAGCTCGCTGGCCTTTTGTAATACATTTTGTAATACAGCTTGATGACCCAAATGAACACCATCGAATTTACCAATAGTTAACACGCACCCATTATGCTGAGCACGAATATTATGTAAACCTCTGATTAATTCCAAACTATTGCGCTTCTCTTCTTAAAACAACAAAGCGCAAGATTATAAACGACAAGCATGTTAATACCAACGCTTTATAAGCATAAAGGACCCTTATTTAGATAAGTACCGCGCTATTTTTTAACTTCTTTGCCAATAAGTTGGTGAGGACGCACGCCAAGCACCAAAATTGAAACACCATATGTAGCCAAGCCAATCCCAATTGTAATACACAAATATTCTACACGCTGCGTAAATGCACTTTCAATCCATGGTATATCTAATGAATATGCAAGTACTACAACTACCATAACAAGCGATGAAAAGGCAATTTTAGCTAAAAACCACCAGGTATCCTTTTGAATGGTATAAACATCTAAAAAAGAAAGACGTCGGTATAGCAAGACCGCATTTAAGGTACCCGAGAGCGCGGTAGCGAGCGCTAATCCAACATATCCAAAAGGAATAGCTAAGATTAAATTAAATACCATATTAACCGCCATGGTAATAATGCCGTATTTAACCGGTGTTTTGATGTCTTGCCTTGAATAGAAGGCTGGGGCAAAAATTTTAACGAGCATAAAGCCAAATAAGCCTGTGGCATAGGCCATTAGACTAATAGATGCCATATATGCGGTGTCTACGCTAAAAGCGCCACGTTCAAAAATAACCAGCATTAACGGCATCGCCAGTATTATCAATGCAGCACTTGCTGGAATACCTAGCATAGCAATGATACGAAAAGCCCAATCTATATTTTGCGAAAATGCATGTTTGTCGTTACTGACATGATTTCTGGATAAGGTAGGCAATATTACCGTTGCTATTGCTATTCCAAAAAGGCCCAATGGAAACTCAAGGAGTCTGTCGGAATAATACAGCCAGCTAATAGACCCTGTTTCTAAAAAACTAGCAATTAGGGTATCTAACAATAAGTTGATTTGGCTAACCGATACCCCAAAAAGCGCTGGGATCATAAGTGTGCGAACTTTTACCACGCCAGGGTCTGCCCATCCCCACTTCGGCCTTACAAGCAAACCCGCCCTATATAAAAATGGCAGTTGAAAAAACAATTGAACTGCGCCTCCAATAAATACGCCCCATGCTAAAGCATAGGCCCCTAAGGATAAATATGGCGTAAGAAAGTATGCACAAGCAATAATTGACACATTAAGCAGCACAGGTGTAAACGCAGCTACTGCAAATTTACCCATTGTATTTAAAATAGCGCCCGCAAAACCGGTGAGTGTAATAAAAAATAGATAAGGAAATGTAATTTTGAGCAGTAATGACGCAAGTTCATACTTTTCACCACCTGGTTGGTCGTTTAAATAGTCAATAAACCATCCCGTACCAAATATTGCAGCTAACACTGGCGAGGCTATAACCCCAACAATGGCAGTAAAAAAGACAATTGCGCCCAACGTACCTGATACTTTTGCAATAAAGTCTTTTAGTTTAACATTGTCATTTTCAGCCTGCACTTCGGTTAATACCGGAATAAAGGCTTGGGCAAAGGCCCCTTCAGCAAACAGTCGGCGTAAAAAATTAGGTATTTTATTTGCGAATAAGAAAACATCGGCTGCTGCGCTCGCACCAAGTAAGTTAGCCACTACCACATCGCGTACTAATCCTAATACGCGTGACAACAGGGTCATTGAACTAACTATAACACCAGCCTTTATCAGTTTTTTAGGCATACAACCCTCGCATGATATAAAACAATACCAATAATACTAATCATTCGTGCTGCGGATAAGTTAAGGCCGCAACTGAGGCGGTATTTGTTGTATAATTTTTGCATAGTTTTATCACAGTTATCGAATAGTTGAGACATAGTTATTGCGTATTTGTCCGATAGTATAAACAGATTTCATTAGAGTTAAGATTTTTTTGTATTTATCATCTATTATCGTTGACAAGTATGCAAATAACTTAGATAATCCGCCCCCTCAATTTTGACATGAATATTTTAGGAGTTACACCTTGGCTAACATAAAGTCTGCTAAGAAACGTGCAATTCAAGCTGAGACGCGCCGCCAGCATAATGCAAGCCGTCGCTCCATGACTCGTACTTGCATCAAGAAAATAATTGCCGCTATTGCAGCTGGCAACAAAGAAGAAGCACAAACTGCTTATGCTGCAGCCGTTCCTATACTTGATAGAATGGCAACAAAGGGTCTTATTCACAAAAATAAGGCTTCTCGTCATAAGTCACGTTTAAATGCACAAATTAAGGCTCTGGCCTAGTTTAATCTGCCCATTGTGGCTTTTAAATAAATATAAAAAGGTCTCTGAAAAATTCAGGGACCTTTTTTTTAAGCTCTACTTTAGGTTTTTGCGTATACACATTAATTATCTTTATTTATGTTAAGAGTTACTCAATGATTAAGTATATATTCTTGCTTCCACTTACTCTGTCTTTTATGTGGTTTATATATCTACAGGTAAACAATCATTCGTTTGAACGAGGTAGAAAAGGCTATATTTATATAGCAATCATTAGTTCGTGTATTGTTATGTTTTTTGGTTTTGCTTGGTTAGTTACGCGAACGTAGTGTATGTTTTACTGTAATAAAAAACCCGCTAATAGCGGGTTTTTTATTGCTTATATACTGCGTAACTCTTTACTGGGTAACAAATTGAACGTCTGCATCTTCGCGTAGCGCTGATACAAAGTTTTCATATGTTTGCTGTCCCTGCATGCTCGCTAATCGCTGCTGAATACTGGTTAGCATACTTTCATCTTCTTCTAAGGCCACATTTACGGCAGACAGCATTACAAGACCCACACTACTATTGTTAACTGAAACCACTTTACTGTTGGCACCATCTACCGGACCAAGTTCGAATATTGCATCAACCATAGCTGATGGTAATTCATTAGACCCACGCGCTAGTGCTACATGCTCTGACCACGTTAACGAATGCTTCGCTAACAACTCAGTTATATCTTCGTTGCTCAGCATGGCTGTTTGGATTTCTTGTGCGTAAACTAAGGCTTCTTCTTGGGCCTTTTGGGTTTTCAATAAACTCTCTATTTGTGCCCTTACCTCGTCAAGTGCGCGCGTTCTGCGAGGCTTGTGCTGAGCTACCCTGGTAACCATTACTAGTTCATCGCCTAATTCTAACAAGTCACTGTTTACCTGCTCATTCACAAGTTCACTTGAAAATGCAACATCTGCTAGTTGCGGATAGTTGACACCTGCAGGCAATTGATTTTCTTCAAAAAAATCAGTTTCAATGATAGGACGATTAGTTGCTTGTGCGACCGCCTCTAAAGAATCAGGCTCTTCAAATGCTAAACGGGCCATTTCCTGCTGCAAGGCAAAAAACTCGTCAGTAGCTTTTATCAAACGTAGTTCAAGCTCGATATTGGTACGTGCTTGCAGTAGTGGCGTAACAACTGCTGGTACATACTGAGTTAGCTTAATTATGTGAAAGCCAAAATCAGTCTCGACGATCCCTGACGCATCGCCAACATTGGCAAGGGCATACACAGCATCACCAAATGCACCCTCATAATCTGCACGACTAATCTCGCCTAAATCACCACCCTCTTCTGCACTCACAATGTCGTCTGAATTTTCTTGTGCTAATACCGAAAAGTCACCACCAGCTTGCACAAGAAGTAATACAGCCTCAGCTTTTGCTCTAGCGGCTTCAGCATTTTCACTACTTTCAAACAGTATATGCGCTACGCTACGAATTTCTTGTGTTGTATACAATGCTTCATTATCATTGTAATACTGCGCTATTTCTTCTTGTGTAACTGTTGCCAGCTGGGTCAAATCATCTACAGATAAGGTTACATAGGCTAATTTAACCTGCTCTTGGGTGTCAAAGTTTGAAAGGTTTGCATCGTAGTAGGCCTGCACGTCTTGGCTCGTGAGCTCAATAGATTCTTTATATTTAGCGACATCTACCTGGAGGCTCTTTGCATCGCGGGTTTGTCCTTGCAACGCAAGCATCTTAGATACCTGATGCTGTAAACTAAAACTTGAACCGTTAATAGCCTGAACCAGTTGCTGACGCGTCATTTGGTCGCGCATATACTCGGCAAACTCAGTAGGGGTATATCCTGCACGGCTTAAAGTGTTTAAATAAATAGTGTTGTCAAAAGCACCCGCAATTTGAAACTCGGGTAAGGTAGCAATGGCCTTTTTAATCTCGCTGTCGCCCACACGAAGCCCTAAAGCTTTCGCTTTTTGAGTAACTAATTCGTCGTTTATTAGGCGCTCTAAGATATCGTTTCTGAACTGCGTGACATAGCTTTCACTTGCAAACAAAGAGTTGACAGCATCGCCGAACTGGCTTTCTAGTCGTGCACGCTCGTTGTTGTATGCAATATCTAATGTACCTGCAGGTATCTCTTCACCGTTCACAATTGCGACGGCATTTGTATTGTTAGAAGAGATATAACTTCCCACGCCAGTGAATACAAAACTAACGACTATTAGTGCGATAATTCCTATCGCCCAAGGACCCTGAATGCCCTCACGAATATTTTGTAACATGTTTAACAACAACCTTTTGTTGGGAAGAAGAAGCCGCAAATACTGTCAGCGCCTATCTTATTGATTAAATTTTTAACGATATATTATACCGACCCTTGCCCCGATACGCGAGTAAAAACCTACGCTAAGTAGTAATAAACGATAATTATTAATTTTTGCATATAAAAAAGGCGATGAGATATCATCGCCTTTACCAAACCACTTTTTATTTTCGCTAACTAATTAGTTGCAAGCGTCTTTAAGCGCTTTACCTGCTTTAAATGCGGGTACTTTTGCAGCAGCTATTTGAATAGTTGCGCCTGTTTGCGGGTTGCGGCCACTGCGTGCAGCACGGTCACGAACAGCGAATGTACCGAAACCTACAAGTGCTACTTGATCACTATCTTTAAGTGCGCCAGTTACAGAATCTGTAAATGCATCTAGCGCACGGCCTGCAGCTGCTTTAGAAATGTCTGCTTGCTGTGCAATTGAATCAATTAGTTGAGTTTTGTTCACAATATGATCTCCTTCATTGTTATTATTTTACTTTATAAAAATATTACAGGCTAACGATGTAAGTTGTTCAGAATTCTTATACAACTTTTTCGACTCCACTTAGGTCCGTTTATTGCTAGCAGAATTGATTAGCATTTACTAATTAACTTCTAGCGACAACCATGAATAGAATGACCTTCTAGGCCTCTATAACAAAGGCTTTGAGGCATTACTCTCATACGGTAGCACAACTAGAGTGAATGTGAACAACTTAGTTATAAAAAATAACAAAAAAAGCACTTTAGTAACTTTTACCCCCCTACTAAGGTATAAAATAGGCTAGGCTTTTCGCTTAGTCTCTACACAAAAGCTCTCAACTGGATGCTCTAGGGCAATGTCTAACACCTCGTCAATCCATTTAACTGGGTAAATAGTTAGGTCACCTATTACATTCTTAGGGATTTCTTCCAAATCACGCTCATTGTCTAAAGGAATAATAACCGTTTTAATGCCACCTCTGTGGGCCGCTAACAATTTCTCTTTAAGACCACCAATAGCCAGTACTTCACCGCGCAGAGTTATCTCACCGGTCATGGCTACATCACACTTAACAGGGTTACCCGTTAAAGATGAAACCAACGCTGTGCACATTGCTATACCAGCGCTTGGACCATCCTTTGGTGTTGCGCCCTCTGGGACGTGCACGTGTATATCGCGTGTTTCATGAAAGTCTGCGTTAATTCTGAGTTTTTCAGCTCGCGACCTTACCACCGTCATTGCCGCCTTTATTGACTCTTGCATTACATCACCAAGAGAACCGGTTGCTATCGCTTTTCCTTTGCCCGGCACGGCACTGGTTTCTATGGTTAGCAAATCACCGCCTACTTGTGTCCACGCTAAGCCTGTTACTTGACCTACTTGGTTGTTTTTATCTGCTTTACCGTAATCAAACTTTTGCACACCAAGGTAGTTTTTCAGATTTTCTTGATTAACTACTACAGTGCATGTTTCTTTTTTCAGGAGAATATTTTTTACCGCTTTACGACAAATTTTGGAAATTTCACGTTCTAAACTACGTACACCGGCTTCACGTGTGTAGTAGCGTATAATTCCAACTATTGCTGACTCCTCAATAGTCAATTCTTTATCTTTAAGGCCATTGCGCTCTATTTGTTTAGCTATAAGGTGGCGCTTAGCAATATTAAGCTTTTCATCTTCGGTATATCCCGAAAGGCGAATAACTTCCATTCTATCGAGTAAGGCATCAGGAATATTCATACTGTTTGAAGTAGCAACAAACATTACGTCTGACAGGTCGTAATCAACTTCTAAATAATGATCGCTAAAAGTTGAATTCTGTTCTGGATCGAGCACTTCTAGTAATGCTGATGATGGATCACCGCGCATATCAGATGACATTTTGTCAATTTCATCCAGTAAAAATAGTGGGTTTTTCACTCCCACTTTAGACATTTTTTGGATCAATTTGCCCGGTAGCGAACCAATATAAGTCCGTCGATGCCCGCGTATTTCTGCTTCATCACGAACACCGCCTAGCGCCATTCGAACATACTTTCGTCCTGTTGCTTTAGCCACTGACTGACCCAGTGATGTTTTGCCTACACCTGGTGGACCCACTAAACAAAGAATAGGACCTTTGAGCTTTTTAACACGTTGTTGTACCGCCAAATACTCTAGTATACGTTCTTTTACTTTATCTAAACCGTAATGGTCGTTATCTAATACCTTTTCAGCTTGGCGTAAATCACGCTTCACCACGCTGCGTTTATGCCACGGGACCGACACTAACCAATCTATATAAGAACGCACTACAGTGGCTTCGGCAGACATTGGCGACATCATTTTTAGCTTGTTTAATTCACCTGACGCTTTGTCTTTTGCCTCTGCTGGCATTTTTGCTGCTTCAATTTTTTGATGTAAAGCTTCGAATTCATCAGGAGCGTCGTCTAACTCACCCAGTTCTTTTTGAATGGCTTTCATTTGCTCATTCAAATAATACTCACGCTGACTTTTTTCCATCTGCTTTTTCACGCGGGTACGAATTTTCTTCTCTACCTGCAGTAAATCAATTTCGCCTTCCATTAACGTCATTAAGAATTCGATGCGTTCAACTACACTTTGCATCTCAAGTACTTTTTGCTTTTCACTTAATTTTAACGGCATGTGTGCCGCCATGGTGTCGGCTAGTTTTGCAATGTCTTCAATCCCATTTAAAGAGGTAAGCACCTCTGGTGGAATTTTTTTATTTAACTTAACATAGCCTTCAAACTGCGAAACAGCAGAGCGAATGAGTACTTCTTGCTCTGCATCATCCATAAGTTCATCGTCTAATACATTCACGTCAGCAATAAAAAATGGGTCTGTGTTTACATAACTGTCAACTTTTCCACGCACATTTCCTTCAACCAACACTTTAACAGTGCCATCAGGCAACTTTAATAGCTGCAAAATAGTCGCTACTGTGCCAATGTCGAAAACTTCAGACGTACTGGGTTCATCTATGCTGGCATCAGTTTGTGCGACTAAAAAAACGCGTTTATCGTTATCCATTGCGGCTTCTAAACATTGAATAGATTTTTTGCGCCCGACAAACAGCGGGATTACCATGTGTGGATACACTACTACGTCGCGTAATGCCAAAACTGGCATACTTTTGAGTACACTACTGGTGGTCATTTTTCTCTCTTAACTAATTGCATTGTGATTGTATATGGGGATTGTCAGGTAAAGTTTAAAGTTGATTTAAGAAAAAACTAAAAAAGGGCCTTTATGGCCCTTTCCAAACTACTCTGAAGCAGCTTTCTTATCTGCGTTTTCATAAATCAATAAGGGTTCAGACTCACCTTTTATAACCGTTTCGTCTATTACTACTTTGGCTACATTAGGATTTGATGGCAAATCGTACATTGTGTTTAACAACACGGCTTCAACTATAGAACGTAAGCCACGAGCACCTGTTTTACGAGACATTGCCTTGCTCGCAATAGCACGCAGAGCATCTTCTCTAAACTCCAACTCTACACCTTCAAGTGCAAGTAAAGCGCCATATTGCTTCGTAATTGCATTTTTAGGCTCTTGTAGAATTTGAATGAGAGCGTCTTCGCTTAGTTCTTCTAAACTGGCAACAACTGGCAAACGACCAATAAATTCCGGAATAAGTCCGTACTTTACTAAGTCTTGTGGCTCAACATCTTTGAATAAATCAGATAGGCCCTTTTTCTCAGATTCTGATTTAACGTCAGCGGCAAAACCAATACCCGAGCCCTTTGCACTTCGTTGTTCAACAATTTTATCTAAACCAGCAAATGCACCACCACAAATGAATAATATCTTAGATGTATTAACCTGCAAAAATTCTTGCTGCGGGTGTTTACGTCCGCCTTGAGGAGGCACAGACGCAATGGTACCTTCAATTAATTTGAGTAAAGCTTGCTGTACACCTTCACCAGAAACATCGCGGGTGATTGACGGATTGTCAGACTTACGTGAAATTTTGTCTATTTCATCTATATACACAATACCGCGCTGTGCTTTTTCTGGGTCGTAATCGCACTTTTGAAGCAACTTTTGAATGATATTTTCAACGTCTTCACCCACATAACCGGCTTCGGTTAATGTTGTGGCATCAGCCATTGTAAATGGTACATCAAGCAAACGCGCTAGTGTTTCAGCCAGTAGCGTTTTTCCGCTACCCGTTGGACCAATGAGAAGGATATTACTTTTTCCTAACTCGACGCCGTCATGTACATCACCATTTTTCAATCTTTTATAGTGGTTATATACCGCTACAGACAACACCTTTTTAGCGTGCTCTTGGCCAATAACATAGTCATCAAGATGCGCATGAATTTCGCTTGGCGTAGGCAGAGCATCTGCTTTTTGCTTAGGTGAAATCTCTTTAATTTCTTCACGAATGATATCATTGCACAGTTCTACACATTCATCACAGATAAACACCGACGGACCTGCAATCAGTTTTCGTACTTCGTGCTGACTTTTACCGCAGAACGAACAATACAATAATTTGTTATCGCCCTCTTTGGTACTATTATCGCTCATAAAATTTGCCTTTAACTTTTTTCGTTGCTTTATAACAACGGATGTTTGATATTATTTTCCAACATCGTCTCTGCTATTTAAAATACTGTCAACTAAGCCATAGTCAACTGCATCTTGCGCACCTAAGAAATTGTCTCTGTCAGTATCTTTTGCTACTTTCTCATATTTCTGCCCGGTATGCTCGGCCATTAATCTGTTCATTCTCTCTTTAATAGACAGAATTTCTTTTGCATGTATTTCAAAATCTGAAGCTTGACCTTGGAAGCCACCTAATGGCTGGTGAATCATTACACGCGAATTAGGTAGTACGTAGCGCTTACCCTTAGCACCCGCTGTCAGTAAAAATGCGCCCATACTGGCTGCTTGGCCTATACAGACTGTGCTAACATCTGGCTTTATAAAATTCATAGTATCATAAATAGCCATGCCAGCAGTAACAGAACCGCCTGGCGAGTTAATATACAAGAAAATGTCCTTTTCAGGATTTTCAGCTTCTAAAAACAACAATTGAGCCACAATTAGATTGGCCATATGGTCTTCAACCTGACCCACTAAAAAAATCACATTCTCTTTTAGTAAACGTGAATAAATATCGAACGAGCGCTCTCCGCGAGCGGTTTGTTCAATTACCATAGGAACGAGTGCATTAGACGGTTCGGAAATATTGTTAATCATTTTGTCTCTTTTTAGTTAAAAAAAATGCCCGGAAAGTCCGAGCATTTAATCAGTTGATAACCGGTTAAGTCAATCCCTACGTAGAAACTACGCTTTTTTGTTCATAACTTCATCAAACGATTTTTTCACTTCTTTGACTTTTGCTTTTTCTAATATGGTATCGATTGCTTGCTCTTCAAGGGCAAGGTTCTGAATTTGTTTTAATAACTCTTGGTTGTTTTTGTAGTACTCAACAACTTCAGCTGGATCTTCATACGCAGAAGCAGTAGTTTCAATTAAAGCATCAACGCGAGCTTGGTCTACTTCTACTTCATTTTCTTTAATTATTTGTCCAATCAATAGTCCAACAGACACTCTTCGTTTAGCATTGTCTGTAAACATATCAGCGGGTAGTTCGGGTAAGCTTTGACCTTTGCCTTGTTGCTCGAAGCGCTGCTTGGCTTGTTCACGTAGCGTTTCTATTTCTTGGTCAAGCAATGCTTTTGGAACATCTACATTGTTATCAGCCAACAAAGCATCTATTACAGATTCTTTTACGCTAGTTTTTAACGTTTGGTCTAATTCACGCTGCATATTTTTCTTAACTTCAGCTTCTAAAGCGTCAACACCACCTTCCGTTACGCCAAACAATGTTGCGAACTCGTCGTCGATTTTGGGGAGGTTAAGGCCTTCTACCTTCATTACAGTAATGACAAACGATGCGGCTTTGCCTTTTAATGCTTCAGCATGATAATCTTCTGGAAACGTCACTTCGGCAACTACTTCATCACCGGTTTTAGCGCCTATTAATGGCTCTTCAAAACCCGGGATCATTTGGCTTTTGCCTAGCTCCAATGGGAAATCGTCAGCTTTTCCGCCGTCAAATTCTTCGCCATCAATGCTGCCTACAAAACTAATTGTAAGCTTGTCGCCTTTCTTCGCTTTACGCTTACACTCTTTGAACGTAGCGTGTTGCTGCTGAAGGGTTTTCATCATTTCTGCAAGGTCTTTATCTGCAATATCCACAACTGTCTTTTCAATTTCAAGCTTGTCTAAGCCGTTAACCGTCACTTCTGGATACACTTCAAATACCGCTACAAATTCTAAATCTTCGCCATTAATATCTTTCGTTAACTCAAAATTGGGCATACCAGCGGGATTAATTTTTTCTTGCATAATCGCTTGATAAAAATGCTGCTGCATAACATCGCCTGATACTTCTTGGCGTACGGCGCTACCAAAACGTTTTTTGATGACACTTGCTGGTACTTTACCTGGACGAAAACCGTTAATACGTTGTGATTTTGCTAATTGTTGTAAACGTGATTTTACAGCTGTATCTACAGATTCAGCTGGAACGGTAATAGTAAGACGGCGTTCTAACCCTTGAGTCGTCTCGACTGACACTTGCATTTTTCTACCTCAACTATGCGCCACTTGCGCTTTGTGTAATCAATCATATTGAATAAGAAATTTATGAAACGGTTTATACAACCATTTGTTTAACTTTCTACTCAAGTATGCATGGCACCCAAACAACTTCAAGAGGTGCATGAGTTTAAAAAAGGACGCCAAATTATACAGAGTGATTTTATTATAGTCGAGGGCTTATGAGGCTTTAATTGAAAAAAACCTATATTAAGTGATTTTATTACTATTTTTTTCTCTTTAAAGAAAGGCTATTTATCAAAATGGTCGGTGAGATAGGATTCGAACCTACGACCCCTTGGACCCAAACCAAGTGCGCTACCAAGCTGCGCCACTCACCGAACTAATCGTTGCTGAACATTTTGTATAATTTTAACGCGTACTAATTACTTTTTTAAGATGGTGCGGAAGGAGAGACTTGAACTCTCACGCCGTGAAGCACTGGAACCTAAATCCAGCGTGTCTACCAATTCCACCACTCCCGCAAAACTGTTGCTGTGCTTACGTAGTCATTGCTACGGTAAGCTTACCAGCCAAAATACAAACCTAAACTGAATTATGTGAAGAAAAAGTGGGGTGGACGATGGGGTTTGAACCCACGACCGCTGGAATCACAATCCAGAGCTCTACCAACTGAGCTACGCCCACCACTGTTTCTCTTTACACTTTTATTTCTGTTAACATTTTCTTCTTACTAGCATACCTTTTGAGCCAAGAAAATGGCGCGTCCGGCAGGATTCGAACCTGCGACCACCCGCTTAGAAGGCGGGTGCTCTATCCAACTGAGCTACGGACGCTCGTCGAATCAAAAAGCAAATGGTCGGTGAGATAGGATTCGAACCTACGACCCCTTGGACCCAAACCAAGTGCGCTACCAAGCTGCGCCACTCACCGACATTGTAAAGAAAAAGCAAATATTGCTCATCTCTACGGGGGGCGCATGTTACCTACAATGCCGATTATGGTCAAACATTTTTTAGTATAATTTAGCGATTTCTTAAGCTTGTTGGTTTTTTCGACAGCTATATTATATCAACAGCGCATTTACGACATAAAAAGCACTTATCCAAATGACCTATCACAAACTCTGCACAAGCCAAAAAAACAAATTTATGATTACATTACGTAGATGCAAAATAAGCAATTTCTGGTTTTCTGATTCATTTTTCCCTAAACTACAATGATAAAACATAAACTGATGAATTAGATAGATGACAGCCCAATTAATTGATGGCAAAAAAATAGCTAAGCAAGTACGCAATAACGTAGCGGCGCACATAGAGGTTTTAAAAGAAGCAAACAAAAGGCTACCCGGATTAGCGGTTATTTTAGTTGGCTCAAACCCGGCTTCGCAGGTCTATGTAGCCCATAAAACTAAAGCGTGCGCTGAGGTAGGCTTAGTATCGAAAGAGTTCACACTACCGGCAACTACAAAACAACAAAGTATATTAGATTTAGTCGAACAACTTAATAACGATCCGGAAATTGACGGTATTTTAGTGCAGTTGCCATTGCCAGCAGGATTAAACGCCGATGAAGTGCTTGAACGTATTCACCCCAGTAAAGATGTTGATGGCTTCCATCCATATAATATTGGGCGCTTAGCGCAGCGTATGCCGGCACTAAGACCTTGTACGCCTAAAGGCATAATGACAATGATAGAGACCACCAAGCGTAAAATTAAAGGCATGGATGCAGTCATAGTCGGCGCATCAAATATTGTTGGCCGTCCCATGGGTTTAGAACTATTACTGGCTGGCTGCACGGTTACTACCTGCCATAAGTTCACCAAAGATTTACAAACGCACGTGCAAAGAGCCGATTTACTGGTAGTCGCAGTTGGTAAACCACATTTTATTCCTGGCGAATGGATAAAGCCCGGCGCAATAGTTATTGATGTTGGTATTAACCGTTTAAGCGACGGCAGTTTAACCGGTGATGTAGATTTTGAAGTAGCTAAAGACCGCGCCCATTGGATAACACCGGTGCCCGGTGGCGTTGGCCCAATGACGGTAGCCAGCTTAATAGAAAACACCTTAGAAGCTTATGTCGAATATCATTCACCACTAAAAATCTCAAATGACGATACTAAATGAGCAATCATAACGGCACATTTACAGACTCAGACGTTGAAACAAAAATATGGAAATGGCTCGACGCCGTTGTGATAGGAGAAAACCTCTGCCCTTTTGCAAAAGCACCGCGTCAGCGCAAACAAATAAGATTACTTGTTGTTGAAGAAGTAGCAGTAGCGCAAATATTAACCATACTTGCCAATGAGTGTTCTTTTTTATCCTCAAACCCACAAACAGAAACAAGCCTAGTTGCGATGAGCAATGGACTGACCAATTTTTATGATTATTTAGATATACTGGACATGGCTCAGCAACTGCTAGAAGAGCTAAATTATGAAGGTGTTTTCCAATTAGCCAGTTTTCATCCAGCCTACTTGTTTGAGAGTGAACCCGCCGATTCAGTCAGCCATTATACCAACAGAGCTCCCTTCCCTATATTTCATCTTATCCGAGAAGCGAGTATTACCAAAGCACTCGCTTTTGTTGACGACCCAGATGCAATTCCTGCCCGCAATATTGAACATGCACATAAACTTGGCGTCGCTTTTTTTAAGCGCTATTTATAGACTACTTAATGTTTGTATATTAAACATTTGGTGTCCATATAGTCATAATTAATAAGCTTTGCTTACTCAGTATGAAAGTTAATCAGCAGGTGTTTTAGTGACAAAGTCTGCTCTATCTTTCAAAATAGCGTCAAGCTGATAAGTAGGGATTACAAATAACCATTGATGTAAATAGTCCCCACGCTTCAATGCGTTTATTTTAACGATGTAGGGAACCGTAGTGAAATTTGATACATTCGCCTCGTCTTGTGCGCTTGAGTTTGAAAAGACATCGACTTCTACCGTTTCATTGTTAAAAGTTTGTATAGTAAAACGCGTCAATAACTGGTATGCCCCGCGTTCGATCGTATCAAGTGTTAATAAACTTTCAAAAGTCAGCCCTAACAATGATGATACAAAGTTATCGATGACCAAAGGGTAAACCAGCTCTTCGTCTAGTGTTAGGGCAGAAAACGCAAATCGCTGGCCATTAAACGTTTCAGGGTTGTGTGACTCTACGGTAGTTTTCATACTGTTTTTTATACGCTCTTGAGTTGCACTAGTGATGTTCTGTAAACCCCAAAGCGTTTTATCTCCATGCGTTCTTTCAATACTCGTAACGGTATCTGCTGTTATATTAAAAAGAGACTTTTCTAACCAAGCAAAATTATCATCGGGTAAATCAATTAGCTTATCAATTAATAGCATTTGATTATTATCGTTAAATCTTACAAATTGACTATTGTTTAACATAGCTCGATAACCTAATAGGAGTTCAAAGCTACTGACATCTGTTGTTACCTTAACAAGCGTTGCTGTGCTGTTGTCTGCATTTAGTGCCAATAAACCCAAGCGCGCATGATTTTTTGGCTTCGCGCTTTTATATTCAACAATATCAGCATCTGTTAAATCGCGCACTAAGGTCGCTAAGTGAGATTTTTGCAGTGGAAAACCCGTTTCACTGCCATCGATAAAACCAATCCACTGAGTGTTCTCAAATTTAGCATCTAATAGCACAGAATCGGCTGTTATCAATTGGATGTTGCGAATACTAGTATTGGTATTTATACCGCCGTTAGTTGTGCCTGCACTTACGTTAACTTGTTTCATCAACTTTGTTAGTCCAATATCACCGCTACTCGTTTTTAATTTTGAGTCTTGCACACCAATGTAATAAATACCTGAGCATAAAATAACAAACACTAGTAACAAATAAGTGAGTTGCTTTTGCATTATTCTCTGGCCTCTTTTGGCGCGCGTTTTTTGAACAGCTTTGCCGTTAATAACAGCAGTAAAACCAAAACCAATGGCGCGGCTACAATGTTAATAAGCTTGAGAATATTCCCTAACTCGTCAATATCTCGCTGCAATTGAAATTGAACATCACGTAACGATTTCCTAATGGCGACTCTTTGTTCAGTAAACGAGGCTATTGCAGCTTCTTGTTCAGCACTTAATGCCAAAGAGTCGCCTTGCGTTTGAATAGCAGCCAACTGCGTTTCTGTTTGTTCTAGCTGCCCTTGCAAACGTTTTTCTTGCGCTCTAAATTTTTCTTCTGCTACGGCTTGTATTGCCTGTACTTTGGTAAAGGGTCTGGCAAACGTACCGCGACTTCTAACACCAATAAGCTCAGCACTGCCGCTTAAATTCTCGAGTATGTTAAGAATAAAATCACCATTGTTGGCAAAAGGCGTAAAAACCGCTTGTCCAAAGAAATTGCTTTGCTGCACCCAAAATCTATCGGCGGCTAAGTCGGCATCTGCAATTACCACTAAATTTATATTCGCCGTTTGCGTAACCAGGGCCTGTGCATTACTCGTAATTTGTAGATCAGCAAAATACGATGATGCTGGGCCTGAATAACGCGCAGCTAAGATAAAATGCTTATCGCCTTTGGTGAAATTATCGGTAAACACAGTCGGGTCGCGGGTGGCCATATAATTTTGCGAAGGCATTAAATCACTTGATGTAGAGGAGTTTAACAGCACTGTTTGTGAAAGCTGACTGTTAGCTGTTAGCGCTAATGTGCCAAAAGAAGCGCCGTTTATACTGTCTAAATCGGATGTTGTAATATCATTATTATTTATTTGATCGCTGGTTAAGCCTAAAAAACCAAGATGGCGATTTATATCGCCCTCAGAACTGCGCACTTCCAAGCCTGTTAAAGCATCAAGCACCACCGCTGAGCTATCAAACATAATGCCGTAAGTAGACAACAGCGGCAGTATTGAACTGTTGGCGCCAACTGAACCCATTTGGGTCATTGGGTCAGATTCATAGTGCGCATCTAGCAACGCTAAAGCCTTTCCGTCTTGCATTAAAAATTGATCAATACTTTGCAATAATGTTTCATTTATATTTTGCGGATGCCATAGCAATAGTAGCTGTGTGTTGTCAGGTAGCGATTCATCTGAACTGCTAATTAACGATACCTCAAACATTTCTTGAAGTTGTTGATACAGTACATAGGCTGGCGTGGTTGCGCCGGTTAATGGATTTTGACCGCCAGCAACCTGTAAATCGCTCACAATAGTGAGTTGAACAATTTCCGGCTCACTCAATTTATACAACATGCTGCTAATATCATATTCTAAAAACGTTTCTTTAGTCGGATCGAAAAAGCCAATAACCATTGCATCATCAAGGGAGTTTGTCCCCGCCAATCCAAAGTAAATAGTATTTTGAGCAGTGCCGGTTGGCGCGGCTGTTAAACCAAAAGAATCTGCTTTGTCTTGTGCATCAGAAAAAGGCTCAGGGTCTATCAACTCCAACACTATATTGCCGTTACCTAACTTAACATACTCTTGTAACAAACTTTCTACGCGTGCCTTGTAATCTCGCACCGCTGTCATGCCGGTTGAGTTGCTTTGTGAAAAGAATAAATAGAGTGTTATTGGCTCGTCAATAGAAGACGCAATATCTTGACTACCTTTAGAAAGTGAATATATTTTTTGATCAGTTAAATCAAGACTAATACTGTTTAAAAAAGTGTTGTTAATAACCATAGCGCCTAAAAATATAGCGCCGAGTAATGTGAATAATAAAACGCTAGAAAAAGTATTTTTCATATTTAACTAGCCTTTTTCTGTTCAATAACAACGTAGCCTGCATAAAGCCAAATAGCAATACTTACGCAATAAAAAACAACGTCATTTAAGACGATTACGCCTTTAGCCATATTTTGAAAGTGGGTTAAAAAGCTTAATGCTGCCACCGCATCAATCAGCATATTAGGTGCCCAAGGTTGAAACAAATCAATCACCACAGGCGAGCCCGCTAGCACAAAAACAAAACAAATCACTATTGCCAAAATAAAGGCAATTACTTGATTACGCGTTGTTGCCGACATACAAATTCCAACGGCCAAAAATGCACCCGACATTAACCAGCTACCAAGATAGGCGGCAATAATAATGCCGTTATCAGGGTTACCTAAGTAGTTTACTGTTAGCCATAGCGGAAAGGTCATTGACAAACACAAACCCAAAATAGCCCAAGCGGCAAAGAATTTACCCAACATTATTTGCATAGTGGTAATAGGCAAGGTCATAAGCAGTTCAATGCTGCCGCTTTTACGTTCTTCAGACCAAGCACGCATAGCAATTGCCGGAACTAAAAAAAGATATAGCCATGGATGGAAATCAAAAAAACTGAGTAAATCAGCCTGCCCTCGTTCGTAAAACCCGCCGAACAAGAAAGTAAACACACCCGACATAAGCAAAAATATTAGAATAAAAATATATGCTACAGGAGTGGCAAAAAAACTGGCAAACTCACGCTTGAAAATAGTTACAGTGGCAATCATGCTTGTGCCTCCTGGCCATTACCGGTGGTAATTTCTCTAAATACATCATCCAACTTCACCTGCTCTGGAAAAATCATGTCCACCGGCATCTGGTGGGCTTGGATATGCGCGGTGACTTGCCCAAGAATATACTTTCCCGACTCTGCGTAAATAGTCACTTTGTTAGTTACACGATCGTGCTTCATGTCGCACACGCCCTCTAGTTCAAGAAGACCTGAAATATCACTGAGGTAACTTAGCTTAAGGGTGACTGCATTATGCAGTGGAGACATTGCTTTTAAGGCTTCAGGGGTATCATCAAAACACTTTTTACCCTGGGCAATAATAATAACGCGGTTACAAACCGCAGAGACTTCTTCAAGGATATGAGTTGACACAATCACCATTTTATCTTTTGCCAAGTTATGAATAAGCTGTCTAACATGATGTTTCTGATTGGGGTCTAAGCCGTCGGTTGGCTCGTCTAAAATCAAAATTTGAGGATCATGAATAATAGCTTGCGCTATACCAACACGTCGCTTGAATCCTTTTGAAAGGTTATCAATTGTTTTGTTCAAGACTTGCTCAAGCTGCACTTGCTCGCATACCCTTGCAATGGCGAGCTTGCGCTCACCTCGGGGGATTTTTCTCACTTGCGTAATAAAATACAAAAATTGATAAACCGTCATATCACAATATGCAGGTGCACCCTCAGGTAAATATCCAATATCTCGTTTTATTTGTAATCCTTCTCGAGTCGATTTTGTATACCTCAGACCGTTAATTTCAATGGAGCCTGACGAGGCTGGCAAAAAGCCGGTTAGCATTTTCATAGTGGTTGATTTCCCGGCACCGTTAGGGCCTAAAAAGCCAATAATATCGCCGGGGAATATTTCAAACGATAAGTCATCTACCACCTTATGTTTATCAAATACCCTGCTCAGATTTTTTACCGAAATCATATTTACCCTTTCTATTTTTGTATAAGATACAGAGTGATTTAATATCTAAACGTTCCATTATTTTTCATTAATTATGTTGTTAACATTATAAATTTCACGGCGCTTGCGTTAGCCTACCATAAGGGTAAGCTGGCATGTGTATGGTGCAAAAAAAATGCGGATGAAAACAACTTTCTCAAGTTATAACTTTGACTTTTTTTGCTCCATAACTTAGCGTGTAATACGTATTACCTTATGGCATTACCTTATGGAACCGCTGTGACAAACTCAATTACACCTATTGCGCACATTTTAACGCCTTTCACACAAAAGTTTTCTATTCCTCGCCAGGGCTTATCGCTTAGCTTAGCCAAAGGTGAAATTATATTTAGTAGTCATATCGATGTAAGCCAATCCCTCGATGGCATTGAAGAGTTTTCACATTTATGGCTATTGTTTTTATTTCACGAAAACCTTAACCAGGGGTACAAGCAAAAGGTAAGACCACCACGTTTAGGCGGTAATAAAAAAATAGGGGTGTTTGCCAGTCGCAGTAGTTTTCGCCCGAACGGTATTGGTATGTCGGTAGTTAAAAATCTCGGGGTGAAAAATAATAAACTCATGGTTGAAGGGGTAGACCTACTTTCTAATACGCCTATACTCGACATTAAACCCTATTTGCCATATGCAGATATAGTACAACACGCAAGTGCTGGATATGCGCAAGATAAACCATTACCCACATTAGACCTGATTTATTCACAACAAGCCGCAGATCAATTAGCACTTTACCAATCCCAATATCCAGATTTTGCTGATTTACTTCAAAGCATACTTGCCCAAGACCCTCGTCCGTCTTATAAACAAACCAAACCAGACGCTAAAGTTTATTTTGTACAGCTGTACGATATTGAGGTTCGTTGGTTGGTAAATCATAATGCTGTTGAAGTAATCGACATTTATCGTATGCAGAAATGACAAAAGGTTGCAAAAAATAGCGTAAGTGCACATTTTCGCTTTAGTCTAGGCCAACACACTGCTAATATTTAGCCCATTAACAACTGACGGTTTTAATTCACTCGATTATGCGCACTACACAATATTTATTAGCTACCCAAAAAGAAGTTCCTAGCGACGCTGAAGTTATATCTCATCAACTTATGCTGCGCGCTGGTATGGTCAGAAAGCTCGCTTCTGGCCTATATAGTTGGTTACCAACTGGTTTACGGGTATTAAACAAAGTCAGTAAAATTGTGCATGAAGAAATGGTCCGTGCAGGCTCAATTGAAATAAACATGCCCGTTGTGCAACCGGCAGACCTATGGCAACAATCAGGACGCTTAGATGAATATGGCCCAGAGCTTTTACGTATTCAAGACCGTCATCAACGAGATTTCGTGCTCGGTCCAACACATGAAGAAGTGATCACAACCATTGTGAGTAACGACGTTAATAGCTACAAACAGTTACCTATCAATCTATATCAAATACAAACCAAGTTTCGTGACGAAGTAAGACCTCGGTTTGGCATTATGCGTTCGCGCGAATTTGTCATGAAAGATGCCTATTCATTTCATCTAAGTGCTGAATGTTTAAACACAACTTACCAAACCATGCATCAGGCATATTGTAATGTGTTTGACAGAATAGGACTCGAATATAGGCCCGTTATTGCCGACTCGGGCTCTATAGGTGGAGCCGTATCGCACGAATTTCACGTATTGGCTGAATCTGGCGAAGACGACATTGCTTTTAGCAACCAGTCACACTACGCAGCCAATGTTGAACTTGCTGAGGCAGTCACTATTGAGACCGCAGCTGAAGCTACGCAAGCACTTGAAAAAGTGAATACCGGGAATGCAAAAACAATTGCCGCTGTGGTCGAGCAGTTAAACATAAAAGCAAACCAAAGCGTGAAAACCTTAATTGTAAACGCTAGTGCCGAAGTAGACGCTGAATTTGTTGCGCTGGTGCTTCGAGGCGATCATCAATTAAACCAAATTAAGGCTGAAAAACATGCCTGGGTTGCTAGTCCGCTGGTCATGGCACAAGAAGAGGCAGTTATAAAATTAGTTGGCTGTGGTTTTGGTACCTTAGGCCCAATAAACCTGCCCATGCCAGTACTGGTAGATAGAAGCGCCGCTGCATGCAGTGATTTTGTATGCGGGGCAAACGAAGAGGGTATGCACTTTACAGGCGTAAATTGGCAACGTGATTTTAGCACAAGCACTTCCAATACAGGCGACCTTAGCGACTTAACAATATTAGATTTGCGCAACGTAGTTGCGGGTGACCCATCTCCCTGTGGTTCGGGTACTTTAGAGATTCGAAAAGGAATTGAAGTAGGTCATATTTTTCAACTCGGCGACAAATATACAAAAGCAATGAACTGCGGTGTATTAACCGAAACAGGAAAACATCAGGTACTCCAAATGGGCTGCTATGGCATTGGCGTAACGCGCATAGTGGCTGCAGCAATTGAACAAAATAACGACAAATACGGCATAATGTGGCCTGATGCTATAGCCCCTTTTAAAGTGGTTATAATTCCCATGAATATGCATAAATCTCATAGAGTAAAAGAAGTTGCTGAGAAAATTTACCAAGAATTAGTAAGCGCTGGTGTCGAAGTTTTATTTGATGATCGTAAGGAACGTCCTGGCGTTATGTTTGCTGACATGGAATTAATTGGTGTGCCACACAGCATTATTATTGGTGAGCGAAACCTTGATGAAAAGGCAGTTGAATACAAAAATAGAGCCTCTGGAACAAAAATAATCTTACCAATTGGTAAAGTTGTCAGGTTTGTTGCCGATAAGTAGATTAGGTAAGATTTTTCTTCACCCATACATGGGTGGCAACTTTTAAGGCAAACGCGTGCAAGTAACCTTTTATGGTGTCCGTGGTTCCATTCCAACACCCGGTCCAGAAACTCTGCGTTACGGCGGTAATACTGCCTGCGTGCACGTTGTGCTAGCAGACAAAACAGACATAATCTTAGACGCTGGTACTGGCATCCGTTTATTAGGAAAAGAATTGGTGAAAACCAAATCACCTATCCACCTATTATTGACGCACAACCATTGGGACCATATCCAAGGCTTTCCTTTTTTTGCACCCATATACATGCCCGGCAGAAAAATATACGTAACTCCCGGAGTAACTGAAGAACTACACCTCGATGCGTTTTTACAACAAATGACGGGAAGCTACTTTCCAGTACCTAAAGAAGCCATTGGTTCAGATATAGAGATAAAGACATATAAAGATGATAGTTGGACCTTAGGCACCGCTAATATCGCGCGAATGCCTATGAATCATCCTGGCGGTGGAAGTTGCTATACAATTACCGACGGCAAACGAAAAATAGCCTATGTTACTGACAATGAACTCTATCCTCCATATAAAAAAAATAGCGACTTTCTGGCGTTTGTTGAGTTTGTGAAAGGCGCAGACCTTTTAATACACGATGCACAGTATGTTATTGAAGATATGCCCGCAAAATCGGGTTGGGGACATTCAGTAGCAGAAGAAGCGATTAAACTCGCCTTAGCAGCAAACGTTAAAAAATTAGCACTATATAGCCATGACCCGGAACGCAGCGACGCTATGGTAGACGAAATTGTTGAGCATGCGAATATAATTATTAGCATTGGTGGCGGCAATACTCAGGTGATTGGCGCACATGAGGGCCTTGTTTTTACGCTATAACCGTTCTGCTATATTATTTATCAGTTCGTGTAGGAGACTAACTTTTGTCAAACTAAGATATTTTTTGCTATATCGATAAGGTATAATATAAGGTAATTAGATACCATCTCATGCAATCTACTTGTAGGTGCAAACAAGGACAGTACCTTGAAAAAGTTCTCCGCTATCTTCATATTTTCTTTTATTTTATTTATAGGGCTAGTGTCGACCACTATTGCAAAAACAGCCTTTGATGACGAAAAAATAGAAGAACAGAGCCTAAGTATTGATGCGCCAAAAGAGTCCTTCTTAACCGAAAAAATAAATAACGAACGTGACGCCAACCGAAACTTGTTTTCCCTTGTCCAGCACCGTCAAAATTATCTTTTGCCCATTAGTTATTCAACAGGCCCTAATCCAATAACACTTGACGGCATAGGCGAGGAAAAAATTGACCGATTTGAAGCTAAATATCAAATTAGTGTTAAAACACCGCTTTGGCTTCAGCCGGATGATCTGTCGGGTGTATATTTTGGCTTCACAGCCGTATCGTTTTGGCAATTATATAATGACGAAACCTCCAAACCATTCAGAGAAACAAACTACCAACCAGAAGTCTTTTATCAATTCAACAGCGACCTGTCGTTGGCGGGCTACAAATTTAATTTATTACGTATTGGCCTAAACCATATGTCGAATGGCCAGTCCGGTTTGAAATCGCGTAGTTGGAATCGCATAACCGCAACGGCCTTGTTTAGCGACGAAAATACCGCCTACTATATACGTACATGGTTAAGGCTTCCTGAAGACGACAAAACATCGCGACTTGACCCACTAGGGGACGATAACCCAGACATCAACGATTATTACGGGAGAATTGAGTTAGGCTTTGGCTATCGCCTTGGTAGCCTCGATATTACTAGCAGCATTAGAAACAACTTGTCATTTGATGATAACCGCAGCGGTATTGAAATAAATATTACCTATCCATTCAACAAGCGCTACGACCTGCTAATTCAGTATTTTAACGGATATGGCGATTCACTCATTGATTATAACCGTCACCAGCAGCGCTTTAGTGTTGGGATGCAAATAAGATTTTTGTAAGCCATTTTGCTACATGCCCCACATCAACGCCACTCAAAAATCCACACGTCATATTTTTTTGTAAATAGTAATTGCGGTTGGTGAGGTTTCTATTATCAATATTATCTATTTTTGGGGATGTATACGGAGTAAAATTGATGCCTGTTGAATAAATCAGGCGCTTGGTCTATTCTTTCTCTATTGTCAATATCGTTACATTCGTATGCTAAATTTAGGTTATATTGCACTATACCGTTAGGCTGAATTTAGTTCACATCAACAGAGCTTAGGAAGAGTCGAACATGATTAACAAAACTGTTTCACCATATAAAACAGGGCTAGATGAAGGCAATGCTTATTGGATGGCAAGACTATCCAAGGTAGTATATTTAGTGAAATCTGAAGACAATCAGGCACCAGACGAAAAAGCCATACTGGCTGATCTTAAAGCCCAAGACGATAAGTTTATGAGTGTTTTTGGCGCCGATAAGAAGAGTGCGCAAGCGGCTTTAATTGAACATGAAGATTATATGTGTCTTACATTCAGGGGGACCGATGAAGTAGCAGACTGGCTAGACAACATAAATGCATTTTCGACTAAAGAATTATTCGGCGAGTTTCATCGTGGTTTTTGGAAATCGGTAGAAGATGTTTGGCAGCCCCTAATGGAAGAGTTAGCAGTTTGTCAGGCCAGAAAAAAACGCCCTTTGTTCATCACAGGCCATAGCCTAGGAGGTGCGATGGCGACCATAGCCGCAGCCAGGTTTATTCAACAGGACCGTCCTTTCACTAGCGTTTATACATTTGGCCAACCTCGAGCGCTAACTAGAGACACTGCCAGAATATTCAATATTGAATGCAAAGATAGATATTTTAGGTTTCATAACAACAATGATTTCGTTACCCGAGTACCCGCAAGGCTCATGGGCTATAGCCACATTGGTAGCTACCTATATATTTCACAAGAGCAAGAACTTAATCGAGAATCAGGATTTTGGTTTAGGTTTGTAGACGCCTTCGACGGGGCATTAAGCGCAATAAAAGAAGATGGCATTGACGCAGTTGAAGACCATGATATGGGTAAATACTTAATTGCAGTAGAAAAATGGAATTTACAATAGCGAAGCTACAGCCAAACCTATCTTAATCGAGGCTCAGCAAAAACACGCAGTCTTTGTTGGCCGAGTTAAGATCACCAAATGCGTGTGGCATATCTGCAGCTTGTATGAAGCCCGCTGCAGTAAAACATCTAATACTGGCGGTGTTACTCGATTTTACTACCGCCTTAATATGACTAACCTGCATGGAGGTTGGCGGCAAAGCGGCAACGTTTAAAGCAAATATGTTCAGCGCTTTTTTCAACAACAATACCGACAGACCCTTACCCCTGTATTGTGGGTTTACATTGATAGATACCAACGCTATCGCGGTTGCTTTTTTGCCACTATCGTCCATGCCTGCATCAATGTTTAAAGCTTCGCTTGGGAGAACATCAAAGCGCACCATACCCGCTTTTGTTTCTTGTTGAGAGCTATGCAAATCGGTAACTTTCGCAATATAGAGATATTGGGAAGGATCGTGTAAAAGCGACTCAAACCAACGGCAATGATCTTGATATTTCACCTCTTCACTCACCAAAGACATTGCGCGAGTGTGCGGGTCATTTCGCCATTGCCAAAGTGCTAAGCAATCCTGAGGTGAAACAGGCCCCACATGCAGCTGTGAAATTAGCGCGTGTGATTTATCTGTTTTCATTTACTAAAGAAGGTAAAATCATATATTCTATTCCCATTCAATAGTGGCGGGTGGCTTACCTGAAATATCATATACCACTCTAGAAATACCATCTACTTCGTTGATAATACGATTTGATACCATACCTAAAAACGCATACGGCAGGTGAGCCCAGCGCGCTGTCATAAAATCTATTGTTTCAACGGCTCGCAGCGATACTACCCAATCGTATTTGCGCATATCTCCCATTACACCCACCGACTTTACGGGTAAAAATACAGTAAAGGCTTGGCTCACTTCATGATAAAGCTTATGGCGATGCAACTCTTCAATAAATATCGCATCGGCTTTGCGTAATAAGTCGCAATATTCTTTTTTAATTTCGCCAAGGACTCGCACACCTAGGCCTGGCCCTGGGAACGGATGTCGATATAGCATGTCGTAAGGAAGCCCCAGCTCAAGGCCTATTTTGCGGACTTCATCTTTAAACAGTTCACGCAAGGGTTCGACTAGGCCCATTTTCATATCTTCCGGTAATCCGCCCACATTATGATGTGACTTTATAACGTGTGCTTTGCCTGTTTTTGACCCTGCCGATTCAATTACGTCTGGGTAAATCGTGCCTTGCGCAAGCCACTTCGCATTGTCTAACTTATTTGACTCTTCATCAAATACATACACAAATTGATTACCAATGATCTTTCGTTTCTTCTCAGGATCTGTCTCTCCGGCGAGCGCTTTTAAAAACCGCTCTTCGGCTTCAACTTTAATAATTTTTAAGCCGAAGTGATTGCCAAACATATCCATTACTTGCTGACCTTCATGCAAACGCAGCAAACCGTTATCTACAAATACACAGGTTAATTTGTCGCCTATGGCTTGATGCAACAGCATTGCCGTAACGGAGGAGTCTACCCCGCCTGATAAGCCAAGAATAACTTCATCGTCCCCTACTTGCTTTTTAATCCGCGCTACCGCGTCTTGAATAATTGAAGCTGGCGTCCATAAGGCTTCGCAGCCGCATATTGTCATTACAAATTGTTGTAGGATGCGCGAACCTTGTTTGGTATGGGTAACCTCGGGATGAAATTGAACACCATAAAACTTTTTATTAAGGTTCACCATAGCGGCATGTGGACAATTGCTAGTGCTGGCGATTGTCTCAAAACCTTCAGGCGCTTCAATCACCTTATCGCCATGGCTCATCCACACATCTAGCAGTGCGTTTCCTTGAACACTAATCTCGTCTTCGATTTTATCAAACAAATTTGAAGCATTAAGCACTTCAACCTGAGCATAGCCAAATTCACGCAGCTCAGACCCTTGCACTTTTCCACCTAGCTGATGTGCCATAGTTTGCATGCCATAACAAATCCCTAACACCGGCACACCTGCATTAAATACATATTGTGGAGCACGTGGAGAGTTAGCTTGTGTTACCGATTCTGGACCACCTGACAAAATAATGCCGTCGGGTGCAAATTCTCTGATATATTTTTCGTTTACATCCCACGCCCATAATTCGCAGTATACGCCTATTTCTCGAACTCGCCTGGCTATAAGTTGGGTGTATTGGGAACCAAAATCAAGAATAAGAATTTTCTGACTATGAATATTAATCGACATTAAGTGTCCTAAAAAAGTAGATTGTCTTTAGGTTTGATAACACACAAAGACAACAGGTATTACAGTGCGAAATTTACCCTAAACGATAGTTGGGTGCTTCTTTGGTAATGCTTACATCATGAACATGCGACTCGCCCATACCCGCTGAAGTTACTTTAACAAACCTCGGTTTAGTGCGCAGCTCATCAATAGTTGCACAACCAGTCAACCCCATTGCTGAGCGTAAACCGCCTAATTGCTGGTGAATAATTGTAGAAATAGGACCTTTGTAAGCTACCCGACCCTCTATCCCTTCGGGGACTAATTTTTCCGCATTACTACTGCTTTGGAAATAACGGTCTGACGACCCATGATTTTGATTCATAGCGCCTAACGACCCCATTCCTCTATAAGACTTATAATATCGGCCTTGATACAGCTCTACTTCACCCGGTGCTTCTTCAGTCCCGGCAAGCATGCTGCCTACCATAACCGAGCTTGCGCCGGCGGCGAGCGCTTTTGCTATATCGCCGGAATATCTAATACCGCCATCGGCAATCACAGGAATACCTAATTTATCGACCGCAGATACTGCATCGCTAATCGCAGTAATTTGAGGAACACCGCACCCGGTAACTATTCTTGTGGTACAAATGGAACCAGGGCCTATGCCAACTTTTACCGCATCAACCCCTGCTTCGGCAAGTGCTAATGCACCTTCGGCGGTGGCTACGTTACCGGCAATAATTTGTAAATTAGGATATTGTTTACGCACCTGTTTAACACGATCAATAACCCCTTGTGAATGCCCGTGGGAAGTATCAATTAATAACACATCTACGCCGGCTTCAACCAATCGTTTAATGCGTTCTTCAGTACCTGGACCTACGCTCACGGCTGCACCAACTCGCAACCTACCTTGGGCATCTTTACAGGCATTGGGCTTACTTTTGGCTTTTTGGAAATCTTTAACCGTAATTAAACCTTTAAGTTTAAAGCTGTCGTCAACCACCAGTATTTTTTCTATACGATACTCGTGCATTAAGTCCATGACTTTATCGGGGCTTATATCAGCGGTAACCGTAACCAGCTTTTCTTTGCTAGTCATGACCTTGCTTACCGGCTCTTCAAGGCGGTTTTCGAAACGTAAATCGCGACCAGTTACAATACCTATCAGATTATTTTCCCCATCTACTACTGGGAAACCCGAATAACCAAGCTGCTTACTCAAGGCAATAGTAGCGCCTATTGTATCGCTTGCACTAACGGTAACAGGGTCAAGGACCACCCCACTTTCATATTTTTTAACACGCAATACATGCTCTGCTTGTGCTTCGGGCGTCATGTTTTTGTGCACAAATCCAATCCCGCCCTCTTGCGCTAAAGCAATGGCAAGTGGTGCTTCAGTTACGGTGTCCATGGCAGCAGACATAAGTGGCATATTTAAAGTAATACCGCGGGTAAGACGGGTTTGGAGGTTTGCCATATGCGGCAATACTTGAGAGTGACTTGGTACTAAAAGTACATCGTCAAATGTAAGCGCTTCTTTATCAATGCGTAGCATGCAATTTTACCTATATACTGGTGGACTAATTGCGGTGAGATTGTAGTGTTTTTTCATATATAGGTAAACTACAATTGCGTATTGTTTGATAAAAATGTTTAATAAACCCAGTATTCGTTCTCAAATTCGTCCAAAGGTAAGTAATTCACGCATGTTTGCAGTCCCCCAAGAAGTCAAAATAATTAGTGTTACCAAGCTTAACCGCTTCGCCAAGCAAGTGCTTGAGAGTGAAATTGGGCAAGTATGGGTAAGCGGTGAAATCTCTAATTTCACCAATGCCGCCTCAGGTCATTGGTACTTCACTTTAAAAGACGACAAAGCCCAAGTGCGCACCGCTATGTTCCGTGGCGCTAATAAAAGTGTTGGTTTTACACCTAAACACGGCGACAAGGTCGTGGTGAAGGCAAATATAAGCTTATACGAAGCCCGCGGTGATTATCAGCTTATTGCCGTTGCCATGGAGCGCGAAGGCGTTGGCAAACTAAAACAGGCCTTTGAGGCCTTAAAAGCAAAATTGCAAAGCGAAGGCTTGTTCGCTCACGACAGCAAACAAACACTACCTAAACATATTGCTAGAATTGGCATAGTCACCTCGCAAACCGGCGCAGCCGTGCACGATATTTTACATGTTCTGCAACGCCGTAATCCTAGTATAGAGGTGATTATCTATCCTAGCATGGTGCAGGGCGACACCGCAGCGGCAAGCATAGTAGCGCAAATAGAGCGAGCTAACGCCAGAAATGAAGTTGACGTATTAGTGGTGGGAAGAGGCGGAGGCTCACTTGAAGACTTATGGCCGTTTAATGAAGAGATAGTAGCGCGAGCCATTCACGCTTCACATTTAGTTGTGGTATCGGCGGTTGGACACGAGGTCGATGTTACCATTGCCGATTTTGTAGCCGACGTACGTGCAGCCACGCCATCGGCTGCCGCCGAACTGCTAAGCGAAGACAAGCAGGTGCTTGAAAAAAACCTTAACGAACGCAAGCGAGTACTTATGCGCGCGCTCAGCGATATTTTGGTACAAAAACAACAGCAAACAACATCGCTGCAGCAGCGTTTACAGGCACAACACCCCATAAAAAATCTTAATCAAAATAGCCAACAGTTTGATTATTTGCATGCTCGGTTGCTACAACAGCATCCGTCCAAACAAATAAAAATTAAACAGGAGTCTTTCCAGTATTTGTTCCAGCGCTTGCAAGCACAACATCCTAAATTATTGTTAACTGAAAACAACTTTGCGCTTAATCAATTAAAGCAACGCTTGGCTCAAGCAATTGCTAAGCAACTCGACAAAGCAAAGCAACATCAAGCTAATCAAGCAAAAAGTATTCAGTATGTATCGCCTATCAATGATATTAAACGGGCTAAACAAAATAGCCAAACTCGGTTGCAAGAGCTCACTAATGCAATGAAGTTACATGTAGCAATAAAAGGCCAACACCTAAGTAAAACCTCAGCTTTACTCGACACCGTGAGCCCATTAGCCACTTTATCACGCGGATATAGCATAACGCTTTGCGAAAACAAACTACTTACGTCGGTAAAAGATATCCAAAAGAATCAAACAATTACCTCCAGATTCGCCGATGGTGAAATAAAATCAACGGTCAATATGGTAAATAACACCTCTCCAAATACCCCTCACAATAATTAGTTAATTGCGCTAACGCAGCATTTTTGGTATTGTTTTTCTAAGGCGTCAATAAATTGACGCTGCTAGTTACTTTATATGCACTTTGTAAAGTAACAGTAAAAAGCAGTTGGCTTTAACGCCATTTTTACCTAAAGCGTTAAAGACAGCATTTTAAAAACGATAAATACACTGGGTGTAATTGCTGTGCGTTATTTACCTATTATCTCTTTACTTGGACTGCTTTGTAGTCTTTCAGTAAATGCCGAAATGCCTATTTATGCTGCCTATGCAAGCGATGAGCTTGTTCAAGAATGCGAAGAGCTTGAGCCGTTCCAATGCCAACTCAACGCCTTTGACAGCAAAACGCTGACCTCATTAGCCGCTTCGCTTAAATCTAGTATGATGATTGAAGACGCCTTAAGTGAATATGAAGTATTAATTGGCAATGCCATTATCAACATTGATGAACAAAATCAACAAGCTGAAGTAGTACTGGAAATAACTACTAACTGGCGGCAAGTACCTATAGACGATTTTATCTTACGCCAGCGCACCTCTCTTGTTGGTATTAAGCAAACAGCAAGCACTATGCTGTCGCTGTGGGCGCAACACATCGAAACTAATTTAGTCCTTGAAGCAGATAAAATCTATCAAGTGCTTGGTGCAAGTGATTATGTTACCCAGTTATCTGTACCACAAAATATTGGCGACTTTATTAGAATAAAATCGGCGGTTTATCGCGACCCTTTGCTTGGCAGTATAACGCGGTATTCTCATCCTCGTTTTGATAGCGCAGTAGTTGACATTTCTGTATATCCTTTCTCTCCTTTTTTAACACCTCCTTCTGGGCAGTTAATTTTAGCATCAGGTAACTCGCTAACAAACAATAGCTCGTTACTGCAACTTGAGATGGAAAATGAGGTAAAACAAATAAAACAGCTGATTGCAAATGCCAATATTCAAGACTTCACTATTTCTTCAATTAGCCCCACTACGGTTACCGTAAATGGTTTTCTTTTAGAGGGTTTACGTTTAGAGGTATTGCTGTATGCCAACAGCGACCCTGAATACAGCACTCAATACATATTTCAACAAAATGATAAGGTCATTAAATTAACCGGTAACCTACCTGCATTTATGATGAGCGAATTGGTCAACGAATCTTTGCCCAAAATCAAAGTCCCCGGCGAGTCATCGTTTATGCGAGCATTACGACAAGGTTAGCAGCAAGCTTTGTGTCAACGCGCTGTGGGAGTCGATAACAAAAAATTAAAGGCCATTTACCACTAACAGTAAATGGCCGTTTAAGGTAACGCAGCCTCTATTCGTATGTTGTTGAGTACCTAAAGCACGGTAACTTGATAAACTGTAACTGTGCCGCTCACCTCATTACCAATAATAAGCAAAGGATTACCATTTGGGCTTTGCTCAGCAGCTATAAATTTAATGCTTTCAGCACCCAAATCTCCAGCGTTAGCTATTTCACTACAATCAAGGCCTTCGGCTGTGTCACAGGGGTTGTCTAAATCGTCGTCTAACTCAAAATCAACATTAAAATCACGGTTATTGTAATGTGAAACAAATGTCGCTTGAAACGGGTTAGTCACGTCATAAATAAACAAATCACCCGACCGCTCTAACCCAATAAATGCATAGGCACGACCTTCTATCACGCCTACATCTAGTGCTTCAGGCTCACCGCCTTTATCGTCTGAACGGTTATCACCTTTGTTCTCAGTATGTGCGCTGTTAAAGTTTTCGCCTAATATAGCCGAGGATATTTTCTCAAAGTCATCACCTGAGTCAAATACTAAATTAATATTTTGGTCCCATATTGAAAATGAACGCGCGCCATAGGCATATAAAGCTTCATATTCACCATCTGCGTTGGCATCGCCAAGCACGGTCGTTACTTTCAAGCGCCCTAAGCCGTTGCGGGCACCTGTAGCATCATACAAATCTTGCAACTGCGGTGAAAAAGTAGCGTTGAGTTCATCTGGGTCAACAATATCACGTACTCTTACTTCTTCTGAATAGCCATCATAATCTCTTGCATCGCCTTCGTTTGCTGAAACCACAAACGTCGCGCCATTCCATGAATAAGTAGCAATAGTGTCGGGTTGATACATACCAAAAACATTCGGTAGTTTTCTAAATGATGGGAGTTCATCTTCATTCGTGTAGTCTATATCAAACAAACCCCAATCTTTAAAACCAAGCGCCTTTATTTCAATCAGGTTTTTTTCTAGATCTATCACAGCAATTGCGTTGTTTTCTTGCATAGACACATAAGCTATTTTGCTATTAGCGCTTATTGCAATGTATTCTGGCTCAAGATCCTTTGCAACGGTGTTGCCCGCAGGCCCAGCAAATTTTACGCCACTAGCCGATAACAACGCCATGCGCTTGGCATCGGTATCGTAGTCAGCAGCTTCAAGAAGGTCGCTGCTAAAGGTGATATCGGTGCTTAAATTGATGCTTGTAGCCGAGTCTGCGGGGACATTGTCAAGAATCGATATAACTGAGATGCTACCTTGTGGATCATCACTGTAATCGCTTGCTGGCTCGCCTTCGTTAGCAACCAATACTTTTGTGCCATCTGGTGTAAACGTTAGCATATCGGGTAATGCGCCCACTTTTACTGCTTTTACGTAAGTGGCCTCGCCCATCGCATCTAAGGTATAAAAGAGTACCGCGCCTTGCATTTGCTTAGTAGCACCTTCTACCGCTAGCGCCAGCATATTTGAATGAATAGCAATAGAATTCAATGCGCCTATGGTAATGGTTTCAGTAGCTCCCAAAGCACCTACTACATCAACCGTGTTTGCAAAAGTAAATGCGAGCGAAGATAAACTCTCATCGTTGATAGGGTTACCTACGCCAACCGTGGGTATATTGTGTAAGGCAATTCTTTCAATTTGGTTGCTTGCACCATTTACAGCGAAAACAGATTTTGACGCTACGTGAAATTGCACAATTTCGGCAGCACTTTTGCCATAAACGCCAGTAGCGAAACGGCCAATCACTTCAATACTTAACTGCCGCGGTGCGTTTTCACCACTACTGCCGGGTGAGCCTACACTACCAGGTAAGCCTACACTGCCGGGCACACCAACTGGGCCCGCTGGTCCTTGAGTACCATCGGCACCATCGGCACCATCTGAACCACAGCCACTCAAACCAACTATTATTGCAATGGCGACTATTGTACGAATTAATTTTTGTTGCAGTTTCATGAAGTAATTTCCTAATTAAAAGGTAGAAGACTAAGACAAGTTTTTTACACTTACATGAAGGAAACATGTTAAATTCATGAAAGAAAAGTGACGATTTTATGACAACATTTTTGCAGGCTAACAATTTGTGATAAACGTCGGATTAACTAATCAGAAGAATGCTGCCATGCAAAAGCCATTAATCGCTTTTACCATAATTACTGGCATCTTGTTTCATATTCCTGAGTATGTCTCTATATACCCACCCCATCGAATATAGCGTTCATGATCAGGTAGGATAGATGCATAAAGAAGTTATTGAGAATATATTTTGGAGATAGCATTTGTCGACCATGACCTCATCGGTAGAAAGTAAGTACAGATTGGTAACCCGCAGCGACTTTGACGGTATTGTGTGCGCGGTGTTGTTAAAAGAGCTTAACTTAATTGACGATATTAAATTTGTGCATCCAAAAGATATGCAAGATGGAATTATTGAAATATCACCACAAGACATCACCACAAACCTGCCTTATGTTTCGGGCTGTTACTTAGCGTTTGACCACCATTTAAGTGAAATCAAGCGCAGCGGCGGCAAACTAAAGCAAAATCATATTATTGACGCTACAGCGCCTTCCGCTGCGCGCCTTATGTATGATTACTATGGCGGTAAAGAAGTATTCCCTGCGGCTTGGGATGACATGATGGCAGCAGTAGACAAAACTGACGCAGCCCAACTTAGTCGCGATGAAATCCTTAATCCTGAGGGCTGGGTGCTACTCAATTATTTAATGGATAGCCGCACAGGATTAGGACGTTTTAGGAAATTTCGTATTTCAAACTATCAGCTAATGATGGAATTAATTGATTATTGTCGGGATCATACCATTGACGAAATTATAATGTTGCCGGATGTTCTCGAACGTATTGCTCTTTACAAAGAACACACTGAAAAATTTACCCAGCAAGTCATGTCATGCGCAACTGTTTATAGAAATTTAGTGCTACTGGATTTACGCGATCAGCAAACAATATACGCGGGTAATAGATTTATGGTTTATGCCTTGTTCCCCAATTGTAATATTTCAATTCATCAAATGTGGGGATTCAAAAAGCAAAATACGGTCTTCGCAGTTGGTAAATCGATTCTCGATAGGGGTTCAAAAACGAACGTTGGCCACCTTTGTCTACAATTTGGAGGCGGTGGTCATATGGCAGCTGGCACATGCCAAGTTGCAAATGGTAATTGTGAAGTAACAAGAAACGCTCTGATTAAACAAATAAATAAAGATGGCTAAGTAGCCTAAGTTATTTTATTTCTTTAAGCATCACCGCCGTTGCCGGAATGTAGTTGAAACAGATTTTATTTCGGCCTGTGTTTTTAGCTTCATATAATAGTATATCTACCTGACTGAGTAGTTGTTTAATATTAAATGAATGCAGTCCATTTACGGTTAAACAACCTAGGCTTGCCGTAATATACTCAGGAACATTAGAAGCGCCGTGGGTTATATGTAACTTTCGAATACCATCGCAAATATTATTCGCTGCAATAATGGCGCCTGCCTCGTCGGTATCAGGAAGTAAACACATAAACTCTTCACCTCCGTAGCGTGCCACAAAGTCTCTAGGGCGCTTTAGTTGCTGCTTAATACATTGCGCAACTAACTTAAGGCATTTGTCACCTTCTTCATGGCCGTAAGCATCGTTAAATAATTTAAACCTGTCTATATCTATCATAACAATACTAAAAGTAGACTGATTTCGGGTGGCTTGCGACCACTCAACTTCCATTTTTTCGTCAAAGTGGCGCCTGTTTGAAAGCTCAGTTAGGCTGTCTGTATTACTAATTGCTAGCAATACTTTGTTTTGACTAAGTTGTTGTTCAAAACTCAGCATTAGGGTGTTTACTGCTTTAGCAACTTGAGCGATCTCATCTTTACCGCGTACGATAATTTGATTTTCATCTCCGCCTTGTTTATTATTTATTTGCGCGAGTAAGTCAATAAAACGTTCTAACACAAATTTACGAATAAAGAATTGCAGTAACAAATAAGCAAGCAATATAACCACTACAGCAATAGTTGTTAATTGAATAATTAAATCATTTTGTACTTTTTCAATTGGAGATTGGTCAAATTCAATTTTAAGAATAGTTTTTAAACCTAATGCCTCATAAGACTCTAGTACTATTGGGATAAGAAATATGGAATCATCAGTTTGCTCAGATGGCTCACCAAAATAAAACTGATTAGCGGTCTTAGTATCTATTTTACGATCTTCAAAAAAAAGAGAAAAAGCATCTTGTTGACTCACTAAAACTAAGTCAATACTCTTAATTATGTTGTATTTAACTTCTAAATTTTTCACATAATCGCCAAAAAGAAAACGACTCAATTGGGTATTACTTTCCGACTCTAGTCTTTGCTTTACGTTTATGTCGGCGTTTACAATAAGATTACTGCCAGGCAAACTCAAATAACCGTATTTTTTGAGTATACCGGTTCTGGTTGCATGAGAAACACGATGAGTAAGTACCTCACCTCGGTTAAGTAAAGCCCTTAACATTGAGGTATATTCTTGACTAAAGCTAGTCATATCTAGCCCTACTTCATCTTGCAACGTTGCTGCAACGACAGTCAAGTCGCTGCTTATTAAATACACATCCGACAAGTTAAATTCTTCTTTGAATGTGTCAATAGCGGCTTGCAGCTGCTGTGAATCGCGCTTTGGGATTTTTGCTATACGCGCCGCTAAAATAGGCAGAGCAGCTTGAAGCTCTTCGTCCCAACTTCTTTCCACTGTTTCCAAAATTATTTCAAAAGTATTAATGTCGTTTGAAATACTTGAAATTAGTCCACGTTGGTATTGGTCTTTGTTGCTTTTTAGGTAAATATCTATAACAAATGCGCTCGAAAAATAGATACAAACAATGGTGAATACGACAATCAAAGACAGAATTACACTTAGTTTTCGATGCAAGAACAATATAATATTCCCTTATTATTGAACATTGGCTAGTTTCCAATACTAACCCTACCAGACAAGGCGAAGATAGTCTCTTATTTCGTGGGGGCAATAGCGTCAAAAACGTAGCTTCGAACTACGCTCAAGTACTTAAAGAGACCGCGGGAGTTTTTTTTGTGAAATTAAAATTTATGTCTTGCTAATACTAACTCATACAATAAAGCCAGCGTGTTAAACGCAACAACGCAAGCTGCTAATCGTGTGAGCCAATTTTGCGGAACCAAGTTGTCTATGCAGGTTTATTTTTTATCATGAAACGTTAACAAACGCTTGCGTTTACGCTCTTGCGATACCGTAAGCTTGGCAGGTTTACCCCCAAAAGGATTCGAGCCTTCTCTAAACTCTATTTTTATAGGCGTGCCCATTACCGAGAGCGAACGGCGATAATAATTGGTTAAAAAGCGTTTGTATGAATCGGGTAAATCTTTCACTTGGTTACCATGAATAACAATTATGGGTGGATTATATCCGCCCGCATGAGCATATTTCATTTTAACCCTGCGACCGCGCACAAGAGGTGGTTGGTGATCATTTTGTGCCATTTCCATGATATCAGTTAGCATAGAAGTGGTAATCCGCTTGGTTGCCGATAAATAAGCTTCTTGAACAGACTCAAATAAATGACCTACACCGGACCCATGGAGCGCTGAAATAAAATGCAAACGGGCAAAGTCAACAAAGCCTAAACGCCGGTCTAATTCTTTTTTGATACTCTCTTTTACGTGGATATCTAAGCCATCCCACTTGTTTACTGCAAGTACCAGTGAACGACCAGAGTTTAAGATAAACCCAAGTAAAGATAAATCTTGCTCGGCAATGCCTTCACGCGCGTCTACTACTAGCAATACAACGTTTGCCTCTTCAATTGCTTGTAGCGTTTTTATAATAGAAAACTTCTCTACTACATCAGACACCTTTTTACGTTTTCTTACGCCCGCGGTATCAATCAGGATATATTCACGCCCATCTCGCTGCATGGGAATAAAAATACTGTCGCGTGTGGTACCTGGTAAATCATAAACTACTACGCGTTCTTCACCTAAAATCCGGTTGGTTAAGGTCGACTTCCCTACGTTTGGTTTGCCAACAATCGCTAATTTTATAGGCTGTGCTTGAAGCGCCTTGAGCCTCTCTTCAGCATCGGCTTCTTGTTCTTCAAAGCTAGCGGGTACCACGTGCATATCTTCAAAGATTTTATCAAGCGGCGACAGTACCGCTTCAATTAGCTTTGCTACTCCGCGACCGTGAGCAGCGGCAATTTGCAGAAGGCTGGCTATACCCAGTGTATAAAAATCAGCACTTTCACTATCACCGTCTATACCATCAACTTTATTGACCACAATGTGTACCGGTTTTTCTTGTTTGCGCAAGTGCTCAGCAATGCCAATATCTCCCGCGGTTAGTCCGTCTCTAGCATCTACTAAAAACAACACAACGTCGGCTTCCGCTATGGCAAGCAGTGATTGCTGAGCCATTTCTGCGTCTATACCTTTTTCATTGCCACTAATACCACCTGTATCCACCACAATAAACTGACGCTCCTCATAGGTAGCGGTGCCATACTTGCGGTCGCGAGTAAGACCTGGAAAATCCGCAACTAAAGCGTCACGAGTATTAGTCAGGCGATTAAATAATGTAGATTTTCCAACATTGGGGCGCCCTACTAAGGCAATTACAGGTAACATGTTTTTCTCAAATTAGGTAATGAATAAAAATAACCAGATACAAAAACGCCAATGGAATAACCATTGGCGAAGTTTAATCGCATCAATGAACTATCGCAATTTAGATTATTCTGGTGTGCTAAGCAAACTAACCTCGCCGTCACGAGTTTGTATAACAAACAAACCATCAGCATACACGGGCTCATTATATAAAGCGCCCTTTTCGCCGTCACCAACGGCGATACGCGAAACATACTTACCTTCATCTTGTGTAAAATAATGCAAATAACCAAATTTGTCACCCAACACAATATAATCGCCTACTGGTGTTGCCGACGTTAAATTTCTTTTTCGAAGTTCACCGTTAGACCAAAGTTCAACTCCGTTACGTCTATCTATTGCATAAATACTACTATTGTTGTCGGTAACAAATAAACGATTTCCATCAATAGACACATTGCGGTAAGAAGCATATTCCCGGGTCCAAATTATGTTGCCCGAGCGTAACTCTATCGCCGCTAATGAACCACCATAAGAAACAAGAAATACTGTGCCACCAAAAACCAGTGGCTTTGAATCAATGTCAACTATACGGTCGAGTTCAGTTGCACCGGTAGGTTTAGCAACTACAGCTTCCCACGCGGTTAAGCCCGACTCAATAATACTCACTCTAACACGGCCATTAGCAAGACCTACAATAGCGCCACCAGCAGCAGCGGCGGGAGCTGAGATACCACGTAAGGTAAGCGGTGGAACATCAGAGTCGTTTTGCCATTTTATTTCACCGGTCGCCGCATCAAGGCCCATCAAAGCACCTGACACAGTATTAACAACGATTATATTCGCATCAGCGGCGGGCGCGGATATTACTTCACTTGGTACATTAGTTTTCCAGTTAATACTGCCATCTTCGCTACTTAACGAATAAACAATTCCATCTTCAGTACCAAAATAAACAGCGTCATAAGCAAGGGTTAAACCGCCAGATATTTTTGCCGATACCGTGCCTGCAAATAAACCATAAAGATTAGTAATCGAGCTTTCTGTGCTTTTGCGGCTAATATCACGTGACCATATTTGTTTACCTGTATCTGGGTTTAGAGCAACGATTTGACCTTCTCTGTCAGCCGCAAAAATCTTCCCATAGCCAATCGCCGGGGATAGTCTTGAAAAGTAGTTATCTACCCCATCGCCTATAGTTTCAGACCACAAAAACTGGGTTTGAAAAGCCATAGTGATTTCAGGCAATTGCCTAATTTCTTTTTCATCGTCGTCTTCAAACCAGCCGCTTACCGTGGCGCAGCCACCAATGCTAAAAGCCAAAACGAGAGTAGTCGATAATCTTACGAACTTATTCAACATCGCCACCCGTTAATTGCGTTTTTGCAAAGGCAATATTATCTTGTTTCATTTTAAGACTTGGGTTATTCGGTGATTTGGCCATTGCTAAGGTGTAAGCATTTTGTGCGCCATCAAAGTCGCCTTTAGCAATTAAGGCATCGCCTTTTAATTCTTCGACTTGGTTAGCAAACGCTGTCGATTCAACCGCCGCTAGTACTGCTAATGCTTGCTCTGTTTCATTTAGCTGAAGATGCAGGTTAGCAAGGCGTAAACGAGCGATGTCGGCAATTACTTGGTCGCCTGCAATGGCTGTTTCCAAGCTACTCTTAGCGCTTTCATAATCTTCTTTTTCAACCGCTTTTTGTGCCAGTATCAATGCGGCTAATGGCGCATAACCTGAATCGTTTTGCTGGGTAACAAAAGCAGACAATTTTTCATTATTTTGCTCTGCCACTAAGCTTTCCAAACTTGCATTGTAAGCAGCAGATGCTTGTTCTTTAGCCGCTATTTGTGAATCGTTATAAAAACGCCAGCCCCATAGCAAGCCAAAACCAATAACCGCACCGGCAATTATAGCCATACCGTTATCTTTCCAAAATTGCTTAATGGCATGTATTTGTTGTTCTTCGGTTTCGTAACCTATCATTTTTGCTCCATCCTTTTTTTACTACTCAAAGCTATGCTGGTCTTAAATATATGTTTTAAATATACGGCTTGTTTGCACAGTTAAACTATATATGTAAATAACTGTCGTTTTATATTTTTCTAGCGTTTAAACACCTTAATGTATGTCTGCCAATATTTCTAGTAATGTATGTTCATCAACCTGCGTTTGAGGCGCATCTTTGCGTAACCACTTAATCCCAAACATTTTGCTGTTTACTTCTTGGTCACCAATTATTATGGCGATTTTAGCACCACTTGCATCTGCTTTTTTTATTTGTTTTTTAAAATTACCGCCACCACAATGTAACTGCAGTTTTAAATATGAGAACTGGTCACGTAAACGTTCAACCAATACCAATGCGGCTAAAGCTGCGTCTTCGCCCATTGCTGTTACGTAAACGTCTGCGTTATTAACCATAGGTTCTAACTGAGTAGATTCTACCAACAACACTAGGCGCTCTATGCCCATCGCGAAACCTACAGCGGGTGTTGCTTTAGCGCCCAATTGTTCAACCAAACCGTCGTAACGACCGCCAGCACATATGGTGCCTTGAGCTCCCAACATACTGGTAACCCACTCAAACACCGTACGATTATAATAGTCAAGACCACGAACCAATGCAGGGTTAACGTAATATTGGATACCTAAAGTGTCTAATCGTTCACATAATTTGGTAAAATGTTGCTGCGATTCTTCGTCTAAGTGATCAATCAATTTAGGTGCATTGGCCACTATAGCCTGGGTATTTTTATCTTTAGAGTCGAGAACGCGTAAGGGGTTGGTACTTAATCGACGCTTGCTATCTTCATCAAGGTCATCAATATGTTGTTGTAGATACGCCACTAACAAATCACGATAATCGCTGCGCGCTTGTGCATTGCCTAACGAGTTTATTTGTAATTCTACTTTGTCACTTATACCAAAAGATTTCCATAAGCGTGCGCCTATTAATATCATTTCTACATCTATGTCGGGGCCTTCGAAACCAAAGGCTTCCATGCCAAGCTGATGGAACTGTCTGTATCTACCCTTTTGCGGACGTTCATGCCTAAACATTGGTCCCATGTACCACAGGCGTTGCTGCTGATTGTATAAAAGACCATGTTGCGTGCCAGCACGCACAGCACAGGCAGTGCCTTCTGGCCGAAGCGCTAAACTATCCCCGTTACGGTCTGCAAAAACATACATTTCTTTTTCGACGATATCAGTCGCTTCACCTACAGAGCGCTTGAATAAATCAGTGCTTTCTAAAATGGGTGTGCGGATCTCTTGATAATGATAGCTACTCGCCAATTCTCGAATACGCGCTTCCACAAACTGCCAAACAGGCGTTTGTGAAGGTAGGCAGTCATTCATACCACGAATTGCTTGGATAGTTTTAGACAATGGTCACTCGCGTTACTGATAAAGCGCGATAGTATAAGGATTTTGGTTCGTGGCGTAAAGAAAATAAGCGCGCCAAACGCGCTTAAAATGGCTTTTAATTAATCGTTGCTTGAGACTATAACGTCAATTCTATTTTTTTCATCTAACATAGCGGCTTTTGCAGCTACTTTTGCGCGAATTTTTTGCTCTAGTTTATCTACAAGTTGATCGTTTGAGAAACGTTCGCGCTGACGAATGCCGTCTTCATAAAAACCACTCATATTGCGCGCGCCGGTTAGTCCAATCTCCGAAATTTCAGCTTCACCAGGGCCATTAACGACACAGCCTATAATTGACACATCTAACGGTATTATAATGTCTTCTAGTCTTTGCTCAAGGGCATTTACCGTGCTTATTACGTCAAATTCTTGCCTAGAACAACTAGGACATGCAATCAAATTGATGCCTCTAGCTCGTATACGCAGGGATTTAAGAATATCAAAGCCAACCTTAATTTCTTCAACCGGGTCTGCTGCTAATGAAACCCGAATAGTGTCGCCTATGCCCTCAGCTAACAGCATGCCAAGACCCACCGCGCTTTTGACCGAACCTGACCGTAAACCACCTGCCTCGGTAATGCCTAAATGCAGGGGCTGATCAATTTTTTTGGCAAGCAATCGGTACGCACCTACCGCAAGAAAAACATCAGACGCTTTAACCGACACTTTGAATTGATCAAAATTAAGCTTGTCGAGAATATCTACGTGTCGCATGGCCGATTCTACCAGCGCCTGAGGTGTTGGCTCTCCATACTTTTCTTGTAGGTCGCGCTCTAGTGAGCCGCCATTTACCCCTATCCTAATTGGTATATTATAATACCGAGCACAATCCACAACGCTCTTTACCCGTTCAATATTACCAATGTTACCTGGATTAATACGCAGGCAATCTACACCGTACTCGGCTACTTTAAGCGCAATTCTATAATCGAAATGAATATCCGCTACTAGGGGAATAGTGACCTGTTGCTTAATTAGCTTAAATGCTTCTGCGGCATCCATGGTGGGTACCGATACCCTTACAATATCTGCGCCAACCGCTTGAATACGTTTAATTTGCGCTACCGTTGCTGCAACATCTGTAGTTTCTGTATTAGTCATCGATTGCACGGCAATTGGGGCCCCATCACCAACAGGGACGTTACCCACATTTATGCGAGTTGATGCACGGCGTTTAATGGGAGATTCTGCGAACATTACTCACTTCCAACATATAAAAAGAAACTAGCGGATCTTCCTTCGGGGTAAATTGACATATCAATGTCTTTGCCACCAAAATAGATATCAACATGCTGCGGCACACCTAAAACAACCTGAATTGGCGGTAATCCAGAGACCTCCATCACCCGTCCTTTGGTCTTTATGCCAATGGCAATAACTTCATCGTTTACGTCTTTTACACTAACCCAAGTGTCGTCTTTAAAGGTGAAAGCCATGTCTACTGTGCCATCAGCGTTTACAGTAGTAATATTGCTGGTTTGAGCAACTGTCAAAGAGGTATCGCCTAGCTCTTGTGAACCTTCAGCTAGACTAGTTAACAAGGTCGCTTCCAAATCAGCGCTACTTTCTAGAATCTCATTGGTATTGTTAAGCGAATAATCTAAAGAATCGTCAACCGACCCAGCGCCACTTTGGCTTAAACTTTCATCTTCGCCAACGTCAATTACTGTAGCTGGCGTATCTATTATAGTTGCTACATCCTCCTCTGCTATTTGAGGCCCTGTGTTTTGCATTAATATATCTTCATTCTTAATTTGTTCTGCGGTGTTAGCATACTGTTCACTATTAGCTTGCTCACTTTCACTAAATAAGCGGTCAAAAGTTTCTGATACAAAACTTTGCGAGGTAGTTAACGAGTCTGATTGCTGTACCCACCAACCAATAACCGAACCCAGAACTAATAAAACTACTACTATGGTAACCATATTCCATCGATGGTCATCAGCTTCGCGCGAGACTCGTCTAGAAAAGCTTTGCAGCTTCGCAGGCTGATTGTTACGCACGTGAATTTTGTCGTAAGCATCGAGCAAAGGCTGTACTTCTAAACGCACCAGTTTTGCATACAGGCGCACATAGCCTTTACTAAAGGTAACTGATACGCCTTTTTCTAATGCATCTTCTTCTACCGCTTGCACACTGTGCATGCGAAGATGCAGCCTGTCTGCTACCTGTTGTTGAGTTAACCCCAAGGCCTCACGCGCTCTGCTTAACTGTTTGCCTGGACTGTTTTCATACTCATCATTGGGCTGTTCAGCTTTGGCTAATGGTTGAGTGTTTTTTATTGGTTTTTCTTCTCTACTCATTTGTATTTGGGTCCCTTAACCACAACTTGGTGCCTATGCGAATGGCAGACGCGTCTTGTAAGTTGTTCCACTCTAACAGTTTTTTAATCTTTACGTTATATTTCAGAGAAATACGATATAAATTCTCTTTGGGTGTAACGATATGGAAAGGTATTTGCTTGCTTATGACGTCATTGTCTGGCTCATCCAGCGCATTTACCGCGGTGGTATCAACGGCGGCTTGGGTGGCATCTATAACTGACTCATTTTCAGTAGGCCCTATGTCTGCCTTGTCTAAGGCGGCTTGCAATGCTGACTCTGTATCGTTTTGGGCTTTACTTACCTCAAGTTCAAGGGTTTCGGCTGATGAATCGATAAGTTTAGTCTTCGCTGTTGAGGTCGATGCTAGTGCTGTTAATGGCTCTTGAGGTAAGCGTTGCGTATCTCTTTTAGACGCGTTTGCCAATGCATTACTAGCTTCAACGTCTGCCATAGTAATAGTGTCTACCGGCGCTATGTTCTTAACTGTTGCTCTCGACTTTCGGGTAACCGTCATATCAGGTTGAAACTTGCCCAATGCCGCCAGTGCCTGCAAAGTATTTACATTTGAAGGGTACAGTCGTTTTAGTATTTCAGCATATTCTACCGCAGTACCCAAATCTTGTTGCCCTTGCGCAATTTGAAAAGATAACCATAAGGACTCATCAGACACATTTGAATTACGCTCGTATTTCCATACTGTCTTTTTTGCCGCATCCCATTGCTGTGTCTGCACGTAAAGTTGAGACAAATAAAGTAGGCTTGAGGCAAGCGTCGGCTGATGATTAAGCGCACTATTAAAGTATGCTATCGATTCTTCTATTAAACCTTGGCTTTGCGCGCAGATAGCTAAGTTTTCATAAGTGCTTGCGGTAGATACATAACTCTTATCGTTTACTGCTTTCATAAAATAACGCTTAGCTTGCGCATAGTCACCCTGTTTGCATAAAAAGGCACCATAGCTATTTAACACATCAGGATCGTCGCCAGAAAAGTCAATTGCTTTTTTATAATATTCGTGGGCACGTTTCACTTCGTCTACTTGCTGATAGTAAAATGCCATTCCGAAGTTCGCTGATCCTGAACGAGGGTCGAATTCCAAGGCTTTATCTAAATTAAATTTTGCCTGACTAAAACTCCCATTTTTTAGATAGGTTAAGCCCAAACTTACGCGTGTTTTAGCCGCCTCTACTTTATCGAAATCACCTGCACCTTTAAATCTTTTATCCCCAGGTTGTGATGTACAAGCGCTTAATATAAGCAACATTAAAATTACTGACACTTTCTTCAACATAGACATTCACCTTTAATCACCTACTATTATTATCAGGTAGGCCTGTTTACAGTTTACTCTGACACTCTGACAGATATTGGTTTGCCCTGCATTTGCTTCTTCAACAATCGTTTGGTTCTATCTACCACATCACCAACGAGTTGTCCGCATGCAGCATCAATATCGTCGCCTCTCGTTTTTCTAACAACAGTGGTAAAACCATAGTCCATTAACACCTTTGAAAAGCGATCAATTCTTGAATTACTTGAACATGTATAAGGTGAGCCTGGATAAGGATTAAACGGAATCAAATTAATCTTACTAGGCGTATCTTGTAATACTCTTGCAAGCGCATGCGCTTGGTCAGTGCTATCGTTAATACCATTGAGCATGACATACTCTACGGTAACGCGGCCCTGATTCGCTTTCGATTTAGCTAAATAACGTCTAACCGCGGCTAAAAACTCTTGAATTGGGTACTTTTTGTTGACTGGTACTAATTCATCACGCAGTTCATTATCTGCTGCATGCAAGGATATTGCCAAAGCTACATCTATTTGATCACCTAGCATATCCAAAGCCGGCACAACACCTGAAGTTGACAACGTCACTCTGCGTTTCGACAGCCCAAACCCGAAATCATCGAGCATGATGTTCATTGCCGGTACTACATTTTTTAAATTCAGCAGAGGCTCACCCATACCCATCATTACCACGTTGGTAATAGGACGTTTCGAAGTATCTTTTGACAAACCAATAAAGGTCGCAACTCGCCACACCTGGCCAATAATTTCCGCTACAGACAAATTACGATTGAAGCCTTGTTGAGCAGTAGAACAAAACGTACATTCAAGGGCACAGCCAACTTGCGACGAAACGCATAAGGTCGCGCGGTCGGTTTCGGGGATCCACACTGTTTCTACTTCTTGGCCGCCATCAAGCATTATGGCGAATTTAATAGTGCCGTCTGCTGCTTGCTGATGCTCGGAAATTTCAGGAGCACGTACTTCACACAAACCAATAAGTTTAGAACGTAACTGTTTGTTCAAATTAGTCATTTTATTGAAGTCAGATTGACCGTCTTGATAAATCCACTTCATCAATTGCTCTGCCCTGAAGGGTTTTTCACCAATGCTCAAAAGATACTCGCGTAAACCATCGCGATTAAAATTGAGTAAATTGACCTTCTTTGCCTGCTTGACCATTTTATCTAATGGGGCAGTTTGCACGTTAACCGACATGGGGCACCTATTTAACCAAATACACTATTTATATACTTATGACCCACATTTATGTGGATCGACTCAACTTTTCGTTCATTTTTGATGAAAAAAGGGAGCTAATGCTCCCTTTTTTGACCAACACTAATATTTTTACTTAGCGTATACGTGGGCAAATTTCTTCATCAGAAAAGAAAAAAGCAATTTCACGTGCGGCCGATTCTGGCGCATCTGAACCATGCACAGCGTTTTCGTCTATGGAGGCTGCGTAGTCAGAACGTAAAGTCCCTGCCGCTGCATCACTAGGGTTTGTTGCACCCATAATCTCGCGGTTACCCAAAACAGCGTTCTCGCCTTCTAATACCTGAACCATAACTGGACCAGAAGTCATAAAATCAACCAAAGCTCCAAAGAAAGGACGTTCTTTATGTTCAGCATAAAAACCTTCTGCTTTGTCCTTACTCAAGTGAACCATTTTCGAAGCAACTATACGCAAGCCTGCTGATTCAAAGCGATTATAGATTGCGCCTATTGCATTTTTGGCAACTGCGTCTGGTTTAATTATCGAAAATGTACGTTCTAAAGCCATGGTGTTTTCCTACCTATCATATTTTGTATGTGTGTTTTCTTACAAACTAGCTAAATCATTTATGAACCCACGTGCTTTTATTAAGGCACGTGCGCTTCATATTTATTAGCATAGCACTAAGTCTTTTTGAGTGCGCGCGATTATATGCAACTTCACTACAAAACACTAATCTAATTTTTTTAATGTTGCTCTGACGCATGGTTTATTGAATATTTTGGTATTTCAACAACAAGGTCTTCATCTTTTATTATTAACTGGCAACTTAATCTTGATTCTGGCTCTAGTCCCCATGCTTTGTCAAGTAAGTCATCTTCAAGCTCATCAGACTCATCTAGCGAGTCGAAGCCTTCGCGCATAATCACATGACATGTAGTACACGCACATACTTTCTCGCAGGCATGCTCTATACCAATTCCATTTTTGAGTGCAACATCAAGTACAGTCGACCCTTTTTCTGCTTCAAGCACAGCACCATCGGGACAAAGTTCTGGGTGTGGTAAAAAAATAACTTGTGGCATTTGCGACTTCCTAGCTACATTGTAAGATTATTATTAAATATCGTCTACAGACTGGCCGGCCAGTGCTAACTTTATAGCTTTATCCATTCTACGATTGGCGAAGGCTTGACTTAAACCGTCAACCTTTTCAATTTGATGCTTAATTGCCTCAATATCGTCTTGGTCTGATAACGTAGTTAGCACAACCAAACTTTCGTCAATAACATGGCGTTCATCTTTATTGAGCAAATCAATGCCATCGGCTCCAAGTGCAGCATGCATAGATTCAAGCACACGTTTTGCGCCTACTTGCTGCTCTTTTAGCATACGAACTTGCATATCATCTTTGGCATGTTCCATGGATGATGAAAGCATACTTAGAATTTCTGACTCTTCTAATCCATAAGACGGTTTTACTTCTATGTGCGCCTGCACACCGGTAGATTTTTCCATAGCAGTTACGCTTAATAAACCATCGGCGTCTACTTGAAAAGTGACCCTAATATGAGCTGCACCGGCGGCTAATGCTGGCATATCTGTTAATTCAAATTTGGCTAGCGAACGACAATGTTCCACAAGCTCTCTTTCACCTTGCAGTACGTGCACCATCATTGCAGTTTGGCCATCTTTAAAGGTGGTAAATTCTTGTGCACGGGCAACTGGAATAGTGGTATTACGTGGAATAATTTTTTCTACTAAACCGCCCATCGTTTCTATACCAAGCGATAATGGTAATATATCTAACAGCAACATATCACTGGCTGGCTTGTTGCCAACGAGTATGTCTGCTTGGATAGCCGCACCTATTGCAACTACTCTATCGGGGTCGATATTTACTAAAGGCGGCGCTTTAAAAAATGCCTGAACGGCTTGCTTAACTAAAGGAACTCTGGTCGAGCCGCCTACCATGACTACTTGTCCAATGTCATCAACGGTCATGTCAGCATCTTGCAAGGCGCGTTTGCAAGTTTCTGTGGTGCGCGTAACAAAGGGTTGAATTAAATTTTCAAATTCCACAAGCTCAATGTTCAGCGTAAAGTTTCCTTCAGGCAAGTTTACGCTAAACATAGCGCTGCTGCTGCCAGAAAGTGTTTCCTTAACCTGCTTAGCTGCATTCATTAATGCGCGATGATGCTGCTTTTCTAGACTCGGGTCTAAGCCAAGTTTTATACTTGCATATTTAGCAATGGCGTAATCAAAATCGTCACCCCCTAGTGCGGTATCGCCTGCCGTAGACTTCACCTCAAACACACCTTTGTCAAGCTTTAAAATAGACACATCAAACGTGCCTCCACCTAAATCATAAACCGCGATGATGCCATCTTGGCGCTGATCTAAACCATAAGCGATAGCCGCAGCAGTTGGTTCATTTAAGAGCCTAAGAACATTAAGCCCTGCCAGTTGCGCAGCATCTTTTGTACCTTGACGTTGGGCATCATCAAAGTAAGCAGGTACGGTAACAACTGCACCGGTAATATCATCATTTAATGTTTGTTCAGCGCGCTTGCGCAATGCACGTAAAATATCTGCCGATACCTCAATTGGATTTTTGTCACCCGCGGCTGTTACAAAAATTGGGTTGCCTTGTGTTTGCTTGAATTTGTATGGCAACGCTCTCCACTGCTTTAAAACGTCTTGTACGCTTCGTCCTAAAAACCGCTTAACCGATACAATAGTATTAAGAGGATCGTCCTGAGCATTATACTTGGCTTGTATACCTACTATTGTTTGGTCAGCTTTATATTGCACAACAGAAGGTAAAAGATGCTCACCGCTTGTGTTGGCAATTGTATCGGCCTTGCCGCTTTGTACAATAGATACCAAAGAATTGGTTGTGCCCAAATCTATGCCAATGCCGATCTTGCGTTCATGGGGTGCTTCGCTTTGTCCTGGCTCAGCTATCTGCAGTAACGCCATTTAATACCCTTATTATTTAGTTTCATTGCGCTCGCGAGCTTTTGCTTCAGCGGCTATTTTTTTTAGAAATTTGAGTTTTTTCAGCTCAAGCGCAGCGGCATGCTTGTCGCTTTCAAGGTTGGATTCCAAGTGCACGGTAATTCTTTCTACATAAGCCGCTATAGAATTTAAAATAGTGCTATTAAGTGCCTCAAAATCGCCAGGAACGTGTGCGCTTGCTAAGGCTTCACGAAGGTCCATTTGCTCCATTAAAAAAGTAGTATCTCCAATGGTTTCTTGTTCACTAGACAATTCTACGCCTCTAACTTCAAGCAAATGTTCGCCGCGCAACACCATGTCTTGTAGTACATAGTAGCCGTCGTTTATTTGTGAGTTTTTTTGCATGTATATGCGTTTTTCTTGATCGCTTGCACTAACGAATCGGTCGGGATGCGTTAGGCGCTGTAGCATTTTGTAACGCTGCTCAAGAGCAACAATATTTATTTTATATTGTTCGGGAATATCAAAAAGTGAAAAATAGTTCATAGATAATTTATATATACGATAAAAGTGTTAGCCATTAAAATTTTGAGTGTCAAAAAAACCAAGCTTACACTGTAAAACTTTCGCCGCAACCGCACTCGCCGTTCACGTTTGGATTATTAAACTGAAAGCCTTCATTTAAACCTTCTTTGGCAAAGTCTAATTCAGTGCCATCTAAGTAATTTAAGCTTTTGGTATCAATGATAATTTTAACACCTTTGTCTTCAAACACGTTGTCTTCTTCTTTAAGTTCATCAACAAACTCTAATACGTAGGCTAAACCAGAACAACCTGTTGTTTTTACACCCAGGCGAAGACCAACTCCACAACCACGATTCTCCATAAAAGAACGCGCCCTTGATGCCGCAGCTTCAGTAACGGTTATTGCCATATTATTATCCTTCTTTATCTTATTACACATACTGCAGTGTAAGTGTATCAGGCGAACATAAGTTCGCCCGAAAATTATTCGCTAATGTAGCTACTACATTAACTAAATGGTTGTTTTGTAAACTTACTTTTGATTCTGTTTACTTTTGTAGTCTGCAACCGCAGCTTTTATCGCATCTTCAGCTAAAATCGAACAATGAATTTTAACCGGTGGTAGGGCTAACTCATGCGCAATGTCAGTATTTTTGATAGTAGAGGCTTCCTCAATCGACTTACCTTTTACCCACTCTGTTACAAGAGAGCTTGAAGCAATTGCCGAACCACAACCATATGTTTTAAACTTAGCATCTTCAATAATACCGTTTGCCCCTACCTTGAGTTGCAAACGCATCACATCACCACATGCAGGAGCGCCGACCATACCGGTCGCAATACTGGGGTCGTTGTTGTCAAATGAACCCACGTTTCTTGGATTCTCATAATGATCAATTACTTTTTCGCTATACGCCATGTGTTATATTCCTTAAAAATTAGTTAGTAATTAAATGATTTACTCGCAATACTCAATTAATGGTGGGCCCAATCAACAGAACTTAAATCGACACCATCTTTAAACATGTCCCAAAGTGGCGACATTTCACGCAACTTGTCGATTTTGCTTAAGATGACTTCAATCACATAATCTATTTCAGCTTCGGTCGTAAAGCGTCCAAAGCTAAATCGGATAGAACTATGCGCAAGTTCATCATTTAGGCCTAATGCTCGTAACACATACGATGGCTCTAAGCTAGCAGAGGTGCAGGCCGAGCCCGAAGATACTGCCATGTCTTTAAGTGCCATAATAAGTGATTCGCCCTCAACGTAATTGAAGCTCACATTAAGGTTGTGTGCCACTCGTTGTTCTAGGTCGCCATTAAGATAGACTTCTTCCATATCTTTAATGCCGTTCCATAGTTTGTTTCTGAGCATCAAAATTCGGTCAGTTTCTGTCGCCATTTCTTCTTTAGCTATACGAAACGCTTCACCCATACCCACAATTTGATGTGTCGCTAATGTACCTGATCGCATTCCTCTTTCATGACCACCGCCGTGAATTTGCGCTTCAATTCTGATTCTAGGCTTACGGCGGACGTAAAGAGCACCAATGCCTTTTGGACCATATGTTTTGTGCGCTGAGAATGACATAAGATCGACTTTGGTCGTTTGCAAGTCAATTGGCACTTTACCAGTGCTTTGAGCGGCATCAACATGGAAAATAATTTTGCGCGCACGACATATTTCGCCAATGGCATCTATGTCTTGAATAACGCCTATTTCATTATTGACATGCATAATTGATACTAAAACAGTATCTTCACGCATTGCTGCTTGCAACTCTTCTAAATCGACCAAACCGTTAGATTTAGGTAGCATGTAGGTCACTTCAAAACCTTCACGCTCTAACTGCCTGGTGGTGTCTAGCACAGCCTTGTGTTCTGTTTTCAGCGTAATAATATGCTTACCACGTTTCTTATAAAACGTGGCGGCGCCTTTAATAGCTAAGTTGTTTGACTCGGTTGCGCCCGAAGTGAACACAATTTCACGTGGATCGGCGTTAACTAACTCGGCAACGTTATTACGTGCGATATCTACAGCTTCTTCTGCTACCCAACCAAACTTATGCGATCTTGATGCTGGGTTACCAAAGTTACCTTCAAGTGATAAACACTCTTTCATTGCTTCGGCAACACGCGGATCGACCGGCGTGGTAGACGAATAGTCTAGATAAATTGGTAGGTTTAATTTACTCATCTTTTACTCCGCTTATAGCTGCATGCTAATTTCAATATTTTGTAAAATGGATTTGGCAGTTTGATCTTGTCTGCCTGCGACTTCTTTCACCTGACGGTGATGCATAAGTTCGCCTAGGGTAATGCTGTTTAAAAATGCGCTGATTCGGTCACTCAAGTCTTGCCACAAGCTATGAGTTAAACAACGCTCTCCGCCTTGGCAATCAGACTGACCGTGACACCGAGTAGCGTCTACAATTTCATCTACTGCTCGGATAACGTCGCCAATAGCTATATTGCTTGGCTCTCTGCCTAAGCGATAACCGCCACCAGGACCCCTAACACTTGTTACCAACTCTTCTTTTCTCAATTTAGAAAACAGCTGTTCTAAATACGACAATGATATTGCTTGACGTTCCGATATATCAGCTAGAGGAACAGGCCCAGATTGTGAATGCAAAGCTACATCAAGCATAGCTGTTACCGCGTATCGACCTTTTGATGTTAACTTCATTGCACTCTTCTTGGCATGTCTCGACTGATCACGATCTTATATACTTGACTAAATTTGTCAAGTATTTACCCTAGTATTTTAGTCAAGTATTATGTAAAGCGTAAACGTATTTGTAAATTCAACAAATCACCTAGTCTTTGTGTGCGCTTGTATCGCGCTTTTGTCGTGGCAATATAAGGAATAAATAGCCTTTATATAACATTCACCTATCACTTAAATATATGGGTCAAACGCTTCTTTTGCCGCATCTTTCATAGTAGGAGATATACCCGTATTAGCGAAATCTTTTGCATTTAACTTGGGAATTGACTCAGAACACACATCTCCCCCTAAGGATTGTATAACTTTGCACATTTCTTCTACTTTGTTATCCATTAAATGGACATGTTCAAGCATTACACCTAAGGCATTTGCAACCGGGTCTGGATTATCATTTGCAATTGCATAGGCATCGAAACCATATTTTTGAGCTATTTCTTTGCGTTTACCATCGGTCTCATCTGAGTCTATAGCTGGCATAATAATACGCCCAGGCACACCTAAGCATGTTGCACCGCTTGGAACATCTTTTACCACAACAGAATTGCAACCTACTCGGGCATTTTCACAAATAGTAATAGGGCCAAGTATTTTTGCGCCGGCACCAATAACAACATTATTACCAAGAGTTGGATGACGTTTACCTGCTTTCCAACTAGTTCCACCTAAAGTTACGCCGTGATACAAGGTGACATCGTCGCCCACAATGGCGGTTTCACCAATAACAACTCCTATACCGTGGTCAATAAATACACGTCGGCCTAGTTGTGCCGCAGGATGAATTTCAATACCGGTAATAAAGCGGCTTACGTTAGATACAAACCGTGCTAACCATTTTAAATCCCATCCCCATAATTTATGACTTATTCTGTGCAGCCATACTGCATGTAAGCCCGGATAATTAAAAAACACTTCCCACTTGTTTCGCGCAGCTGGGTCGCGGGCAAAAACACTATTGATATCTTCAGATACTCTATTAAACATAAACATAATAATTATTCTTTATTTTAAGTCTTTGACAGTTTTGTCTACCGACGACAGCATACCTCGTAAAATCGCAAGCTCCTGCGACTCCAAACGAGTACGATTAAACATACGTCTTACTTTTGACATAATTGCACCAGGATGATGTAAGCGTATAAACCCCGACTCGGCAAATGTTGTTTCAAAATGCTCGTAAAAGTTTTCTAACTCATTGGTTAGCGGATAGGGGTTTTCAAGCGGCTCCCGTTTCAAGTAGGGTGCACGTTCCAGCGCCAAATGATGCATGCGAATTTCGTAACATAGCGTTTGTACTGCGGCGGCAAGGTTTAATGAGCTGTACTCAGGATTAGCATTTATGCATACATGGAAATTACATTGCTGTAACTCCTCATTCGAAAGGCCACTGTTTTCGCGTCCAAACACCAGTGCAACCGGATAGTTAGCCGCTTCGGAAATTAGTTTTTCGCCGCACTCGCGTGAATCTAGCATAGGCCAAGAAAGCGTGCGCGAACGTGCAGACGTGCCAACAACTAGCCCACAATCTGCAATTGCTTGAGGCAGTGTGTCAACAATAATGGCATTGGCTAGAATGTCGGTGGCTCCGGCCGCTAGCGCACTTGCTTTGCTGTCGGGCTGTGTCACAGGATCAACCAAGTAGAGTTGCTTCAAACCCATGGTTTTCATGGCGCGAGCAGCAGAGCCAATATTGCCGGTATGCGAGGTATTCACGAGTACAATTCTAATGGCGTCGAGCATGTTAGTTCCTAAAAATCAGGTTAGCAAAAGGCGCATAAAACAGGTATGCAATTTTCATATATTTTGTATAAAACGCAGTTGTAAATGGACACAGTTTATATACGATGTTGCACATATAATAGCGGACAATATAGGACACAAATTATAGCATACACAACATCAAATGTGATGCGTTGACAGCCATCTTTAAACAATGCGTATAACTTTTGTTTCTTGCTAATTGAGCCTAGCGTCAACATCTGCTAAACTCCGCCCCGTTTTCAACTATGTTCTTTTTACAATTTGGTGGTTAGTATGCATCCTATGCTTAATATTGCGGTGCGCGCAGCGCGTGCGGCAGGAAATGTGATTACCCGCGGTTATGAAAACCGCGATGATTTAGATATTCAATCAAAAGGCGCTCACGATTTTGTGACTAAAATCGACAAAGAGGCCGAACTAACCATTATTAGTAAAATTCAGCAGTCTTTCCCAGACCACTCATTCATAGGCGAAGAAGGCGGCAAGGTAAAGGGCAACGACGACTTCACCTGGATTATTGACCCACTTGATGGCACCAGCAACTTTATATCAGGTATTCCTCACTTTGCAGTTTCTATTGCGCTTATTTTTAAAGGCAAACTTGACCAAGCGGTTATATTTGACCCTATCCGCGGCGAACTGTTTGCAGCAACCAAAGGCAGCGGCGCGCAGTTAAACGGTTATAGGTTACGTTGCACAAAAGCAAAAGACTTATCTAACACAATATTAGCAACGGCACTCCCATTCAGAGATAAGTCATCGTTAAACGAGGACTTAGCCAAATTTGCTAAAGTATTCAAAGACTGTGGTGATGTAAGACGTTCTGGTTCAGCTGCGCTTGATTTAGCTTATGTCGCGGCCGGTCGATACGACGGTTACTGGGAAAAAGGTTTGAAAGCTTGGGACATGGCTGCTGGCGAATTATTGGTCAAAGAGTCTGGTGGTTTAGTCACCGACTATGCTGGTAACAACGACCCACTTTACGACGAGCTTAAACTAGCGGGAAGCGCTAATGGCCTAGTAGCAGGGAACCCTCGCGTTGTGCAAAATATCGTTAAACGATTAAAGTAAGCGTTTAACGCTTACCTTTACACTAATTCAGGCCTAAATTTAAGGTTATAGTAATGTCTTTGTCCACCCACTCTGCTTGTGGGTCTGATTCGAAGCCAATGGCGTAATCCAAACGATTTATTACGAATTCTGCGGCAAGTTTATTGCCCGCCTGTTTAAGAATAAATGTTTGCGTTTTGGAGACGCCTCTTAGAGTTAGCTTACCGCTTACTTTATAGCCACCGTCTACCGGTTCAACAGTATCGCTAACAAAACTGCCCTGTGGATGGTTTTGTACATCAAACCAATCTCCTTCTGGCAATGTTGAATCATACGTAAAATCGCCAGTTTTTGCTGAAGTTAAGTCGAAAGTAGCCGTAACACTAGGATTACTTTGAGGTGGCAAAACCAAAGTAGCCTGCCACTTTTCAAATTCGCCGTTAAACTGCATTCCCACATGATTGCCTGAAAAACCAGCTTTACTGCCCTTATTATCGACTTGAGTACTTTGCAATGCATAGACCGATGCACTTGCTATAAATAGGCATATAAATAGATTCAAACCCTTGGTTTTTGTCCATTTATATTCAAATACCTTCATCATGATTTTGACCACCACATTCTTTTGAGTAAGTTAACTTTATGTTGTTTCTTGTGCCATATTACCGCACCAATATGTCCAATAATTAATGCAGCAAGGGCTATTGCTGTTATCCAATGTATGTTATTTGCAATAGCACCAATGGTTTTGTTTCGAGCAACGCCGGGAATATGCGGCCAGTTTATCCAATCAACAAATACCAAGGTGGGCAGACCAAAAGGACTAGCTGATACCATAAGCCACCCCGATAACGGCATAGTAAGCAACGCCACATATAATAAAATATGCCCAAATTTAGCCTGCCTACTCTCTTGCGTAGTAAGCTGGTTTACTGCAACCGGCGCTTTGGTAAAAGCCCTTACACTAATGCGTAGTATTATTGCCCATAGCATAATAACGCCAGAAGCTTTGTGTATTTGAAAAAGCTTAAACTGATCTGCCTTAGATATATCAGCATTGACCATATACAAGCCGCTTATAAACATAAACAATAGGCCAAGTACAATTGTCCAGTGCAACAATATGCTAAGGCTATGGTACCTATTACCTTGGCTTATATTTGAATTTATGCTCATACTGTTTACATCGCCAGTCACTAAAGTGTTTTGGCAAACTCGCCTTCAATCATCACTTCAACGTTGTCGCCTATGTTAGGTACATATTTTGACATTCCCCAATCTGAACGCTTAATAATGGTGTTAGCTGAAAAGCCCAATGTAGGCTTGCCGCTGAATGGTTGATTAGCCATAGCGCCGTTAAAAATAACATCTAAACTAATCGACTTCGACACCCCTAAAAAGCGCAACTCACCCTGCATTACGGCTGTTTTGTCGCCCGTCATTTCAATAGATGTAGATGCAAACTCAATACTGGCGAACTTCCCAGCATTAAACCATGCTTTATCGGTCGCCAGAATATTGTCAAAGTCTTTCTCACTGGCATTTGGAAAAGCAGTTTGAATCGACATTGGGTTAATACTGGCTGTTACTTTACTTGCTTCAACATTGCTGGGATCGAATTGGATGCTTGCATCAAAATCTGCAAAGCGAGCCACATAGTCTGACAAACCCAAATGAGACACTTTCCACACCACCGAAGCGTGGCTTAAATCAAGATTATATTCGCCTGCGGGCATCTCGTTAAATGGGATTTTTGCAAACACATATGACACGCAGCTTGCCATTGATAACGCAATAATCACACAGGATATTTTTAATACTTTCATACGGGGTTTTTCCTAATTAATAACTGGAAACAAGCAACGTCATGTAATTAAGTATTACGGACGCTAGGCAGCAAAAGTTGCAGCTTATTGGATTTTTTTTGGGCGCGCCAAAATACATATAACTGCGCGCCCCACTTATTTAGTAAGCCTGAATTTGCTGCTGTATCGACGCAGTTAAATCAGCAGGAATACATAGCTGGTTGGCCAGCGCTTGCAAATAAACTTGCGAATCTTGCTGTTGTAAATCCAAAGCCGTAGCGCTTGCTGCATAAACCTCAATGCCAGTTTGCGCATTAGGTACTTGCGATACTAAGCTGGTTAAATCAAGCGGTTTTCTAAGCTCGTCAAACAAGGTTGCTTTTTCTTCTACACTTAGTTCCATGGCTTCAACTTGCGCAAAAATCCGCTGACGCTCACTGTCATCAATATGACCGTCGGAGTGTGCGGCGGTTATCATGGCGCGCATTAATAACATTTGTCCGCTTGGGTTACTGTCTTGTATTACTTCCTCAAACTGCTGCTGCTGAATACGAGCCGGTGCAAAATCAAACTGGGCAGTTTGCTGGGCACTCGGTTGTGCAGCTTGTTGCACAACTGGTAGTGCTTGCTGAGCATAGCTATTGCCCAATGCTCCCTGATGACCTTGCTCGGGGGCTTGTTGACCACCTTGGCTTTTAGCCGAATAGTTTTGATAAGCCTTCCAAGCAAGTCCACCAACAGCCGCTAAACCACCAATTTTAAGCGCTGATTTACCCACACTACGACCCTTTTTACTAGCAATCATACTGGTTAACCCACCACCTGCAACACCGCCCATAAAACCGCTTAAGGCGCCAGAGCTAGAAAGGCCACCCATCATCTTTTTTAAGTCCATTAACATCTCCACAATTAACAATTCATTAATACTGACAACAAGTATACGAAAAGATTACATAAACTGGCTCAGATTGTTTGAAAAATAGTTATTACCGTCTATTTTTAAACTGCTTTTGTGTATCAAGGCTTAGAATTAATGACTATTACAGATAATAAAAAGCCCCAATGACAAAACATCATTAGGGCTTAAACAACAAATTACAGACCCAGATTAAATAGAATCTAAGTCTTCTCCCTCTTTTTCTACTTCTACCGGTATTAAGTCTTCTTTGCTTATGCCCAAGGCTAGCGCAACTGCACTTGCAATATAAACAGAAGAGTAAGTACCTATAAAGACACCAAACAATAAAGCTGTCGCAAAACCGTGTATTAACGCGCCACCTTTATAAAACAGAGCTACCAGCACTATAATAGTCGTTAATGACGTAATAATAGTTCGGTTAAGCGTTTGTGTTAGCGAAATATTAATAATTTCTAACGGCGTGCCTTTACGAATTTTCCTGAAGTTTTCTCGAATTCGATCCGACACAACAATAGTATCATTCAATGAATAACCAATAACCGCTAGCAGTGCCGCTAATACGGTTAGGTCAAACTCTAGTTTGAACACCGAGAACATGCCTAGGGTTATAATAACGTCGTGCAGCAAAGCAGATACCGATCCAAGTGCAAATCTATATTCAAAGCGCATTGCAACGTATATAAGAATACATATCAATGCCACCAGCATGGCCAAGCCCCCCTGCTCGGTGAGCTCGTCTCCAATACTTGGACCAACAAAACTGATACTTCGCACTTCTGCAGTGTCATCTTTGGCTTTAAGCACTTCAAATACTATGCCACCAATTTCATCTTTAGGCAGATCATCGCGTGGAGCAATTCTGATCAATACATCTTGGCTACTGCCAAAATTCTGAACTACGGCATTAGGAAAGTTAGCTTCAGCCAAATCATCTCTCACTTTAGATAAGTTAGCGCCGTTGGGATAGGCCACTTGAATTTCAGTACCACCTGTAAAATCTAAGCCCCAATTTAATTGGTTCATCGCTAATGAAGTAATTGAACCTAGTATTAAGATGGTCGAGAAAATAAGTGCTGGAAATCTTATTTTCATGAAGTTGACGGTCTTGTCTAATCTCAACAGTTGGAATTTCATCTGCTAACTCCTTAAATCATTAATGACTTGACGCGTTTACCGCCCCAAATCAAATTAACTAACACACGGGAAACTATAATGGCGGTAAACATTGACGTAAGGATACCAATCATCAGTGTTATCGAGAAGCCTTTAATAGGCCCGGTTCCAACTGCAAACAGAATCATGCCCACAATAAAGGTGGTAATGTTAGCGTCTAAAATGGTTGAAAAAGCATTGTCATAGCCAAAGTGAATTGCCTGCTGTGGGCTTCGGCCCTCGCGTATTTCTTCACGTATTCGCTCAAATATTAATACATTTGCATCTACCGCCATGCCCACGGTCAATACAATACCCGCCATGCCCGGAAGTGTTAGTGCAGCGCCTGGGATCATCGACATAATACCTACAATCATAATAAGATTAATGGCAAGTCCAATGTTAGCCACAAAACCAAATGCTCGGTAGTAAACAAGCATAAAAGCAAGCACCGCAATTAAGCCATAAATAATGGCTTGCATACCTAACTTAACATTTTCTGCACCTAAGCTTGGCCCTACCGTCCGTTCTTCCACTATTTGAATGGGCGCAATCAATGCTCCGGCTCGTAATAGTAAGCTAAGGTCTCTGGCTTCTTTAGCACTGTCTATACCTGTTATTCTAAATGAGTTACCCAAACGCGCTTGAATAGTTGCTACATTTATAACTTCTTCATGCTTTTCAAAAATCAACTTGCCTTCTTGGTCGCGTTCGCCAGTAGACTTGTACTCAATAAATACCGTTGCCATTGGCTTGCCAATGTTATCTTTGGTTGAGTTTGACATTTTGCTGCCACCTTTCGAATCAAGCGAGATATTCACTTGAGGAAAGCCGTTTTCGTCTGTACTGCTGTTGGCATCAATAATATGACTACCGGTAAGCATAACTTTTTTGCGTAACAATATAGGTTGGCCGCTGCGATCATAGTTTAGTTGCGAAGTTGCAGGCACACGTCCATTTACAGCATCGCGTACATCATTGGTTTGGTCAACCAATCTAAAATCTAAGGTTGCAGTGGCATTTAGAATTTCTCTGGCAAGGGTAGAATCTTGTATGCCAGGTAACTGCACAACAATCCTATCGGCGCCCTGTTTTTGTACTAATGGCTCAGCAACGCCTAATTGATTTACACGGCTACGGATAATAGTAATATTCTGCTTAACCGCATATTCTTTGATTTCGGCTAAGCGCCCTTCTGTGAAACTAGCACGTAAAGTTAACTCATCGCGCTCACTAAACATCATATTGCCATAATTGTTACGCAAGAAAAATTGCGCATCTTCAAGTATCTCTGGGTCTCTGAAAGTAATCTCTATAAAATCGCCTACTTGACGCACCGATCGGTAGCGTAAATTTTGTTCACGCAACTGGGTTTGGAAATCATCAATGGAATCTTCAAATGCTTTGCTAACCGCGCTTTTCATATCCACTTCCATTAAGAAGTGAATGCCACCGCGTAAATCAAGCCCTAGCTTCATGGGGGCTGCATTTAAGGCCTCTAGCCAGTCTGGCGTATCGGGCGCAAGGTTCATGGCCACCAAATAATTTTGACCAAATGTGTCGTCTAGATATTCCCTAGCCACTAGCTGGGTATCTGAATCATTAAGCCTGACGAGTAATTTATCGTCTTTAAATTCTACCGCTTTAAACTCAATGTTTGATTCTTGCAAACTGGCTTCAACGGTGGGTATCATTTGTTCAGAAACAATTGAATTTTTTCCTGACGAAATTTGCACCGCATGGTCTTCTCCGTACAAGTTAGGCAACGCGTATAACGTGCACACAGCTAATACAAAAATGACTAGTACGTATTTCCAAATAGGGTTTTGGTTTAACACAATAACTTCCTACATGCCTGGCATACAATTATCCGCTTTTATAGATAATTGTATGCCGGCCTTTATTTTAAATTGATTTCATGGTGCCTTTAGGCAATACCGCACTTATCGCTGATTTTTGAACAACTATTTGATTCGTTTCATTTAATGAAATTTCAAGAAAATCTTTGTCGTCTGCTACTTTAGTGACTTTACCCACAATGCCGCCTTGCGTTAACACCTCGTCACCTTTGGTAATTGAAGAAACCAAGTTTTTATGCTCTTTAACTCGTTTTGCCTGTGGGCGATACAGTAAAAAATAGAAAATTAGGCCAAATACAGCTAGCATTATTAGCATTTCGTAGCCGGGCCCATCTGATGCGCCACCGGCCGCTTGGGCGTGTGCGTTAGAAATGAAAAGACTCATATTAGGTTTCCTTTTATTGATTTAGATTTTTGTTATTTACTTATTTTCATTTGCTTATTTTTTCTGACACTTGCAGATATACCAAATACGTATGTGCTGTCCATGTACTCTTTATACACTACAAGTCAGGCACTTCCATGCTTTTTTGCGCATAAAACACCTTAACAAATTCTGTTAATGTGTTTTCACTAATCGCGTTGCGTAAACCTTCCATAACTACCTGATAATATCTTAAATTATGGATGGTATTAAGACGCGCGCCTAGTATTTCATTACACTTATCTAAGTGATGTAAGTATGACCGAGAATAGTTTTTACAAGTGTAACAGTCACATTTTTCATCTAATGGCGATATATCTGTTTTATGTCTGGCGTTGCGAATCTTAACCACGCCGTCGGTAACAAACAAATGACCGTTTCGTGCGTTTCGTGTTGGCATAACGCAATCAAACATATCAATGCCTCGACGAACCGACTCTACAATGTCTTCTGGTTTGCCAACGCCCATTAGATAACGTGGTTTATTTGCCGGTATTTGCGGCGCGGTATGCTTAACTATTCGCATCATGTCTTGCTTGGGTTCGCCTACCGACAAACCACCAATGGCATAGCCATCAAAACCAATATCTTCAAGTCCGGCTAGTGATACATCACGCAAACCTTCGTACATGCCGCCTTGTATAATGCCAAATAAAGCAGCCGGATTATCACCGTGCGCTTCTTTAGAACGCTTGGCCCAGCGCAAGGATAATTGCATTGAACGTTCAGCTTCGTCTACCGTGGCAGGAAAAGGAGTACATTCGTCAAAAATCATGACAATATCAGAACCCAAATCACGCTGGACATGCATAGACTTTTCAGGCGTAAGCAATATTTTTTCGCCGTTAATAGGCGAGCGGAAAGTAACGCCTTCTTCGTTTATTTTACTCATAGCACCAAGCGAGAACACTTGAAAGCCGCCTGAATCGGTCAGTATAGGCTTGTCCCAATGCATAAAATCGTGCAGATCACCGTGGTTTTTAATAATAGCGGTACCTGGGCGTAGCATAAGATGAAAGGTATTACCCAAGCATATATGTGCACCGGTTTGCGCTAGTTCTTCAGGCGTCATGCCTTTCACTGTGCCGTATGTGCCCACCGGCATAAATGCGGGTGTTTCAATTACACCACGGTCGAACTCGATTTGGCCTCGCCTGGCAAGGCCGTCGGTGTTAAGTAGAGAAAACTTCATTTACATTCTGCTGTATTGATTGCTAGATGTTTTAGTGTTTTGATTGTGAATTACGACTATTTACTAGCTTGATTCAAAAAAATTTCGCGGATTATAGCAAACTTAGCAGTCAAAATAATACACAATTGCAAAAAGGAGTGGGTATTTGTGCATTTAAAAAAAGAGGAGCATGCTCGTTGCACGCTCCTCTTTTGTTCTGGCTTGGTTTACTTGCTTTAGTTAAGCTTACTGATTGCTTAAGCGTTTACCAAACGAAATACCATATGCAGGTGAACGCATTCTAAGCACTGGATCGGCACTTGGCGTAAAACCAGCCGATAAAATATTGGGATCAAAATTAAGCTTATCACAGGCCATTCCGCCCACTTCGGTAATAGTAATGCTACCCATGGCGACTTGCTCACGATCTGCTGGCCAAACCTGCGAGGGGTCTACATTGGTGTCGGCGTCAATACCTATTGTTGCCGTTAACGTGAAAGAAACCTTAATATCTGGATTATCCATTTGTTCTTTTATTTTGTCAGCCAAAAATACCGCCGGCATGCTAGCAGCTTGCTCTTTCGTTAGCCCGACATCACCTAGTATTGGCGTTAATTGCCATCTGTATTTAATTTTTTCTTTTATTTGTGAGTCTTCAAAGAAAAAGGTGTGTAGGCCAAAATAAGGAGTATTCGCATACGATGCTGGGGCTGGTGTGGTTCTAGACCACATTGCAGCGGCCTGCACACTTGGGTTTGCCGCCACATAAGCGCCTACGCCGGCAAAGTTAACTTGACCCGTTTCGTCGGGTACTAATGTTCTTAAAAAACCCAAGAATGTCTGGGGATCTTTACCACTAAATACAGGTGTGCTATTGCCCGTTATTGTGTGTGCACTTCCGTTAGGTAATTTAATTTGAATGGCCATACCACGGGCGCCTGGTATACGTTCGTCAGAAGCTGGATTTCCGCTACCCACAGAGAATCTTACTGTTGCAGGTAAAGAATCTTGGCCGAACAAAGCAGCATCTTTAAAGTATGCGGCTTCGCGATTTGGTTCAAATACGGCAGTCGCACAAACGCCTTTTGCATGAGCTTTTCGGAGGCCCGGTTGTGAACCGCTTAATTTTTCAAATATGTTAATAAAGTCAAGCGCGGTGGCTGTCTCTGGCGGCGCTGTGCTTGCCATCGCCGATGCTTTTGCAGGCACTTGTGCTTGAGCATTTAATGCAGGAATGAGTACTAACCCACCAACTAACGAAGCCGCGCCTATTGATAATAAAGCTGAGCGTTTATTTTTCATGATTACTTACCTGTCTATTTTATATACTTGTTATAGTAGTTTATTGTATGTAATTGCGCACAGAAAAAGCGCTTACTTAAATTTCCGTATTGGTAATTGTAGTGTTTTGAACTAACTAAACACCAATCATCTGAATTGAGCACTAGTAATTAACTACAATGATAACGAATGACGCTTTATCGTCGTTATGCACTCAAGCATACAATATTAGATTGAGCAGCGGCACAAAAGATGCCAAGCATGCTAGCCGCACCGGCTTTATGAGCAAAAAAAACACAGCCCAACTGGACTGTGTTCATTATTAATGGCTCTACCAAATTATCGATTACACAGACGATAAACTGAGTTAAAATTATAAAGCTGATTTTATCGATATAAAAATATTTTTTAGCTGCCAAATCGAACAAGGCGCTTTTATATCAGAAAAGTAAAACCGTTTAAAAACATAATCTTAGTTATTTAGTTACACAATTTATCACTTTAAAACCTGAAAAAATAAACACATATAGGGTTGAAAGTTGTATTTAATTATGTAGCGGTAACAAAGATGTTAAGGAATTAGAGATGCGAAAATAGTCTTTGACTTAAATAGTGAATGATCGATTATCGGTATTGGAAATGCACGTAAGAAATCACGCTTTTGTATTAGCACCTTCAATAAACATAGCGTCACCATAACTGAAAAAGCGGTATTCATTTTCAATGGCTTGACTATAAGCATTCATTACCGAATCACGACTAGCAAAAGCACTTATTAGCATCATTAGTGTAGACTGCGGCAAGTGGAAGTTGGTTAGCATGCAATCCACAACTTTAAATTCGAAACCGGGGTAAATGAATATACTGGTGTCACAAAGGAAGGTTTCAATAAGGTCATTTGAAGCACTGCTGGCAGCAGATTCAAGCGAGCGAACAGATGTGGTTCCTACGGCAATAACACGCTTACCATTGGCCTTAGTTTGCTTAACTAATTCTACTACTTCGCTGGTAACTTCAGCATACTCAGCATGCATTTGGTGGTCTTCTATATTCTCCACTCGAACGGGTTGAAAAGTTCCTGCGCCTACGTGCAAGGTAACAAAAGCAGTATTCACGCCTTTGTCTGTCAGTTTTTGTAAAATAGCATCATCAAAATGTAAGCCCGCTGTAGGCGCTGCTACCGCGCCGGGCTTTTCATTGTAAACCGTTTGATAACGTTCTTTGTCGCTGTCTTCGTCGGGCCGGTCTATATATGGTGGTAATGGCATATGGCCATATTGTTCGAGTAAATCAAATATGCTTTGTTGGGTTTCACCGTTTACTTCAAATTGAATATGGAATAAGGCATCTTGGCGACCTAATACGTTTACTCTAATACCCCCTTCTAATACTAAAAGCGTGCCTACTTTAGGTGACTTGCTTGCTTTAACATGTGCAAGAGCAGTGTTATCACTTAACACGCGCTCTAGCATCACTTCTACTTTACCGCCACTTTGTTTGTGCCCAAATAAGCGCGCTGGGATCACGCGTGTGTTGTTAAACACGAGTAAATCACCCGGTTCAACAATATCAACAATATCAATAAACTTACCATGTTGAACCTCGCCTGTTACGCCATTGAGCCTGAGCATACGGGACGCTGTGCGCTGGCTCGTTGGATATTTAGCAATAAGCCGTTCAGGTAGTTCAAAATCAAAATCAGTTAATTTCATAAATAGTATTATCGATGTTGTTGGTTGTTGTTTAGCAAAGTATGCAGCCTCTATTTAAAGTATATTTTTATATACTTATTATTCAGTACCCATACCGTTAAGGCGTGCGAAGTATACTCGATTGTATTATATTTTGTTAAGTTTCAGACATCTCCCGGCATGTCATTATTTTGCCCGACCCCTAGTCGGGCTTTTTTTATAGCGCTTTATTTTTATCCACCAATAGGTGATATATCTTAGGTAGACGTGTATATTGACACTGCCGCTTACACAATATCGCCCGCCAAATATGTAGAATGACTCACCGCTTAGACGCTTATCACAATAAATAAACGTTAATCACTTGTATTTAGTTTAAAAGTTTCTCACACTTGTCATCACTACAGTGCTCCCTTAACCCAAAAGACTATTTATGCAACAGTGGCAAACGTGGACCAAAGTCAGAAAGATAATGACGCAATACTTTTCAGATTTGCGTTGGTATGTGGTTGTACTGGTGTTGATATTTTACTCACTGAGCAGCTATGCGTTGTTGTTTATTGCAGGCGAAGAAGGTTTGCTCAATATTCATGATTTTGTATATTGGTTAGTTGTGACAGGCTCTACTGTAGGCTATGGTGACATGTCACCCAGCACAGTTGGCGGTAAATGGATAGTAGCACTGTATGTAATTCCCATGGGGCTTTCTATTTTTGCATTAGTATTAGGCAGAGCAGCAAGTTTTGTAAGTCAACAATGGCAAAAAGGAGCAAAAGGTTTGAATGCGTTAAATGTGAGCGGTCATGTATTAGTAATTGGTTGGAATGGTAAACGTACAGAGCAACTTATTAAGCTGCTGCTTATTGAAAAAGCGAATTCCTTAGAAAAACCTGAGATTGTGCTTTGTGTTAGAGCCGATATTATAAATCCCTTCCCCTCTGAAATAGAATTTGTACATGTAGACTCGTTCAATAAAGATGAAGATATGGACAAAGCCTGTGTTGATAGCGCAGCCATTATTTTAATAGATAATCCTCTTGACGATATGACCATGACCACCTCTTTATACTGTTCACAACGCAATGAGAAAGCTCATAAAGTTGCTTACTTTCATGATGAAAGCTTGGTAAAGCTACTTCAAAAGCACTGCCCAGAAATAGAGTGTACCCCCAGCGTTGCGGTTGAAATGCTAGCTAAATCGGCTTTCGATCCGGGTTCAAGTCTATTACATCACGATTTGTTGGATGTATATGAGGGCCAAGCACAATTTTCAGCGACTATTGCGCAAAACGTAGATCCGATTAGCGTAAAAAATATGTTTTATCTACTGAAACATAAATACGACGCTATTTTTATTGGTGTTGCGGGTAATCATGACATTCAAAAAATTGTGGTCAATCCGCCGCTCACAGATAAACTATTGCCGGGCGATAAGATTTTTTATATCGCTGAAACTCGTATACACAATATAGATTGGGCAAAGTTTAGTGATGCCGATTTAAACTAAGATTTGCCAACTATTGCTGCGTTTAGGTATATCGTTCACTTAAATATGTAGGTTTCAAATAATGTTGGAACTTGGTAAAAGTGTATAAGGTCTTATATACTTTTACCAACACACTCAGATAAAAATAGTCGTTACGTGAGGACTACTTTTAAAAACAAATAGCAAATCAGCTTACGTACTAAAGTACTATTTTAAGCTCCTGCCTTATCGCCTAATGTGTTAACACGAAATTAACAAGTGAGGCGCCTATGAAAAATTACTTATCAACAATTGGCTTATTTTTATTGGTATATGGAACGGCTAACGCAGCTTGCAAAGACAGTGTAGTATTGGTGCATGGAAATACCGCATCACCCTCAAGTTGGAATAATACCCTTAACGAACTATATGCACGAGGCTATACTAATAATGAAATCTTCACACCCAATTGGGGCTCAAAATCTTGCGCTACATGCAACAATCACAACGGTAGTGAAGAAACGCCTGTACGCACAGCCATTTTGAATGCTATTAACAGCTCTTGTACAGGAAAAATTGATGTTATTGGTCACTCTATGGGTGTGACGCTCGCAGCACAGCAAATTGATAAACTTGCTGTTGCATCTTCAATCGACACCTTTGTTGGTGTCGCTGGCGCGCTATTAGGATTGCGTAGCTGTGGCGTTTACCCTTATAACGTGTGGAATAGCACCTGTGGTAGATCAGGTTTATCTATCAGTAGCCCATTCCTTGATGGGATTTACGGCGTACCTTTGGGCGCTAAAGTGTATTCGTTGAAAAGCTTTATTGACCAAGTAGTTTGCTCTACTGGCAATTGCTATGTTTATGGAATGCACAGCAGCCGAATTTGGAACGAAGACGCTAGTTACACGTATTCATTAGGTCATTTTGGATTGCAGACCGATACTGCTAGTGATCAAGTTGATCTTATTGAGTAGCCTTTATGCGCCAATTTATATTAGCAATAGTTTAGGCCTTATACAGCGAAAAAAAGTGATTCCCTCCACCAACCTGTCGCCAACAGAATTGCTGCTGTAAAGTTTGTGTACCCTTGTTCGTGAAGCGCTAATACGACTCAATGAAATCAAAATCCCCTTTGATGACATTCTCATAATTAGGAGACAAACTGAATTTTGAACTCGTGAAGTCAGTCATAAATAAACAAAATACTGGCTCACATTTTTCTCGATTTTAATCGTTATATACATGCTGAGAATTATATAAAGGTAAATCAACCGCCTCTATTCATAAACTTAATGTGGATGCTGACTTGTTGATTTACAGGTCTAGATTGACGTAGGGCATAGATGGAATGAGCTATATTTAATTTTTAAAAGGTATGTGATAGGATTCCGTTAAGAGTTTTAGATAGTTATTTTCACGCTAATATAGGCAAGTTTGTCAAAGGCTGAAATTTTAAGAGGAAGGAATACTCCTTTTCCCGATGTCTAATTGCAGTGAGGTTGAGTATGGAAACTATAAAAATAAATGGTCAATATTACGGTTACGTCGTTGACTTCAAAAATGATGATAGATTAAGGAAAAGCTTTAATAGTTTGACTAAAAAAGTATATCACTTCGATTTTGAGGGTTGGTATACAAATGGCTACTGGGGCGATAGATATAGGCCTTATTCATTATTGAAAGGCGACAATATTGTCAGTAGTATCAGTGTAAATGTTATTGATTTTTTAGTTAAGGGTGAGAAGAGAACCTATATCCAAATTGGGACGGTCATGACAGATCCTGAACATAGGAATAAAGGTTTGAATAGGCTACTGTTGGAGAAGGTATTGGCCCAATGGAGGGGAAAATGTGATTTAATTTATCTTTTCGCCAATGATAGTGTGCTTGATTTTTATCCAAAGTTTGGTTTTAGCCGCGTAGAAGAATATCAATATTCAAAAGAAACAAACTTACGGGTTAGTCAATCCGATGTGACAAAACTCAACATGTTGGATATCCAGAATAAAGAACTACTTTTCAACAAAGTTAATCAGTCGGTTCCTTTTTCACAATTATCAATGATAGATAATGCGTCTCTTGTGATGTTTTGCTATACCGCCATTTTGGAAGACAATGTCTATTATATTAAAAAGCTTGACGCTGTTGTCGTGGCCGACTTCGAGCAGGATACTTTATTCTTAAAGGATGTTTTTTGTGAAACACAAGTACCGTTAGATGAAGTTATTTCTGCTTTAACTAGCAAAGAAACTAGGAAAGTTGTGTTGGGGTTTACCCCTAATGACAAAGCTTCCTTTGATGAAAATATTTTAATACCAGTGGATGCTCTTTTCATACTTGATGATAGGAGGGGCTTATTTGATAATGAAAAGCTACAGTTCCCTGTTTTATCTCATGCCTAGCGGATTCATGGAGTCTGGATCCAAAGCAACAAATAAATCTAATCTCGTTTAGTTAAAAAATAGAGTTTTATGCTGTATAACCTTTACTCGGGTTATTACGCTCTAGGAAATCGGAGAGTTATGCAGTTCATAATTGAAGCTATTAGAGCCGCAGCCATGGGCGCTTTGCCTATTGCGTGTTTTACATTTTTG